>NZ_JBXATB010000002.1:0-401380 GCF_058809925.1 Rhodoglobus sp. GW821-FHT12B09 | reverse complement strand
GGCGGCGCGGGGGTTTCGGCGCGGCGCTGGTGCCGCGGTGGCGGCATGGTGTCGAAACCTCCGCGCGGGCATCCGGCCGCGTTGGCGCGGGGGTTTCCGGCGCGGGGACGGGTGCCGCGGGGGACGGGCGGCGCGGGGTGCCGCCGGGCGGCGCGGGGGTTTCGGCGCGGCGCTGGTGCCGCGGTGGCGGCATGGTGTCGAAACCTCCGCGCGGGCATCCGGCGCGTTCGTACCCACGGATTGCCGCGCGACAGTATCTATAAAGAAACTTTACTGATACATTCCTCGACAAGCGTTTCGCCGCTGGACGAGCGGACGCACGGTTGGGCCAGACGCAGCGCTGCGCGAGTGGGCAGAGCGGCACGCAGACGCACGAGGGAGCGAGTCGATGTCGGAGACAGTTCGAGGCACCCCCGCGTGGCTCCGCGCCACCAACGACCGCACGGCCCTCGGCCTGCTGCTGCAGCACGGGCCGCTCACGCGCAACCGCCTCGGCGAGCTGTCGGGCCTCTCCAAGCCCACCGCCGCGCAGATGGTCGCGCGCCTCGAGGGTGCCGGGCTGATCCGGGTCGACGGCGAGATCTCGAACGGCCGCGGCCCCAACGCGGTGAGCTACGCGGTCCGCGCCGACCGCGTGCTGGGCGTGGCCATCGACGTGAGCTCCTCGCGCATCACAGCGACGGTGGTGGATGCCACGGGCGCAGAGCACCCCGTAGCCGAACTGCCCCTCGCCCCCGACTCGCAGCGAACAGCAGTGTCCGACGTGCGCGGAGCGATCGCGGCGGCCTGCGACGCCGCCGGGATCCGCCACGACGCGGTGCGGCTCGTGTGCATCGGAGTGCAGGCGGCGGTGGCGCAGCGCGCCGACGAGCTGTCGTTCACGGACACGCTGCCGGGATGGCCCACCACGGGCATCCGGGCGCACCTGGAGCGCGAGCTGGGCGTCTCGGTCACGCTCGACAACGACGCGAACCTGGCCGCCGTCGCCGAGCGGGCAGCCGGGTCCGCGGACGAGGTCGACGGCTTCGCCCTGCTCTGGATGGGCGAGGGCCTCGGTCTCGCGATCGACGTTTCCGGCCGCATCTACCGCGGCGCGGCGGGAGGGTCCGGCGAGATCGGCTACCTGCCCGTGCCGGCGGAGGGGCTGCAGCTCGACCCCGACGCACCGACCCTCACCGAGTTCTTCGGCGCCGCGGCCTGGGCGCGGCTGCAGGGCACGCCGGACCCCGTCGCCGCCCTCGCCGAGCGCGTGGCCCTCGGCCTCGTGCCCGTGCTGGCCGTTCTCGACCCCGAGCGCATCGTGCTCGGCGGCCCGACCGGTCGCGAGGGGGGGGAGCGGCTCGCCGCCCTCGTCGCGCAGGAGCTGGCGGCATCCACCCAGTGGCGTCCCGACGTGGTCGCGACCGCAGTCGCCGACCACCCCGTTCTCCGCGGTGCGCGCGAGGTGCTCATCGCCGACGTGCACAGCCGCCTGTTCGACGACGTATCCCGCATCACCGCATAGCCCCCATCCGCAACCGACAGTGAGGTAACAACGAAGTGACATCTCCCACCACCTGGCGCCGCGCCCTCGCGGGCGCCGCCGCCATCACCGCCGCCGCGCTCATACTCGCGGGCTGCACCGGCACCGGCGGCGACCAGACCATCGCCGACAAGGCGCCGACCGAGCTCGAGGGCACGGTGTCGTTCTGGCACTTCTTCGCCGATCGCGAGGCGGACGTCATCCAGTCGGTCATCGACGACTTCGAGGCGGCGAACCCCAAGGTCACCGTCGACGTGCACTCCGGGCAGGACGACGAGAAGCTGCAGAAGGCGATCTCGGCCGGCACCTCCGTCGACCTCGGGATGTCGTACTCGACAGACATCGTGGGCAGCTTCTGCAACAGCGGCGCCTTCCGCGACCTCGGCCCCTACATCGCGCGCGACAAGGTCGACCTCGGCCAGTTCACCGACACGGTCAAGAGCTACACGGAGTTCGACGGTGTGCGCTGCTCGATGCCGGTGCTCGCCGACGTGTACGCGCTGTACTACAACGAGGACCTGCTGAGCGCGGCGGGCTTCACGGCACCGCCCAAGACTCTGAGCGAGCTGGAGGAGATGGGCCTCGCCCTCACCACCTACAACGCCGACGGTTCGATCAAGACTCTCGGGTTCAACCCGCTCATGGGCTACTACGAGAACTCGGCCGCGCACCTCGGCCCGCTCGCCGCCGCCCAGTGGCTCAACGACGACGGCACCTCCGCCGTCGGGTCCTCCGACGGCTGGAACGAGCTCATGGAGTGGCAGAAGGCCTACGTCGACAAGATCGGCTTCGACAAGCTGCAGGCGTTCACCGCGGGGCTCGGCCAGGAGTTCTCGGCCGACAACGCCTTCCAGACCGGCCAGGTGGCGATGAACCTCGACGGCGAGTACCGCACGGCGTTCATCGACGACCAGGCGCCCGACCTCAAGTACGGCACCGCGCCGTTCCCCGTGGTCGACTCGCAGCCCGACCTGTACGGCGCCGGGTACATCACCGGCAACATCGCCGGCATCTCCAAGGGCTCGAAGAACCCGGAGCTCGCCTGGGCGCTGCTCAAGTACCTCACGACCGACACCGGCGCGGTGGTGAAGCTCGCCAACGGCCTGAAGAACGTGCCGAGCACGCACGACGCCCTCACGAGCCCCGACCTCGAGGTGACCCCGCAGTTCCAGGTGTTCCTCGACATCGCGGCGAACGCCAAGACCGCCACCACGCCGCCGAGCCCGAGCGGCGCGGGCTACCAGCAGTCGTTCGGCGACTACTGGGACAAGTACCAGCAGGGCCAGGGCGGCGACCTCGCCGACGGGCTGAAGGGCGTGGACAAGGAGATCAACGACGCGCTCGAGCTGGTCAGCGGCCCGTGACCTCCGCCACCGCTGGGCTCGGGCGGGCTGCTGCGGCAGTCCGCCCGGGCCGGCGGCGGGCATCCCGCCGCAAGAACCTGGTCATCCTCGGGATGCTCGCGCCCGCCCTGCTCGGACTCGCGATCTTCTTCGTGTACCCGCTGATCGCGTCGGTGTTCTACAGCTTCACGCGCTTCGACCTGGTGTCGGACCCCGAGTTCATCGGGTTCCGCAACTACGAGTACCTGTTCACGAAAGACCCCAAGGTCGCGACCGCGGCCCTGAACACGCTGTGGTTCGTGGTGGTCATGGTGCCGGTGAAGCTGCTGTTCGCGTTCTTCGTGGCGAACCTGCTGGTGCGCTCGCGGCGGGCCAACGGGGTGTGGCGCACGCTGTTCTACCTGCCGGCGCTCGTGCCGCCGGTCGCCTCCGTCGTCGCGTTCGTGTTCCTGTTCAACCCGGGCACCGGTCCCGTCAACACGATCCTGAAGGCGCTCGGCCTCCACGGGCCGCTGTGGTTCAACGACCCGGCGCTGTCGAAGCCGACGCTCCTGCTGCTGAGTATCTGGGTGATGGGCGACGTCATGATCATCCTGCTCGCGGGCCTCCTCGACGTGCCGCGCGAGCTCTACGAGGCGGCGGGGCTGGACGGCGCCAACGCGGCGCAGAAGATGCGCTACGTGACCCTGCCCACGATCGTGCCGGTGCTCGTGTTCTCGCTCGTCACCGGCATCATCGCCGCCCTGCAGTTCTTCACGGAGGCGGCAGTCGCCTCGACGGTGGCGTCGGGGAAGGCCGTCGTGGGGGAGGGCACCGGCTCGCAGCTCGGCTACCCGAACAACTCGCTGCTCACCTACACCCAGTGGCTCTACGTGCGCGGGTTCGGCAACTACCAGCTCGGCTACGCCTCGGCGCTCGCGGTCATCCTGTTCATCGTCGCCACGGTGTTCCTGGTGCTCCTGCTGCGCAGGGTGAAGGCCTTCACGCCCGAGGAGGCGACTGCATGACCGCGATAGCCCTCACCCGCAGACGGCCGCCATCGCCCAGCCGCGTCCTGGTCTGGATCGGCGAGCACGTCGTGCTCGTCACCGTGGCGGTGCTGTTCATCGCCCCCATCGTGTTCGTGGTGCTCACGAGCTTCATGACGAGCGACCAGACCCTCACCGCGACCCTGTGGCCGAACCCCTGGACGTTCGAGAACTACCTCAAGGCGTTCAGCGAGGTGCCGCTGCTGCAGTGGTTCGGCAACTCCGCGATCTACGCGGTGCTCGCCACGGCGTTCATGCTCGTGTCGTCGGTGCCCGCGGCCTACGTGCTCGCTCGCATCAAGTTCCGCTTCGCGAACGTGATCTTCATCGCGATCATCGTCGCGATGCTGCTGCCCCCGCAGGTGACCGCGGTGCCGATCTACGTGATGTGGGCCAAGCTCGGGCTCACCGGGTCGCTCGCCCCGCTCATCCTGCCGAACCTGCTGGGCGACGCGTTCTCCATCTTCCTGCTGCGCCAGTTCTTCCTCACCATCCCGAAGGAGTACGCGGACGCGGCGCGCATCGACGGCAACGGCGAGCTCGGCGTGCTGTGGCGGGTCATCATCCCGATGGCCAAGTCCGGCATCGCGGCGACGGCGATCTTCCTGTTCTTCCACTCGTGGAACGACTACTACGGCCCGCTGCTCTACACGTCCGAGAACCCGGCCTGGTGGCCCGTCGCCTACGGCCTCGCCACCTTCCGGGGCTCGCACAGCACGGACTGGGGCCTCACCACGGCCATCACCATGCTCGTGATGATCCCCGTCGTGGTCATCTTCTTCTTCGCCCAACGCACCTTCGTCGAGGGCATCGCACTGACCGGAGTCAAAGGCTAGACATGAAACTCACCATCGTCGGGGGCGGTTCCACCTACACCCCCGAGCTCATCGACGGCTTCTCGCGGCTGCGGGCGCTCCTGCCCATCGAGGAGGTGTGGCTCGTCGACACCGATCCCGGCCGCCTCGAGCTGGTCGGCGGGATGTCGCAGCGCATGTTCGCGGCGGCCGGGCACCCCGGCCGCGTCATCCCGACCACCGACCTCGTTGCGGGAGTCTCGGACGCCGACGTCGTCCTGCTCCAGCTGCGCGTGGGCGGGCAGGCGGCCCGGCACGGGGACGAGACCTGGCCGCACGAGGTCGGCTGCATCGGCCAGGAGACCACGGGGCCGGGCGGGTTCGCAAAGGCGCTGCGCACAGTGCCGGTGGTGCTGGGCATCGCCGAGACGGTTCGCAAGCACGCGAAGCCGGACGCGTGGATCGTGGACTTCACGAACCCGGTCGGCATCGTGACGCGCGCCCTGCTGCAGGCTGGCCATCGCGCCGTCGGGCTGTGCAACGTCGCGATCGGCTTCCAGCGCCGCTTCGCCGCGATGCTCGACGTGGACGCCTCGCGCGTGCAGCTCGACCACGTGGGCCTCAACCACCTCACGTGGGAGCGCTCCGTCTTCGTGGACGGCGAGGACGTGCTGCCCGGGATGATCGGCGACCGCATCGAGGGGCTCGCGGAGGAGGTCGACCTGCCGGCGTCGCTCATCGAGAAGCTGCGGGTCGTGCCGAGCTACTACCTGCGCTACTTCTACGCGCACGACGAGGTGCTCGCCGAGCAGCTGCGCGAGCCGTCGCGGGCGGAGGCGGTGCTCGCCGTCGAGAGGGAGCTGCTCGAGCTCTACGCCGACCCGTCCGAGAACCAGAAGCCGGCCGCGCTCGAGCGGCGCGGCGGCGCGTTCTACTCGGACGCGGCTGTCGAGCTCATCGCCTCCCTCACGGCGGACCGCGGCGACGTGCAGGTCGTGAACCTGGTCAACAACGGCTCGATGCCGTTCCTGCCGGACGACCACGTCATCGAGGTGCCGGCGCGGGTCGGGGCATCCGGGCTCGAGGCGCTGCCGATCGCGCCGCTCGCGGACGACTACGCGGGCCTCATCGCGCACGTCGCCGCGTACGAGCGGCTCGCGCTGGACGCCGCCGTCGACGGCAGTCGCGACAGGGTCAGCCGGGCCCTGCTCGCGCACCCGCTCGTCGGGCAGTACGACCGCGCCGAGAAGCTCACCGACCTGCTCATCGCGCACAACCGCGAGCACCTGGCCTGGGCGAAGTGACGTTCGTCATCGCCGTCGACGGCGGGGGATCCAAGACGGATGCCGTCGCCCTCGCCCTCGACGGGACCGTGCTCGGCCGCGCCTCCTCCGGCACCTCGAGCCCGCACTTCATCGGTGTCGGGCCCTCGGTCGCGGTCGTGGACTCGCTCGTGCGGCAGCTCGCCCGTGACGAGCCGCCGGCCCACGTCGGCATCTACCTCTCCGGCCTCGACCTCGAGCGCGAGGTCGAGGAGTACCGCGCCGCCCTCGCCGGGTTCGACTGGGCCGGGTCGATCACCGTCGAGAACGACCTGTTCGCGCTCCTGCGCGCGGGCACCTCGGCACCCGATGCCGCGGCCGTCATCTGCGGTACCGGGCTCAACGCCCTCGCGATCCGCGCCGACGGCGAGGTCGCGCGCTTCCTCGCGCTCGGCCCGATCTCCGGCGACTGGGGCGGCGGCGGCGGCATCGGCGAGCTCGCCCTGTGGTTCGCCGCGCGCGAGTCCGACGGCCGGGGGGAGCCCACGAGCCTCACGGCGGCGATCCCGCGCGAGTTCGGGCTGAGCACCGTGGGCGAGCTCACCGAGGCTCTGCACAGCGGCAGCATCGGAATGCCGGAGCTCGCCCGCCTGAGTCCCGTGGTGCTCGAGCACTCGCGGGCCGGCGACGCGATAGCCCAGCACATCGTCGACCGGCAGTCGGAGGAGATCGCCGTCATGGCTGCCGCCGCGCTCAGGCGGCTCGGACTCGAGGGCGCGGCCCTCCCGGTCGTGCTCGGCGGGGGAGTCGTCCAGTCGGGGGATGCCCGGCTCCTGGCCGGCGTGGACGCCGCCCTCGCCCGGCTCGTGCCGCTGGCGCGGGCCCTCGTGGTCTCCGCTCCGCCCATCCTCGGTGCGGGGCTGCTGGCACTGGAGTCCGCCGGCGCCGACCCTGAGGCGGTGGAGCGTGCGCGCGCGGCACTGGGCTAGCGCCGCCCTGGCGGTGCTGCTGCTCGCCGGGTGCGCGCCGGCCGCGGCATCCCGAGGCCTCGACGACCCGGCGCTCAAGGACGTGGCCATGCAGCTCGTGTCGAGCGCGGAGAACTCGTCGCTCGACTGGAGGGCGCAGTACTCCTACATCGAGGACATCGCCGACGGCCGCGGGTACACCGCCGGCATCATCGGCTTCTGCTCCGGCACCGGGGACATGCTCGAGCTCGTGAAGGCCTACACGGAGACCGAGCCCGACAACGTGCTCGCGCCGTACCTCCCCGCGCTCGAGGCCGTGGACGGCACCGACTCCCACGAGGGCCTCGACCCCGGGTTCCCGGATGCCTGGGCCGAGGCCGCGCTCGACCCGCAGTTCCAGGCCGCGCAGGACCACGAGCGCGACGCCGTCTACTTCGACCCGGCAGTCGCCCAGGCGAAGGCGGACGGGCTGCAGGCGCTGGGCCAGTTCGCCTACTACGACGCCGCGGTGATGCACGGGTTCGACGGGTTCCTGGGCATCCGCGCGACCGCGCTCGAGACGGCGAAGCCGCCGGCCGAGGGCGGTGACGAGACCGCCTACCTGGACGCGTTCCTCGACGCTCGCGTGGCGGAGATGCAGACCGAGGAGGCGCACTCGGACACCAGCCGCGTCGACACCGCGCAGCGCCGGTTCCTGCGCGAGGGCAATCTCACACTCGCGCTCCCGCTGGAGTGGGCGGTGTACGGCGACCCCTACGTCATCAAGGGCTAGGTGCGGCGGGAGCCCGTCGGGTCGCGGCGCGACGGGCCCGGCCTCTCATCCGGCAGCTCGATGAACAGCCACTTCGGCTTCGGCTCGACGAGCGGACGGAAGACCTTCCGGATGAGCGGGCTCGCGAGCGCGATCGAAATAGCGATGCACGCCAGGACCATGCTCAGCAGCCAGGCCGCCGAGGCGTGCTCGTCCTTCAGCACGCCCGTCTCGCGGATCGGGTAGAGCACGAAGCTGTGCAGCAGGTAGATGTACATGGTCGCCTGGCCGAAGTCGGTCATCCAGGTCGTCCGCCGCGGCACCAGGACGAAGAACGCCGCGCTCAGCAGCACTGCGAGCAGGATGAACCCGAGCCGCACGGCGCCGTCCCACCACGCGCCGTCCGCGATGCCGGCGTAGGAGTCGTCGTAGAAGAACCAGTGCTGCACCTGGATCTCGCGGAACGGCCGGATCAGCAGCACCACCGTGACCAGCCACGCGCCGAGCACCACGATCGCGGCACCGCGCACCCACCAGGTCACCCGCTCGGCGACCCGCCAGCGCTCGACGAGCCCCCACTGCCGCACCTTCCAGCCGAGCACGAAGAACGGCATGATGCCGATCGCTCGCGAGAGCGAGAAGGTGCTGTCGACGTTGCTGAAGTAGCCGACGCCGACCGAGAGCACCACGGCCCAGAACAGCGGCCAGCGCACGAGCGTGAGGTACGGCAGGATCAGCCGGAAGATGCCGAGGGCGAGGAGGAACCACAGCGTCCAGCTCGGTGTTGTGGGGTTGAACTCCTGCTTGCCCTCCACCAGGAACTGCACGAGGGTCCAGATCGTCTCCATGATGAAGTACGGCAGCAGGATGTCGGTCAGCACCTTCTTCATCTGGCGCGACCCGGGCGGGGTGGCCTTCGAGAAGTAGCCGCTGATCATCGCGAACGCGGGCATGTGGAACGCGTAGATGAACAGGTAGACGATGAGCGCGTTGTCGGAGTCGGACGTGAGGCGCTGGATGCCGTGCCCGATGACCACGAGGGTGACGGCCACGAACCGCGCGTTGTCCCAGAACGGGACGCGCGGCTTGGCCGTCGTCACCGGCTGGGTCGTCGTCATCTGCTCCACCCTAGCGGGGCTACTTTTAACCCATGACGGCTCGACGCGCGGTAGTGACAGGTGCTAGTTCAGGCATAGGCGAGGCCACGGTGCGCCTGCTGCGCGAGCACGGGTGGGACGTCGTCGGCGTCGCCCGGCGGGCCGACCGGCTCGAGGCGCTCGCCGCCTCCACCGGGTGCGACGTGTTCGTCGCCGACGTGACGAAGCAGGGCGACGTGGATGCCCTCGCCGCCCATCTCGCCGAGCTCGGGCCCGTGCACGCCTTGGTGAACAACGCGGGCGGCGCTCGCGGCATGGGGTCCGTCGAGGAGAGCAGCCCCGACGACTGGCAGTGGATGTTCGACGTGAACGTCCTCGGGACCAAGCGCGTGACCTCGGCGCTCCTGCCGCTGCTGCGGGCGAGCTGGACGCCCGGCACGAGCGCCGACATCCTCACCGTCACGTCCGTCGCCGGCTACGTCACTTATGAGGGCGGCGGCGGGTACAACGCCGCGAAGTTCGCCGAGCGCGCCCTCGTCGGAGTGCTTCGGCTCGAGCTGGCGGGGGAGCCGATCCGCGTCATCGACGTCGCGCCCGGCATGGTGCACACGGAGGAGTTCTCGCTCAACAGGTTCGGCGGCGACCAGGCGGCCGCCGACAAGGTCTACGAGAACGTGCAGGAGCCCCTCACCGCCGCGGACATGGCCCTCGCCATCGTCGGCGCGCTGGAGCTGCCCCACAACGTCTCGGTCGAGCAGCTCACCGTGCGCCCGGTGGCGCAGGCGGCGCAGCACAAGGTGATCCGCGGCGCCCTCAGGCCGAAGGCTGGTTGAGTAGGGCGCTCCGACACCGCTCGCTACAGAAATCCCGTCGCGCTACAGAGGTCTCTGCAGCGCGACGCGAAAGTTGTAGCGCGACCCCGAAGCAACGCCCTGCGCCTACTCCACCCGCTCCGTGTCCGGCAGCAGGATCTCCTCGTCGGCCACGTCAGCGAACGCGAGCTTCGGCACGAGGAACAGGAGCACCGCGGCCACCAGCGCACCGACGCCGCAGATGGTGAACACCGTCATGTAGCCGAACAGCGTCGAGGCAGTGCCGATCGCCCCGGCCGCGAGCACGATCGCGAAGATCGCCGAGGCGAACGAGCCGCCGATCGTCTTCGTGGTGTTGGTGAGCGCGGTCGCGATGCCGGTCTGGCCGCGCGGCGCGGCAGCGGCAGCGGCCGACGGGAGCGCGCCGACGAGCGCGCCCGACCCGATGCCGGCGATCGCCATGTTCACGAAAGTGCCGGCGATCGTGGTGTGGTTCACGAGGAAGAGCAGGTATCCGCCGGCGACGAAGAACGTCGCGACGATGAGGGCGACGCGGGGGCTCGACCACTTCGACAGGCGCGGGAACAGCAGGGCGCCGATGATCATCGACACGAGGTAGGCGCCGATGATGTACGAGATCGAGTCCGCGTCCATCCCGAGCTTGCTCGAGGCGAACGTGGAGAGCGGGGCCTGGGCGCCGAGCAGGCTGATGCCGACGAGGCCCGCGGTGAGCTGGATCGGCCACATGGTCGGCTCGCGCAGCACGCGGAGGTCGATGGCCGGGTCGGACTGCCTGAGCTCGAAGCGGCTCCACGGCACGAACACGGCGATGCCCACGAGCATGATCGGGATGGCGATCCACCAGAGCCCGGTGTCGGCCTCGATGTTGATCTTGAGGAACGTGAGGCCCGAGGTGATGAGCAGGAGCCCCAGCGACAGGACGGTGAAGCCCCGCCAGTCGAGGGTGCGCCCGGGCAGCGGCTTCGACTCCGGCACGCCGAACAGGATCGCGAAGAACACGAGGGTGACGGCGATGGCGGGGACGATGAGCGTCGGCGCTACCTCTCCGCCGAGGGCCTTGAACACCCGGGCCCCGCCGAGCGCGCCGAGGATGGCGCCCGCCTCGAGGGCGACCACGAGGTATCCCGCAGCCCGGCGCGTCTGGGACGCGCCGCGGCCCGTCACCCGACCGCGGTCGAAGATCAGCGCGACCTCGAGCGGCAGCCACACCACGTAGAAGCCCTGGAGCGCCCACGCGATGAGGAACGTCGTGAAGTCGCCGGTGAACGCCAGCCACCAGGTGGCCCCGGCCGTCAGGACTGTCGAGATGAGCAGGATGCGCTTGTGCCCGTACATGTCGCCGAGCTTCGCCAGCACCGGCACGACGATGGCCGAGAGCAGCAGCTGCGCCGCCTCGAACCAGTTGAAGTCGGCATCCCGGATCCCGAGGTGGTCGACCAGGTCGGGGATGAGCGGAACGTAGAAGCCCTGCAGGATTCCGCTCACGAGTTCAACGAGGAAGAGGTAGCCGACGAGGCCGAACGTTACTGCGCCGGCCTTCCCACGCACGAGTGACATGAACGGATGCTACAGCCCGGTAGCGTGGTCGCATGAGCGTGAATGATGCCGAAACCGTCGCCGAGCGCGAGACACTCACCTACGAGGCGTTCGGCGAGGCGTCGCGCGAGCTCGCGCTCGAGGTGCTCAAGAGCGGGTTCGTGCCCGACATCGTCGTGGCGATCGCCCGCGGCGGGCTCCTGCTCGCCGGCAGCATCGCCTACGCGCTCGGCATCAAGAGCTGCGGGGCGGTGAACGCCGAGTTCTACACCGGCGTCGGGACCCGCCTCCCCGAGCCGATCATGCTCCCTCCGCTGCTCGACGCGCAGTCGATCATCGGCAAGAAGGTGCTGCTCGTCGACGACGTGTCGGACTCCGGGCGCACGCTCGCCATGGTGGTCCAGCTGCTCGAGGCGGGCGGCGCCGACCTGCGCACCGTCGTGCTCTACACGAAGCCCGGCACGGTCTACGAGCCGACCTACACCTGGAAGCGCACCGACAAGTGGATCAACTTCCCGTGGTCGGTGCAGCCGGTGGTGACCCTGTGAGCATCCACCTGATCGGCGGCGGACGCTCGGAGGACTACACCGGCGAGGTGTACGAGATCTTCCTCGAGGAGGCCGCGGCGCGGGCGTCCGTGTCCGGTCGGGAGCTCGCACGGGTGGCGGTGCTGCTCGTCGGCGACGGCGAGGACGCCCCGCTCTACGCCCGGGCGTACCGGGAGCAGCTGCTGCGCACGGGGCCCTGCGAGCCGGTCGTCACGATGGTCGCCGAGGGGGAGTCGTTCGCCTCTGCCGTGCTCACCGACATCGACGGGCTGCTCATCGGCGGCGGACACACACCCTCCTACCTCGAGGCGGTCGTGCCGCTCGTCGACGAGATCCGACTGCTGGTCGCGGACGGCCTGCCCTACGCGGGCTTCTCCGCCGGCTCGATGATCGCCTCCGACCGCGCCATCATCGGCGGCTGGCAGATCGGCGGGGTGCCGGTGTGCCCCGAGGACACCGGCGAGGACCTCGACGAGCTCACCGTCGTCGAGGGGCTCGGCCTCGTGGACCTCGCGATCGACGTGCACGCCGCGCAGTGGGGCACGCTCTCGCGCCTGATCGCCGCGACCGAGGCCGGCCTCGTGGACGGCGGGGTCGCCATCGACGAGTTCACCGTGCTGATCGTGGGGGACGGCGAACTGCGGGTCGAGGGCTCGGGCAGCGTGTGGAAGGTCACCGCGGAGGACAACGGCGTGCTGGTCGGGACGCTCGGGGCCTGATGGCTGCCGCGCTCGCCGAGCTCGTCGACCCCGGGTGGGCGGCCGCGCTCGCGCCGGAGGAGGAGCGCATCCACGCGCTCGGGGACTTCCTGCGCGCCGAGACTGCCGCCGGGCGCAGGTACCTGCCCGCCGGCGACCGGGTGCTCCGGGCGTTCGAGTACCCGCTCTCCGACGTGCGGGTGCTCATCGTCGGCCAGGACCCGTACCCGACCCCCGGGCATCCCGTCGGCCTGTCGTTCTCGGTCGACGCGGCGGTGCGCCCCGTGCCGCGCAGCCTGCAGAACATCTACCGCGAGCTGCACGACGACCTCGGGCTGCCCGTGCCCGCGCACGGCGACCTCACGCGCTGGTCGGAGCACGGCGTCATGCTGCTCAACCGCGTGCTGACGGTGCAGGCGGGGGTGTCCGGCTCGCACCGCGGCAAGGGCTGGGAGGCGGTCACCGAGGCGGCGATCCGGGCCCTCGTGGCGCGCGGCGGGCCGCTCGTCGCGATCCTCTGGGGCCGGGATGCCGCGAGCCTCAGCCCGCTCCTCGGCAGCACGCCGACCATCCGGAGCGCGCACCCGAGCCCGCTCTCGGCGCGCAACGGATTCTTCGGCTCGAAGCCGTTCAGCCGCGCCAACGAGCTGCTCGCCGCCCAGGGCGCCCCGCCGGTGGACTGGTCGCTCGAGCCCTAGTACTGGTACGGTTGTTCTATGCGAACTAGAACAACGATCGAGTTCCGGAATGTCAGCAAGCACTTCGGTGCCGTGCAGGCGGTGTCCGACCTCAGCTTCACTGTCGAGCCGGGGCGCGTGACCGGGTTCCTCGGGCCGAATGGCGCCGGGAAGACGACCTCGCTGCGCATGCTGCTCGGCCTGGTCCGGCCGACGGGCGGCTCGGCGACGTTCGGCGGGACGGCGTACCGCGACCTTCCCCGGCCGCTCGCCACGGTGGGCACGGCCCTCGAGGCGTCGAGCTTCAGCCCCGGCCGCACCGCGCGCAACCACCTCGCCGTGTATGCGGCGGCGGCGGGCATCCCGCGCGGGCGCATCGGCGAGGTGCTCGAGCTCACCGGGATCGCGGAGGCCGCGGACCGGCGGGTCGGCGGCTTCTCGCTCGGGATGCGCCAGCGGCTCGGCCTCGCGTTCGCCCTCCTGGGCGATCCGGAGGTGCTCGTGCTCGACGAGCCGATCAACGGGCTCGACCCCGAGGGCATCCGGTGGATCCGCGGCCTGCTTCAGGAGCTCGCCGCCGAGGGGCGCACCGTGCTCGTGTCGTCGCACCTCCTCAGCGAGGTGCAGCAGACGGTCGAGCGCGTGGTCATCCTCTCCCGCGGCCGCATCGTGCACGAGGGCTCGCTCGACGAGCTCGAGACGGCGCAGACCGTGCTCGTCGACGCGCCGGACCGCGCGGCCCTGCGGTCGGCGCTGCGCGCGGCCAGCCTCGACGTCGTGGACACGGGCGCCGGCCTCACGGTGCGGGGCGCCGCTGCGGATGTCGGCTCTATCGCCCACCGCGCCGGCGTGCCGCTGAGCCTCCTGCAACCGGAGCGCGCGGGCCTGGAAGAGGTCTTCCTCGAGCTCGTGGGCGCTCCCGAGGGGGTGCAGGCATGATCGCGGCACTGCGGTCCGAGGTGCTCAAGCTCACCTCCACGCGGCTGTGGTGGTTGCTCGCGCTCATCATGGTCGGGTACGTGGGATTCACGGCGGCCCTCCTCGCCGGCCTCTTCGGCGCGCTGGGCGACCAACTGTCCGCGCAGTCGAACGCGCCGCAGCTCCCGCCGGACATGATCGCGCCGGTCGTCTACTCCGCTGTGACGGCGGTCGGCTACGTGTTCCCGCTCATCCTGGGCACGCTCGCCGTCACCTCGGAGGTGCGCTACCAGACGCTCACGCCCACGTTCCTCGCGCAGCCGAGGCGCGGCCGCGTGCTCGCGGCCAAGCTCGTGGTCCTCGGGGCTGCGGGCGCGCTGTTCGGCGTCGTGGGCCTCGTCGCATCCTTCGGGCTGGGCGCTCCGATCCTCAGCGCCACCGGCACCGAGACCGGCCTCGGCGACTCCGCGACGTGGGCGCTCGCCGGGCGGATCGTGCTCGCCATGGCGCTGTGGGCGGTCATCGGCGTCGGTGTCGGGTCCCTCATCCAGAACCAGGTGGCGGCCATCATCAGCGTGCTCGCCTTCACCCAGTTCGTCGAGCCGATCCTCCGGCTGGGAACGTCGATCTGGGACTGGACAGCCGCCGTCGGGCGCTTCCTCCCCGGTGCCGCGAGCGACGCGCTCGTCGGGTCGAGCATCTTCACCTCCTTCGCGGGCGGCGGCGGCAGCACCGACCCGCTCGAGTGGTGGCAGGGCGGCCTCGTCCTGGCGGCGGTGGCGCTCGTCGTGTCGGTGATCGGGTACCTCACGGCATGGCGACGGGACATCACCTAGCGCCTATGCTCGGTGCATGGGAGCGGGCAGGTGCTAGAGGAGGAGTACCAGCCTCGGCGGCAACTGCCTCCCCACCTCCGCCCGCCGGAGCCCGAGGAGGCCCCGTTCTCGTTCGAGATACGCGCGGCCGAGCCGGGCGATGTGCCGAGCATCCGGGAGATCTACAACCACTACGTGCTCAACTCGTCGATCACGCTCAATGACACCCCGTGGACGCTCGCGGAGGCGCGAAAGAAGTTCGACAGTGCGCGCCAGCGGGGGTACCCGTTCATCATCGCGGTGAGCCCGGGCGGCAGCGTGCTGGGCTTCGCCTACGTGTACCCGTGGAAGCTCAAGGCGGCGTTCCGGTTCTCGGTCGAGAACCACATCTACCTGGGCCCGGCGTCGACAGGCAAGGGGCTCGGCAAGGCACTACTGGGCGAGCTCATCGACCGCGCCCGTGCTGCGGGAGTGCGCGAGATGATCGCCGTGATCGCGGACAAGAACGCCGACGCCTCGATCCACTTGCACGAGCGGTTCGGCTTCAAGAACGTGGGCCAGATGGGCAAGGTCGGCTTCAAGTACGACCGCTGGCTCGGCACCGTGATGATGGAGCTGAATCTCAAGAAGCGCTCGTTGCGCTAGCTCTCGTGCTTGCCGCCGGCCTCGAGCAGGATGACGCCGCCCGCGACCAGCACCATCCCGAGGATCTGCTGCCAGGTGAGCGTCTCGTGGAAGACCAGCCAGCTGATGATCGCGACCGCGACGACGCCGACGCCCGCCCAGATCGCGTAGGCGATGCCGAGCGGCACGCCCTGCCGCAGTGTCAGCGACAGCATCACGAAGGCGAAGATGTAGCCGACGCCGACGATCGGGTAGGCCCACCACACCGACTTCTCGCCCGAGGTGAACTTGAGGAAGGAGGTGGCGATGACCTCGCCGACGATCGCGAGGGCGAGGAACAGGTAGCCCATCGCTCCTACTTCTCGTCCGCGTCGGAGCCGCGGTGGATGATGATCTGCGCGCCCTCGGAGGCGGCCTGCAGGGTGCGCAGCTGCAGCAGCATGGGGTTCTCCGCCATGAGCTTGGCGGAGTTGGCGAGGCTGCGCAGGGTCGCGGCCTCGGTGCGGGCGCGCTCGAGCTCGCCGAGGCCGCGCTGGCGCTCGAGGGCGGCCTGCGCGATGGCGGCGCGCACCTCCTGCGGCAGCGTGATGTCCTTGAGCGCGATCGAGGTGACGGTGGCGCCGAGGTGCGCGAGAGCGGGGGCGAGTTCCTCGTCGACGCCCTCGAGGAGGGTCGAGCGGCTCGCGGAGAGGTCCGCGAGGTCGGTGCCCGCCACGCGGTCCCGGAGGGCGACCTGCAGCGCGGAGTAGATGGCGTCGAACGGGGTTGCTGACGCGACGATCCAGGCCGCGGCATCCGTGATCTCGAGCGTTGCCACGAGCGAGAGGCGCACCTGCACGCCGTCCTTCGTGAGCACCTCCTGGGTCGGGATGGTGAGGATGCTCGGCCGCACGTCGACCAGGCGCCACTCCGCGCGGCCCTTCCGGCGGTGCCGTCCGGGGCCCTCGGTGCCGGTCAGGGCGCCGTCAGTGAAGACGACGGCGCGCTGCCACTGCGCCACGGTGACGTAGCGCCCGGCGGTGATGGCGCCGTTCGTGAAGGTGCTGGAGAGGAGTGTCATGGGTGCTGCTTCCCGGCTCGAGGTACCCGCTCCGGCGTCACCGCGGTGGCGGGAGGGCTGCTCTGCCGGCCGGAGCCGGCGTCACGCCCTCGCAGGGCCACCGCGCCTCTTCCCGCAAGCGGGGTGCCGGAGCGGGCACTGTACGGATTCGAACCGCTGAGCCTCATAGGTGTCGTGTAGACGAGTGGGGCTCCCGATGTGCGGAACCTTGCGGCGACAGCCGCTGAGCCGCCCGGATACCCCGCGCCCATGCTAGTTCGTAGGCTTGCACCATGACCACCTCAGCCCAGCAACTGCGCCTCGTCCTCGAGACCGAAGACCTCGACGCCGCCCTCGCCTTCTACCGCGACGCCCTCGGCCTCACCGAGCTCGAGTCGTACGACGGCCCGGACGGCGCGCGCGTCATCATCCTGTCGGTCCCCTCGGTGACCCTCGAGCTCGCCAACCCCGCGCAGGTGCGCTACATCGACGAGGTCGAGGTGGGCAGGCCCACCAGCCGGCGCTTCGAGGCGACGGTGCGGGTGGCCTTCGAGGTCGAGGATGCCGCGGCCGCGACCTCCGCGCTCGAAGCCGCCGGGGCGACCGTGCTGGCGCCGCCGACGGTCACGCCGTGGAACTCCCTCAACGCGAGGCTCGAGGCGCCGGGCGGAATGCAGATCACCGCGTTCCAGGAGCTCGGGTAGCGCTCGACAGTGTCCCGCTCCGTTGCGGAGGACGCCGCGCCGCGCCGCGGGTGCTGAACGGCGGTTTCGCGGCGTGCCGTCCTCCGCAACGCGCGGCGGGAACACGAGTGAGGGCCGCCCCCGGAGGGACGGCCCTCACGTGGCGCGCTAGCTCTTCGGTGTGGCTCGACGCAGGACGAAGAAGCCGCCGATCGCCGCGATCGCGCTGATCACGAGGCTCCACGCGAAGGAGCCCACGAGCCCGGCGTTCGCGAAGAAGGCTCCGAACGAGCCCCACGTGCCGGTGAAGGTGAAGAGCGCGGCGCCGCCGATGAGGATGACGCCCAGGCCCACGAAGAACGCCACGAGCCCGTTCGCCTTCCAGCGCACCCAGATCGACGCGGCGGCCATGCCGACCGAGAAGAAGAACAGGAACGCCGCGAAGAAGATGAAGAGCCGCTGGCCCCAGCCGTCTCCGTAGTACACAGTTGTGAACATCCGGCCGCCGAGCCCCCAGCCGTCGGTGGCCTGCTCGATTGCCGCAAGGATCGTGAGACCCACGCTGAACATCGCGGAGAGGCCGACGAAGGTGAGCGCGGTGCCCAGGTAGTAGTCGCGGCGGGTGACGCCGTACCCCAGGGCGAAGGGGAACGTCACCGCGATGGCCTGAACCGCGACCACCATGATGTACACGAAGATGTACATGCTCGCTCCGCTGTAGCCGAGCCCCTCGCGCACATCGGCGATGTCCGCCGTCGGGGTGTTCGCGAGGATGATCGCCCAGATTGCGATGTTCCCGACGAGGATGATCCCCAGGATCATCCACGGCAGGATGATCGTCGTCCACGGGTTCGTCAGGTGCAGTCTGACGACGTTCCCGATGCGGCCGAGCGCGCTCACGGGCTTCCGGACGGTTGACGTGATGGTGGTCATGCTGACACCTCGAATTCCTTCTCGCTCGTGTTGGTCCTGCGGATGATGAGCTGCTGCAGGGAGACCGGTGCCAGCTCGAGGCCGGCGGCCGCGGCATCCGTGCGCTCCGTCGCGGTGAGCCCCGTGACGGTGACCGAGGCGAGGCCGCCGATCGCGTCGCGGTGCAGCACCTCGCGCGAGCCGATGAAGCCGTCGACCGCGCTCTTCGTGCCGACCAGGGTGGTCGCGCTGCCGCGGAGGGCCTCCGCGTCCTCGTCGATGATGATGCGGCCCTCGTCGATGACGAGGACGTGCTCGAGGAGGTTGCTCACCTCGTCGATGAGGTGGGTGGAGAGCACGACCGTGCGCGGGTGCTCCGCGTAGTCGGCCAGCAGCCGGTCGTAGAACGTCTGCCGCGCGACCGCGTCGAGGCCGAGGTACGGCTCGTCGAAGAAGGTCAGGGGAGCGCGCGAGGCGAGCCCGACGATCACCCCGATTGCGGACACCTGGCCGCGGGACATCTTCTTGATGCGGCGGTCGACGGGCAGGCGGAAGTCGGCGATGAGCTGCTCGGCGAAGTCCGCGTCCCAGTTCTCGAAGAACCACGGCGCGCTCTTGAACACGTGCTTGGCACGGAAGTCGTCCGGGTAGCGCTGGCTCTCCTTGATGAAGGAGACGTGCTGCAGCACGGCGGCGTTCTCCACGGGGGTCTGGCCGAACACCCGGATGTCTCCGGAGGTGGCGAAGTCCTGGCCCGTGAGCAGCTGCATGAGCGTCGTCTTGCCCGCGCCGTTGCGGCCCAGAAGGCCGTAGATCTTGTTCTCGGTGACGCTGAAGGTGGCGTCGTCCACGGCCGTCACGCCGCCGAAGCGCTTGGTGAGCCCGCGCACTTCGATAACCCGGCCCTCGGTGACTGAGGTCATTTGCTGTCTGCCTTTCTGATCATGTCTGCGAGCTGCTCCGACGTGATGCCGAGCTTTGCCGCCTCGGTGAGCAGCGGAGCGACGAACTCCGCGCTGAACTTGTCGCGCCGCTTGGTCTTGAGCTGCGCCTGGGCGCCCTGGGCTACGAACATGCCGATCCCTCTCTTCTTGTAGAGCGCCCCCTCGTCGACGAGCATCGTCACGCCTTTGAGCGCGGTCGCCGGGTTGATCCGGTAGAACGCGGCGAACTCGTTGATCGAGGGAACCTGGGTCTCCTCGGCGAGCGTGCCGGCGATGATGTCGTTCTCGATCTGCTCGGCGAGCTGAACGAAGATGGGCCGGGATTCATCCATGGAGACCTCCTTTCCGATGTTTGGTTAGTGGGTTAGTTGGTCACGTAACTAACCAATCAGGCTTGGCCGGGATTGTCAACACCTAGGCTCGAAGAATGTTCGAACTGCGCTGGGATCCCGGCCCCGCCGCGGTCGGCGGCCTCGACCGGGTCGGGCTGCAGGGCGTGCGCGCGCGGCGCGGGCGACGGGCGCGGTGGGCGGCGGCGCCAGGGTCCGCGGTGAGCGGGGGCCGGGGCATCCGGTGGCCCCGCCGCGAGCAGCGGGACAGCGCGTGGTGGCCGCAGGGCATCGACCTGCAGGGCGGGATCGCGGCGGTGAGCTGGCACCACCCGGTCGACGGGATCGACACGGCCGCGCGGGTGACCTTCGTCGAGCTGCGGGATGCCCGGCCGCGGTTCTGGCACGTGCAGCTGGTCGAGCACGACCTGCGGCCGGTCGCCGTCCACGCCGGCGGGCTCGCCTGGCACGGGGACCGGCTCTACGTCGCGGACACGTTCGGCGGGCTGCGGCACTTCGACGTCCGCGACATCGTCGAAGTCCGGAGGCCGGGGCTTCTGGCCCGGCTGCTGCGCCGCCGCGACTACCTGCTGCCCCAGAGCGGCGGCTACGCGGCCCAGCGGGCGGAGGGCGAGCGGGCGATGCGCTACTCGTTCGTCTCGCTCGAGCACGGCGGGGCGGCCCCGCGGCTGATCGCGGGGGAGTACCGCAACCGCACGGACGACGCTCGATTGCTGCGCGCCGAGCTCGGCGGACCGGCGATCGACGTGCACGGCGGACCGGAGCGGATGCAGGGCGCCTGCGTCGTCGACGGCACGTGGTTCGTGACCACGAGCAACGGACCGGCCCGCAACGGGGACCTGTGGACGGGCCTGCCGGGGGAGCTCGTCCGGCACCCCGGCGCGCTGCCCCCGGGCCCGGAGGACCTCGCGCGCGAGCCCGGCGCCCGGCGGGTGTGGTCGGTCTCCGAGCATCCCGGAGCCCGCTGGATCTACGCGATCGACGCTGACGGGCCCTTTAGTTCTTAGGTAAGGCATGCCTATACTGGGAGGGCAATGACACCCGAGACCTCCGCCCCCGTCGCGTGGAACCCGCCGAAAGACGCTGACCGCCTGCTGCTCGCCGGCAATGAGGCGTGCGTCGAGACGATCCGCATGATCCTGGCCACGCTGCCCGCGTCGGCCCGGGGCCAGGTCTTCGTCGAGGTGCAGTCGGAGAGCGACATCGAGCAGCTCGCCGCCCCCGGCCGGTTCTCCGTCAGCTGGCTCGTGCGCGACCGCGGCCAGGCGCTGCGCCGCTCGCTCGACGCGTGGCTCGCCGAGATGCTCCCGGTGAGCGCGTTCGGCTCGAGCAGCGTCTACTCCTGGGTCGCCGCCGACGGCCCCGCGCGCCTGCTCACGAGCGACTAGTCCCTTCGCCCCCGCCGCCGCACGGCGACTGGTCAAGAAGTGCTCCGGAACGCGTTATCCGCAGCACTATTCGACGACTCGCCAGAGAGCAGCCGAACGAGACGTGCAAAAGTGCTCCGCAGGGGGCGAGGTGGAGCAACTTGTGACGAATGACCGAGGTTAGGCCAAGCCCACCAGTTCCGCGCTAGCCTTCCAGAGCGCCTCGGCGATCCCCGGCTTCCTCGCGCTGCGGTCGATGCGCCCGAACGGCTTGAGCCCGTCGAAGTACGTGCCGCTCGGCACCCCCGTGGTCTCCGCGGTCGCGAGGTGCACGAGCGGGCTCGCGCCCTGCTCCGGCGAGATGCCGAGGCTGTTCCGCGAGACGAAGTTCGCGAACTTCACCAGCGGCGAGTCGACTCCGAAGCTCGTGGCGACATACCCGGGGTGGAACGCGTAGGCCTCGACACCGCGGGCGGCGAGCGACTGCGTGAACAGGATCGTCGCGATCTTCGAGGTGCCGTAGGCCTGCCAGCCCCCGAGCCAGGGCCGCTTCGTCCACTCCAGGTTGTCGAGCCGCAGGCTGCCGAACAGGTTGGCGACGCTGGCCGTGCCGATCACCCGCGAGCCCGTGAGCTTCGGCAGCAGCAGGTTCGTCAGCAGGAACGGTGCGAGGTGGTTGTGCTGCAGCGTGCGCTCGTGCCCGTCGGCGGAGAGGCCGCGGGCGTGGATCAGCCCGCCGGCGTTGTTGGCGAGGACGTCGATCCGCTCGTAGCGGTCGGCGAGGGATGCCGCGAGCGCGCGCACCTCGTCGAGCCGGTCGTAGTCGGCCAGGAACGCCGTGCCGCCCACGCTCTCGGCCACGGACCTCGTGCGCTCCGGGTTGCGCCCCACGACGGCCACGTCCCACCCCGCGGCGGCGAGGCGGCCGGCGGCGTTGGCTCCGATGCCCGAGCTCGCGCCGGTGATCACGATCGTGCGGGTCATCGGCCGTACCCGCCCTTCGCAAGACCGGCTTCGACCTCGAAGCGGTTGGCGCGGGCATCCTGCCCCGCATCGACGTAGAGGGGGAGGAAGGCGAGCCCGTACCGCTTCCACTGCGCGCGGTGCACGGCTTCGTGCTCGAGGATGGCGGGGGAGATGTTGTCCGTCGTGAGGTAGACGGCGCCCACCGTCGTCCCGCCGCGCCCGTACGCCCACGTCGGCAGGTGCGGCGCGACGATGAGGCCGCCCTCGCGGCGCAGGCGGAAGCGGCTGAGGACGCCCCCGTAGACCACGGCGCACAGCGTGGTGAACCAGTAGCCGGGCCGCGCCACCACCGGGGAGAGCACCACGGCCCTCAGCCAGCGGGAGGATCGCAGCCTCCTGACCAGTCCGGGTCGTGCGGGGGTCTCGTTCGCCATACTCCGCAGAATACAGTGGGCAGCATGCCGGTATCCGTCGAGCGGGTCGCGATGATCGCGATGCACACCTCGCCCGCCGCGCAGCCCGCGACCGCCGACGCCGGGGGCCTCAACGTCGTCGTGCTCGGGGTCGCCGCGGAGCTCGCCCTGCGCGGCGTGCAGGTCGACCTCGTGACCCGGGCGGTGGGCGCGCCCGCCGTCCGCGAGCTGCTGCCGGGCGTGACCCTGCACGAGCTGCCCGCGGGCGGGCCCGGACTGCTGCCGAAGGAGCGGCTGCCCGAGGTCGCCGACGAGTTCGGAGAAGAGGTGGCGCGGCTCGCCCGCGCCCGCCACTACGACGTGCTGCACGCCCACTACTGGCTGAGCGGCATCGCCGCCCTCCCCGTGGCGATCGAGCTCGACCGGCCGCTCGTGCAGAGCTTCCACACGCTCGGCGTTATGAAGAACGCGCTCGCGGGCGAGGGGCAGGCGCCCGAGCCGGTGCAGCGGCTGCGCAGTGAGACGTTCCTCGCCACCCAGGCGGACGCCGTGATCGCGGCCTCGTCGGCGGAGGCGACCGTGCTGATCGACGAGGTGGGTGCGGCGCCGGACCGCACCTGGATCATCCCGCCCGGCGTCGACCTCGGCCTGTTCGCGCCGCGCCCTGTCGCCGCCCACGCCGCCACGAGGCTCGCGCTCGGGCTGGAGGCGGACCGTCCGATCGTCGTGATCGCGGGCCGGGTCCAGCCGCTCAAGGGCCACGAGCTCGCGGTGCGGGCACTCGCCGAGCTGCACTCCCTGCGCGGGTGGGCGCCAGTGCTCGTGGTCGCGGGCGACGTCACCCCGGGCGACGAGGGCTTCGCCGCGCAGCTGAGAGCGCTGGCTGCCGAGCTCGGCGTCGCCACCGACGTGCGCTTCGTGGGCGCCTTGCACCGGGATGCCCTGGCCGACCTGTTCGCGGCGGCCGACCTGACGATCGTCCCGTCGTTCTCCGAGACCTTCGGGCTCGTCGCGCTGGAGTCCGCGGCGAGCGGCACCCCTGTGCTCGCCTACCGCGCGGGCGGGCTCTCCGAGTCTGTCGTGGAGGGCGTCTCCGGGGTGCTGCTGGGCACTCGCGAGCCGCGGTACTGGGCGACCGAGATGGCCGTGCTCATCGAGGACGACGGCCGCCGCGCCGCCCTCGGGGCCTCCGCGCGCTCGCACGCCGAGCGGTTCACGTGGGGCGCGTCCGCGGCGGGACTCCTGGGCGTCTACGCCGCGGTCGGCCGTCCGTAGGTCTCGAGCAGCCGCAGCCAGACCTCGTTCATCGTCGGGTACGCCGGGACGGCGTGCCACAGCCGCTCGAGGGGCACCTCGCCGACGATCGCGACCGTCGCCGCGTGGATCAGCTCGCTCACGTCCTGCCCGATGAACGTCACACCCAGGATCACGCGCCGCTTCTCGTCCACGACCATGCGCGCGGTGCCCTCGTAGTCGTCGGCCTGCAGGGAGGCCCCCGCCACCCAGCCGAGGTTGTAGTCGACGACCCGGATGTCGTAGCCGGCCTTGCGCGCCGCGTCCGAGGTGAGGCCCGCCGAGGCGACCTCCGGCTCGGCGAACGTGACCTGCGGGACCGCCCGGTGGTCGGCGGTCGCGACATGGACGCCCCACTCCGTGTCGTCCACGGCCGTGCCGTTCGCGCGGGCCGCGATGACGTCCCCCGCCGCGCGGGCCTGGTACTTGCCCTGGTGGGTCAGCAGCACGCGGTGGTTGACGTCGCCCGTCGCGTACAGCCAGTCGAAGCCCTTCACAAGGAGGGTGTCGTCGACGTCGAGCCAGTCGCCGGGCTTCAGGCCCACGCTCTCGAGGCCGATGTCGGAGCTGCGGGGCACGCGGCCGGTCGCCACGAGCACCTCCTCCGCGATGACCACGTCGTCGTCCCCTAGGTGGACCGCCACGCCGTCCTCCGAGCGCTCGACCCTGGTGGGGGAGCCGTGCCGGATGTCCACGCCCAGGCCGCGGAGCCCCTTCGTGACCGCCTCGGCGGCGATGTCCTCCTGGCCCTGCAGCAGCCCGCTGCGCGCGATGATCGTGACCGTCGTGCCGAAGGAGGCGTAGGCGGTGGCCATCTCGACGGCGACCACTCCGCCGCCGATGATCGCGAGGCTGGACGGCGCGGTCTGGGCGCTCGTCGCGTGGCGCGGGGTCCAGGGGTTGGAGTCGAGGAGGCCGGGGATGTCGGGCATAAGCGGGTCGGATCCCGTGCTCACCACCACGGCGTGGTTCGCGGTCAGCACCGTCGTGGTGCCGTCCTCGGCGGTGACCGTGACCTCCTTGGCGCCCGTGAGCCGGCCGTGCCCGCGGACGAGGTCGATGCCGGCCCCGGCGACCCAGTCGACCTGGCTCTGGTCGTCCCAGTCGTGCGTGAAGCCGTTGCGGCGCGCGAAGACGGCTGCGACGTCGAGCTCGCCCGTCACGGCCTCCCTCGCGCCGCCGACCCGCTGGGCGGCGCGCAGGGCGAGACCGCTGCGGATAAGCGCCTTCGAGGGCATGCACGCCCAGTAGGAGCACTCGCCGCCCACGAGCTCGCTCTCGATCAGCACGGCGGTGAGGCCGCCCTGGACGGCGCGGTCGGCGACGTTCTCGGCGACGGCACCGCCGCCGATGATCACTACGTCATAGCTGGGCATGGTCTCCTACTTTCCGATGAACACTGCGGGCTGGCGCGTCACGAAGGCCTCCATGCCGATGCGCGCGTCCTTGCTCTGGGCGAGCCGCACGAGGTTCGGCTGGAGGGAGGCTTCCGCCGCGGCATCCCCGTCGCGCACCGCGAGGCGCGCATTCGCCAGTGCCGCCTGAACCGCGAGGGGAGCCTGGGCGGCGACGCGCTGTGCGAGCTCGAGCCCCCGCGCGTACTGCTCGCCGTGCGGCACGACCTCCTGCACCAGCCCGATGCGGTGGGCCTCCTCGACGGGGAACGAGTCGCCGGTGAGGATCCAGCGCATCGCATTGCCCCAGCCGACGGCGCGGGGGAAGCGGATCGTGGCGCCGCCGAACGGGAGGATGCCCCGCGCGACCTCGATCTGCCCGAACACCGTGGAGTCCGCCGCGACGACGATGTCGCTGGCGAGCATGAGCTCGATGCCGAGCGTTAGGCACGTGCCCTGCACGGCCATCACGACGGGCTTAGTGATGCTCTCACCCGACACCTGCCACGGGTTGATGCCGCCCTCGGGAACGATGTCGAGGCCGTCCGGACCGATGCGCGGCCCGACGTCGGCGAGGTCGAGGCCGCCCGTGAAGTGGTCGCCGTGCGCGAAGACGAACCCGGCCCGCAGCTCGGGGTCGCGCTCGAGCTCGCCGTACGCGAGCGAGAGCTCCCGCAGGAGCTGGAAGTCGGCGGCGTTGCGCTTCTCGGGTCGGTTGAAGCCGATGAGCAGGACGTGGCCGTCCCGCTCGACTGTCACTCGCGGGGCGTCCGTCATGCCTCCCACGCTAGCTGTTGAGCGCGCCGATGAGCCTGAGAATGGTGGGGAGATCCTCCACGGCGTCCTCCGGGGAGGCGGGCGCGAACTCGGTGATGCCGGCGCCCGCGAGGGGGAACCGCGCCACGAGCGCCCTGATCGTCTCGACCAGCACCGTCGCGCGCACCCCGAACGGCTCCGGGGCGCCGAGCCCGCTGATGTCGGCGGGGTCGAGCACGTCGAGGTCGATGTGCACGTAGACCGTGGTCGCTCCGGTGGCCTCCACGGCGGCGACCACCGACTCGGGCGAGACCTCCTCGGCCGTGATGGCGGGGATGCCGTGCTCCGCCACGTACGCGTCCTCGCCGGGGTCGAACGAGCGGGCGCCGGCGAGCACGACGCGGGCGGGGTCGACCGTGTCGGCCGGGACGAGCGCGGCGGGCCCCTCCCCGAGGAGCGTGCGCAGGACCATCCCGGTGAACGCGTGCGAGGGGCTCGACTCCGGGGTGTTCAAGTCGGGATGCGCGTCGAACCAGACGATCGCCGCATCCCGGTCGGCGACGCGGGGGATCGCGCCGAGCTCGACGCTGCAGTCGCCCCCGATCGTGATGACGGCGCCGTCGACCAGCGCGAGCTCCGCGATGAGCCGGTCGCGCACGATCGCGATGGAGCTCAGCCGGTGGACTCCACTGCCCTCGGCGTCGCCTGCCTCGAGCGGCACCACGACGGAGCGGGTGGACGCCGACGGCAGGTCGCCGCGGATCGCCTCCGCGCCGTCGACGAGGCGCATCGCGCGGGACGAGCCCGAGCCCTGCCATTGGGGGACGACGACGAACGTGGCGGCCATGCCAGAACCCTAGCGCGTGGCCGCGGCGAGCTTCTCCCGCAGCTCGGGAGCCGTCGTGCGCACCCCGTACGCGGGCATGTCCCGCTGGAAGCGCCAGCTGTCGGCGAGCGTGCCGGCGTCGACCGCGTCGAACCCGAAGGAGTCGAGGAGCGAAACCACGGTGGCCTTGGCATCCGCGTCATCGCCCGCGATCGGGAGCGCCCGGCGGTTCGGGTCGCCCGCGGGAAGGCCGTCCGTCGTGATGTCCGCCGAGTAGATCGCGTTGAACACCTTCACGACCCTGCTCGTGGGCAGGTGCGCCTGGAGCAGGCCGGAGGAGGTCTGCGTGCCGTCGTCGAGCACCGCGTAGTGGCCGTCGCGCTCGAAGTAGTAGTTGTTGGTGTCGATGACCACCTTGCCCTCGAGCGGCTCCACGGGCACCTCGGTGAGGGCCTTGAACGGGACGGTCACGACTACGAGGTCGCCCGCCTGCGCCGCTTCGACCGCCGTGGCGGCACGAGCCTTCGGGCCGAGCTCCTCGACAAGGCCGGCGAGCGTCTCCGGCCCGCGCGAGTTGCTGAGCACGACGTCGTAGCCGTTCTCGATCGCCTTGCGCGCGACCTGGCTGCCGATCTTGCCTGAACCGATGAATCCGATAGTTGTCATGATCGGGCAAACAGAAGGGCGCCCGGGGATGTTCCCGGGCGCCCTGTGAGTCTGCCGACTACTGCGTGATGGCCTGGGTCGTGCCGCCGGCCTTGAGGGCGGCGAGGCGGGCGTCGACCTCCGCCTGCTCGCTCAGGTCGTCGAGGCTCTCGAACTGCGCGTCGAGGCTGGATGCCGCGAGCTCCTGCTGGCCCGCGACCTTCGCCTCCTCGCGGCGGATCTTGTCCTCGAAGCGCCCGAGCTCGCTCGTCGGGTCCATGAGGTCGATCGACTTGATCGCGTCGAGCACCTGGCCCTGCGCCTCGGCGGTCTTCGACCGGGCGACGAGCTCGTCGCGCTTCGAGGTGAGCTGCGACAGCTTGGCGTGCATGCCGTCGAGGCCCTTCTTGAGCGCGTCGACGGTGACCGTCTGCGAGGCGATGGTGGGCTCGGCCTGCTTCGCCTCGTTCTCGGCGGAGACCTGCTTGCCGATCGCGATCTTCGCGAGGTTGTCGAACTTGTCGGCGTCGGCGGTGTTGCCCGCCGCGCGCAGCTCGTCGGCCTTGCTGCTCGCGGCCAGCGCCTTGCGGCCCCAGTCGGCAGCGGCCTCGATGTCCTCGGCGTGGTCCTGCTCCATGAGGCGCAGGTTGCCGATGGTCTGCGCGACGGCGCTCTCGGCCTCGGCGATGCTGTTGGTGAAGTCGCGCACCAGCTGGTCGAGCATCAGCTGGGGGTCTTCTGCCTGGTCGATGAGCGAGTTGATGTTCGCCTTGAGGAGCTGGGCGATGCGCCCGAGGATTGTCTGCTTAGCCATAGCTAGAACCTACCGCCGCGGCTGCGCCCGCCACCACTGCTACTACTGCGGTGGCCCGAGCTGCGGGAGCTGCCTCCGAACGAGCCCGACCGCGAGCTGCGGCCCGAGTACGAGCTGCGCGAACTACTGCCGCCGCCGCTGAACCAGCCGCCGCCGCCTCCACTGCTGCGCCCGCCGCCGTTGCCCCCGCCGCCGAACAGCCAGTCGCCGAGGATCCCGCCGAGGTCGGCGCCCGCCGAGCCCGGGTAGTCGTCGTACCCGGTCGCCGACTCGCGGGCCTCGTAGCCCGACACGTCGGCACGCGCCGACTGCAGGGCGCTGAAGGCCAGCGACGACGCCTGCTGCGCCTTCGCCAGGGCAGATACGGGGTCGGATGCCGCGGCCGCAGCGGCCTCGGCCAGATACCGCTCGGCCTCGCTCACGCGCGTGCGCGCCGTGCTGCCGATCCCCCCGCGCCGCGTGGTGATGTACTCGGTGGCGGACTGCACCTGCGCCCGCGCCCCGCTCAGGGTCGCGTCGAGCTGCGCCCGGGCCTTCGCCACCTGCTCCTGCTTGTCGCGCACTCCGGTGAACGCCTGCTCGAGGGCGGCGTTGGCCTTCTCGACCTGGGCGAGACCGGCAACCGGGTCGCCCTTCGGCACGCCCGCGAGCGACTCGGCGGCCGCGGCGATGAGCGGCGTCAGCGCGGGGTCGGGGTCCAGGGCCCTCGCGGCGACGATGTCCTGCTCGGTGTCGGCAACTGCCGCCTCGAGCTTCGTCGCGGCCTCCGCGAGGTTCGTGCCGAGGGCGTCGATCGCGTCGAAGAGAGCGGTTGCCTGGCCGACGCCAGCCTGGGCCGTGCGCACCGCGATGGCTGCCTCGCTCGGCTTCGCGGCATCGACGGCCTGCTGCGCGGTGGCAGCCGTGGTCTCCGCGAACGCCAGAAGCTCGGTGGCCTGGGCGATGTTCTCGGAGACGGGCTTCACCGCGGTCGCGGAGTAGGTCTGCTCTAGCGTCGCGAGGGCTGCCGCCGCGGCATCCCGTCGCATCATGGCGGCCTGCGTCGCGGCGCGCACCTTCTCCAACTCCTGGGGCGCGTTCTTCTCGAGCTGGCGCAGCGCGTCGAACGCGTCGGCCTGGGCGTCGAGCTCGGCATCGGCGGCCTCGCACAGCTCGATGATCTGCGTGGTCCACGCGCGGCGGTCGGCATCGCTGTCGGGCTGGGCGTCATCGAGCTGCTGCTGCAGCGTGAACGCCTGCGAGACCTTGGCCTTCGCCGACTCGAGGGTCGCGGTGAAGTCGGCGGTGGCCGCGTCGCCGAACTGGGCCACCGCGAAGCCGAGCTCCTGCTCCGAGGTCTTCAGCGAGTCGTCGAGCTGCACGAGCAGGCTGCCCGCGCGCTGCGTGAGCTGCTTCTGGTTGAGCTTCGAGGTCTCGAGCTCGGCGTTCTCCCGGCGCCGCCTGCGCACGCGCGCGACGACGAAGGCCCCGACGCCGAGGACCGCCGCGCCGCCCACGATCGGCAGGACAGGGATGCCCCCGCCGGAGCTCGGCTCCTCGGTGGGGGTGGTCGGCCCGGGGCCCACGACTCCGGTCGCCTGCGCCTCGAGCTCGTGGGCGCCGGCGATCGCGGCGCCGCTCCAGTCGCTGTCGCGCAGCCGGTCCTCGATGGCCAGCTCCACCGTGTCGAGCTGCGAGTCGGAGAGGGTGAACGCGGGGTCGACCGAGATCGCGTACTGGCGGTCGTCGATGGCGACGGCGAGCAGCAGGTCGTTGGTGCCGAGGTTGTTCTGGAGCGCGGTCTCGTCAGCCCAGTCGACGGCATTCGACGGGTTGTCGAAAGTGTCCACGTAGACGACGAAGAGCTGGATGCGCGCCCGCTCGTACACCGAGTCGAGCGCGTCCTGCACGGCAGCCTCGTCGCCCGAGACCGCGCCGACGGTGTCGAGCACGTACTGCCCGGAGAGGTCGACGGGATCGGCGGCGCGGGCGGGGGAGGCGACCAGGATCGCCCCGGCGCAGAGCGCTACCACGGCGCCCAGTCGTGTCAGCATCGGCATTCCCTCACCCTAGCGAGCGATGGTCAACGACACCCGTTCGGGTGGGCTACACTCGACCTCGCGATAAGGAATCGCCGTCTCAATGGGGAGGCGGCGATTCCTGTTGTTAACCGAGGGCGAACGTTGTCAGCGGTCCGGCCACGAGGTCGAGGTCGGGCGTCTGCTGCCCCATCGACGCGTCGGCCGTGAAGTCGACGAGTGCCGAGAGCGCATACTCGCCCGGCTCCAGCGCTGGCAGGTCGGCCTGGAACGACTCGCCCTCGTCGTCGACGGCCTCGCACCGCACCGGCGTGAACGTGGTGACGTAGTCGAGGGACTCGCCGGGGGCCAGGTTGACCTGCACGTAGGTCTGGTCGGGAGTGCCGTTGGTGTGCCACAGCACCATGCCGCCCTGCGAGAGCGTGATCGCCGGCAGCGACAGCGTCGTGCCGACAACACGGCCCTCCGAGGTGTTGGTGAGCCGCACCGTGACAGCAACCGGCCCGGTGCCCGTGGGCGCCTCGGCCGGGGGCACCACGTCGAGCTTCAGCCCGTACTTGCTGCCGGCGACCTCGCTGAGGGGAGCCGTGCACAGGTTGACCTTGTCGGCGGGGGACCGCTTGAGCATCGTGTCCATCTCGGGCGCCGCCTCGCTCGTGTCGTAGGCCTGGCTCGACTCCGCAGCGCCGCCGGCGGTGCTGACGGCACCGCCCTGCTGGGTCACCTGCACGCCGAGGACCGTGACCCCGGCGAGCACGAGGGCGCACGTCGCGCCCGCGGCGATCTGGCGGGGGAGGCGGCGCGCGCGGCTGCGGTTGATCACCCGTTTCGCGTCGAGCGTGCTCGACGGCGAGTCGACGGCGCCGAGCATCCGGCGCAGGTCGTCTTCGTCGGTCATTCGCCGCCCTCCTTCAATGACACTGCCATCTTCGCGAGCCCGTCGCTCAGGTAGCGCTTGACGGCTCCGGGGCTGATCTCCAGCCACTCGGCGATGTCGTCGACCTTGAGGTCCTCGTAGTAGCGCAGGACGACGCAGGCCCGTTCGCGCGGGCTGAGCCGCGCGAGCTGGCCCTGGATGTCGAGCCGCGCGTCCGTCTCGCCGGCCGTCGAGTCGTCGACCTCGGCCTCGGCCTGCAGGTGGGCGATCTTGCGCCAGCGGCTGACTCTGCGGCCAGAGTCGAGATAGGTGTTCAGGATGGCGCGGCGCACGTACGCCTCGGCGCTCGCGATCGTGAACCCGTTGCGGAGCCTGCCGAAGGTCTTGACCAGAGCGTCCTGCACGAGGTCGGACGCGTCGTCGCGGTTGCCCGACACGAGGTACGCGTACCTCGTGAGGGCGTCGCCCCGCTCCGCGACGAGCCGCGTGACGATCTGCTCCCAGCCGGACTGCTCCGCCTTGGTCGACTTGTCGGTACGGCGCGCCACGAAGTCAAAGGTAGTGGTGGTCACAACTACTGAGACGCACCACTGCCCTGAAACGTTGTGGTCAGCCCAGTTTCTCCCGCAGAAGCGCGAGCTGCTTGGTGACCGCCGCGGGCACGCGGCCGTCGAAGGTGGCGAAGAACTCCTCGGTCGCGTCGGCCTCGTCCCGCCAGGAGCCGTGGTCGATCGCGAAGAGCTCTGCGAGGTCGTCGGCGGGCAGGTCCAGGCCGTCGGTGTTGAGCGAGCCGTCGAGCGGAAGCAGGCCGATGGGGCTGTCCTTCGCCGCCACCTGGCCGTCCACGCGCTCGAGCATCCACTCGATGACGCGGGAGTTCTCCCCGAAGCCGGGCCACAGGAACCTGCCGTCCGCGCCCTTGCGGAACCAGTTCACCTGGAAGATGCGCGGCACCGTGCCGGTCTTGCGGAGGTCGGCGCCGACCTTCAGCCAGTGGGCCCAGTGGTCGGCCATGTTGTAGCCGACAAAGGGCATCATGGCGAACGGATCGCGCCGCAGTTCGCCGATGGTGCCTTCGGCGGCCGCCGTCCGCTCGGATGAGATCGTGGCGCCCAGGTAGACGCCATGCTCCCAATCCCGTGCCTCCACCACTAGCGGCACGTTGGTCGCGCGGCGACCGCCGAAGATTATCGCGTCGATGACGACGCCCTGGGGGTCCTCCCAGTCGTCCGAGATGCTCGGGGCCTGTCGCGCGGCGACGGTGAACCTCGAGTTCGGGTGTGCGGCGGGCCGGCCGGACGCGGGGGTCCAGTCCTTGCCCTGCCAGTCGATGAGGTGGTCGGGAGCCTTGTCGCTCATGCCCTCCCACCAGACGTCGCCGTCGTCGCGCAGGGCGACGTTGGTGAAGATCGTGTTGCCCCAGATGGTCTCCATCGCGGTGGGGTTGCTCTGCCAGCCGGTGCCCGGGGCGACCCCGAAGAATCCGGCCTCCGGGTTGATCGCGCGCAGGCGGCCGTCGTCGCCGCGCCCGAGCCAGGCGATGTCGTCTCCGACTGTCTCGACCTTCCAGCCGGGGATCGTCGACTGCAGCATGGCGAGGTTCGTCTTGCCGCAGGCGCTGGGGAAGGCCGCGGCGAGGTGGAACACCCGGCCGCGCGGGTTGGTGACCTTGATGATGAGCATGTGCTCGGCGAGCCAGCCCTCGTCGCGGGCCATGACGGAGGCGATGCGCAGCGCGAACGCCTTCTTGGCGAGGATGGCGTTGCCGCCGTAGGCCGAGCCGAAGGACCAGATCTCCCGCGTCTCCGGGAAGTGGGTGATGTACTTCGTCTCGTTCGACGGCCACGGCACATCCCGCTGTCCGGGGGAGAGCGGGGCGCCCACACTGTGGATGGCGCGAACCCATTGCGTGCGGTCGCCGATGAGGGCGAGGGCCTCCGCGCCCATGCGCGTCATGACGCCCATGCTCGCGGCGACGTAGGGGGAGTCGGTGACCTGCACGCCGAGCTTGGCGAGCGGCGAGCCGAGGGGCCCCATCGAGAACGGGATGACGTACATCGTGCGCCCGCGCATGCTGCCCGCGAAGAGCGGCTCGAGGGTGGCGCGCATGTCGGCGGGGTCCTGCCAGTTGTTCGTCGGGCCGGCGTCCTCCTGCTTCTCGGAGCAGATGAAGGTGCGGCTCTCGACGCGCGCGACGTCCTGGGGGTCGCTGCGGGCGAGGAAGCTGTAGGGGCGGTGCTCCGGGTTGAGACGGATGAGCGTGCCGCTGGCCACCATGTCGCGTGCCAGGGCATCCCACTCTGCCTTCGACCCGTCGCACCAGACGACGTCGTCGGGCAGCGTCAGGGCCGCGATCTCATCGACCCACGCCACTACCGAGGGGTGTGCGCCCTCCGGTACGAGGGAGTCGGTCCTGGTGATTTCGGCGATGCTCATCATTGACCTTTCGACTCGAAGAAGTGGTGTTCTTCCACTATGCATGCGAGATTGGCGGCCTTTGCCGACAATATGGTCGAAAGATCAGTGGATCTTTAGGTATGGTGACGGTGTGAACGATCTTGTGACCCTCGGGCAGCGCATCCGGCACTTCCGCACCCGCTCCGGTCTGACCCTCGACCAGCTGGGAGAGAAGATCGGTATCGCCGGCAGCCAGCTCTCGCTCATGGAGAACGGGCGCCGCGAGCCGCGCCTCTCCCTGCTCTCCGCGATCGCCGCGGCAGTGGAGGTGCAGCTCTCCGACCTGCTCGACGAGGCGCCGCCCAGCAAGCGGGCCGCCCTCGAGATCGAGCTCGAGCGCGCGCAGCACAGCAGCGTCTATGCGTCGCTGGGGCTGCCGAGCATCCGGCCCTCGAAGGGGACCAGCGACGAGACGCTCGAGGCGATGGTCGGGCTGCACCGCGAGCTGGCCCGGCGCGCCCGTGAGGCCATCGCGACGCCCGAGGAGGCCAGGCGCGCCAACACCGAGCTGCGCCAGCACATGCGCACGCTGGACAACTACCTGCCCGAGATCGAGGTGGTCGCCGAGAAGCTGCTCGCCGAGGTGGGCCACACCACGGGCGCCCTGACCCACCGCTCGGTGAGCCGCATCGCGGAGAAGCTCGGCTTCGAGCTGGTCCACGTGCACGACCTCCCGCACTCAGCGCGCTCCGTGACGGACCTCGAGAACGGCCGGATCTACCTGCCGCCCGCCTCGATCCCCGGGGGCCACGGCCTGCGGGGCATGGCGCTGCAGGCGATGGGCCACCGGGTGCTCGGGCACGAGACCCCCTCGACCTACGCCGACTTCCTCCAGCAGCGGCTCGAGATCAACTACTTCGCCGCGGCCGTGCTGATGCCGCAGCGGCAGTCCGTGGAATTCCTCTCCGCAGCCAAGGCCGACCGCAACATCGCCGTCGAGGACTTCCGCGACGCGTTCGGCGTCACCCACGAGGCCGCGGCCCTCCGGTTCACGAACCTCGCCACGCGGCACCTCGACCTCGAGGTGCACTTCCTCCGCGTGAGCGACGACGGCGCGGTGTCGAAGGCCTACGAGAACGACGGCCTGCGGCTCCCGGTGGATGTCACGGGCTCGACGGAGGGGCAGTTCGTGTGCCGGCACTGGAGTGCCCGCACGGCGTTCACCCGCACCAACCGCACCACGGAGTTCTACCAGTACACGGACACCCCGGAGGGCACGTTCTTCGACTCGACCCAGACCGGCACGACCGCCGCGGAGGAGTTCTCCATCACCATCGGCGTGCCCTTCGCGCACTCCAAGTGGTTCCGGGGCCGGGAGACCACCAACCGCACCTCCTCGACCTGCCCGGACGAGAACTGCTGCCGCCGCCCGGCCGCCGACCTGACGGAGCGCTGGTCGGGCAAGGCCTGGTCGAGCGCCAAGCTGCACGCGCACATCCTGTCTCCGCTGCCCTCCGGCACCTTCCCCGGCGTCGATGACCGCGAGCTGTACGAGTTCCTCGAGGTGCACGCCACCGAGAGCTAGCACACGCGCCGCGCTACACCTTTTGCGCAGCGCTACTGAAACAACTGGCGCGTGACGCAACAACTGCAGCGCGGCCGGGCTATCTCTAGCGCAGCGAGGCCGCCGGGAGGTCGAACCAGCGGAGGTGCTCGAAGTCGGCGCTCACCAGATCGGCCCCGAGCACGTCCGAAGCGTGCCGCGCGTCCGGCTCGGGCAGCGCCGCGAACAGCGCCTCGGCCTCGGCGAGGTAGCCCGCGAGTGCGGACTCGGGCGCGGTGTCGTCGTGGCGCGGGTAGGTGAGGCGGCCGTCGGCGTCGTAGGCCAGCTGCGAGAGGCGCATCGGCGGCTCGATCGGGCCGTTCTCGTGGCGCCACAGCCCGGTGTCCAAGGAGAAGCGGTACTGCGGGACGAGCTTGTAGCCGTGCTCCGCGATCATCGTCACCGCCCGCACGATGTACTCGAACACGGTGTCGCTGATGAAGTAGTTGAAGCTCACGCGCACCCAGCCCGGCTTGATGCCCTCGCAGCCGCCGGCGATCTCGCGCTCGAACTCGTGCGAGCGCTCGAGGTCGATGCCGAGCAGGCGGTGTCCGTAGGGCCCAGCGCAGGAGCAGCCGCCGCGCGACTGGATGCCGAACAGGTCGTTGAGGATCGCCACGACGACGTTGTGGTGCAAGTACCGCCCGCCCGGCCGCTTGACGACGAAGGACACGATCGAGAGCCGCTCCGCGAGCGGATTGCCGAGCACCTGGATGCCCGGGTGCGCGCCCCACGCCGACAGTGCTCGGCGCAGGAAGTCGTGCTCGAGCGCCTGAATCGCGTCGACGCCCACCGCCTCCTTGAGCCCGAACACGAGCCCCGCCCTGATCGACTCGATGATCGCCGGGGTGCCGGCCTCCTCACGGTGGGCGGGATCGGTGAGGTACCGGTGCTCGAGCGGGTTGACGTACGCGACAGTACCGCCGCCGACCATGTCGGGCACCGTGTTGGTGAGCAGCGAGCGGCGGGCGATGAGGATGCCCGGGGTGCCGGGCCCGCCGATGAACTTGTGCGGGCTCAGGAACACGGCGTCGTACCCGTGCCGCATGTCGATGTCGACGTAGGGCGCGGCGGCCGCGAAGTCCCAGAACGCGAGCGCGCCGTGCTCGTGCAGCACGCGCGTGATGAGCTCCGTATCTGTGACGATGCCGGTCACGTTGCTCGCGGCGCTGAAGGACCCGATCTTGACCGGCCGGTCCGCGTAGTGCTCGAGCTGCTCCGTGAGGTGGGCGAGGTCGACGTGGCCGTCGGCGTCCTCGTGGATGGTGACCACATCGGCTATCGACTCGCGCCAGGGCAGCTCGTTGCTGTGGTGCTCGTACGGCCCGAGGAAGACGACGGGCCTCTGGTCGGCCGGGATGCTGCTCGACAGTCCGTACCGCAGGTCGAGGTCGGCGGGGATGCGCAGGCCGAGGATGCCGACGAGCTTGTCGATCGCGGCCGTCGAGCCGCTGCCGGCGAAGATCACGACGGTGTCGTCGTCGCCGTGCACCGCGCGGTGGACTGTGGCGCGGGCATCCTCGCGCAGTCGAGTCGTCTGCAGGCCCGTGCCGCTCGACTCGGTGTGAGTGTTGGCGTAGCGGGGGAGGACCTCGTCGCGGATGAAGTCCTCGATGAAGCCGAGCGACCTCCCGCTGGCCGTGTAGTCCGCGTAGGTGACGCGCCGGGGGCCGAACGGGCCGGGCGTGACCTGGTCGTCGCCGATCACCGACTCCCGGATGCGGGCGAGCAGGGGCGAGTCGACGAGCGCCGGATCGGCGGGCGGCACCTCTGCGGTCATGGCGACACGGTAGCAGCGGCGAACGTCGCCGGATAGTTGTCGAGCCAGGTCCAGCGGTCCACCGGCCAGCTGATCACCACGGCGCGGCCGACGACGTTGGCGAGCGGGACGAAGCCGCCGCCGGGGTCGTCGACGTGCGCCGTCGAGTCCGCGGAGTTGTAGCGGTTGTCGCCCATGACCCACAGCGCGCCCTCCGGCACCGTGACGCTGAACGGCTCGCGGGTGGCCTGGCTCGCACCGCTCGGGATCACGATGTACGGCTCGTCGAGCGGCGCGCCGTTCACCGTGAGCTGGCCGAAGTCGGTGCAGCACACCACCGTGTCGCCCGGCAGGCCGATGATCCGCTTGACGAGGTGCTCCCCGTCCTTGGGCGCGGCGAGGCCGAGGAACACGAGCACCGCGTCGAACCAGGTGCCGGGCTCGCCCGCGTCGGGCGGGAGCCAGCCGCCGGGGTCGCGGAACACGACGACGTCCCCGTGCGAGAGCGGGGCGAGCCGCGGCTCCAACTCGTTCACGATGACGCGGTCGTCCTCCTGCAGGGTGTGCTCCATCGAGGCGGAGGGAATGTAGAAGGAGCGGATCACGAAGGTCTTCAGGAGGAAGGAGATCAGGACCGCCGCCAACAGGATCAGCAGGATGTCGCGGGCGAACCGCAGCACCCGGGACCGCGCCGCCACGTCAGCTGGCCAGCGGCGCGGGCTGCGCGTAGGGGAGGTACGGCTCCAGCAGCTGCTCGAACTCGGAGCGCTCGGCGGCCGGCAGCAGCGCGTTCGCGCCGTAGCTCACCGAGAGCGACTCCGGGGTCAGTGCGAACGACAGCCACTGGCCGGCCGGGCCCTCCGCGATGCCGCTGGCGGTGGTCGCGTCGTCCTGGACCAGCGCCGGGGCGGTGAAGCCGTGTCGCTCGAGGATGCCCTGCACGACCCGCATCGCGCCGTCGGCGTCCTCGGGTGCCGCGGCGCTCAGCCAGGCCGGGGTGTTCACGACGACGAGCAGGGAGAGGCCGCCGTACCGGTTCTCCGCGGGGAAGAACACCTGGCCGCCGTCCTCCCGGCTCCAGCCGAGGTCGAGGGCGGCCCGGATCTCGGCGGTGATCGTCTCGCCGAGGCGCACCCCCTCCTCCGCCGTCGGGCCGGAGAGCGCGTCGGCGGGGTCGAGCCCGCCGATCCCGGGGTAGTCGCGCCACGAGACTGTGCGCTCCGTGCCGTCCGCCGCTGTCTCGACAGTCACCACGCCGCGGGCGCTGTCGACGATGGTGCCGCCGATCGCGACAGTCGGCACCCCGAGCACGGCGATGCCGAGCACGGCACCGCCGCCGATGAGCCAGGTGCGGGGCCGAAGCCGGGCTATCCGGTTCTCGGTGAGGCCGAGTCGGAGCGCGCCGAGCAGGACAGTCCCGCGCGAGAGCCCGAGCTCCGCAGCGCCCTCGAGGTCGGCGAGCCACTCCTCGAGCCGGTCGTCGCGCCGCGCGGCGGGCAGGGACGCGGCGAGGAGGCGGATCATCCGCTCGCCCGGGCTCACATCGCACCGCCGGGAATCACGGGGCTCCAGACGTTGACGGGGGCTCGCCGGGCCTCGAAGGCCGCGACAACCTCACGGGCCGAGGGCTCCCCGTCGGCGGTGAAGCGGTAGAGCCGGCGGCGGGGGCCGTCACGGCCGCTGTCTGCCTCCCACTCGCCCACGAGCCATCCCGACTCCTCGAGGCGGCTGAGGATCGGGTACACGCTGCCCGCGGGCCGTCCCGTCGCCTTGACGAGGCGGAGGCCCCAGACCGGCTCGCCCGCGTCGAGGAGTGCGCGGAGCACCTCGACAGTCGGCGCGGTCACACGCTGGAGGGACTGCATGCTCCTTATCCTAGGTATATAGAATAAGGAAGGCAAGCAGCCCGTGCGAATCGCGCGCTCCTGACGGAAGATGGGGCATGGCAGTTCGACGGGGGATGCTCGTGGGGGTCGCGCTCGCGGCATCCGGGGCCCTGCTCGCCGCCTGCACGCCCACGCCGCCCCCTCCGGAGCCGATGACGCCCGTGGAGGCCTACCGCCTGATCGCCGCGCCCCTCGTGTCGCAGGGGGAGGACGTGCCGAGCGGTCTGGCTGACGAGTGCTCGTCCGCGGCGGGCGTCCTCGATGTGGTGAGTGCGGAAGGCGGGTGGGACCCGGTCGTCGCCGCGGGCTTCGACGCGCGGGAGGTGCGCCGGGCGTTCTCCGCCTGCCAGCTCCGGTACTCGGCCGACCCGACCGACCCCAGCGGGGTGGGCCAGCTCACCGACGACGAGCGCGCGCAGATCTGGTCGTACGACCAGAAGCGGCTGGTGCCGTGCCTGCAGCTGCTCGGCTACGACGTCGAGAACCGCGCGGGCGGGTACATCCGGAGCAATGGCCCGTTCTGGAGCCCGTACACCGAGATGGAGCCGGTGCCGACGTCGGCGGGGGAGTGGGAGCGGATCGACCGGGCGTGCCCGCCGTCGCCGATCGGGCCGGTCGTGCGGTAGAGGTCGCGCCCTAGTTCCCGACGTGGAACGTGCCGATCACCGTCGTGCCGTCGCTGGCGTAGACGGTCAGGTCCCACCCGTCCGGGTAGGACTCGTCGCGCTGCGCCTGCCACTCGAGCGCCTCGTCCGGGGTGCTCGGCTGGTCGGGCCAGTCGGGGCCGAAGGAGTCGAGCTCAGTCGCCCGAACGTAGCCGTCAACCGGCTCCCCGGTCGGCGACAGGCCGGACACGGCAACGAGGTCGGGCTGCTGGCCGCTGTCGTGGGCGGATGCGCCGTAGGTCTCCCCGCGGTCGTTGACCCCGAGCGCCGTCGGAACGTAGTTCAGGTACTGGTACGTCACCACGACCCGCGTGTCGGCCGAGCTCCGCAGGAACAGTGTCGTTGTTGTCGGTGACAGTGGGAAATCGAACCAGGCGCCGGGGGATGCCGACAGCACATCGGCCTCGTCGCAGCTCGAGGAAGGGTTGTTCCCACCCGGGTCGAAGCCCCAGCTCGTCGCGCCGGGAGTGAGGCACACCACCGTGACCCGCACGTGCGTGGCGGCGGGGGGCGCGGCCTCGAGCGGGATGTCCGAGTCTCCCGATGTCTGCTGGCTCGCCGGATCCCCCAACACCGAGATGATCGGCTGGCCGGGGATCACGCCGGGCGGTGCCGCCACCGCGGTGCGGTCGGGCTCGGTGCTCGACGAGGCCGAGATCGCGAATGCGGCGGCGGATACCCCGGTGCCGGCCAGTGCGCCCCCGACGACCAATGCGGCCGCCACAAGCCAGCGATGACGGCGCCACGGCTGCGTGCCGTCAGTCGTCACCTGCGCCTCCAAGATCGTCCGGATCGCGTCACTGCGGTGCTCTGAGAAGGTGTCCATGGTCAGTCCAGTTCCGTGGCGAGGGTGGGTTCGATCGAACGGGCAAGGCGCTGTCGCGCGCGCGAGAGCCGTGTGCGCGCGGCGCCGGGGGAGAGTCCGACGGCCTCCCCAGCTTGGGATGTGCCGTACCCCTCAAGCGCAGTCAGGGCGAGCAGTTGCTGGTCGACGAGCGGCAGCGCCCGCATCGCGCTGGCCAGTCGGGCCGCGCTCGCCTGGCCGCCCGATCGCTCGGCGACGGTGTCGGCGTGATCGGCCACTACCTCCGGTGCAGGAAGCTTCGCGAGGAGTCGCCGGTATCGACGGGTGGCTCGGCTGGAGTTGCGAGCCACGTTCGTGGCCAGTCCGATCAGCCACGGCACGAGCGAGCCGTCGACGATCCGCACGCGGTCTCTCGTGCGCCACAGCTCCAGGAAGACCGTGGCGGTGAGGTCCTCGGCGTCGGCCCCGCCCTCCACGAATCGCAGCAGGTGCCGGAACACCCGGTCGCGGTGCCGGCTGAAGAGGAGTCCGAACGCACGGCCGTTGCCGCCGACGGCCGCCCGCCACAGCTCCTCGTCGTCCACGTCGCCTCCCATGCCCTGAGATGTCCGGATCGGCCGAAGTGTTACAAGTAGCGGTACTGAACCGACTTGCGCTCGGTCGGCTTCGCCACGCGTCGATCGTAGACGGGGGCGGGGGCGTCACCGGTCGTGCGAGGATGCTCCCATGAAGTCGAGCAATCCTGACGTTGTCGTCTACCGTCGCGGCCTCACCGTCGCGCTCTTCGCCGTCGATGTCGTTGCGGCCTTCGGGATACTCGCGCAGACGTTCTTCATCGGGCTCGGGAACTGGGGGCGGTACACCCAGCTGGTGCCTGTCCGGGACGTCCCGCTCTACTGGGTGAACATCGCCGCCCTTGCCCTCCTCACCGCGGGAATTGTCGGGAGTGTGCGAGCCGAGTATCGCGACGGCCACCCGTTCGTGGCGGGGACTGTGCTCGCGGTCCTGTCCTTCGTGCCGCTGCTTTTCGGCGTGGGCCAACTCGCCATCACGCCGTGACGGCAGTCAAGATCTGGGACGTTCCGGCTTGCTCTCGACGTGTATAGGTATGGAGAGATCAGTGAAACTTAGCGACAGGCGCCTTGATGAGATGCTGGCAATTTCAGCACCCCCATGAAGGCCACCGGACGCCCGAACCGTCTGACCAGCAGATTCACGAAGTGCCCCCAGGCAGATTCGAACTGCCGCCCCTGCCTCCGGAGGGCAGTGCTCTATCCCCTGAGCTATGGGGGCTAGGGAACGTCACCTAGGCTACCAGCGCCGTGACAGGATCGAGACATGCTGCGAACTGTCACCAACCACCTCGAGCTCGACATCCGCGGCACCACCAACATGGTGTTCAGCATCACGGCCGCGCAGGGGTCCGCCGTGACATCCGAGACCCTGAGTTTCGTTCTCGACGGCGAGCCGCAGCGCGCCACGGAACTGACCGACCGGCACGGCACAAGGCTGCACACGTTCGTGAGCGGCCCCGGCCGCATGATCGTCGACTACACGGCGGATGTCGCAGGCCGCTCAGACCCGGCGCCCTCCGTCGACCTGGACCTCGTGACCTACCTCCGTCCGAGCCGCTACTGCGAGTCGGACAGCCTCACTCCGACCGCCCGCTCCGAGTTCGCGGGGCTCAAGGGCCACGCCCTGCTCTCCGCGGTCACGCTCTGGGTGTGGGAGCGCCTGCGGTACGTGCCCGGCTCGAGCCTTCCGACGGACGGCGCCGAGCAGACCCTGCTCGCGCGCAAGGGCGTCTGCCGCGACTACGCCCACCTCGTCATCGCCCTGCTGCGCGCCCTCGACGTGCCCGCGCGCATGGTCGCCGTCTACGCGCCCGGCCTCTCGCCGATGGACTTCCACGCGGTCGCCGAGGCCCACATCGACGGCGCCTGGTGGGTGGTGGATGCCACGCGCCTGGCACCGCGCGAGAGCATGCTGCGCATCTCGACCGGCCGGGACGCCGCAGACACCGCGTTCCTCACGAACCACTGGGCAGACCTCATCCTCACGGACATGAGCGTGCTCGCCATCGTCGACGACCTCCCGAAGGACGACGTCAACCAGCTGGTGCAGTTGGGCTAGCCGCTGATGCCCGCCTGCGCCATGGCTACGAGCGGGGCGATGTCGCTCGGCGAGGTGAAGTCGGGCGACTCCACGGTCACGTAGTACGGCGCGGAGAAGAACTGGGCGAGGCCGTTGTCGAAGTAGCCGTCGAAGCTGTCGGCGGGTGTGGCGGACCCCGAGACCGCGTCGAGCTTCGCGGCGTAGGCGTCGTCGGTGTACCGCACGACGCCGAAGTCGATGGTGGTGCCGCTGGTCTGGTTGACGAGCTCGCAGGCGATGCCCTGCTGGGCGATGGCCTGTCCGGCGGCCGAGGAGCCGGTCGGCGAGAAGCTCGGGAGAAGGCTCACGTTGGGGTTGTAGTCGTATATCGCCTGGGCGGAGAGGAGGTCGGAGCAGGCGAAGTCGACGGCCTCGGTCTGAGGGCCGGGCGTGGGCGTGATCGTGGGCGTCGGGTTCGGGGTGAGGGACGGCTCGGTGAGCGTCGGCTCGGGCACCGGCGTGGGCGTGTCGGTGGGCACGCAGCCGGCCAGGGCGAGCACGAGGAGGGGGACGGCGATCGCGGCGCGGCGGAAACTCATGCCTCCATTGTCGAGCGCCCCGCCCGGGAACCTCCGCAACGCGCCGCGGCTAAGCTTGAGCCTCGTGAATCCAGCTGATCTTTCCGCCGCCATGCTCGCCGTCGTCACGGGGATCGTGCAGCAGCGCGGCGGCACGGCGGAGGTCACCGTCGACGACCTCGTCCTCGAGCGCCCGCGCAACCGGGACCACGGCGACTGGGCGTCCAACATCGCGATGAAGCTCGCCAAGCCGCTCGGGGTGAACCCGCGCGAGCTGGCCGAGGAGGTCGCGGCGGGCGTCCGGGAGCTGGCGGGCGTGGCATCCGTCGACGTCGCAGGCCCCGGCTTCATCAATATCTCGCTGGATGCCGCGGCCTCGGGCGCCCTCGCGAAGACCATCGTCGAGCAGGGCGAGGCCTACGGCCGGGGAGACCTGTACGAGGGCGTGCGGATCAACCTCGAGTTCGTCTCGGCGAACCCGACGGGCCCGATCCACATCGGCGGCGTGCGCTGGGCGGCGGTCGGAGACAGCCTCGCGCGCATCTTCCAGGCGCAGGGCGGCCTCGTCACCCGCGAGTACTACTTCAACGACCACGGCGCGCAGATCGACCGGTTCGCGCGCAGCCTGCTGGCCAGCTACCTGGGAGAGCCCGCGCCGGAGGACGGCTACGGCGGTGCCTACATCTCCGACATCGCCGCGCGCGTCATCAACCTCTACCCGGGCGACCTGTCGCGGATCCCGCGGGACGAGCAGCAGGAGGTGTTCCGCGCCAACGGCGTCGAGCTCATGTTCGGCGACATCAAGGCGGCCCTGCACGAGTTCGGCGTGCGGTTCGACGTGTACTTCCACGAGAACGAGCTGCACGAGTCGGGCGCGGTCGAGCGCGCGATCAAGCGGCTCAGCGACCTCGGCGCGATCTACGAGGCCGACGGCGCGACCTGGTTCCGCTCGACCGACTACGACGACGACAAGGACCGGGTCGTCATCAAGAGCGACGGCGAGGCCGGCTACATCTCCGGCGACCTCGCCTACTACCTCAACAAGCGGGAGCGCGGCTTCGAGCGCAACCTCATCATGCTCGGCGCCGACCACCACGGCTACGTGCGCCGCCTCATGGCCATGACGAAGGCGTTCGGCGACGTGCCGTACGTGAACCTCGAGATCCTGATCGGCCAGCTCGTCAACCTCGTGCGCGACGGCGAGCCGGTGCGCATGTCGAAGCGGGCGGGCACCGTCGTGACTCTGGAGGACCTGGTCGAGGCCGTGGGCGTGGATGCGGCGCGGTACGCCCTCGTGCGCAGCTCGATCGACTCGCAGGTGGACATCGACCTCGACCTCTGGGGCAAGAAGACCAACGACAACCCGGTCTTCTACGTGCAGTACGCGCACGCCCGCACGAACTCGGTGGCGCGCAACGCCGCGGCGTCCGGTGTGGACCGCAGCGCGTTCGACGCGAGCCTGCTGAGCCACGAGACGGAGAGCATCCTGCTGGGCATCCTCGCCGAGTTCCCGCGCGTGCTGCGCCAGGCAGCCGAGCTCCGCGAGCCGCACCGGGTCGCTCGGTATAGTGAGGAACTAGCCGGGGCCTACCACCGGTGGTACGACAACTGCCGCGTCACCCCGTTGGGCGATGAGGATGTCACGGACCTGCACCGCACCCGCCTCTGGCTCAATGACGCGGTCGGCCAAGTGCTCCGCAACAGTCTCGGACTCTTGGGAGTGAGCGCACCCGAGAGGATGTAGCCCGATGGCCGAGCCGATCCAGCCGACCAAGCCGGTTGAGCCTGTCGAGACCACCGTCGTCGAGGTCGCACCGCCGAAGAAGAAGCGCCGTCGCTGGATCGGCGTGCTCATCGCGCTCGCCATCGTCGTTCTGCTGGTGGTCGGCTTCGTCATCGCCGACGGCTACGCCAAGACCTACGCCGAGAACTACGTGCGCGAGCGCATCGTCGAGGTCCTCAAGCTCGACCCCGCCTCGAAGGTCGACGTCGACCTCGGCAGCGGCTCAGTGCTGCTCCAGGCGGCCCGCGGCGGCCTCGACGAGGTGAACGTGCACGTCGACACGATCACGTTCGGCGACATCACCGGCGAGGCGCAGATCACTGCGACGAAGGTGCCGCTCGACAGCAGCAAGCCCGTCGACCAGCTCAACATCCAGGTGACCGTGAGCGAGGAGAACGTCAAGAAGCTGTCCGGCTTCCTGAGCGGCATCGACCTGAAGTCGATCGAGCTCAAGGACGGGCTGATCCGCATCGGCACCGAGTTCAACGTCTTCTTCATCAGCATCCCCGTGGCGGTCGACCTGAACCCGACGGCGAAGGAGGGCGGCATCAACTTCGACCCGGTGACGATCCTGCTGGGCGAGGACGAGATCTCCGTCGCCGACCTGCGTGCGAGCCCCGAGTTCAGCTCGCTCGCCGGCGACCTGCTCGCGTCGCGCGACTTCTGCGTCGCGGGCTACCTGCCCCAGGCGCTCAGCATCGACAAGGTGCAGGTGGTCGGCAAGAACCTCGTGGTCGGTATCGACGGCGACGGGACGGCCCTCTCCGATCCCGCCCTGTCGACGCTCGGCACGTGCCCAGAAGCCACCAACTAGCCCCGGTAGGATTGTGGACCGTGTCCAGCAATCCACTCGCGCCGTCGTGGCTCGTCGTGCCCGAGGACGCGAACGCGCTGCCGGCAGCGGTGTGGTCGCAGAACGCCGCACGGGATTCCTCGGGCGAGCTGACCATCGCCGGAGTCCCGGCCACTGCCCTCGCCGAGCAGTTCGGCACACCCGTGTACGTGGTGGACGAGGCTGACGTGAAGGCCCGTGCCACGGGCATCCGGGCGTCGTTCGACCGCGAGTTCGCGCGCGTCGGCTCCGCCGCGAAGGTCTACTACGCGGGCAAGGCGTTCCTGTCGATCGAGGTCGCGCGATGGGTGACGGATGCCGGCCTCAACATCGACGTAGCGAGCGGCGGTGAGCTCGCCGTGGCGCTCGCCGCCGGGGTGGACCCCTCGCGGCTCGGGCTGCACGGCAACAACAAGTCGCTCGCCGAGATCGACCGTGCCGTCGGAGTGGGCGTCGGCGCGATCGTCATCGACAGCCGCATCGAGATCTCCCGTGTCGCGGAGGCCGCCGCGCGCCACGGTCGCGTGCAGCAGGTGCGCCTGCGCATCAACAGCGGCGTGCACGCGAGCACGCACGAGTACCTCGCCACCGCGCGGGAGGACCAGAAGTTCGGCATCCCGCTCGCGGACGCTGCCGAGTTCGTCGCGCTCATCCGCGCGGAGCCGTCGCTGTCGTTCCTCGGGCTGCACTCCCACATCGGGTCGCAGATCTTCGAGTCCGACGGGTTCGCGGAGGCCGCGCGCCGCTTGTTCGCCCTGCACGCCGATCTGCTCGAGGGCGGCCCGGTGCCCGAGCTCAACCTGGGCGGCGGGTTCGGCATCGCGTACACGAGCGTTGACGAGCCGCTCTCGATCGACCAGATCGCCGTGCGGTTCGCGGACATCGTGGCGGCGGGAGCGGCGGAGCTGGGCATCCCGGTCCCCGTCGTCGCCATCGAGCCGGGGCGCTCGATCATCGGGCCCTCGACCACCACGCTCTACACGGTCGGGACGATCAAGGACGTGCTGGTTGAGGGAACCGCCGTCCGCAAGTACGTCTCCGTCGACGGGGGCATGAGCGACAACGTGCGCCCGTCGCTGTACGGGGCTGACTACTCGGTGCGCCTGGCCAACCGCTCGTCGACCGCGCAGCCCGCCCTGGTGCGGATCGCGGGGAAGCACTGCGAGTCGGGCGACATCGTCGTGCGCGCCGACTACCTGCCGGCCGACGTGCAGCCCGGCGACCTCGTGGGCGTGCCCGCCACGGGCGCGTACGGCTGGGCGATGGCCAGCAACTACAACTACCTGGGCAGGCCGCCCGTGGTCGCCGTGATCGACGGCGAGGCCCGCGTGATCGTGCGCGGCGAGACCGAGCAAGACCTGCTGTCACGAGATATGGGAACGCGCGCATGATCGAATACCGCAACCTCCGCGTCGCCATCCTGGGCGGCGGCAGCGTCGGCTCCCAGGTCGCCCACCTGCTCATCTCGCAGGGCGAGGAGCTCGCGGCGCGCGCGGGCGCGGGCCTCGAGGTTGTGGGCATCGCGGTCCGGAACCTGGACGCCAAGCGCGACACCGACCTCCCGCAGGAGCTCTTCACCACCGACGCGGAGGCCCTCATCCTGGGCGCGGACATCGTTGTCGAGCTCATCGGCGGCATCGAGCCCGCGCGCACCTACATCCTCCAGGCGCTCAACTCCGGCGCGGACGTCATCACGGCGAACAAGGCCGTGCTGGCCACCCACGGTCCGGAGCTCTTCGAGGCCGCGGAGCAGGTCGGCGCGCAGCTGTACTACGAAGCAGCGGTGGGCGGGGCCATCCCGATCATCCGCCCGCTGCGCGACAGCCTCGCGGGCGACCGCGTCAGCCGCATCCTCGGCATCGTCAACGGCACCACGAACTTCATCCTCGACCGCATGGACACCGAGGGAGACACGCTCGAGGACGCCCTCGCCGAGGCCACGCGCCTGGGCTACGCCGAGGCCGACCCGACCGCCGACGTCGAGGGCTACGACGCCGCGCAGAAGGCCGCGATCCTGGCGAGCCTCGCCTTCCACACCACGGTGCCGCTCAGCGCGGTGTACCGCGAGGGCATGACCTCTGTCACCCACGAGCAGGTGGTCGCGGCGCGCAAGGCCGGCTACGTCGTCAAGCTTCTCGCCATCTGCGAGCGGGTGACGGATGCCGACGGCCTCGAGGGTGTCGCAGCGCGCGTGCATCCCGCCCTGGTGCCGCTCGGCCACCCGCTCGCGGCGGTGCACGGCGCCAACAACGCGGTGTTCGTCGAGGCGGAGGCGGCAGGCAGCCTCATGTTCTACGGCGCGGGAGCGGGCGGCATCCAGACCGCCTCCGCCGTGCTGGGCGATGTCGTCTCGGCGGCCCGCCGCCACGTCGCGGGCGGCCCGGGCGTCGCGGAGTCGACGCACGCGAACCTCCCGGTGCTGCCGATGTCGAGCGTCACGACCCGCTACCAGATCACGCTCACCGTGCTCGACGAGCCCGGCGTGCTCGCCACCATCGCGACGATGTTCAGCGACCGCGGGGTCTCCGTCGAGGGCGTCTCACAGTCCGTCCGCGACGGCGGCGACAGCGCGCGCCCTACAGCTACCCTTGTGATCATCACGCACGAGGCATCCGAGTCCGCCCTCGCGGCGACCGTGGAGGCGCTGGCCGCCACTTCCGTCGTGAGTGCTGTCGTATCCGTTCTGAGAGTCGAAGGACTGTAACTAGTGGCCCACCAATGGCGCGGAGTTCTCCGCGAGTACGCCGACCGCCTCGACATCTCGGAGGCGACTCCGGTCATCACCCTCGGTGAGGGCGGCACGCCGCTCATCCCGGCCGACGCGCTCTCGCGCCGTACCGGCGCCCGCGTGTGGGTGAAGTTCGAGGGCATGAACCCGACCGGGTCCTTCAAGGACCGCGGCATGACGATGGCGGTGTCCAAGGCCGTCGAGGCCGGCGCCAAGGCGATCATCTGCGCCTCCACCGGCAACACCTCCGCCTCGGCGGCGGCGTACGCGACGCACGCGGGAATCACCGCCGCGGTGCTCGTGCCGGAGGGCAAGATCGCGATGGGCAAGCTCGCGCAGGCGATCGCCCACGGCGCGGAGCTCCTGCAGGTGCAGGGCAACTTCGACGACTGCCTCGACATCGCGCGCGACCTCGCCGCGAACTACCCGGTGCACCTCGTCAACTCGGTGAACAACGACCGCATCGAGGGCCAGAAGACGGCGGCCTTCGAGGTCGTCGAGGTGCTCGAGGACGCACCGGACTTCCACTTCGTCCCGGTGGGCAACGCGGGCAACTACACCGCCTACCACCGCGGCTACAAGGAGGAGCTCGATCGCGGCATCACCACGAAGATGCCGCGGATGTTCGGCTTCCAGGCCGCCGGCAGCGCGCCCATCGTGCTCGGCCACGTCGTGAAGGACCCCGACACGATCGCCAGCGCGATCCGCATCGGCAACCCCGCGTCGTGGGAGCTCGCCATCGCGGCGCGCGAGCACAGCAACGGCTACTTCGGCGCGATCAGCGACGAGAAGATCCTCGAAGCTCACCGCATCCTCTCCGCCGAGGTCGGCGTCTTCGTCGAGCCCGCGTCCGCGATCAGTGTCGCCGGGCTCCTCGAGCGGGCGGACGCGGGAGAGATCCCGAAGGACTCGGTAGTCGTGCTCACGGTCACCGGCCACGGCCTCAAGGACCCGCAGTGGGCCCTCCGCGCAGCCGACGGCTCCGACGTCAAGCCCACCGTCGTCTCCACGGACATCAGCGAGATCGCGGGCGTGCTCGGGCTGAGTGCTTCATGACCCTTCCCGTGGGCCTTGCCGCCACGGTCAGAGTCCCCGCGACGTCGGCGAACCTCGGGCCCGGCTTCGACACCCTCGGGCTCGCGCTCGCGCTGTACGACGAGCTGCGCGTGACGGTCGTCGACGGGTCGGGCGTGCACGTCGAGGTCACGGGCGTCGGCAAGGGCGATGTGCCCACGGATGAGTCGAACCTCGTCGCGCGCGCCATCAGGTACACCTTCGACCACGTGGGCCAGCCGATGCCCGGCCTGCGGCTGGACGCGACCAACGTCATCCCGCACGGGAGCGGCCTCGGCTCCTCCGCCGCCGCCATCGTCTCGGGCATCATGGCCGCCAAGGGGCTCCTCGATGGCGTGGTCGAGCTCGACCTCGAGCGGATGCTCGTCATCGCCACCGAGCTCGAGGGCCACCCGGACAACGTCGCCCCGGCGCTCTTCGGCGGGCTGACCATCGCGTGGACGACGCCCGAGGGCCCGCGTGCGAAGAAGCTCATCGTCCACCGCGGAGTGTCCCCACTCGTGTGCGTCCCCGACCACAGCGTGTCGACCGCGCTCGCGCGCAGCCTCCAGCCGGCGTCGGTCCCTTACGAGGACGCCGTCTTCAACCTGTCGCGCTCGGCGCTGCTCATCGCCGCGCTCATCCAGAGCCCCGAGCTGCTGCTGCAGGCCACCGAGGACAAGCTGCACCAGGACTACCGTGCCAGCGCCATGCCGGAGACCAGCTCCCTCGTGCACATGCTGCGCGACCACGGCGTTGCCGCGGTGGTCTCGGGGGCCGGCCCGTCGATCCTCGTGCTCGCCGACGACCCCTCCCAGCGCCTTGTCGCCGCCGACCTCGTGGCGGAGCACGCCACCGGCGACTGGCAGTCGCTCCTACTGGCCGTGGATTTCAAAGGTGCTACAGTGATCACGCACCAGGTAGAAGCTTCGGCCTAGCCGTCGCCTCCCGGTCGCGACATCACCCCTCCTCCCGCAGCACTAGATTCCTGCGCATCCGCGCAGACAGCTGTAGGGGGAATCAGCTCTCCGCCGAAACGCAACGCTTCGGTAGGGGAAAGGAACCCCAGTAGTGACTGACGTCAACATCCGTGCAACGAGCGCGGATTCCCGTGCCGACCTGAGCACCCTCAAGCTTGCCGAGCTCCAGGCTCTCGCAAGCTCCCTGGGTATCAGCGGCGCTTCAAAACTTCGAAAAGGAGACCTCGTGGACGCAATCAACGAGAACCAGTCCCACAGCAACGGCGAGACCGCCGTTGACGCAGTAGAACTCGACGCTCCCGTGCAGGAGCCCGTGGCCGTGCGCAAGCGCGCTTCCCGCCGCGTGACCAGCGCCGACACCGAGGCCATCGCCGCCGCCGGCGCGGGCATCGGCGCCCCCGTCGTGGACGCCCCGGCCGCTGCCGCCGAGACCGAGGAGGCTCCCGCCGCGTCGGCGCCGCGCTCCTCCCGCTCGCACGTCGCGCAGGCCGAGGCCCCCGCGGAAGACCCCACCCCCGCCGACGTCGCCGTCGGCGAGGAGTCGGACGCCGAGGACGGCGCCCAGAACGAGCAGAACGACGGCGAGCAGGAGTCCGGCTCCGGCCGCTCCTCGCGCAACCGCAACCGCAACCGCAACAACGGCGGCGGCAACGGCCAGGGCCAGGGCAACAACGACAGCCAGCAGCGCCAGCAGAACAACAACAACCAGCAGCAGCAACAGCAGAACAACAACCAGAACCGCAACGGCCAGCAGCAGCGCGCCGTCGAGGGCGAGGGCGACGAGCGCTCCGGCCGCAACCGCTACCGCGACCGCAAGCGCGGCCGTGGCCCGCTCGGCGACGACTTCGAGCCCGAGATCACCGAGGACGACGTGCTCATCCCGGTCGCGGGCATCCTCGACGTCCTCGACAACTACGCCTTCGTGCGCACCTCCGGCTACCTGCCCGGCAACAACGACGTGTACGTCTCGCTCGGCCAGGTCAAGAAGTACAACCTCCGCAAGGGCGACGCCGTCGTCGGCGCGATCCGCCAGCCGCGCGAGGGCGACAACCAGCAGGGCCGCCAGAAGTACAACGCGATCGTGCGCATCGACTCCATCAACGGCCTGCCCGTCGAGGATGCCGCGAACCGCGTCGAATTCGGCAAGCTCACGCCGCTCTACCCGCAGGAGCGCCTCCGCCTCGAGACCGAGTCCACGAAGCTCTCGACCCGCATCATCGACCTCGTGTCCCCGATCGGCAAGGGCCAGCGCGGCCTGATCGTCTCGCCGCCCAAGGCCGGCAAGACGCTCGTGCTGCAGGCCATCGCGAACGCGATCGCCAAGAACAACCCCGAGGTCCACCTCATGGTCGTGCTCGTCGACGAGCGCCCCGAAGAGGTCACCGACATGCAGCGCACGGTCAAGGGCGAGGTCATCGCCTCGACCTTCGACCGCCCCGCGGAGGACCACACGACGGTCGCCGAGCTCGCCATCGAGCGTGCCAAGCGCCTCGTCGAGCTGGGCCACGACGTGGTCGTGCTGCTCGACTCGATCACGCGCCTCGGCCGTGCGTACAACCTCGCGGCACCCGCATCCGGCCGCATCCTCTCGGGCGGTGTCGACTCGTCGGCGCTCTACCCGCCCAAGCGCTTCTTCGGCGCCGCGCGCAACATCGAGGAGGGCGGCTCGCTCACCATCATCGCGACCGCGCTCGTCGAGACCGGCTCCAAGATGGACGAGGTCATCTTCGAGGAGTTCAAGGGCACCGGAAACATGGAGCTGCGCCTCTCGCGCCAGCTCGCCGACAAGCGCATCTTCCCGGCTGTCGACGTGAACGCCTCGGGCACCCGCCGCGAGGAGATGCTCATGGGCGCCGACGAGGTCAAGGTCACCTGGAAGCTGCGCCGCGCTCTTGCCGGCCTCGACCAGCAGCAGGCTCTCGAGATCGTCCTGGGCCGCCTCAAGGAGACCCAGACCAACGTCGAGTTCCTCATGCAGGTGCAGAAGTCGATGCCGAACGCCAACGGCACCAAAGAGGACTAGGCATGTTCGAGTCAGTGCAGTCGCTGCTGGCCGAACATGACGAGCTCCAGGTCCAGCTTTCCGACCCCGATCTCCACTCAGACCCGGCCAGATCCAAGAAGGTCAACCGCCGGTACGCCGAACTGGCGCGCATCGTCGCCGCGTACCACGAGTGGCAGCAGCTGACGGACGACGTCGCCGCCGCGACAGAGATGGCCGCGGAGGATGCGTCGTTCGCGGCGGAGCTCCCCGGCCTCACGGAGTCGCTGGAAGCCGCCCAGGAGAAGCTGCGCCGCCTGCTCATCCCGCGCGATCCCAACGACGCCCGTGACGTGATCATGGAGATCAAGATGGGGGAGGGCGGCGCCGAGTCGGCGCTCTTCGCCGGCGACCTCCTGCGCATGTACCTGCACTACGCGGAGTCGAAGAAGTGGAAGACCGAGATCATCGAGCAGACCTCGAGCGACCTCGGCGGCATCAAGGACGTGCAGGTCGCGTTCAAGGGCAACTCCACCGACCCCGCCGAGGGAATCTGGGCGCACTTGAAGTACGAGGGCGGCGTGCACCGCGTGCAGCGCGTGCCGGCGACCGAGTCGCAGGGGCGCATCCACACGTCGGCGGCGGGTGTGCTCGTCTTCCCCGAGGTCGACGAGCCCGAAGAGGTCGAGATCAACCAGAACGACCTGAAGATCGACGTGTACCGCTCGAGCGGCCCCGGCGGCCAGTCGGTCAACACGACCGACTCCGCGGTGCGCATCACCCACATCCCCACCGGCATCGTCGTGGCCATGCAGAACGAGAAGTCGCAGCTGCAGAACCGCGAGGCGGGCATGCGCGTGCTCCGCGCGCGCATCCTTGCCCGGTACCAGGAGGAGGCGGACGCCGAGGCCTCGGAGTACCGCAAGAGCCAGATCCGCACCATGGACCGCTCCGAGCGCATCCGCACCTACAACTTCCCCGAGAACCGCATCGCAGACCACCGCACGGGCTACAAGGCGTACAACCTCGATGCCGTGATGAACGGCGCGCTCGAGCCGGTCATCCAGAGCTGCATCCAGGCCGACGAGGAGTCGCGGCTCGAGGCACTCGGCAGCGAAGGCTGATCGAGCCTGGCGACATCATGACCACCATCGCGGCGATGCTCGACCGCGCCACGAGCGTGCTCGAGGGCGCGGGCATCAGGAACGCGCGGGTGGATGCCGAGCTCCTGCTCGGCCACGTGCTGGGCCTCAGCCGCGGGGGAGTGCAGGCGAAAGCCGTCACCGGTTCCGGGCTCAGCAGCGACGACGCCGTGACGGTGGCCGGACTCGTCGAGCGCCGGGCCGCCCGCGAGCCGCTGCAGCACATCACCGGGGTCGCGGCGTTCCGGCAGCTCGAGCTCGCGGTCGGCCCCGGGGTCTTCGTGCCGCGGCCCGAGACCGAGACCGTCGTGCAGTTCGCGATCGACGCGCTGGCCTCCACAGCCTCGCCGGAGCCGGTGGCAGTCGACCTCGGCACCGGCAGCGGGGCGATCGCCCTGGCCATGGCCACGGAGGTGCCGCACTCGCGCGTGTACGGCGTGGAGGTCTCCCCGCTCGCGTACGTGTGGACGAGGCAGAACTTCCGGGCGGTCGGCGCTCCCAACGCGACACCGGTGTTCGCCGACCTGGCCGACGCGCTGCCCGAGTTGGACGGCGCTGTGGACGTGGTCATCTCGAATCCGCCGTACATCCCGGTCGGGGCCATCCCGCGCGACCCCGAGGTGCGCCTGTTCGACCCGGAGATCGCGCTCTACGGCGGCGAGGACGGCCTCGACCTGGTGCGCCGGGTGTCTTCCACCGCCCAGCGACTGCTGCGCCGCGGCGGCACCCTCGTGCTCGAGCACGGCGAGGCGCAGGCCGCTCAGATCGGCGAGCTGCTGCGCGCCGACGGCTGGACCGCGGTCGCGCACCATCGCGACCTGCTCGGCCGCGACCGGGCGACCACCGCGCTGCGCTGACCCCCGCTACCTCGGAGCACGACGTCTCGCCGAGTCGGCAACAAGTGCTTCACACCGGCCAATCGAGAGCACTTCTCCACGATTCGGCGCCCGGCTCGAGTGCCGACACCTCGAAGCGGCGATGGTTGGCCGATGAACCACAGGGTCCCGCTGCCAGGCCAGCTGTCCGCATCCTTCACCATCGCCGAAGCCCGTGCGGCCGGGCTGGGCTACGGTCGCACGCGAGGGGATGACCTCATTGCGCCGTTCCACGGGGTACGCGCGACGATCCCTCCCGTCGAAGAGCTCAAGCCGGAGGAGGAGATCCGCCGGCGAGCCGCGCACTATGCTCCTCGACTGCGTCCCGGCCAGTTCTTCTGCGAGTCGACGGCGATCGCTTTGCACCACCTTCCGCTTCCCTATCGCGAGGGGAAGCTCCCGCTTCACGTGGCCGCGCCGCCCCCGGGCACTCCGCCGCGAACTCGCGGAGTTGTCGGACACCAGTTCTCATCGGGCGCTGTCGCCGACGGGCTGCCGGCGTGCTCGCCGCTCGATGCGTGGGTCCAGTGCGCCGGGCGGCTCTCTCTTGATGCTCTCGTCGTTATCGGCGATGCGCTCGTGCGCAGGGAGTCCCCGTTGGCCACACTCGATCAGCTCGGTGCTGCGGTTGCCGGCGCGGCTGGCAAGCGCGGGGTTGTGCGCCTTGTCGAGGCGCTCGGCCTGGTGCGCAGCGGCACCGACTCGCCTCAGGAGACGGTGGTTCGCCTCCTGGTTGTACGTGCGGGGCTGCCCGAGCCGGCCGTCAACTCCGTGGTGCGGGATGCCCGTGGTCGCAAGCTCGGCACGGGGGACCTCGTCTACCACCCGTGGCGAGTGGTGATCGAGTACGAGGGGGAGCACCACTTCGCGACCGACGAGCAGATCCAGTTCGACATCGACCGGCTTGCGGGCTTCGCGGCCGCGGGGTGGACGGTGGTCCGGGTCCACAAGCGCCACCTCGCGGATCGCGATGCCCTGGTTCGTCGCATCCGGGCCGCCCTCGTTGCCCACGGGTGGGACGAGAAGTGAATATCTGCTCCCGACCGGCCCCCGAAGAGCATTTTCTGCACAGTCGTGGGGCGGCTCGACGGTGAGCCTGCACAAAGCGCTCCGCGGGGCGGCGCCTGGAGCAGGATGTGACGACTCGGCGCGGGAGTCAGCCCGCGCGACTAGCCCCGTGACGCCGCGAACGCCTCGATCGCGGCGAGGAGTCCCTCGGGGGTGCCGAAGCGGTAGGCCGTGATTCCCACGCTCTCGGCGCCCTCGACGTTGACGCGCATGTCGTCCGCGAAGAAGGCGTCGGAGGCGGGCACGCCGTACGCCTCGAGCACCCGCTCGAACACGACGGGGTTGGGCTTGCGCGCCCCGTAGTGGCTCGAGGTGAACAGGTGGTCGCCGAACAGCTCCACGAGCTCGGGGGCGAGGGTCGCGAGGTGCTTGCCAGCGAGCGCGCCGTTGTTGGTGAGCAGGGTGATCTGCCCCAGCTCGGATGCCCTCCGCACGGCCGCGAGCGACGCCGGATCCGGGGTCATCGCCGCTCCGCGGACCCGCACCCACTCGCTCTCGTCGACGGGCATCCCGATGGCGCTCTCGAAGGCGGAGAGGTAGGCGTCCGGCGTCTCGTACCCGCCGGCCTCGGCCTTCCACTCACCGGCGTCGTGCCACCAGCGGCGGCGCAGCTCCTCGAGGGAGAGCCCGGTGAGCTCGGTCATCCCGGCCATGCGCACGCGCCAGTCGTACCGGTAGAGCACGTCGTCCATGTCGAAGATGAAGAGGAGGCTCATCGCTGCCTCACCGCGAAGGCCTCGATGGCCGCGAGGAGCGCGTCGGTGTCGAAGAGGCCGTCGTGCGAGGTGAGCTGGTGCGACGTGATGCCGACCGCGCGGGCGCCGGCGATGTTGGCGGCGGAGTCGTCGGCGAAGAAGCAGTCGGACGCAGCGACGCCGTAGTGGGCGAGGGCCCGGCGGTAGATCTCCTCACCGGGCTTGCGCGACCTCAGCTGGTAGCTGAACAGGCGGTTCTCGCCCAGGATCTCGACCACGTCGGGCGCGAGCATCGGCAGCGCCGTCGCGGTGGCGGCGGGGTTGTTCGAGAGCAGGGAGACAGTGCCCAACTGGGATGCCCGGCGCAGGGCCGCGATCGACCCCGGTATGCGCGTCATGGCGAGCCGCCGAGCGGACGCCCACTCCTCGAGCGAGAGCCGCCGAGACCCGGTCACCGCCGAGAACTCGTCGAGGTACTCGTCCGCGGTGGGCCACTCGCCGGCCTCCGCGCGCGCCTCGTAGCCGCCAGCCCACCACGCCTTGGCGAGGGAGTACTGCGACGCGCCGGCGAGCCGCGCGAGCTCGGGCAGGCGGTAGCGGAAGTCGTACGCGTAGAGCGTCTTGTCGAGGTCGAAGAAGTAGAGGTCCACGGGCTTACTAGTCTCGCATTACTCTTGAAGGGCCATGGCCCCCATCTACGACTGCTCGGTCGAAGCCGAGCTTCTCACCGGTATGCGCCTCGCCAGAACCGCGGTCGGCCGCGGTGATCTCGTGGTCATCCCGACGGACACGGTCTACGGTGTCGCCGCGGACGCCTTCAACCCCGCCGCCGTGCAGAAGCTCATCGACGCCAAGGGCCGCACGCGCCAGTCGCCGCCGCCCGTGCTCATTCCGGGCATCCCGACCCTCGACGCGCTCGCCGAATCGGTGCCGGACGAGGTGCGCGCGCTCGTCGCGGCGTTCTGGCCGGGCGGGCTGACGATCATCCTGCCCGCGCAGTCGTCGCTGTCGTGGGACCTCGGCGAGACCCGCGGCACGGTCGCTCTCCGCATGCCCTCGAGCCGCATCGCCCTCGAGCTGCTCTCCGAGACGGGGCCGCTCGCGGTCTCGAGCGCGAACCTCACCGGCCAGCCCGCAGCGACGACGGCTCAGGACGCCGAGCGGATGCTCGGGGAGAGCGTCGCCCTCTACCTCGACGACGGTCCCGGTGGCACTGTCGCGTCGACGATCGTGGACGCCACAGGCCTCCTCGCCCCGGAGGGGAAGCTGCGGATCGTGCGGGAAGGGGTGATCGCCTCGGCGGACATCCGCGACCTCGTGGGGGGCGACAAGTGCGAATAGCGTTCTACGTCCTCGTCTCCGGCGTCTCGGCCGCCGTGACCTTCGGGCTCGCGATCGTCATCTGGAAGCTCAGTACGAAGTACCGGCTGTACCCGAAGATCCGCGAGCGCGACGTGCACACGCGGCCCACTCCGCGCCTCGGCGGCGTCGCGATGTTCCTCGGGATGCTCGCGGCCTTCCTCGTGGCCTCGCAGCTGCCCAACTTCAGCATCGTCTTCAGCGAGCCGGGCAAGGTGCTGGGCGTCGGGGGAGCGGCGCTGATCATCGTGCTCATCGGCGTCGCGGACGACATCTGGGACCTCGACTGGCTCACCAAGCTCGCCGGCCAGATCATCGCGGCGGGCATCCTCGCCTGGCAGGGCGTGCAGATCTCTACCCTGCCGATCGGCGGACAGACCATCGTGTCGCCCTACGTCTCGCTCATCATCACGGTGTTCGCGATCGTGCTGGTGATGAACGCGATCAACTTCATCGACGGCCTCGACGGCCTGGTCGCGGGCGTGGCCCTCATCGCCAACGGCGTGTTCTTCATCTACACCTACCTGCTGCAGCTTCAGGCGCAGACCGAGTACTTCAACCTCGCCTCGCTGCTGACCGCGGTGCTCATCGGCGCGTGCGTCGGCTTCCTGCCGCTGAACTTCCACCCGGCGAAGCTCTTCATGGGCGACGCGGGTGCGCTGCTGACCGGCCTGCTCATGGCCTCCTCCGCGATCCTCGTCACCGGGCAGGTCGAGTCTGACTTCGTAGCGCGCCCCGACCAGTTCACCGCGTCGCTGCTGCCGGGCTTCATCCCGATCCTGCTTCCCTTCGCGGTGCTGGTCGTGCCTCTGCTCGACTTCGGACTGGCGATCACGCGCCGACTCCGCGCGGGCAAGTCGCCGTTCACCGCCGACCGCAAGCACCTGCACCACCGCCTGCTCGACATGGGCCACTCGCACCTCCACGCCGTGCTCATCTTCTACGGCTGGACCCTCGTCGTCTCGGTGGGATGCCTCGGCTACATGTTCATGCCGTGGTACATGGCGACCCTGCTCATCGCCGCGGGGCTCGTCGTCCTCACGATCATCACCCTCTCGCCGCTGAGCAAGCGGAAGGCGCTCGAGTCCGTCGCGCAGTCTACGGAGGCGAGCGGCCCGGATGCCCCGGCCGACGTCGCGCGCTACGACGGCCTCGACGCCGCCTCCGAAACCGAAGACCTCAAGGAGACGATATGAAGACCGCCACCATCCTCGCGAGGGCCCTCGTCTACGGCGGAATCCTCACGGTCGCTATCGCGGTCGTCGGCTCGATCGCGGGCTACCTCGTCGCGGGCGTCCCCGGGCTCCTGAGCGCCCTCATCGGCGCCGGCCTCACGGCGCTCTTCATGGGGTTCACCGCCCTGAGCATCCTGCTCGCGGCGCGCGTGACCAAGGGCGAGGCATCCAGCACCCTGTTCTTCGGCATCGTGCTCGGCGTCTGGCTGCTCAAGTTCGTGGTGTTCATCGTCATCCTCGTGCTGCTGCGCAACCAGCCGTTCATCGAGCCGCTCGTGATGTTCTTCTCGATCCTCGCGGCGGTCATCGGCAGCCTCGTGGTCGACGTCGTCGCCTACGTGGGCGCGCGGGTTCCGTACGTCGGAGACGTAACGCTGCCGGGGGATGCCGAGCGCAGCGCCCCCAGTAAATAGGAGTTCGACACGTCGTAGAACTTTGATAGGGTTACTGAGAACGCCCCCCACATTTTCATCGCCGCACAGCTGTGTGCCCCGATTCTGGAGATAGCGCTGCTACACCACGCTCTCACCCTCATAAACCTCGCCACCGATGACGGATCAGGCGATGGTGGCTTCCACGGGCCGACCCTTGACGACTTCTTCCCGCCGGTCATCTTCTTCGAAGGCACCTGGTTCGAGATCAACCGCGTCATCCTGATCCGGTTCTTCGTCGTCCTCGTCATCCTGCTGGTCTTCTGGCTCGGCACTCGGCGCATGAAGATCGTCCCGGGCCGCGGCCAGACGATCATGGAGTTCGTGCTCGGCTTCATCAAGTCGAACATCGCCGAGGGCAACCTCGGGGTCAAGGACGGCGCTCGCTTCCTCCCGCTGCTGACGAGCATCTTCATCATCGTGCTCGGCATGAATATCACCGGCATCATCCCCGGCATCAACCTTGCCGGTACGTCGGTCATCGGCCTGCCTCTGGTGCTCGCGATAGTCGCCTACGTGACCTTCATCTACGCGGGCATCAAGAAGCACGGTGGCGGCTTCTTCAAGAGCGCGCTGTTCCCGTCGGGCGTTCCCGGCGCGCTGTACATCATCGTCACGCCGATCGAGCTGCTCTCGACCTTCATCCTGCGCCCGGTCACTCTCGCCCTCCGACTCCTGATGAACATGATCGCCGGGCACATGCTGCTCGTGCTCTGCTTCTCGGCGACGCAGTTCTTCCTGTTCAACGCCGGCGGCCTCTACAGCCTGTTCGGCGTCGGCACACTCGCCTTCGGCTTCATCTTCACGATCTTCGAGATCCTGGTCGGTGTGCTGCAGGCGTACGTCTTCACATTCCTCACGGCCGCATACATCCAGCTCGCGCTGGCCGACGACCACTAAGCACAAGCGAACCTGGCATCCGCCAGTTCATCCCTACGGAAGGAAACCCACGTGGACCCCATTACGAACGTCGCCGAGATCACCGGCAGCCTCGCCCCGATCGCCTTCGGCATCGCGACGATCGGCCCGGCCATCGGCGTAGGCCTGGTCGTCGGCAAGACCGTCGAGTCGGTCGCGCGCCAGCCCGAGCTGCAGGGGCGCCTCACGGGCCTCATGTTCCTCGGCATCGCGTTCACGGAGGCACTGGCCTTCGTCGCGATCGCCGTCGCGTTCATCCCGTTCCCCGCCTGAGCACCCCGATAACTACCGAAGGAGGCAGGAATGCTTAGCGCAATCCTGGCTGCAGCCGCGGAAGAGGAAGCGGCTCCGAACCCGCTGATCCCCGCGCCGTACGACATCATCTGGTCGGCGGTCTGCTTCGCGATCATCGTCGCGTTCTTCGTCTGGAAGTTCCTTCCGGCAGTGAAGAAGACGCTGGATGAGCGTGCCGAGGCTATCGAGGGCGGCATCAAGAAGGCCGAGATCGCCCAGGCCGAGGCTGCTGCGGCACTCGCTCAGTACACGGACCAGCTCGCGGAGGGTCGCGCTGAGGCGGCGAAGATCCGCGATCAGGCCCGCCAGGACGCGACCGCCATCGGCAACGAGGTTCGCGAGCAGGCCGCGGCTGACGCCGCCCGCATCGTGGCGAACGCCCAGAGCACCATCGAGGCCGAGCGCCAGAGCGCGATCGTCGCGCTGCGCGCCGAGGTCGGCTCGCTCGCGATCGACCTCGCGTCCGGCGTCATCGGGCAGAGCCTGAGCGACGACAAGAAGGCGTCGTCCCTCGTCGACCAGTTCCTCGCCGACCTCGAGTCGAACGAGAAGGCGAACAAGTAGTGGGATCGGCAACCAGGGAGGCGCTCGCGAGCGCCCGTGGCGCACTCGCGAAGGTCAGCGGCTCGGAGGCCCTCGCGGCCGGCAGCCAGCTCTTCGAGGCTGCCCGCATCATCGGCGGCTCGGCGCAGCTGCGCGCCGTCCTTGCCGACCCGTCGGTTGCCGCCCAGGAGAAGGCCTCGGTGATCGGCCAGGTGTTCTCCGCGATCGGCGCACCGGCACGCGCTCTGCTCGGCGAGATCGTGTCGTCGCGGTGGTCGAGCCAGGACGACCTTCTGGCCGGCATCGAAGAGGTGGGCATCCGTGCTGTCGCCTCGTCGGCCGCGAAGGGCTCCGAGCTCGAGGCCGAGCTGTTCACGTTCGGCGCCGCCGTGTCGTCCGACCCCGAGCTCGAGCTCGCGGTGGGGAGCAAGCTCGGCACGCCGGCGGCGAAGTCGGCCCTCGTCACGAAGCTCCTCGCGAAGAAGGCGAGCCCGCAGACGCTCGCCATCGTCGACCACCTCGTGCAGCAGCCGCGCGGCCGCCGCATCGGCGAGCTCGTGCGGACCGCGGCATCCCTCGTCGCCGACCAGGCCGGCCTCGCGGTCGCCACGGTCATCACGGCGGCCCCGATCAGCGACGCCCAGGTCGAGCGCCTGCGCGCCGGGCTCGCGAAGAGCTACGGACGCGACCTCAAGCTCAACCTGGTCATCGACCCCTCGATCATCGGTGGCATCCGCGTGCAGATCGGTGACGACGTCATCGACGGCAGCGTGTCCACGCGCATCAACGACCTCAGGCTCCAGCTCGCTGGCTAGCGAACTACCCACATAAGGAACGAACAATGGCAGAACTCACGATCAGCCCGGACGAGATCCGCGACGCGCTCAAGGACTTCGTCAAGGCGTACGAGCCCGGCGCGGCCTCGAAGACCGAGGTCGGCTACGTCATCGACGCCGCTGACGGCATCGCGCACGTCGAGGGGCTCCCGGGCGTCATGGCCAACGAGCTCATCAAGTTCTCCGACGGGACGCTGGGCCTCGCCCAGAACCTCGACGAGGACGAGATCGGCGTCGTCATCCTCGGTGAGTTCACCGGCATCGTCGAGGGCATGGAGGTCACCCGCACGGGCGAGGTCCTCTCGGTGCCCGTGGGCGACGCGTTCCTCGGCCGGGTCGTCGACCCGCTCGGTGCTCCCATCGACGGCCTCGGCGAGATCAAGGCCGATGCGCGCCGCGCCCTCGAGCTCCAGGCGCCCGGCGTCATGCAGCGCAAGAGCGTGCACGAGCCCATGCAGACCGGCATCAAGGCGATCGACGCCATGATCCCGATCGGCCGCGGCCAGCGCCAGCTCATCATCGGCGACCGCCAGACCGGCAAGACGGCCATCGCGATCGACACCATCATCAACCAGAAGGCGAACTGGGAGTCGGGCGACACCAACAAGCAGGTGCGCTGCATCTACGTCGCCATCGGCCAGAAGGGCTCCACGATCGCGGCCGTCAAGGGCGCCCTCGAGGACGCCGGAGCAATGGAGTACACGACCATCGTCGCGGCCCCCGCCTCCGACCCGGCCGGCTTCAAGTACCTGGCGCCTTACACCGGCTCGGCCATCGGCCAGCAGTGGATGTACGACGGCAAGCACGTCCTGATCATCTTCGACGACCTGTCGAAGCAGGCCGAGGCCTACCGCGCCGTGTCGCTCCTCCTGCGCCGCCCGCCGGGACGCGAGGCATACCCCGGCGACGTGTTCTACCTGCACTCCCGCCTGCTGGAGCGCTGCGCCAAGCTCTCCGACGAGCTGGGCGCCGGCTCGATGACCGGTCTGCCGATCATCGAGACCAAGGCGAACGACGTCTCCGCGTACATCCCGACCAACGTGATCTCGATCACCGACGGCCAGATCTTCCTGCAGTCCGACCTGTTCAACGCCAACCAGCGCCCCGCGGTCGACGTCGGCATCTCGGTGTCCCGCGTCGGTGGTGATGCCCAGGTCAAGTCGATCAAGAAGGTCTCGGGAACGCTGAAGCTCGAGCTCGCCCAGTACCGCTCGCTCGAGGCCTTCGCGATGTTCGCGTCCGACCTCGACGCGACCAGCCGCCGCCAGCTCGCCCGCGGCGCGCGCCTCACCGAGCTGCTGCGCCAGCCGCAGTACTCGCCGATGCCCGTGGAGAAGCAGGTCGTCTCGATCTGGTCCGGCACGAACGGCAAGCTCGACGAGGTGCCCGTTGAGGACATCCTGCGCTTCGAGTCCGAGCTGCACGACTACCTCGCGCGCAACACCAAGGTGCTCGACACCCTGCGCGAGACGAACGTGCTCGACGACGACACCACCGCCGCGCTCGGCGAGGCCGTGGACAAGTTCAAGCTCGAGTTCCAGACGGGCGAGGGCAAGCCCCTCATCTCCGCCGGCACCGAGGTGTTCGAGGAGATCGAGCCCGAGGACATCGAGCAGGCGCAGATCGTCAAGGGCAAGCGCAAGTAGTAGCTAGCTGACCAAGGATTAGGGACTAAGCACATGGGAGCGCAACTTCGGGTCTACCGGCAGAAGATCAAGTCTGCCCAGACGACCAAGAAGATCACTCGGGCCATGGAGCTCATCTCCGCCTCGCGCATCCAGAAGGCGCAGCAGCGGGTGGCGGCCTCCGGGCCGTACTCGCGCGCCGTCACGCGCGCCGTGTCGGCGGTGGCCACCTTCTCGAACGTCGACCACATCCTCACCACGGAGCCGGAGAAGATCGAGCGCGCCGCGATCGTCATCTTCTCCTCCGACCGCGGTCTCGCCGGAGCGTTCAACACGAACGTACTGCGCGAGGCGGGGGAGCTCGCCGCTCGCCTGCAGGGCCAGGGCAAAGAGGTGGTCCACTACCTCGTGGGCCGCAAGGCGGTCGGCTACTTCGCCTTCCGCCGCCGCGAGTCCGAGCAGATCTGGACGGGCGGCACGGACGCGCCCGAGTTCGAGACGGCGAAGGAGATCGGCGACGCCGTCGTGGCGAAGTTCCTCCAGCCCGCGAGCGAGGGCGGCGTGGACGAGATCCACATCGTCTACAACCGCTTCGTGAGCATGCTCGTGCAGGTGCCCGAGGTCGTCCGGCTGCTTCCCCTCGAGGTCGTCGAGGGCGTGGACGTGCCCGGTGACAACGAGATCCTCCCGCTGTACGAGTTCGAGCCCGAGGTCGGGGACGTCCTGGACGCCCTCCTCCCGGTGTACATCGAGAGCCGCATCTTCAACGCCATGCTCCAGTCGGCCGCTGCAAAGCATGCCGCCACGCAGAAGGCCATGAAGTCGGCGAGCGACAACGCGGACAAGCTGATCACCACGTACACGCGACTGGCGAACAACGCCCGCCAGTCCGAGATCACCCAGCAGATTTCCGAGATCGTGGGCGGCGCAGACGCCCTGAGCTCGGCGAAGTAACTACCGAAAGAGAGATAGCAATGGCTACCGCTACCAAGAAGGCCCCGGCTCCCAAGGCCGCCGTCGCCGGCGTAGGGCGCATCGCCCGCGTCACCGGCCCGGTCGTCGACATCGAGTTCCCGCACGACTCGATCCCGGGCATCTACAACGCGCTCAAGACCACGATCACGATCGGCTCGGAGTCGAGCGAGATCACGCTCGAGGTCGCGCAGCACCTCGGGGACGACCTCGTCCGAGCCATTGCCCTCAAGCCCACCGACGGCCTGGTCCGCGGCCAGGAGGTGCGCGACACCGGCGAGCCGATCACGGTCCCCGTCGGCGATGTCACCAAGGGCAAGGTGTTCAACGTCATCGGCGAGGTCCTCAACAACGAGGGCGGCGAGGCGATCGAGATCACCGAGCGCTGGCCGATCCACCGCAAGCCCCCGGCATTCGACCAGCTCGAGTCGAAGACCGAGCTGTTCGAGACCGGCATCAAGGTCATCGACCTCCTCACGCCCTACGTCCTGGGTGGAAAGATCGGCCTGTTCGGCGGTGCCGGTGTCGGCAAGACCGTCCTCATCCAGGAGATGATCCAGCGCGTCGCCTCCGACCACGGCGGCGTCTCCGTGTTCGCCGGTGTCGGTGAGCGCACCCGTGAGGGCAACGACCTGATCGCCGAGATGGAGGAGGCGGGCGTCTTCGACAAGACCGCGCTTGTCTTCGGCCAGATGGACGAGCCGCCGGGCACGCGCCTCCGCGTCGCCCTCTCCGCGCTCACGATGGCGGAGTACTTCCGCGACGTGCAGAAGCAGGACGTGCTGCTCTTCATCGACAACATCTTCCGCTTCACGCAGGCCGGTTCCGAGGTCTCGACGCTGCTCGGCCGCATGCCCTCCGCGGTGGGCTACCAGCCGAACCTCGCCGACGAGATGGGCATCCTCCAGGAGCGCATCACGTCCACGCGCGGTCACTCGATCACGTCGCTGCAGGCGATCTACGTCCCCGCCGACGACTACACCGACCCCGCGCCGGCCACCACGTTCGCCCACCTCGACGCGACGACCGAGCTCAGCCGCGAGATCGCGTCGAAGGGCCTCTACCCGGCCGTCGACCCGCTCACCTCGACGAGCCGCATCCTCGACCCGCGCTACCTGGGCGCCGACCACTACCGCGTGGCGACCAACGTGAAGGCGATCCTCCAGAAGAACAAGGAACTCCAGGAGATCATCGCGATCCTCGGTGTTGACGAGCTCTCCGAGGAGGACAAGATCACGGTGTCGCGTGCGCGCCGCATCCAGCAGTTCCTCTCGCAGAACACCTACATGGCGAAGAAGTTCACCGGCGTCGAGGGTTCGACTGTTCCGCTCAAGGACACGATCGAGTCGTTCGACGCGATCACCAAGGGCGAGTTCGACCACGTGGCGGAGCAGGCGTTCTTCAACGTCGGCGCCATCTCCGATGTCGAAGAGCAGTGGGCGAAGATCCAGAAGGAGAACGGCTAACCATGGCCGAACTCAAGGTCAGTGTGGTGTCGGCCGACCGCGAGGTCTGGTCGGGCAAGGCGAAGCAGATCATCGCCCGCACGACCGAGGGCGAGATCGGCATCCTGCCCGGGCACGAGCCGATCCTCGCGATCCTCGCGCAGGGCGAGGTGCGCGTGACACCCGTTGACGGTGCCGTGATCACGGCGAACGCCGACGACGGTTTCCTCTCGGTCGAGCACGATACGGTCACGATCGTCGCGCGCAACGCCGAGCTCGTCTAGCGTCGAAGAGTGACCGAAACGCTCGAATGCTGATCTCGATGGCCGGGCTACCCGGAGCGGGCAAGTCCACGATCGGTCAGGTGCTCTCGGGGCGCCTGAACGTTCCCGTGGTCTCTGTCGACCCGATCGAGTCCGCGATTCTCCGGGCCGGCATCGACCGCGACCAGCCCACCGGGCTCGCCGCGTACCTGGTCGCCCGGATGCAGGCCGCGACCCTGCTCGAGTCGGGCCGCAGCGTGCTCGTCGATGCCGTCAACGCGGTGAACCCCGCGCGTGAGCAGTGGGTCACCCTCGCCGCGACGCTGGAGGAGCCGCTCAAGTTCATCGAGGTCATCTGCTCCGACCCCGAGCTGCACCGCGGCCGCATCGAGAGCCGGGAGCGCTCGCTGCCGCACCTCGAGGTCACCTGGAACGCCGTCGAGCAGAGCCTCGAGGACTACGCGGAGTGGTCGGGCCCCAGCGCCGCGATCGCCCGCATCACGCTCGACTCGGTCGAGCCGCTCGGCGTCAACGTCGAGCGCGCACTCGCCTTCCTCGAGTCGTAGGTGCTGCTGCTCCTGCCGCCGTCGGAGACCAAGCGGGACGGCGGGGATGCCGCGCCCCTCGATCTCGCATCCCTCTCCTTCCCCGAGCTGGGCCCGCAGCGACGAGCAGCCCTCGCGGCCCTGCGCACCCTCTCGCGCTCGGTCAGCGGATCGCTCGACGCCCTCTCCCTCGGCCCGGCCCTGCGCCACGAGGTGGACCGCAACCGCGCTGTCCGCACATCGCCGACGATGCCGGCGATCGACCGCTTCACGGGCGTGCTCTACGACGGACTCGACGCCGCGACCCTGACCGCCGCCGAGCGCGAGTTCGCCGCCGACCACGTGCTCATCCACTCGGCCTTGTTCGGGCTCGTGCGCGCGGATGACCGCATCCCCGCCTACCGGCTCTCCCACGACTCGCGCCTCCCGGGCCTCTCGCTGCGAAAGCACTGGCGCGACGCGGTGGCGGGCACCCTCGCCGCGCAGCCAGGGCTCGTGCTCGACCTGCGCTCGGAGTCGTATGCGAACCTCGGCCCGGCGCCGGCGTCGGCGACGTACCTCCGGGTCGTTTCGGAGAATGCCAGCGGCCGCCGCACCGCTCTCAACCACTTCAACAAGAAGGGCAAGGGGGAGTTCGCGCGCGCCGTGATCACGGCTGGTATCGACCACGGGACGGTCGACGATCTGGTCGCGTGGGCGCCGAGCGCGGGCATCCGGCTCGAACCGGGACTGCGCGGAGAGCTCGAGCTGGTCGTAGGGTAGCGGGATGGACCCCAACCCGAACCCGCTCTACCCGGACACGACGACCTGGGCGATCCTGCTCGCCGTCTGGCTGGGATTCGCGGTGTTCTTCGTCATCCTCGCCCTCGCCGCCTATGTCGTGATGGCCCTCGCCCTCATGAAGTTCTTCGCGAAGGTGGGCGTGGAGCCGTGGATCGCGTGGGTGCCGATCTACTCGACGTGGAAGTGGCTCGAACTCGGCGGTTTCGCCGGCTGGATAGCGCTCCTCGCCTTGATCCCGTATGGCGGGCTGGTCACGTCGGTATTCCTCTACATCGGGATGTACCGGACCGGCTTCGCCTTCCGGAAGGGCGGCGAGTGGGTAGTGCTCGGGATCTTCCTGCCGTTCGTCTGGGCGTTCCTGCTCGGGCGGGCCGAGGAGCGTTATGAGCCGGAGCTGATCGTGCAGGCCGGATTCCCGCGCCCGCTCGTCGGATACGGCTCCGTCGCGGGTCCGGCGCCCGCCGCGGGCGCCTAAGTCGCTCTCCAGCAGCCCTCGAGGTGGTCGTCGATCATTCCGGACGACTGCATGAGCGCGTGCATGGTTGTCGGGCCGACGAAGCGGTAGCCGCGCGCCTTGAGGGCCTTGCTCAGCGCCGTCGACTCCGGCGTGATCGCCGCGAGGTCGGCGAAGCTCCGCGGCCGCGGGCGCGGGGCGGCGGGGCGGAAGCTCCACATGAGCTCGTCGAGAGCGCCGGGACGCCCGTCGGTGAGCTCGAGGGTCGCCCGTGCATTGCCGATCGTGGCGAGGATCTTCGCGCGGTTGCGGATGATCCGGTCGTCCAGCATGAGGCGCTCGACGTCGTCCTCGCCGAAGGCCGCGATCGCGGCCGGATCGAAGTCGTGGAATACCGTGCGGAACCCGGGGCGCCGCCGGAGGATGCTGATCCACGACAGCCCCGCCTGGAAGCCCTCGAGCGACAGCTTCTCGAACAGCGGGCGGTCGCCGTGCAGGGGAGTGCCCCACTCCTCGTCGTGGTACCGGGCGTACTCGGCGTCCGACCCGACCCACCGGCAGCGCGCGCGGCCGTCGTCGCCGACGATCAGGTCGCTCACTTGTGGGGGATTCCCTCGTGGTCGAGGAGCCAGACCTTGGTGGGGATGCCGTTGCCGCCGCTGTACCCGGTGATGCGCCCGTCGGACGCGAGGACGCGGTGGCAGGGCACGATGATCGGAATCGGGTTCGCCCCGACGGCACCGCCCACGGCCCGGCCCGCGGTGGCGCGGCCCGTTGCGCTGCCGATCTCGCCGTAGGAGGCGACCCCGCCGAACGGGAGCCCGACGAGCTCGCCCCACACGGCCTTCTGGAACTCGGTGCCCGCGAGCGACAGGGGAAGGTCGAAGTCGGTGCGGGTGCCTGCGAAGTATTCCTCGAGCTGGGAGACCGCCCGGTCGAGCACGGGGTTCGACCGCTCGGGGACGCCGTCGAGGGGGAGCACGCCCGCGCGCTCGATGGAGAGGGAGGTTACCGAGTCCCCGTCGCTCGTGACCTCGATGCGGCCGATGGGAGAGTCAATACGGACGAGGTACTGGGGGAGTTCTGCGGTCTGCATGGTTCGACTGTAGCCGCGGCATCCGACGGCCCTCTGGCGCGTTTCGGACATGGGGTGAAGTTCGCGCACAGGCAACCGGGGGAGGATAGGAGCATGGCGAATATCGAACACCGCATGCTCGGCACCGACGGCCCCATGGTCTCCACGATCGGCCTCGGCTGCAACAACTTCGGCCGCTCAGGAACGCTCACCGAGACACAGGAGGGCACCACCGCAGTGATCGACGCGGCAGTCGAACTCGGGGTGACGCTGCTCGATACCGCAGACATGTACGGGGGCGTGCCCGGCCTGAGCGAGACGCTCATGGGCGTGGCGCTCAAGGGTCGGCGCAACAAGGTGGTGCTCGCGACGAAGTTCGGCCACAGCGGCGTCGACATGGGGATCCTGCCCGGCGTGGCCAAGGGGTCGCGCGCGTACATCCGCGAGGCGATCGAGGGCTCGCTCACGCGCCTGCAGACCGACTACATCGACCTCTACCAGCTGCACACGCCCGACGAGGCGACCCCCATCGAGGAGACCATCGCGGCGCTCGACGAGCTCGTGGCCGAGGGAAAGATCCTCCACTACGGCAACTCGAACTTCTCCGCGGCCCAGATCGAGGAGGCGGCGGCCGCGGGCGGCAGGTTCATCTCCGCGCAGAACGAGTACAACCTCCTGGTGCGCGACGCGGAGCGCGAGGTGCTGCCGGCCGCGCGCGAGCACGGTCTCGGGTTCCTGCCGTTCTTCCCGTTGCAGAACGGCCTGCTCACCGGCAAGTTCACGCGCACCGAGCGCCCGGCTGACACGCGCATCATGCGCCGCCGGCCCCACCTCGTCGAGGACGCGCCCTGGGACGTGCTCGACAGGTACCGGGCGTTCTGCGCGGACCGGGGCATCACGATGCTCGAGGCGACCTTCGGGTGGATGCTCGCCCAGCCCGCCCTCACGAGCGTCATCGCCGGCACCACCAAGCCCGAGCAGCTCGTGCAGAACGCGGCCGCGGCCACGGCCTGGACGCCGACCGAGGCGGAGCTGCAGGAGATCTCGACGATCTTCAGCTGACACGTCGGTTGGCCACTTGCTGAGTGAGTACTCACTCAGTTAGCATTCTCCGGTGACCACCGAGACCGCACGCCGCGCGAGCCCCATGGGCCTCGAGCAGCGCCAGGACATGATCATCGGCGTCGTCATCCCGCTCATCCTCGAGCACGGCAAGGACCTCACCACGAAGCAGATCGCGGAGGCGTGCGGCATCGCCGAGGGCACCGTCTTCCGGGCGTTCGGCGACAAGGAGACCCTCATCGCCACAGCGGTGGAGCGCTACCTCGACCCGCTCGCGCTGCGCACCAGCCTCCGCTCGATCGACCCCGACCTCTCCCTCGACGACAAGCTGGGCGCCGTCATGGGCCTGCTGCGGGACCGGTTCAGCGGGGTCATCCGGATGATGTCGGTGCTCGGCAGGCACGGACCGCCCCCGCGCCGCGAGGAGCGGCACGAGTTCGCGGCGATCGTCGGCGAGCTGCTCGCCCCGCACGCGGCGGAGCTGCGCATCGCGCCCGAGGAGGTCGCCCAGTTCGCGCGCGTCCTCGCCTTCGCCTCGGCGATCCCCGCCTTCGGCGACAGCATCCCGTTCACCACCGACGAGCTTCTCGACCTGTTCAAACACGGAGTAGTGCAACCCACCACGAAAGAAGGCTGAGCATGCTGCTCAAGCTCATCGGCCGCTACCTGCGGCCGCACACGAAGCTCATCGTGGGCGTCGTGATCTTCCAGCTCATCCAGTCCATCGCGTCGCTGTACCTGCCGAGCCTCAATGCCGACATCATCGACAACGGCATCGCCAAGGGCGACACCGGCTACATCATCATGATCGGGGGGATGATGCTCGGCATCACCCTCATCCAGGTGGCCGCCGCGATCACCGCCGTCTACTTCGGGGCAAAGGCCGCCATGGCGTTCGGCCGCGACGTCCGCGAGGCGATCTTCGTGCACGTGGGGGAGTTCTCCGAGCGCGAGGTCTCCCGCTTCGGCGCGCCCTCGCTCATCACGCGCACCACGAACGACGTGACCCAGGTGCAGATGCTCGTGCTCATGACGTGCACGCTGCTCGTCTCGGCGCCCATCCTCGCGGTGGGCGGCGTCATCATGGCGCTGCGCCAGGACGTCGGGCTCTCCTGGATCATGGTCGTCGCGATCCCCGTCATGCTGGTCGTGATCGGGTTCATCGTCAGCCGCATGGTGCCGCTGTTCCGGCTCATGCAGGCGCGCATCGACACGGTCAACCGGGTGCTGCGCGAGCAGCTGACGGGCATCCGGGTGGTCCGCGCCTTCGTGCGCGAGGGGCTCGAGACCGAGCGCTTCGAGCGGGCCAACGCGGATGTCACACGCACGGCGGTCAGCGCGGGGCGGTTGTTCGCGCTCGTGTTCCCGGTCGTGATGCTCATCATGAACGTGTCCAGCGTCGCCGTGCTGTGGTTCGGCGCGTACGCGATCGACGAGGGCACTGTGCAGATCGGAGCGCTCACCGCGTTCCTGAGCTACCTCATCCAGATCCTCATGGCGGTGATGATGGCGACGTTCATGGCGATCCTGATCCCGCGGGCGGCGGTGTCGTCCGACCGCATCGCCGAGGTGCTCGACACCCCGACGTCGGTCGTGCTCCCCGAGCATCCGGTCACCGAGCTCCACGGCACGGGCGTGATCGAGCTGCGCGACGTCGAGTTCGCCTACCCCGGCGCGGAGCAGCCTGTGCTCCGGGGCCTCAGCTTCGAGGCGCGGCCGGGCCAGACCACGGCGATCATCGGCAGCACGGGGGCAGGCAAGACGACGCTCGTGAACCTCCTCCCGCGCCTGTTCGACGCGACCGGGGGCATCGTGCTCGTCGACGGAGTGGACGTGCGCGAGCTCGACCCCGACCTGCTGTGGGGCCGCATCGGCCTGGTGCCCCAGCGCGCGTACCTGTTCTCGGGCACGGTCGCGAGCAACCTGCGCTACGGGAACCCGGATGCCACGGACGACGAGCTCTGGGCCGCCCTGGAGACCGCGCAGGCGAAGGACTTCGTCTCCGAGATGCCGGAGGGGCTCGATGCTCCCATCGCGCAGGGCGGCACGAACGTCTCGGGCGGACAGCGGCAGCGGCTCGCGATCGCACGGGCCCTCGTGAAGAAGAGCGAGATCTACGTGTTCGACGACTCCTTCTCGGCGCTCGACACGGCGACGGACGCCCGGCTGCGCCGCGCACTCGCGAAGGCCGAGAAGGCCGCCACGAAGATCATCGTCGCGCAGCGCGTCTCCACGATCGTGGACGCCGACCAGATCCTGGTGCTCGAGGACGGCCAGATCGTCGGCCGCGGCACCCACGAGGAGCTGCTGGCCGGCAACGAGACCTACAAGGAGATCGTGGATAGCCAGCTGCGAGCGGAGGAGGCGGCCTGATGAGCAACTCAACAGCACAGCGTCCCCCCGTCCGCCGCGGTCCCGGTGGGGGCGGTCCGATGGGCGGCATGGGCATGCCCGTCGAGAAGTCGATGAACTTCTGGCCCTCCGCCAAGCGCCTGCTCGGCCGGCTGCGGCCGCACCGCGTAGCCGTGGCCGGGGTCATCCTGCTCTCGGTCGTGAGCGTCACCCTCGCGGTGCTCGGACCGAAGCTGCTCGGCCAGGCGACGAACATCATCTTCGAGGGGATCATCTCGAAGACACTGCCGGCCGGGGTCACCAAGGAGCAGGTGATCGACCAGCTGCGGGCATCCGGAGACAGCCAGAAGGCCGATCTGATCAGCGGCATGACGCTCAACCCGGGGCACGGCATCGACTTCAGCGCGCTGCAGCTGGTGCTCGGCATCGTGCTGCTCATCTACGTGCTCTCATCGGTGTTCTCCTGGCTGCAGGGCTTCGTGCTCAACGCCGTCGTCCAGCGCACCGTCTACACGCTGCGTGAGGATGTCGAGACCAAGGTCAACGCGCTGCCGCTGAGCTACTTCGACAAGATGCAGCGCGGCGAACTGCTCAGCCGCGTCACGAACGACGTGGACAACATCGGCCAGAGCATGCAGCAGACCCTGTCGCAGCTCGTGAACAGCCTGCTCACGGTGGTGGGCGTGCTCGTGATGATGTTCCTGATCTCGCCGATCCTGGCCCTCATCGCGCTCGTGACGATACCGCTGACGCTCGTGATCACGTCGGTGATCGCCAAGCGCTCGCAGAAGCTCTTCGTGGCGCAGTGGGCGCACACCGGCGCCCTCAACGGGCAGGTCGAGGAGGCGTACTCGGGCCACGCGCTCGTCAAGGTGTTCGGGCGCCACCGCGAGGTGGAGCAGCGCTTCCGCGAGAAGAACGCGGAGCTGTACACGGCGAGCTTCGGGGCCCAGTTCGTGAGCGGCATCATCATGCCGGCCATGATGTTCGTCGGCAACCTGGTCTACGTGGCGATCGCCGTCGTCGGCGGCCTGTTCGTCGCGAACGGCTCGATGACTCTGGGCGACGTGCAGGCCTTCATCCAGTACTCGCGCCAGTTCACCCAGCCGCTCAGCCAGCTGGGCTCGATGGCCAACCTGCTGCAGTCGGGTGTGGCGTCGGCCGAGCGCGTGTTCGAGCTGCTGGACGCCGAGGAGCAGCGGCCCGACCCGGTCCCCGCCGCCACCCCGGCGACCTCGACCGGCCGGCTCGCGTTCGAGAACGTCTCGTTTGCCTACGACCCCGAGAAGCCGCTCATCACCGACCTCTCCCTCGTGGCGAAGCCCGGCCAGACCGTGGCCATTGTCGGGCCGACCGGCGCGGGCAAGACCACCCTCGTGAACCTCATGATGCGGTTCTACGAGATCGACGGCGGGCGCATCACGCTCGACGGCACCGACATCGCCGAGATGACCCGCGACGGCCTCCGCTCGCGCATGGGCATGGTCCTGCAGGACACCTGGCTGTTCGCGGGCACCATCCGCGACAACATCGCCTACGGGCGGCCGGATGCCACGGAGGAGGAGATCCTCGCCGCGGCCCGTGCCACGTACGTCGACAGGTTCGTGCACTCCCTCCCCGACGGGTACGACACGCTCCTGGACGACGAGGGCGGGAACGTCAGCGCGGGGGAGAAGCAGCTGCTCACGATCGCGCGCGCCTTCCTCGCGCGGCCGAGCGTGCTCATCCTCGACGAGGCGACGAGCTCGGTCGACACCCGCACCGAGGTGCTCGTGCAGCAGGCCATGAAGGCGCTGCGACAGGACCGCACCAGCTTCGTGATCGCGCACCGGCTCTCGACGATCCGCGACGCCGACCTCATCCTCGTGATGGAGAACGGCGCGATCGTCGAGCAGGGCACGCACGCGGAGCTTCTCGCCGCCGGAGGTGCGTACTTCGCGCTCTACACGTCGCAGTTCGCGGCACCGGTGGCGGAGGAGGCCTAGCCCGTCGCCGCCGGATCCCGGGGCTTGATGTTGATGCTCTGGTTCAGCTCGTCGACCTGCGCGTTGAGGTCGTCGAGCTGGGCCAGCAGCGCGTCGTACTGGTTCTTCCGGTCGCTGATCGTCGCGTAGAGTGCGTCGAGGTCGGCCTGGCGGGCGAGGAGGTCGTTGCGCTCGCCGTCGAACTGCGCCTGGCTCTCGAAGTCCCCGCTCTCGGCGCGAGAGTTGAAGTCCGCGATGTCGAGGTTGAGCTGGTCGTAGCCCGCGTTGTACGAGGCGTAGTCGGCATCCACCCCGGCCTCAAGCGAGTCGAGCTGGGCGACGATGCCGTCGATCGCGTCCTGCTGCTGCTGGAACACGGCGTGCGAGGCGACGTGCAGCGCGACGAGGGCCGCGCGGTCGCTGAAGTACTGGGCGTAGTGCTTCTCGAGCACGGGGTCGAGCGGGCCGAACTCGGTGCCGATGATCGAGTGCAGCTCGTTGAGGCGCTCTCCCGGCTCGGCCTTGGCGTAGTACTCGAGGGTCTTCGCGAAGTCCGGGTCGTCGGCCTTCGTCTCGGCGGCAGCCTCGAGCAGGGGCGCGAGCGCGTCGCGCTCGTCGTCGCCCATCCGGTCCCACGCGGCGTGGAGCATCTCGTGCGCGGCGACGACCTCCTCGATGCCGTCGAGCCGGTCGTCGGTGACGTCGTAGAGGTAGATGCGCTTCTCGCCGTGCAGGTAGCAGCCGAGGATGCCGACGTCCTCGACCTGGCTCGAGCAGTGGGCGTCGAACTCGTCGTCGGGGGAGACCTCCGGCCGGCTCGCGTAGAAGAGGAACCGGCCCTCGTCGGTCATGGTCGAGCGGTCGGCGTAGCCCTCGATCGTGGAGTCGACCGTGAAGTTCCAGACGGTGAACTGGTCAGTGATCCGCTGGGGGTGCGTGAGAACCCAGGTGCCGGCGGCGCCGAGCGCGATGACCGCGAGAGCGCCCACCACGAGGCCGGCAATGCGCCCCGGTCCGAGGCGAGCCCGCTCCCGCCGCGGTCGCAGCAGGGCGGGCTCGTCGAGTTCGGGTATCGCCACGGCGAGAACTCTACCGGGCGGTGCTGGGCTACTTCTGGAGGATGACCTCGAGGTCGACGGAGATGGTGACCTCGTCGCCGAGCGTCATTCCGCCGGCCTCGAGCGCGGCGTTCCAGTTCACGCCGAAGTCCGTGCGGTTGATCTTGGTGGTCGCCGTGGCGCCCGCGCGGGTGTTTCCGTAGGAGTCGGTGATGACACCGCCGAACTCGCCCTTGAGGGTCACGGGCTGGGTCACGCCGCGGAGGGTCAGGTCGCCCGTCAGCGTGAAGTCGCCCGACGCGATGTCCCCGCCGATGCCCGTCGAGGTGAACGTCATCGTCGGGTGCTGCTCCACCAGGAAGAAGTCGCTCGAGCGCAGGTGGTTGTCGCGCGCCTCGACCTTGGTGTTGACGGAGGCCACGTCGATGGTCGCGGTGACTGTCGAGTCCTTCGGGTCCTCGGCGGTGACGATGGTCACGTCGAACGTCTCGAACGTGCCGCGCACCTTCGTGATCATGAGGTGCTTGACCGAGAACGCGATCTCGGAGTGGGTGGGGTCGAGGGTCCAGGTGCCGACGATGTAGTCGGGGTGGATGTCTGTTGCATTGGTCATGCGTCGATACTAGTTGACGCGTCACTCTTTTATGTTGACGTGTCACGAAAACTTTCAGTGTCCCGTGAGCGGCCCCATCACCCGCGCCGCGAGAGACGGCCGGCCGGTCAGCCGCTCCTCGGCATCGGCGACCGTCATCGCCGCGAGCCCCGCGTTCGCGCCGAGGAACCGCAGGGGCTCCGGCTCCCAGTCCGGCGAGGAGTGGTTCACCCAGGGCAGGCGCACGAGCTCGGTGTCCGTGCCCGTCAGGAGGTCGGCCAGCGTCCGTCCCGCGAGGTTCGTGGTGCTGAGCCCGTCGCCCACGTACCCGCCGGCCCACGCCATCCCGGTCGCGGGGTCGAAGCTCGCGGTGGCGTGCCAGTCGCGCGGCACGCCCAGCGGCCCGCCCCAGCGGTGGGTGATCGCGACGTCGCGGATCGCGGGGAACAGCTCGCCGAGCGTGCAGCGCAGGTGCTCGAAGACGGCCGGTACGCGGTCGTACCCGGGCCGGATCGCGCTGCCCCAGTGGTAGCGGGCACCGCGTCCGCCGAACGCGACACGGTTGTCGGCGGTGCGCTGGCCGTAGACCAGGAGGTGCCGGTAGTCGGTGAAGGTCTGCCCGTGCTCGATGCCGAGCTCCTGCCACGTGGCATCCGGCAGCGGCTCGGTCGCGATCATCAGGGAGTACAGCGGCAGCACGCGGCGGTGGGTGGCGCGCAGGGCGGCTCCGTAGCCCTCCGTCGCGACGACGACGTGGTTCGCGCGCACCGTGCCGTGCGCCGTCTGCACCGCGTGCGGGCGGTAGTCGAGCACCTCGGTGCCCTCGTAGACCGTCGCGCCCTTGGCCTCCACCGCGCGGGCGAGGCCGCGGACCAGCTTGGCGGGATGCACGCGCGCGCAGTTCGGGTCGAAGCTCGCGTCGCCGCGCATCACGAGGGGGTCGACGCCGTACTCCGCGGCCTCCGCCACCTCGGCCTCGGCCGCGCGCCGGTGGACTGCCGAGCGCGCGAACGCCACCGTGCCGCCCTTCGCGTAGTCGATGTCCAGCCCGAGGGATGCCGCGGCCCGCCCGACCTCGTCCACGGTGCCGATCATCGCCCGCCGCATGGCGAGTGCGGCATCCCGGCCGTGGGCGCGCTCGAGCGACGCCGTCGACCGGGGGAACAGCGCACTGCACCAGCCGCCGTTGCGGCCGGAGGCGCCGAAGCCCGCGATCTCCTTCTCGAGCACCACGATCCGCAGGCCCGGGTCGCGTTCGAGCAGGTACCACGCGGTCCAGAGCCCGGTGAGCCCGCCGCCCACGATCGCCACGTCGGCATCCCGATCGCCCGGCAGTGCCGCGCGCGGGGCCAGCTCGTCGGGCACCGTGTCGTGCCAGAAGCTCAGGTCGCGGTAGCTCATGAGTCGCGGGCCGGGATCGGAGAGCTCAGAGCTTCGTCCAGGCCTCGGTGAGGACGCCGCGGAGTATGCCCTCGATCTCGTCGAACTCGGCCGGGCCGATGGTCAGCGGCGGCGCGAGCTGGATGACGGGGTCGCCGCGGTCGTCGGCGCGGCAGTACAGGCCCGCGTCGTACAGCGCCTTCGACAGGAAGCCGCGCAGCAGGCGCTCGCTCTCGTCGTCGGTGAAGGTCTCGCGGGTCGCCTTGTCCTTCACGAGCTCGATGCCGAAGAAGTAGCCGTCGCCGCGCACGTCGCCGACGATCGGGAGGTCCTTGAGCTTCTCAAGGGTCGAGCGGAACAGCGGCGAGTTCTCGCGGACGTTCTCGTTCAGCTTCTCCTCCTCGAAGATGTCGAGGTTCGCCAGGGCCACGGCCGACGACACGGGATGCCCGCCGAAGGTGTAGCCGTGGTAGAACGCCGTCGTACCGTGCTTGAAGGGCTCGTACACCCGCTCGGAGACGATGGTCGCGCCGATCGGGGAGTACCCCGAGGTCATGCCCTTCGCGCACGTGATCATGTCCGGCTCGAAGCCGTAGGTCGTGGAGGCGAACATGTTGCCAATGCGCCCGAAGCCGGTGATGACCTCGTCCGCGACGAGCAGCACGTCGTACTGGTCGCAGATCTCCCGCACCCGCTGGAAGTAGCCGGGCGGAGGCGGGAAGCACCCGCCCGAGTTCTGCACGGGCTCGAGGAACACGGCCGCGACGGTCTCGGGGCCCTCGAACAGGATCATCTCCTCGATGCGGTTCGCCGCCCACTGCCCGAACTGCTCGATGCTGCCCTCGAACCCCATCTCCTGGGCGCGGTAGTAGTTGGTGTTCGGCACGCGGAACCCGCCGGGCGTGACGGGCTCGAACATCTCCTTCATAGCCGGGATGCCCGTGATCGCGAGCGCGCCCTGCGGGGTGCCGTGGTAGGCGACAGCGCGCGAGATCACCTTGTGCTTGGTGGGCCGGCCCTGCAGCTTCCAGTAGTACTTGGCGAGCTTGAAGGCGGTCTCGACGGCCTCGCCACCGCCGGTGGAGAAGAACACGCGGTTGAGGTCGCCGGGCGCGTAGCCGGCGAGGCGGTCGGCGAGCTCGATGGCGTTCGGATGCGCGTACGACCAGATCGGGAAGAACGCGAGCTCCTCGGCCTGCTTGGCGGCGACTTCCGCGAGGCGCTTGCGGCCGTGGCCGGCGTTCACGACGAACAGGCCGCTCAGGCCGTCGAAGTACTGCTTGCCCTTGCTGTCCCAGATGTGGTGGCCCTGCCCCTTGACGATGATGGGGACGCCGTGGCCGTCCTCCATCACCGACTGGCGGGCGAAGTGCATCCAGAGATGGTCTTTGGCCTTCTGCTGGAGGTCTGCCTCGTTGTACTCAGTCATTTTCTTTACCGTGTTCCCCAGTTGTAGAACTGCTTGTGGAGCTTGAGATAGACGAATGTCTCGGTGGACTGCACGCCGTCGATGCCGCGGATCTGCTTGTTGAGGAGGCTGATGAGGTCCTCGTCGTTCTCGCACACGACCTCGGCGAGGATGTCGAAGCTGCCGGCCGTGAGGACGACGTAGTCCACGGCGGGCAGGCGCCCGAGCTTCTCGGCCACGACCGTGGTGTCGCCCGTGACCCGGATGCCGATCATGGCCTGGCGGTAGAAGCCGAGCTGCATCGGGTCGGTCACGGCCACGACCTGCATGACCCCGGAGTCCGTGAGCTTCTGCACGCGCTGCCGCACGGCGGCCTCACTCAGGCCGACGGCCTTGCCGATCTCGGCGTAGGAGCGGCGGCCGTCGCCCTGCAGCTGCTCGATGATCTTCTTGGAGACGTCGTCGAGCTGGATCGGCTTGGAGCCCGGAGGCCGTGAGGAAGGGCTCATGGGTCGATTGTGGCAGTCTCGGCGCACTGTCACAAGCGAATCCGTACCGTGGCGGCATCTTGGCGACGGAATCGGTAGTGGATTAGGTTAGGACCATGGCGACCAACGAGATCCGCAACTTCATCAACGGCGAGTACGTGGCGGCGAAGGCCGAGTCTGGCTTCGACGTGATCGATCCCTCCACCGAGGAGGCCTACGCAACCTCTCCCGTCTCGGGAGCAGCGGACGTGGACGCGGCCTTCGGCGCCGCAGCCGCGGCCTTCGAGGAGTGGGGCGAGACCACTCCCGCCGAGCGGCAGCTGGCGCTGTTCCGCATCGCCGACGCGATGGAGGCGCGCGCCGAGGAGTTCGCCGACCTCGAGTCGAAGGACACGGGCAAGCCCCGGGCATCCCTCGTCGACGATGAGATTATGCTCTCGGTCGACCAGATCCGCTTCTTCGCGGGCGAGGCGCGCCACCTCAGCGGCATGGCGACCGGCGAGTACCTGAAGGACCACACCTCGTCCATCCGCCGCGAGCCGATCGGCGTCATCGGCCAGGTCACCCCCTGGAACTACCCGCTCAACATGGCGGTCTGGAAGATCGCGCCCGCCATCGCGGCCGGCAACACGACCGTGCTCAAGCCGTCGGACACGACGCCCTCCAGCACCCTCCTCCTCGCGGAGGTCGCCGCGGAGTTCCTGCCCAAGGGCGTGCTCAACGTCATCACGGGCGACCGCACGACGGGCGGGCTCATGATCGACCATCGGACGCCGCAGATGGTCTCCATCACCGGCTCGGTGCGCGCGGGCATGGAGGTTGCGAAGGCTGCGGCCAACGACCTCAAGCGCGTGCACCTCGAGCTCGGCGGCAAGGCGCCCGTGATCGTGTTCGACGACGCCGACATCGAGGCCGCCGCCGAGGGCATCGGCGGCGCGGGCTACTTCAACGCCGGGCAGGACTGCACAGCCGCGACCCGCGTCCTCGTGCACGCGAGCATCCACGACGAGTTCGTCGCCGCGCTCACCGCCTGGGCGAAGGCCAATGCGGCGACCGGCGCGCCCGACAGCGGCTCGTACTTCGGCCCCGTCAACAACGCCAACCAGCTCGAGCGGGTCACGGGCATCATCGAGTCGCTCCCGTCGAACGCGCACGTCGAGCTCGGCGGCGCGCGCCAGGGCACGAAGGGCTACTTCTACCCCGCCACGATCGTGACAGGCCTCAAGCAGACGGATGACGCGATCCAGAACGAGATCTTCGGGCCCGTCATCACCGTGCAGAGCTTCACCGACGAGAAGCAGGCCCTCGAGTGGGCGAACGGAGTGCAGTACGGCCTCTCGTCGAGCGTGTGGACCAAGGACCACTCGCGCGCCATGCGGTTCGCGAAGCACCTCGACTTCGGGTGCGTCTGGATCAACACCCACATCCCGCTCGTCGCCGAGATGCCGCACGGCGGCTTCAAGCACTCCGGCTACGGCAAGGACCTCTCCAGCTACGGGTTCGAGGACTACACGCGGATCAAGCACGTCATGAGCTACATCGGCTGAGACGCTCCGTGTCGGCCGGGGCAACCCTTCTCCGGCGGGGAGTCGGGGTACAGTCGCTGTTGTGACAAACGACACGGGGGACACGGTCGTCGGGCGAGCGCCCCGGCTTCCGCACGCCCCCGTCGACCCGAACGCCGACACGGTGCTTCCGGCCGCCGAGCCGAAGGCGCCGGAGACGCGCCGCACCGAGGCGCGGACGAAGGCGCCGCGCCCGGTCAGCACGACACCCGTCTACAGCTTCCTGATCGGCGGTCTCAAGCTGCCGATCGGACTCGACCGGCCGGCCCGGGTCGGCCGCCGGCCGAGCGCCCCCCGCATCGTCGTGGGCCCCGCGCCCCGTCTGGTCCGGGTCGAATCGCCGCAGCGCGAGGTCTCGGCAACGCACCTCGAACTGCGCCAGACGGGCTCGACCGTGGTCGTCACCGACCTCCGCAGCACCAACGGCACGACGGTGCTCGTACCCGGCTCCACCCCGCGGAAACTGCGGCAGGGCGAGTCGGTCGTCGTCTCACCGGGCACGCTGGTGGATATTGGTGACGAGAACGTCCTGCAGATCCTCCCTCTAGACCGAAGGCCATCGTGACCGAAATCGGCGGCAGCAATGCCGGCCTCGCCATCCCGATTCCGGGGCGGCCCGACGCGGTCGTCACGATCGCCTGGGCCGCAGCCACCGACACCGGCAAGCGCCGCTCCGCCAACGAGGACAGCTTCGTCGCCAAGTCGCCCCTGTTCGCCGTCGCAGACGGCATGGGCGGCCACTCGGCGGGCGACCTCGCGAGCGCCGCGGTGGTGGAGCGCCTCGCCGAGATCGTCGCCTCCGACTTCCTCGCGCCGCGCACCATCGAGCGCGCCCTCGAGCGGGCGACCGCGGACATCACCACGATCGCGGGGGACAGCGAGCTCGGCGTCGGCACGACCGTCACCGGCGCCGCCCTGACCCTCCAGGAGAACGACGCGTACTTCGCCGTGTTCAACATCGGCGACAGCCGCGTGTACGCCTTCGAGGCCAACGAGCTCGTGCAGGTGACCGTCGACCACTCCGTGGTGCAGGAGCTGGTCGAGTCCGGCGCCCTCACCCGCGACGAGGCCGAGCACCACCCCGACAGCAACATCATCACGCGCGCGGTCGGCTTCAACGCGAAGCCCTACGCGGACTTCTGGATGCTCCCCGCGCGGTCGGGGCTGCGGCTGCTGCTGTGCTCCGACGGACTGACGAAGGAGGTCTCCGATGACCGGATCCGCCTCCACCTCGCCGCAGGCCTCTCGCCCGTGGAGACCGCGGGCGCCCTCATCGACGCCGCTCTCGCCTCCGGCGGGCGCGACAACGTCACGGCGATCATCGTCGACGTGCTCGACGCTCCGGAGATCGTGGCCGTCGACTCCTCCGGCATCCTCGATCTCGAGGACACCGCACCGCGCCCGAAGGGTCGCTAGCACGTTTCTGTACCCCTGTGAATGGGGGTTCGCGACGTGGCCCCCGTTGGGGGGACAACAGGGCGGTCGCGCGCAGGCGGCTGCCTACAATAGGGAATCCGTCGACTGGGCAAAGGGGTAATCGTGGCGCGTCGCTTGCCATCCGCGCCTCCGAACCTGCCCGGATTCTCGCACGTCCACGTGCTCGGCTCCGGCGGCTTCGCCGACGTCTTCCTCTACGAGCAGAACATGCCGCGGCGCCAGGTGGCGGTGAAGGTCATGCTGAGCGAGGTCGTCAACGACCAGGTGCGCCAGATGTTCCAGGCCGAGGCGAACCTGATGGCCCAGCTGAGCGCGCACCCCGCCATCCTCACGGTGTACCAGGCGAGCATCTCGGCCGACGGCCGCCCCTACCTCGTGATGGAGCTGTGCTCCTCCGCGCTCAGCCAGCGCTACCGCACCGAGCGGATCCCGGTGCCCGAGGTGCTGCGGGTCGCGGTCAAGATCGGCAGCGCCATCGAGACCGCCCACCGCGCGGGCGTGCTGCACCGCGACATCAAGCCCTCCAACATCCTGCTCACCGCGTACGGCCACCCCGTGCTCTCCGACTTCGGTATCGCGGCCACGCTCGGCGAGTCGGAGAACCTCGAGGCCGTCGGCATGTCGATCCCGTGGTCGGCCCCCGAGGTCCTCATGGACGAGACGGCTGGCACCATCGAGTCGGAGATCTGGTCGTTCGCCGCCACGGTCTACTCGCTACTGGCGGGGCGCTCGCCGTTCGAGCAGCCGGGGGAGTCGAACAAGTCGAGCGACCTCATCGCCCGCATCAACCGCGCAAAGCCCGGGCCGATCGGCCGCAGCGACGTGCCGCCGTCCCTCGAGCGCGCCCTCGCTAGGGCGATGTCGCGCAAGCCGGAGAACCGCCATGAGAGCGTGCTCGAGCTTGTCCGCGAGCTGCAGGCCGTCGAGACGGAGCTGGGCGTGCCCCAGACCCCGATCGAGGTCGTCATGGACGACTGGGCGCTCGCGACCACCTCGAACCTCGAGGACCGAACGCGCATCAAGGGCGGCCACGACGCGGTGTCGTCCGTCGCCGAGCGCCGCCGGCGCCGACGGGGCGAGGAAACGGGGCCCTACAGCGCGGTGGGCACCGTCGTGCGGGAGACGGGCAGCAAGACCAACGCCACCAGCGCGACCGCGAGCAGGGGCATCCGCGCCTTCGCCTGGGTGCTGGTCGCGGCGGCCGTGCTCGTCCTCGCGCTCGGGACCATCGCCACGCTCGTGCTCGTTCGCGCCACGAGCACCGACATCCCGACCGTCGTAGACGTGCAGGGCACCACAGAGAACGGCACCGTCGTGTTCTCGTGGGCAGACCCCGGCATCAAGGGCGAGGACTCGTACCAGATCAGTACCAACACGGGGGAGTCGAGCATCCAGCGCAGCCCCGGTTTCACCGTGGACGCGGAGCCGGGCGACCGGGTGTGCCTCACGGTGACCGTCAACCGGGACGGCAAGACCGGCACCCCCAGCAGCGAGAAGTGCGTGGACGTGCCCCAGTGAAGACGTGGCTCAGGAGCCATCTCTCCCTCGTGGCCAGCGCGACGAGCGGGGTGGTCATCGCTGCGCTCGTGGCGGCTGTCGCGATCGTGTCGACCGGCTACACGGCGCAGCGCGTCGACCTCGGCGACGGCGCGGTGTGGGTGGCGAACAGCCAGCAGCAGGCGATCGGCCGTGCCAACACCGAGGTGCTGGAGCTCAACTCGGTGGTGGCGACCACGAGCGACGACGTCGACGTGCTGCAGTCCGGCGAGGTCGTGCTGCTGTTCGACCGCAGCGGCAACAAGGTGGACATCGTGGATGCGGCGACCTCCGAGGTCACGGACACCGTGCCGTTGCCGCCCTCACGCCCCGAGGTGTACCTCGCCGGCACCAACGTCGTCGTCTTCGAGGCGGGCACGGGCGAGCTGTGGATCGTGCCGTGGAACGACTTCTCCCGCTTCGACGCCGAGGCGGACTCGACCCTGAGCCTCGGCACCGGCGCCGTCGTGAGCGTCGACCCCTCCGGCCTCCTGTTCGCCTACTCGCCCTCCACCGGCCAGGTGCTGCGGGTCGACGCCGCGGTCTCCGACGATGTCACCGGCACAGAGTCGGTGACCATTCCCGCGGGAGGCGACCTCTCCATCACGTCGGCGGCGGGACGCTGGGCCGTCCTCGATGCTGACGACGACACCGTGTACCTCGCCGGCCGCACCGTCGCGCTCGCCCCGCTCATCGGCGGCGGCACGTCCGCCGTGCTGCAGTGGGCGTCGACCGACGGCGACCGCGTGCTCGTCGCCTACAGTGCGGGGCTGATCAGCATCCCCCTGAGCGGTGCGGCGGCCGTCGCGCTCGTGGACGGGAAGTCGGGGACTCCCGCGCGCCCTCTCGTGATCGACGGCTGCGAGTTCGCCGCCTGGACCGACGGCGACAACTGGCGCCGCTGCCAGGCCGACGGCGGCTCGGGCACCACGCTCGCGCTCGAGGGCATGCCCGGCACCGCCCGCCTCGCGTTCGTCAGCAACGGCGACCGCGCGGTTCTCAACGACCGCCGCTCCGGCCGCACCTGGGCCGTGCAGCGCGAGGGCGAGCCCATCGACAACTGGGACGACCTGATCGTCAAGGACGACCAGCCGCCGCAGGAGCAGCAGAACGACGAGGATGTGCCGCCCGAGGTCGAGAAGGTGCAGGAGCCGCCCGTCGCGATCAACGACGCCTTCGGCGCGCGCCCCGGCCGCGCGACGGTCCTGCCCGTGCTCCTCAACGACTTCGACCCGAACGGGGACGTGCTCGTCGTGAGCACGCTCAGCCCGATCGACGAGAACGTCGGCCATCTCGACCTCATCAACGAGCAGCAGCAGGTGCAGCTGACGCTCGCGGACAACGCGTCGGGCACGGTCTCGTTCACCTACACCATCACCGACGGGCGCGGCGGCAGCGCCAGCGCGACGGTGACCGTCACGGTGCGCACGCCCGCGCAGAACTCGCCGCCGGTGCAGGTGCGCTCGACGAAGGCCGTCGTGGCGGTAGGGGCAAGGGTCACGAGCCAGGTGCTCGGCGACTGGGTCGACCCCGACGGGGACGCGTTCTACCTGACGAGCGCCTCCGTCGCGGAGCCGGACTCGGTCTCGTGGAAGCCCGGCGGCGATGTCGTCTACTCCGACGCCGGCACCGGCGCGGACCTCAAGCTCGTGAGCCTCGTGGTGTCCGACGGCACCGCTGAGAGCTCCGGCAGCCTCTCGGTCGCGGTCAAGCCCGCGGGCGAGGTCGAGATCATCGCCGACCCCTTCGTCGTGCTCGTGTCGGCCGGGGAGGAGGAGACGATCTCCCCGCTCGACCACGTGCGCGGCGGATCGGGGATCATCCGCCTCAACAGCGTGCCGGCGAAGGCCGACGTCACCATCACCCCGAGCTATGAGACGGGCACGTTCAAGTTCCAGAGCGACCAGGTGCGCAGCCACTACCTGGAGTACGTCGTCACCGACGGCACCCAGACGGTTACCGGGCTCGTGCGCGTGGATGTCACAGCACCGCCGGACCCGAACACGAAGCCCGTCACCGTTCCCAAGACGGTGTTCGTCAAGACCCTGCGCAACGAGCGCGTCGATGTCGCGGGCACGGACTTCGACCCCGCGGGCGGCGTGCTGCTCGTGACCGGGATCATGAACCTGCCGTCGGACTCCGGCGTGCGCGCGGAGATCCTCGACCAGCGCCTCGTGCGGGTCAGCCTCACCGGCCCGCTCGACGACGGCCCGGTGACCTTCAACTACCGCATCACGAACGGCCTCGCCGAGGCGGAGGGCGTGATCACGGTCGTAGAGATCCCGACCCCGGCCCGCGTGCAGGCGCCGATCGCCAACGACGACTCGGTGACGGTGCGCGTGGGAGAGGCCATCGACATCCCGGTGCTGGACAACGACGAGCACCCGGACGGGCTCGCCCTCACGCTCCAGCCGAAGCTGGACCAGGACCTGCCCGAGGGCTCGGGCCTGCTCTTCGCCTCGGACCGCGTGCTGCGCTACCTCGCCCCGAATAAGACGGGCAACTTCACGGCCGCGTACCAGGTGACCGGCCCGGACGGGCAGGCCGCGACCGCGCTCGTGCGCATCGCGGTCCGCGAGGCCGACCCGGCGACCAACAATCCGCCCGTGCCCGACACGGTCACCGCCCGGGTGATCGCGGGCGAGACGGTGCGCGTGCGCATCCCGCTCAGCGGCATCGACCCGGACGGCGACTCAGTGCAGCTGCTCGGCCAGGCCACGAACCCGGAGAAGGGCGCCGTCGTCGACGTCGAGTCCGACACGATCGTCTACCAGGCCGGCGACTACTCGGCGGGCACCGACACCTTCACGTACACCGTCATCGACTCGCTCGGCGCGCGTGCGACCGGCACGGTGCGCGTGGGCATCAGCCCCCGCCTCGACGGCGCGCGCAACCCGGTTGCGGTCGTCGACGAGGTGACCGTTCGCCCCGGTTTCACCGTCTCGGTCCAGGCGCTCGCGAACGACTCCGACCCGGACGGCAGCCCCCTGACGATCATCTCCGCGGTCCCGGCGGATCCCAGCACCGCTCTCACGGCCAAGATCGTCGGCACCGACGTCGTGGACATCACGCCGCCGCGCGCCGAGGGCACCTACGCCGTGATCTACCAGATCGAGAACGCGCGCGGCGGCACGAGCCAGAACTTCATCCGAGTGACAGTGGACCCGGATGCCCCGCTCTCGTACCCGGTGGCCACCGACAGCGTGCTCACGCTCTCCGACGTGCTCGACCGCGACCGGGTGACCGTGGACGTGCTGGCGAACGTGTTCTTCGCGGACGGCGACTCCCGCTCGCTCGGCCTCTCCGTGTACACGGGGTACGGGAGCGTCGCGCGCGTCACGAATGACAAGAAGATCGAGGTGACCATCGGCGACCGCAGCCAGATCATCCCCTTCAAGGTCACGCACCCGGAGGACCCGACGGTCTTCAGCTACGCGTTCATCCGCGTGCCCGGCTTCGACGACGCGCTGCCCCAGCTCGACCGCAGGGCGCCGGCGCTGCGCGTCAACAGCGAGGACCAGCTGACGATCGACATCAACGACTTCGTCATCGCGGTCGGCGGCAAGCAGGTGAAGCTGACGGACTCCAGCACCGTGCAGGCGACCCACGCGAACGGCGACGACCTGGTGGTCGACCAGGACACGCTCGTCTACACCTCGGCGGACAAGTACTTCGGCCCGGCGTCCATCTCCTTCGAGGTCACCGACGGCTCCTCGGCGAGCGACCCCGCCGGGCGCACCGCGATCATCGTGCTGCCCATCACCGTGCAGCCGCGCGACAACCAGCCGCCGGACTTCGGCGGCGCCGTGATCGACTTCGAGCCGGGCCAGGAGAAGGAGATCGACCTCCTCAAGCTCACCACGTACCCGTACCCGGACGACCTGGACGAGCTCGTGTACTCGGTGCTCGCGCCGAACCCCGAGGCCTTCGAGTACGCGCTCAACGGCAATATGCTCACGCTGCGCGCGACGGAGAAGGCCGTGAACGGCTCGGTCACGAACATCACGCTCGGCGTCCGCGACGACGTGAGCGAGGGCGGCGCGGGCCGGATCGAGCTGCACGTCGTCCCTTCGACGAGACCGCTGCTCATCCCGGCGGCCGACACGGCAGTTGCCCCGCGCGGCGGCACCACCAGCGTCGACGTGCTGCAGAACGACGAGGCGACCAACCCGTTCCCGGGCAAACCGCTGCAGGTGCTCGCTATCCGCGGACTCGAGGGCGCGGCGGTGCCGCCGGGCATCGACATCGTCCCGAGCGCGGACAACAGAAAGCTCGCGATCTCGGTCGCGAGCAGCGCCGCGCCCGTCGACGTCACCCTGCAGTACCAGGTGGCCGACGCTACCAACGACCCGAGCCGCTACGTGTGGGGCACGATCACGGTCTCTGTGCAGGACCGCCCCGACCCGGTGGCGAACCTCGCGCCGAGCGGGTTCTCCGACGGCCAGATCACGATGCGCTGGAACGCGGGCTCGTTCAACAACTCGCCCATCACCAACTACCGGGTGACGAGCACCCAGGGGTCGTCCACGGTGAACGTGACGAACTGCACCGGCACGACCTGCACCATCCCCACCCCGGGCAACGGCCCGTCGAACGCCGTGACCGTCACGGTCGTCGCCACGAACTCGATCGGTGACTCCGACCCGGTCACCCTCGGCGACCAGGTGTGGTCGGACATCATCCCGCCCGCTCCCACTGTGCTGAGCTCGAGTCCGGTCGACCACGGCCTCGTGATCACCTGGAACGAGGTCTCGACGCCCTCCGGCGGCTCCGCGGTCGACCGGTACCGCCTCGCGGTCGGCGGCTACTCGGGCGACGTCAGCCCCGCGCAGTGCTCCGGCGGCACCTGCTCCGTCAACACGGGCTCCCTCGGCTGGAGCTTCGACAACGGCGTGGCCGTGACGTACACCGTGAGCGCGCGGAATGCCGCCCTGACCGCGCTCTCGGTGTGGAACACGAGCGAGCCGGCATCCGGAGTGCCCGCGGGCCCGCCCATCGCGGTCGGGTCGCTCAGCGCGACCGTGCAGAGCGACACGTCGATCGCGCTGAGCTGGGCTGGCGCCTTCAGCGACAACGGGCGCGCCATCTCCGCGTACACCGCCGCGGCGTACACCGGGTCCGCGCCCACGTGCGCCCCGAACGGCTCGATCAGCGCGAACGGCGCCGCGATCGCCTCGGCGGGCACGAGCACGTCGACCGTGTTCAGCGGGCTCTCCGCCAACGCGACATACACGCTCGTCGTCTTCGCCTACAACGGCCAGGGATGCACGATCAGCTCCGCTGTCGTCGCGCACACGCCCCCGCCCGTGATCACCAACCTGCAGGTCTCCGGCCCCTCCCTCAACGGCTCCGCGTACGACTTCGTGCTCACCGGCGGGACCGCGGGCGGCACCACGCTCGGCAGCTCGGACACGGTCTACTACCGCCTCAACGGCGGCACCGAGTACGGCCCCGTGAGCATCAACGGATTCCTGGCCGCCGAGTCGGGGCAGTTCGGCCAGCCGGTCTCGATCACGGCGCGCGCCTGCCGCACCTACGACGGCGTCGCCGTGTGCCAGACCGCCGCCTCGGCGCCGCAGTTCCTCGGCACGCCGGTCGACCCGCGCCTCACGGGTCTCACGTTCACGTCCGACGCCAACCCGCTCTCCCCGTACAGCGGCACCTTCACCTGGCTCGGCGTTCCCTCCGGGCCCGGCTACACCTCGGTGGAGTACTCCTGCGGCACCGACCCCAACGGCCCCACCAGCCCGGTCGACGGCGTCACCTCCTGCCACGTCGACGCGGGGCTGCTCGGCGACTCGTACCTGACAATCCGCGTCGGGGCGAACGGCACGACCTACCCTGTGACCTACCGCGGAAGCCAACTGTGACCACCTCGACGAAAGAGCAACCATGACCATGACACCCGAGCAGGCCACCTGGTTCTCGGATATCTTCAACCGGCTCGTCGCCAACGTCGACCAGGTGCTCCTGGGCAAGACGTTCGTGATCCGGCTGGGGTTCACGGCCCTGCTGAGCGACGGGCACCTGCTGCTCGAGGACTTCCCGGGAACGGGCAAGACCTCGTTCGCGCGCGCCATGGCGCAGAGCGTCGCGGGCACGAGCAGCCGCATCCAGTTCACGCCCGACCTGCTGCCGGGCGACATCACGGGCGTCAGCATCTACAACCAGGGCGGCGGCGAGTTCGAGTTCCACCCGGGGCCGATCTTCGCGAACATCGTCCTCGCGGACGAGATCAACCGCGCCAGCCCCAAGACCCAGTCCGCCCTCCTCGAGGTGATGGAGGAGGCGACCGTCACCGTCGACGGCGTGAGCCACCCCGTGGGCGCGCCGTTCATGGTCATCGCCACCCAGAACCCCATCGAGCAGGCCGGCACGTACCGCCTGCCGGAAGCCCAGCTCGACCGCTTCCTGATGAAGGCGTCGATCGGATACCCGGACCACTCGTCGACAGTGCGGATCCTCGAGGGTGCCGGCACGAAGGCGCACGAGACCATCGTGCCGCCGATCGTCACGGCCGACGTCGTCTCGGAGATGGCGCAGCTCGCCCGCACCGTGCACGTGGACCCGACCATCAACGACTACGTGAGCCGCATTGTGGAGTCCACCCGCACCGCCACCGAGGTCCGCCTCGGTGCGAGCGTGCGCGGCGCCCTCGCCCTCGTGCGCACCGCCAAGACCCTCGCCGCCGCGAGCGGCCGGCACTACGTCATCCCGGACGACGTCAAGGCCCTCGCCGAGCCCGTGCTCGCGCACCGCCTCGTCATCGACGCGGAGGCCGAGTTCGACGGCGTCACCGCGCCCAGCATCATGAGCCAGATCCTCATCGAGACGCCGCCGCCCAGCGAACGCCAAGCCGTGTAATGGCGGCAGTATCCGCGAAGAAGGCGCCCGCCGCCCAGGCCGTGACGGGGGCGCGCATCGACTCGCACTTCACGACCACGGGCACGCAGGGGCTCACGAACGCGCGCACGCGCATCGTGGGCGACCGCACGGGCTTCCTCGCGGACGCCGTCATCGCGACGGTGCGCTTCTTCACCGCAGCCCGCGAGCTCGTCGCCCGCGTGTTCGGCAGGCTCGCGGGGGTCATCACGCCGCTCGGCTGGTCGATCCTGGCGGCCGTGCCCGTCACCCTCGGCTTCGGCTACGCCCTCGGCTGGGTCGAGCTCGTCGTCGTCGGCTTCGCCCTCATCGCGCTCATCGTCATCGCCTTCGTCTACCTCGTGGGGCGCAGTGCGATCACCATCGAGCTGCGCGTGCCGCACAGCCGGGTGGTCGCGGGGGAGCGCGCCGTGGGCGATGTGGTGGTGAGCAACCCCGGCCGCCGGCGCACCTTCGGCGTCACCGTCGAGGTGCCCGTCGGCACCGGTCTCGCGGAGGCGGCACTGCCCGGGCTCGCCCGCGGTGCGACGTTCACGCACGAGTTCGTGATCCCCACCCTGCGGCGCGGCGTCGTGCCGGTCGGGCCGGTGCGGACCGTGCGCGCAGACCCCATCGGCATCGTGCGCCGCGAGCTCGTGTGGACCGAGCTGGACCAGGTGTTCGTGCATCCCCGCACCATCAGCATTCCCAGCACGAGCACCGGTTTCATCCGGGACCTCGAGGGCAACCCGACGCGCGACCTCTCGAACAACGACGTGTCGTTCCACGCCCTGCGGGAGTACCTCCCGGGCGACGAGCGCCGCTACATCCACTGGAAGTCCACAGCCCGTACCGGCACCTACATGGTCCGCCAGTTCGAGGAGACCCGCCGCAGCCACCTCGTCATCGCACTCAGCCTCGCCACCTCCGACTACGCCAGCGACGAGGAGTTCGAGATGGCGGTGAGCGTCGCGGGCTCCCTCGGGGCACGGGCGATCCGGGATGCTCGGAATGTCACAGTGGTGGCGAGCGAGATCACGCCGCAGTTCGCCAAGCGCAAGGTCTTCGCCGTCAAGCTGCTCTCGACACTGACGCGCGCGAGGCTCCTGGATGACCTCGCCGTCGTCGAGCGGGAGGAGACAGCCCTCGCGATCACCGACGTGGCGAGGGTCACCGGCGAGCAGGCGAGCGGCGTCTCCGTGGCCTTCCTGGTGTGCGGGTCGGGGGCCACGCCGCAGGAGCTGCGCGCGGCCTCGACCAAGTTCCCGGCCGACGTCGAGGTCGTGGCGGTGGTGTGCAACCCCGACCGCCCGCCCGGGCTCCGGCGCGTCTCGGGCCTCAGCGTGCTCTCCATCGGCTTCCTGGAGGACCTGCAGAAGTCCCTGGCCCGATCGGCGGCGGCATGACCGCCACTACCGCTACCGCCACCAGCACTGCCCGGCGCCGCGCCCGCCGGCGCACGAGCCCGGCCTTCACACTCGTCAACACACTGCTGCTCTGGCTCACGACGGGGATCGCTGCGACCGCGCTGTGGCCGATCTACCGCAGCACCGCGCTCGTGGTGCTCGTCGTCGTCGCGCTCGCCGTAGCCTCCCTGATCGTCATCGTCTCGGCCGAGTTCCGCTGGCGGTCGACCACTGTGCTCCTCGTGTCGGTCGCCGCGTTCCTCGCGATCGGCGTGCCTCTGGCCGTGCCGGCCAAGGCGCAGTTCGGCGTGCTCCCGACACCCGGGGGGCTCATCGACCTCGTGACGGGCGTCGCCCTCGGCTGGAAGCAGCTGCTCACCATCTCGCTGCCCGTGGGCGACTACCAGGCGCTCCTCGTGCCCGCTCTCGTCCTCGTCTTCGGCACGGGTGTCGTCGGGCTCACGGTCGCCCTGCGCGCGAAGTACGGCGAGCTCGCGGTGCTGCTGCCCATCGTGCTCTTCATCGTCGCCACCGCGTTCGGCCCGCGGTTCCCCGACCGCCCGCTCACGGCACCGATCGCGCTGCTCGTGGCTGTGCTGTTCTGGCTGGTGTGGTTCCGCTGGTACCGCCGTCGCGCCTCGATCCGCCGTCTCGCCGCGCAGTCGGAGGGCCCCACCGCCGAGAGCGGGTTCTCGGGGTTGCGCACCGTGGTCGCGGCCGCGGTCATCCTGGCGATCGCCTCGACGGCCGCTGTCGCCGCGGTCGGCGCCGTGCCGCCCGCCGCCGACCGCACCGTGCTGCGCACGTCGATAGAGCAGCCCTTCGACCCTCGGGACTACGTGAGCCCGCTCTCCGGATTCCGCAGCTACTGGCAGCCGCGGCTGCTCGACGACGTGCTGTTCACCGTGGAGGGCCTTCCCGACGGCGGGCGCATCCGCCTCGCGACTCTCGACACGTACGACGGAGTCGTGTTCGCGGTCGGCAGTGCCGCGGTCTCGAGCCTTTCCGGCTCGTTCACTCGGGTGCCGTCGACAGTCGACCAGTCGCGCGTCGCCGGCCAGGACGTGACCGTCGGCGTCACTGTCCGCGACTACACGGGCGTGTGGCTGCCCACCGTCGGCAAGCTCGAGTCCGTGGCCTTCTCCGGCCCGGACGCCACAGCCCTGCGCGACGCGTTCTACTACAACGACGTGTCCGGCACCGCGGCGGTCGTGAGCGGCATCGCCCCCGGCGACAGCTACACGCTCGAGGCCGTCCTCCCCGACCAGCCCACTCAGGCCCAACTCGCCTCGCTCGAGCCGGGCTCCGCGACGGTGCCGGCCCCGCAGAACGTGCCGGAAGAGCTCACGGCCAAGCTGGACGAGTACACCTCCGGTGTCGAGGGCGACGGCAAGCGCCTCGTCGCGATGCTCGCCGGCCTCGCCACCGACGGCTACATCAGCCACGGCGTCGGGCAGGACGAGCCGCCCAGCCGCTCGGGGCACGCGGCCGACCGCATCGCCGAGCTCGTCTCGTCCCCGCGCATGATCGGCGACGCCGAGCAGTACGCCGTCGCCGCCGCGCTCATGGCCGACGACCTCGGCTTCCCGTCGCGCGTGGTAGTCGGGTTCGCGCCGAGCAGCGGCAGCGTGACGGGCAGCGACGTCTCCGCCTGGATCGAGGTGAATACGGCGCAGTACGGCTGGGTGACGATCGACCCCACCCCTGAGGCGCGCGAGATCCCGGAGGAGGACCCGCAGGACAACGCGCAGGTCGCACGGCCGCAGACGATAGTTCCACCGCCGGTCGTGGACAACCCCCGTATCGACCGCCAGTCCACGCCCGACAGCCAGCAGGAGCTCCCGGCCGACATCAACCCGGTGCTTCTCGTGCTCCTTGCGATCGCGAAGGGCGTCGGGATCGCCCTGCTCGTGCTCGCCATCATCCTCGCGCCCTTCGCGCTCGTGGTAGCCGCCAAGCTGCGCCGCCGCCGACTGCGCCGCCGTGCGCCCGACGTGCTCCAGCGGATCAGCGGAGGCTGGCAGGAGTTCGAGGACTCGGTGGTGGACCACGGCCTGAGCCCCGCGGCGTCCGCGACCCGCAGCGAGGTCGCCTCGATCGCGGGCGGTGTGCAGTCGCAGGTGCTCGCCGCGGTCGCGGACCGGGCGATCTTCGCGCCGGACGAGCCCGCCGAGGCCGACGCGGACAGCGTGTGGCGCGCGGTCGACGAGCTGCAGACCGCGCTCGACGCCGGACTCACCCGGTGGCAGCGCCTCCGCGCGCGGATCTCGCTGCGCTCGCTCGGTGGCTATAGTGTCAGCAGGCTCTTCAGAGAGAGAAAGACCGGACCGTGACCTGTTTCTATTGCGGTACTGAACTGCCCTCGGGGGCCATGTTCTGCGGGGAGTGCGGGCGACCGGTCAACACGAAGGGCGGCCGCAGCGCGAAAGCGACCGCGAAGGCGGCCGCTGAGTCTGTGGACGTGGCTGCGCGGGAGCCTGCGGTTGAGGATGTGCCCGCCGCGGCCGTGCCAGCCGCCGCGCCCGCCGCTGCCGTGCCCGTGGCCGAAGCGCCGCCCGCCGAGCCGGAGCTTGAGGCCGCGCCCATCGCTGAGGCGGCGCCTGTTTCCGCGCCCGCGCCCCGTGCCGAACCGGCGCCTGTTGAGGAGGCCGTCGCCGCAGTGGCCCCAGAGCCCGAGCCCGAGCCAGAGCCAGAGCCCGAGCCGCTGCCCGAGATCGAGCCCGACCTCCCGCCCGCTGCGGACCCCGAGGCCTACCTGGATGTCGCCGCGGTCGCCGACCGCTGCGCGCAGTGCGGCGCCCCGCTCGCGGCGGCCGACATCTTCTGCCCCGAGTGCGGATTCGTTCGCCAGCGGGAGAGCACGCCCTCGCGGCCGAGCGACACGAACATCCTCGACCCGTTCCCGTGGGGGCTTCCACGCTCGACCGAGCACGTGACCACCCACCTCCAGGCCCCCGTCGCCACGGACACCGCGGCGAAGCCGTTCGCGGAGATCGCCGACGTCTCCGAGACGCGGCTCGTGCCGCGCGGCCCGCGGGGCGAGCGCTTCGTCCTCCAGTTCAGCACGGGGGAGAGCGTGAGCGTCTCCGGCACCGGGCTCATCGGGCGCAACCCGGTCGCCGAGCCCGGCGAGTACTTCGACACCCTCGTCGCCGTGGTCGACCCGGGGCGCTCGGTCTCGAAGACGCACCTCGAGTTCGGCCAGGACGACACCTCGTTCTGGGTGAGCGACCGCTACTCCGGCAACGGCACCGTGGTGCGGGAGCCGGACCGCGAGCCCCGGCGCTGCGAGGCCGGCAAGCGCTACCGGGTCGCCCGCGGCGCCCGGGTGGAGATCGGCGAGCAGTTCTTCATCGTCAGCTGAGCCGGCCCCTCTCCACAGATTCTGCGTAACGGCGGCCGGGGGCATCCCGCGGCCGCTCTGATGGAGGGGTGCCCGCCACCATCGCCGCGCCCCGCCCGGTAGAACCGCCCCCGCCCTTCCGCTTCCCCGTTCTCGCGAGCGTCGCGCCGCTCGTCGTCGCGGTGGTGCTGTGGCTCGTGACGCAGTCGCCGTACGCGCTGCTGTTCGCGCTGCTCGGCCCGGTGACCGCCCTCGCGAGCCTCGCGGACGCGCGGTTCGGTGCGCGCCGATCGCGCCGCCGGGAGAACGAGCGGTTCTTCGAGGATGCCCGAGCCGCACGAGAGGCGGTCGACGCCGCCCACGCCGAGGAGCGGGCGGCCCTCGCCGAGCGAACCCCCGCAGCACTGTCGCTGCTGGACCGCGTGGGCGCCGACCCGTGGCGCTGGACGTCGAGCGGGCCGGGAGTGCCTGTGGCGCTCGGCCGCGGGTGCGTCGAGAGCACGGTGCGGGTCGACGGCGGCGATGACGAGCTCGCGCGCCTTGCCCGCGCGCTCGCGGACGCGCCGGTGGTTGTCGACGCGTCCCTCGGTATCGGCGTGTGCGGGCCGCCGGCCCTCGCGACGGCGGTGGCGCGGTCGGTAGTCGTGCAGCTCGCGTGGGCGCTCTCGCCCGCCACTCACAGCTGCACCGCGGCGGAGGAGTGGGCGGCGAGCCTCCCGCACGCGGTGGAGCGCGAGGTGCGGGCGGGCAGCTACGCGGAGTTCGCCCGCCGCGGCGAGACCGCGACGACGGCGCTGGTCGCTGTCGCCTCCCACGAGGCGGCACTGCCCGGGGAGTGCCGCGTGGTGGTCACCCTCACGCCCGAGGGGGCGGCGATCACGCAGCACCCGGACCGGGAGCAGCGCCGCCCGCTGCGCCCCGCCCCGCTCTCCGCCGAGAGCGCCAGGGCGTGGGCGGTCACGGCGGCCCGGGATGCCGAGCGGCAGGGGCTCGTGGCTGCTGCGGGATCACTGCCGGACGAGGTTTCCTTCGCGAGCCTCCGGCAGCCTGAGACGGCGGGGCTCGCCTGCGCCATCGGGGCCGACGCGACCGGGCCGGTCACGGTCGACCTCGTCGCACAGGGGCCGCACGCGGTGGTCGGGGGCACGACCGGCAGCGGCAAGAGCGAGCTGCTCGTCTCGTGGGTGCTCGCGATGGCGGCTGTCGCTGCACCCGAGCGCCTCACGGTGCTGCTGGTCGACTTCAAGGGCGGCTCCGCCTTCGCCGCGCTGGAGGCGCTGCCCCACACGGTCGGGATCGTGACGGACCTCGACGAGTCCCGCGCCACCCGGGCGCTCGAGAGCCTGCGGGCCGAGCTGCGGCACCGGGAGCGAGCGATCGCCGCCGCGCGCGGCAGGAGCATCGAGGATGTCGACATCCCCCGGCTGGTCATCGTGGTGGACGAGTTCGCCGCGATGCTCGCCGACCACCCGGACCTGCACGCGCTGTTCGTGGACATCGCCTCGCGCGGCAGGTCCCTCGGCGTGCACCTCGTCCTGTGCACCCAGCGGCCGGCGGGGGTCGTGCGCGACGCCGTGCTCGCCAACGTGGACTTGCGCATCTCCCTGCGGGTCAACAACCGCGCGGACAGCAGCGCTCTGATCGGCACGGATGCCGCGGCGCAGCTTCCGGCGCGGGCCCGGGGCCGCGGCATCCTGGCCCCGCCGGAGGGCGAGCCGCGCGACGTGCAGTTCGCGCTCTCGACGGCCTCCGACGTGGAGAGGATCGCGTCCCGCTGGCAGGGGTCGCCCCCGCCGCGCCGGCCGTGGTGCGAGCCGCTGCCGCCGGTGGTCGCACCGGTGGAGGCGCCCGGCGGCTTCGGCCTGCTCGACCTGCCCCACGAGCAGCGGCGCGGCACGGCGGTCTGGCGTCCCGACCGGGAGGGCCATGTGCTCGTACTGGGGGCGGCCCGCAGCGGGACCTCGACCGCGCTCGCGGCACTGGCCTCCGGTGCCCGGACGCTGCCGCGGGACGTGCCGGCCGCGTGGGACGTGCTGGCCGACCTCGCCGAGGCTCGTGACACCGTGGTTGCCGTGGACGACGCGGACTCGCTGCTCGCGCGGTTTCCCGTGGAGCACCGGGCCGTGGTCGTCGAGCGGCTCGCGGCGCTGCTCCGCGACGGCCCCTCCCGCGGCGTGTACCTCGCACTGGCGTCGAAGCGCGTCACCGCCGAGCTGCAGCCGCTCGCGCAGCTCGTGCCCGCGCGCCTGCTGCTGCGGCACGCGTCGAAGCAGGACTGGCTGCTGGCCGGCGGGGAGGCGCGGGAGTTCAGCGCCGCACTGCCGCCGGGCGGGGGAGTGTGGCGCGGCCACCGGGTGCAGGTGGTGGACGCCCCGCTGCTGACCGAGCCGGCCGACGGCCCGCGGGTGCTCGAGCTCGAGCGGGGGCGGGCGCTGGCCGTGGTGACGACGCGGGTCCGCGTGGTGCGGGAGGCGATACCGCGGGCGCGCTCGCTCGGAGAGCTCGATCCCGCGCTCCTGCGGGACGGCGAGGTGGTCGTGGGCGATCCCGAGGAGTGGCAGTCCCGGTGGGGCGCGCTCGCAGCGGCGCAGCAGGTGGCTGACGTGGTGCTCGACGGGTGCTCGACGGCGGACGTTCGTGCGCTCACCCGGTCGCGCGAGCTGCCGCCGCCGCTCGACGCGGCCGGCGGGCACGCGTGGCGGCTCGAGCCGGACGGAAGGATCTCCCGCGTCCGGTTCGGTCCGGGTTGGGTTCGGCCCGCGTGAGGCCCGCTACGCCAGGGCCGCCGCGAGCTCCGTGTGGGGGAGGCCGTGGGCCTCGGCCACCTGGCTGTTGACGACACTGCCCGCGTGGGTGTTGAGGCCGAGCGCGAGCGCGGCATCCGCACGGAGGGCGTCCCGCCAGCCGAGGCTGGCGATCGCGCGCACGTAGGGCATGGTCGCGTTCGTGAGCGCGTACGTGGAGGTATTCGGCACCGCGCCCGGCATGTTGGCGACGCAGTAGAACAGCGATCCGTGCACAGTGAAGGTCGGGTCGGCGTGGGTGGTCGGCCGGGTGTCGGCGAAGCAGCCGCCCTGATCGACGGCGATGTCGACGAGCACGCTGCCCGGCTTCATCCGCGAGACGAGGTCGTTGCTCACGAGCTTCGGGGCCTTCGCGCCGGGCACCAGCACGGACCCGATCACCAGGTCCGCGGTCAGGAGTGCGCGCTCGATCTCGAAGCCGTTGGACGCGATCGTCTTCACCCGGCCCGCGTACAGGGCGTCGAGCTCGCGCAGCCGCTGGATGTTGGTGTCGAGCACGGTCACGTCCGCGCCGAGGCCCACGGCCACGGAGACGGCGCTCGTTCCCGCGACGCCGCCGCCGAGCACGACGATGCTGGCGGGGTGCGTCCCGGGGACGCCGGGGACGAGGAGCCCGGGGCCGCCGTAGGGCTTGAGCATGGCATTGGCGCCTACGATCGGTGCGAGGCGGCCGGCGACCTCGCTCATCGGGGCGAGGAGGGGGAGCGCGCGGGTCGGCAGCTGGACCGTCTCGTACGCGATAGCGGTAACGGAGGCGGCGGTGAGCGCGGCGGTCAGCTCGGCCTCGGCGGCGAGGTGCAGGTAGGTGAAGAGGAGCAGGTCGTCCCGGAAGTAGCCGTACTCCGAGGCGATCGGCTCCTTGACCTTGAGCAGCAGGTCTGCCGCCGACCAGACGGCCGCGGCATCCGGGGCGATCGAGGCGCCGGCGGCGACGTAGGCCTCATCCGGAATGGAGGAGCCGAGGCCCGCCCCTGTCTCGATGAGGACCTCGTGCCCGTGGGCTACAAGGTCATGCACCCCCGCCGGGGTGATCGCGACGCGGAACTCGTTGTTCTTGATCTCTTTCGGAACGGCCACTCTCATGCGGCAAGCGTACCTGTGAGGCACCTCGGATTCCGCACAAGATTCCCGCGCTATGCGACTGATTTCGTGAAATTCTTGTTACGAACGGAACCGTTTGCCCCTTTTAGGCTGCGTCGCGCAAAGGTCGTGTGCCAGTATCGACCCACAGCGAAACCGCGCGCGCCAGGTGAAGGAGTTGCCCAATGACGAGACCCACCCCCCAGGACCCGATGATCGCGGAGCTGGTGTCGATGGCGCGGAGGACGCAGCTCAGCCGCCGCCACCTCCTGCAGGGCGCGGGTATCGGCGCGGGCGCGCTGGCGCTCGCCGCGTGCACACCGGGCGGCGCGGCCGCCCCCAAGCCCGCCGAGGACATCTCGGACACCGACAAGACGCTGACCTGGGGCAACTGGCCCGCCTACATCGACGAGGACGACGACGGCAACTACCCGACGCTTCTGGCCTTCGAGGACCAGACCGGCATCAAGGTCGAGTACAAGGTCGAGATCGACGACAACAACACCTACTACGGCACCATCAAGGACCAGCTGGCCCTCGGCCAGGCGACAGGCTCCGACACCTTCTGCCTGACCGAGTGGATGGTGGCGCGCCTCATCCGGTTCGGCTACGTGCAGGACCTCGACGAGGCGAACATCCCGAACAAGAAGAACCTCGCGCCGGCCCTCCTCAACCCGGACTTCGACCCGGGCCGCGCGAAGTCGCTGCCGTGGCAGAACGGCTTCGCCGGTATCGCCTGGGACACGGAGGCCCTCCCCGACGGCCTCGAGACGCTCGACGACCTGTGGCAGCCCGCCCTGAAGGGCAAGGTCACCGTGCTGAGCGAGATGCGCGACACGATGGGACTCATCCTCCTCAGCCAGGGCGTGGACATCTCGAGCGGCGACTGGGGCACGGACGAGTACGCGAAGGCGATCGAGCTCCTCGAGAAGAACGTCACGAGCGGCCAGATCCTCGGTATCAAGGGCAACGAGTACCTGGAGGACTTCGCGAGCGGCAACGCGATAGCGGGCATCGTCTGGTCCGGCGACATCACCGCGGCCAACCTCGAGGCAGGCTACGAGAAGTTCAAGTTCGCGCTGCCGACCTCGGGCGGCACGCTCTGGGGCGACACTTTCGTGGTGCCGATGGGCTCGCCGCGCAAGAAGAACGCCGAGACGCTCATGAACTACTACTACGAGCCCGAGGTCGCCGCCGAGGTCGCGTCGTGGGTGAACTACATCACCCCCGTGGTCGGCGCCCAGGAGGTGGCGCAGGACAAGTACCCCGAGCTCGCCGACAACCAGCTGATCTTCCCGAACGCGGACACCCTCAGCAACGCCCACATCTTCCGCACGCTCGACTCGGCGGACGACCAGGCGTTCAACGCGGAGTTCCAGCGCGTGAAGCTGGGCGCCTGATGGCGGGTGGGGCCTTCGCGGAGTCCGGTGCGGATCTCGAGCTCGTCGGCATCCACAAGCGCTTCCCCGGCTTCACCGCGATCGAGGACCTCGACCTCCGGATTCCCGCGGGGTCGTTCTTCGCCCTCCTCGGCCCCTCGGGCTGCGGCAAGACGACGACGCTGCGCCTCGTCGCGGGGCTCGAGCAGCCGACCTCCGGCCGCATCCTCATCGGCGGCAAGGACGTCACGGACGTCAAGTCCTTCAAGCGGCCCGTCAACACCGTGTTCCAGAGCTACGCGCTCTTCCCGCACATGACCGTGCTGGAGAACGTCGCGTTCGGACTGCGCCGCCGCGGCATCCCCGACGCGGTGGGCAAGGCCCACGAGGCCCTGCGCCTCGTCGAGCTCGACCACCTCTCCGCGCGCCGGCCGCAGCAGCTCTCGGGCGGCCAGCAGCAGCGCGTCGCACTCGCCCGCGCGATCGTCAACCGCCCCGCCCTGCTCCTGCTCGACGAGCCGCTCGGCGCGCTCGACCTCAAGCTGCGCCGCCAGATGCAGCTCGAGCTCAAGTCGATCCAGACGGACGTCGGCCTGACCTTCCTGCACGTGACCCACGACCAGGAGGAGGCCATGACCATGGCCGACACGGTCGCGGTGATGAACAAGGGCCAGATCGAGCAGATGGGCGCCCCCGAGGAGCTCTACGAGCTGCCGCGCACCGCGTTCGTCGCGAACTTCCTGGGTCAGTCGAACCTGTTCACCGGCCCGGTGACCTCGTCGAAGGGCGACTCGATGGTCGTCGACATCGCGGGCGTGAAGGTCGAGGTGCCCAAGGAGCGCGCCCAGCGCCACACCGGCGAGGTCACCATCGGAGTCCGCCCGGAGAAGCTCATCCTGCACACGTCCGCACCGAAGGCGGCGCCCGGCACGAACGTGCTCGGCCCCGGCCGGGTCACGGATGTCTCGTTCAGCGGTGTGAGCACCCAGTACCAGATCGCGGTGCCGGGCATCGGGCTCATCACGGTGTTCGCGCAGAACATGGTCTTCGGCCCGGTCGTGAACCTCGGCGCGGAGGCCTGGGTGGCGTGGACCGTCGACCACGGCTTCGGTCTCGCGGACGAGCCGGAGCACGCGCCCAAGTTCGCGTCGGACACCGATACCGCCACGATCGCCCTGCAGACCCGGCACGAGCTGCTCGCGGAGATCGAGGAGGGCTGATGGCGTTCGCAGCCTTCGGCAGCTCCGCCGCCCCCGTCGAGCAGGCTCCCCGCCGCCGCAGCTGGGTGGCGCTGGTCCTGCTCCTGCCGGGTCTCGCCTACCTCGCGCTGTTCTTCCTCACCCCGTTCGTCTCGCTCATCCTGACGTCGCTGCAGACGCCGGTGGAGTTCGGCGACGTCGGCCAGTTCCAGCAGGCGTTCAAGATCGAGAACTACGCCATCGTCGTCGAGCAGTACTGGCCGCACTTCCTGCGCGCCTTCGGGTACGCGCTCGCCGCGACCTTCTTCGCGCTCGTGATCAGCTATCCGCTCGCCTACTTCATCGGGGTGAAGGCGCGGCGCTGGCCGCTCATCCAGGCGCTCATGCTCACCCTCGTGATCGCGCCGTTCTTCATCTCCTTCCTCCTGCGCACGCTCGCGTGGAAGGCCCTCATGTCGGACGAGACGCCTCTCGTGCAGGCGCTCAAAGCGCTGTCGATCATCCCGAACGACGGCCACCTCACCGGCACAGCGTTCTCGGTGATCTTCGGCCTCACCTACAACTTCATCCCGTTCATGACGCTGCCGCTCTACACGACCCTCGAGCGGCTCGACACGCGGTACCTCGAGGCGGGCTCCGACCTGTACGCGGGCCCGGCGACCACGTTCTGGAAGGTCACCGTGCCGCTCTCGATGCCCGGCATCGTGTCGGGTACCCTCCTCACGTTCATCCCGGCCTCGGGCGACTACATCAACGCCAGCGCGAGCTTCCTCGGCTCCGCGCAGACGCAGATGGTCGGGAACGTGATCGAGACCAACTTCCTCGGGCTGCTGAACTACCCCGCCGCGGCGGCGCTGTCGGTCATCCTCATGGCGGTCATCCTGCTCGTGGTGGGGATCTACGTGCGGCGCTCGGGAACGGAGGACCTGCTGTGAGGCTCGGCAAGTGGCTGCTCCCGGTGTACAGCGCCCTCGCGCTGGTCTTCCTGCTCATCCCCATCGGGTACACGTTCGTGTTCTCGTTCAACGACTCGACGAAGTCGAACGTCCAGTGGGTGGGGTTCACCTTCGACAAGTGGCTCAACGTCTGCGACGCGCAGGGACTGTGCGCGGCGTTCGGCACGAGCATCGTGGTGGGCCTCGTCGCAACCCTCATCGCCACGGCCCTCGGCACGCTCATGGCCATCGCTCTCGCCCGCTACAAGTTCCGCGCGCGCTCGGCGGTCAGCCTGCTGCTGTTCCTCCCGATGGCGACGCCCGAGGTCGTGCTCGGCGCCGGCCTCGCCGCGCAGTTCCTCACCGCGGGCGTGCAGAAGGGCTTCCTCACCATCATCATCGCCCACGCGCTCTTCTGCCTGAGCTTCGTGGTCGTCACGGTCAAGGCGCGCGTCGCGAGCCTCGACCCCGCGCTCGAGGAGGCGGGCCGCGACCTCTACGGCTCGCCCGGCCAGGTGTTCTGGAAGATCACCTTCCCGCTCCTGCTGCCCGGCATCATCGCCGCGGCGCTGCTGTCGTTCGCGCTGAGCTTCGACGACTTCATCATCACGCGCTTCAACAACGGCCCCGTCGAGACCTTCCCGATCTGGATCTACACGGCTGCTGCCCGCGGCGTGCCCGCCGAGGCCAACGTCATCGCCTCCGCGGTCTTCCTGCTCGCGCTCGTGATCGTCATCGTCGCGCAGACCACCTCGGCCGCGCGGCGCAAGCGCCTGGCCAAGACCCAGTGACATACCAGGACAGAGCCCGGCTGGCCGGGCTCTGGGAGTCGGAGCTCGAGGTGTTCCGGGCCGCGCGGCCGCGCTCCGAGGAGCAGTGGGAGCGCGCGATCCAGCACATGCCGGACGGCGTCCCCATGCTCTGGATGGCCAAGTGGCCGGGGCCGTGGCCGGTGTACGTGAGTGCGGCATCCGGCGCCCATTTCGAGTGCGTCGACGGGATCGACCACGTGGACCTCTGCCTGGGCGACACGGGCGCGATGTGCGGCCACGCGCCGCAGGCCTCGGTGCGGGCGATCACGGCGCAGCTGGCCAAGGGCTCGACGTTCATGCTCCCGACCGAGGAGGCGGCGGCCGCCGCCGAGGCGCTCGCGGGCCGGTTCCGCGTGCCGGTGTGGCAGTTCTCCCTCTCGGCCACCGACGCGAACCGGAGCCTCATCCGCTACGCGCGCCAGGTGACCGGGCGACCGCGCGTCCTCGTGCACGACCACAGCTACCACGGCACCGTCGACGAGGCCTACGCGACCCTGGACGACAACGGCGACGTCGTGAGCCGCCGCGGCAACATCGGCGCGCCCGTCCCGCTGGAGCAGACCACCGCGGTCGTGCAGTTCAACGACATCCCGGCCCTCGAGTTCGCGCTCTCTGCCGGAGACATCGCCGCGGTGCTCATCGAGCCGGCCCTCACCAACATCGGCATCGTGCTGCCCGAGCCCGGCTACCACGAGGCCGTGCGCGAGCTGTGCACGCGGTACGGCGCCCTGCTGATCATCGACGAGACCCACACCTTCAGCGCGGGCCCCGGCGGCATGACGGAGACCCTCGACCTGCACCCCGACGCCGTGGTCCTCGGCAAGAGCATCGGCGGGGGCATCCCGGCCGGTGCGTACGGGATGACGCGGGAGTTCGCCCTCGCCGTGCGGGAGTCACTGGAGCTCGAGGACATCGACGTCGGGGGAGTGGGCGGAACACTGGCCGGCAACGCGGTCTCGCTCGCGGGCATCCGGGCCACTCTCGGCGAGGTGCTCACGCCCGCGGCGTTCGAGCACATGATCGACCGGTGCACGGAGTGGACGGCGGGGGTGCAGGCCGCGCTCGACGAGTTCGAGGTGCCGTGGCAGGTCACCCAGCTCGGTGCGCGCGCCGAGTACAGCTTCCGGCCGGACGCGCCGGTCAACGGCGCGGAGGCTGCGGCGGCGGACGACTTCGAGCTCCAGCAGTACCTGCACCTGCACGCCCTCAACCGCGGCATCCTGATGACGCCGTTCCACAACATGGCGCTCATGTGCCCGCAGACGACCGCCGCCGACGTGGAGCGGCACACCGTCGCGTTCCGCGAGGCCGTCGTGTCGTTGTACGCCTGATCGCGGGGAATAATCCGAGGTTAACTCGCGCGGCAGCCGTGCCGCCCGATAGGTTTCAAGAATGACCGACTATGACTTCCGGGCCAGTCTCGAGGGGATCGTCGAAGACGGCCACGAGGCACTCGCACGCCAGCGCGAGCTCGATGACGAGCGGGCAGCGCTCATCGCCAGTGTTCTGGGGGATGCCCCGGCGGCGCCCAGCACCGTTCGCGTGACCGTCGACGACCGCTACCTGGTGGAGGCCATCGAGTTCGACGAGGCCGCGCGCGAGCTCGCCCCCAGCCAGCTCCTGCAGCAGATCACGGCGGCCATCATGACCGCCACGGCGCGGCCGGTGCCCGTGATCGCCCCGATCGACCTCCGGGCCGCTGCCGAGGGCGACCCCGACGCGGGAGCGGGCCTCCTCGACCGGCTGCGCGGCCTCGAGCTCGGCGAGCCCCAGCGCTTCGCCGACGACTTCGGCAACTTCGGCGTCTCGGCCCACCTCGGGTCGGTCACGTCGATCGACGCGCTCGACCGCTGGGTGGCCTCGTCGCCGCTGAAGCTCGTCGGCGAGGAGATCGCGCGGATCTCGCGCACAGCCATGCTCGCGACCGACAGTCTCGGCTGGCACACGACAGGAGGGGGTGCACGATGAGCTACGAGCCCACCATCACGGGCAACGTCGACGATCTGCGGAAAGACGCCGACACGATCTGGGATCCGGCCCGCGAGACGCTCGCGGCTGTGCGGGAGATGCTGCCGACGGACCTGCCCGACTACGTCTACTCGTTCATCCCCGGCGCGCGGGAGGTCTGGCAGGAGATGAAGGCAGCCTCCGAGAGCGTGGAGACCTACCTCCTCCAGGGCGAGGTGGCGCTGACGGCGCTCCGCGACGCCGTGCTCTGGGCCGCGCTCGACATCATCGGCACGGAGGCCTCCGTGCAGGACGACATCGCCGAGATCAGGGAGCAGCTGCGCTCATGACCAGTTACGTGAACGTCCTGCGCCAGATGGCGACCGCGGCGTGCGACCGGGCCGAGGACGCCGTCGACTTCCTGGACAAGAACGCCGTCGCCCTCGCGACCCTCGGCGCCGACAACACGATCCACCAGTGGCCGCCGCTCATCGTGGTCAGGCCGCAGCTCATCCAGGGCAATGTCGCGCAGATCAGGTTCGTGCTGCCGCTGCTGCGCCGCATCATCGAGCTCGACCGCACGGCGGTCAAGTACATGGGCGACCCCGATGAGCTGAGGCGCGTCGCGACCGCCCTGAGCGGCGCCGACCAGAACAGCGCGCGCGGCCGGATGACCGCGCTGAGGGACAGCCTCAACCCGAACTACATGCCCACCCGGCTGAGCTGGGAGGGGCGCGCCGCCGACTCGTACCGCCTCTACGTCGGCGACCAGCCCGGCGCTGTCGAGGCGGTGCTCGCGCCGATCAACACGATGTCCGACGTGCTGCACTCGGTCGCGCAGGGGATCGAGGACTTCTACGTCGCCCTCGCCGGTGCCGCGATCTCGCTCTCCAAGGTCGTGATCGACCTCGTGGTGGCGATCCTGGGGGCCGTCGCCGCCGGCACCGGCATCGGAATCGCGGTCGCCGCACTGGGCATCGTCGCCGCCATCCTCGACATCGCCGCGGCGCTGCTGGCCGTCGGGACGACCTTCCTCAACACCCAGCACGACAATGAGGACCAGCTGGTCAAACTCGGCCCGAGCCTTCCCGGCACGTGGCTCAAGCCCCTCGTCGGCGACGGCCCTCCCGGTGGCTGAGCGGGCCGGGCTGCGGCACACCGCCGGGATCGCGTCGGCCCTCCTCGTGCTCGCGCTCGCGGCCTGCACCACGGGGGGCGGGGACGGGGCTCCGGGCGAGACCGCCCAGCACGCCGCCGAGCGGTACCTCGGCTACCTCGCGGACGGGGACGCGGCCTCGGCGCTCGCCATGGTCCCCTCGTTGACGGACAGCCCTGACAAGGTCTACGCGGGCGTCGAGCTGCTCGCGGACGACGTGCTCGCGGCCGCGGAATCCCGCATCGAGAACCCCGAGATCACGGCGGAGTCCGACGGGGCTGGCTCGACCGCCACGTTCGACGTGACGTACTCGCTCGCCGGCGAGGCGAGAAGCGGCCGGCTCATGATGCAGCTCGACGGCTCCGACTGGGTGGTGGGCTCGGCGGACGGCAAGGGGGCCCTCGTCGTCGAGCTCGTGCCGGCGCAGGGCGACCCCGTGCCCGCGACCTTCGAGATCGCGGGCAGGACGGTGGGCGTGGCGGAGAACGGCAGGCCGGGGTTCCTGCTCTTCCCGGGGGTCTACTCGATCCGGGTCGACCTCGATCCGTCGCTCCTCGTCGACGCGGCGACCGCCCTCGAGACGACTGTCGAGATCGGCTTCGACGGCCAGCCGACGCGCGTCGAGATCCCGGTGTCGTCGGTGCCGTAGTCTCGCTGCGTGTCCAAAGAGATCTTCGTCTCCGTCGATGTCGAGACGTCGGGTCCGCACCCGCGGGAGCACGCGATGCTCTCGATCGGCGCGTGCCTGGTCGACCAGCCCGAGCGGAGCTTCTACGTCGAGCTCGTCCCGACCACGCGCACCGCTGTGCCGGAGGCGCTCGCCGTGAGCGGGCTCTCCCTGGACGAGCTCGCGCGCACCGGCATCGACCCCGAGACAGCGCTCCGCCAGTTCGAGGAGTGGCTCGGGGAGCTCTCCGGGCCGCCCGTCTTCACGGCGTTCAACGCCGCGTTCGACTGGATGTTCATCGACGACTACTTCAGCCGCTTCCTCGGCCGGAACCCGTTCGGGCACGCCGCGCTCGACATCAAGGCGTACTACATGGGCCTGGCCGACTCGACGTGGGCGGAGACGAGCATGCGATTCCTCTCGCCCCTCTATCTGGGCGGGCGCCACTTGGAGCACAATGCTCTCAGCGACGCCCGCGACCAGGCCGAGCTGTTCCGCGCTCTTCGGGCCGAGGCTCACTCGCGAAGGCCCTCCGCAGACTGAGAGGACGCCCCCGATGCCCGACGCCACCGCCGATGTCCAGTCCATAGTCGAGTCGGCCCGCCGGCTCGGGATCGAGCTCGACGAGGAGAGCACCGTCCAGTGGCTCGCGGCGATCGCGGCCTCCGGCGACGGGGGCGGCGACGTCGTCGTGGACACCTCGAGCGGCACCTTCGGCCACCGCATCTCGATGCTCGACTTCAGCCCGCGTGACCTCGAGCGGTTCCGCCGGATCGGGAGGATCGTGGGGGTGACCGGGCCCGCGGGCGTCGCGGAGAGCGCGCTGGCCCTCTCCGGGTCGGCGGCACAGTCGAAGATCCAGAGCTTCCCGGGCGACTGCGACTTCTTCCAGCGGCTGAACATCGTCGCGCCGACGCGGGAGCAGGCCTGCGGCATCCTTGCCACCCTGCTCCGCGACCACGTACTGGCGACCGCCCGCGGTGCGACATACCAGTTCCTGGAGGCCAAGCTCGGGTCGTGGCCGGCCGACTGCTCGCAGGGCGGCGTGGAGCGGCGCAAGGGCAGCCCCATCACGTGGAAGATCGCCGACATCGAGGCGGGGGAGATCCGCGCCGAGGCCGCCGACGGGCCGATCGTCCTCCGCTGGGACGAGGTGGCACTCGATCCCGGCTGGTGCAAGCTCGACTGGGTGGTCACCGACGAGGGGCGCAGGCAGCTGTCGAACGCGAGCAATGTCATCGACGTGACGTGGGAGGCGCCGGGCGGCGACATCGTCTCGCTGGACGGCTACCTCGACGCGTTCTTCCAGGAGGTCTACCTCGACGCGGGCGCGGTGCCGGTGTTCGCCAAGGTCGCCAAGTACGTGTCGGATGACGCGCTCGACGAGTATGTCGACCGGCTCGAGGACGAGGTGCGCAAGTACCTCACCGACCACCTGAACTACGGCAAGGCCGCCAAGCGGATGTACAACGTGTTCCGGCTGAGCGGGCGGCACCTGGACGCCGCGTTCGTGCGGGAGCTGTTCGACGAGCCGACCACGATCCTGTACCAGGTGTGGTCGCTCATCGTCACGCTCGAGAACGCGACCGAGCCGGGGTCGGCGATCCCGATCGAGGCCGTGCAGGCCCAGGCCGACGCGCTCATCCTGGAGGTGGTCGACGCGCTCGACGGCGTGGAGGAGTCCGCGATCGTGAAGGCGCTCATCCAGCTGCGCCAGACCCTGGAGGGGCAGTCCACGGGGGAGCAGCGCACCGCCGAGGTCGAGGCCGCGCAGGGCCAGGTCGTCAACCTCATCAACACGTTCTACCGGGAGAAGCTCGTCGCGATGCCCGCGATCAAGGAGTACATCGACGCGATCCAGGGCGCCGCCGGGAGTGCCGCCTAGACCTGCGCGAACCCGATCCCGAGGTGGTTGCAGACCGCCCGGAGATCGTCGGCGACGTGGCGGTCGGTGGCGCAGGAGTGGTGTCCGACGCCCGCGGAGCCCCAGCGCTGCCACGCCTCCGCGATCGGCCCCGACCCGAACTCGAACGCCGCGTTGACCGTGCCGGAGTCGGGGGCTGTGCGCTCCGTGAACCGTCCCTCCGCCACCACGACGGTGAGCGCGCCGTCCGGCCCGGAGGCGACTCCGACGAGGCTCGCGGGGCCGGCGGCGAGGGAGAACAGCGCTGATGCCGTGGCACGCTCGCGCGGGAACCACGGGTTGTTGATGATGCGCCGCTCGGTCGAGGCGGTGAAGCGCGCGTCGTGCTCGCCCGAGTTGGCGAGGATCGCCTCGTGGGAGACCTCGTCGAGCGCCTCGATCTCGTGGTAGAGCGTCGGAGCCCCGAGTGAGGCCACGAGCAGCATCGCGAGGGAGGTGGCGACGTCGCCCGTGCAGGTCCAGGGCACGCCCGACGAGGTCGAGCGGCCCAGGGCGAAGCACGGGGCCGAGCCGAGCTGCGGGTCGAGCCGCAGTTGCGCGACATGGCAGTTGAGCGTGCCGGCGGAGAGCCTGCCGTCGTCGACGAGCGAGTCGAGGGCCACCGAGTAGCGCAGCGCGGTGTCGAGGGCGGCGGGCTCCACGTCGGCGTCGACGCTGAATCCCTCGAGGCGGGCCCGGGCAGCACCCACCTCCTCCGGCGTCACCGCGCGGATGCGCCCGGCGAGCTCGTCGGGAGTGCTCGCCACGACCTCGATGCCGATGCGCGCGAGGCGCTCGTCGGGCACGCGGGCCCACTCGTAGCCGGGGATCGTGGACCCGACGACGCCCAGCCGGGCGCGGCGCACCGCCCCGGCGGCGCAGGCTCGGCGCACGGCGTCGCCGATCGCCGCGGAATCCGTGATCTCGCCGGCGACCAGGTCGAAGGGGCGGCCCTGCCGTGTCAGGGCGGCGCCGATCATGGGGCTGCCGACGGTGCCGCCGCGCAGGGTGATACCGGTGTGGCTCAGGTTCTCGTCGACCGCGAGCCCCAGATGGGCGGCCCAGATCACGAGCGGCGTCCTATCGAGAGCGGCGAGCAGCTCCAGCACCGCGCCCGGGGAGGCCGCCATGGTCGAGACCACCACGAGCGCGTCGACCTCCCGGTCGAGCGAGGCCACGAGGGCGGCGATGTCGTCGCCCGGCTGCACAGTCGCCTGCCAGGCGATGCTGGCCCCGCCCGCCTCGATGGTCGCGGCCCCGACCTCGCCGAGGGTGCGCCGGTCGGCGGCGAAGTCGCCCTCGACGGCGGACTCCCAGAAGTCCCAGTACGGGTGGATGATCCCGACGCGGCGCGCGGTCATGGCTTGTCCTGTCGTTCGAAGTCGTCTGCGGTGTTCTCGCCCAGCGCCGGGATGGGCCCGGGCACGGCGCCCACGCCGTCGAAGAGCAGCGGGAGGCGGGGGAGGCGGAACCGGGTGCCGTCCTCGTGGAGCGCGCGCGGGTCGTCGACGGGCTGGAAGAGCCCGCGCTCCTCGAGGTGCGGGTCCTGCCGCACGTCCGCGATGGTCTGCACCACGCCCGCGGGCTGCCCGGCCTCGCGCAGCAGCCGCGCGGCCTCCGACCTGCTGAGGGGGGCCGCCCAGGCCTCGAGCGCCGGGATCACGAGATCGTGCATCCGCTCGGCGCGCTTGAGCACCGAGTCGAGCTCGGGGGAGGCGACGAGGTCCTCCCGCCCGATCGCCGCACAGCACCTGCGCCACATCTCGTCGGTGGGGATGACCATCGAGACCCAGCCGCCGTCCCCGGCGCGGAAGCTGCCGACCGGGCTGAACCGGTCCGCCCCGCGGGTCGGCACCTCGCCGGTGAACTCGTGCAGCGTGAGCGGCCGCTCCAGGAATGCGGCGCCGATGTCGTACATCGAGGCGTCGACGTGCGTGCCGCGGCCGGTGCTCTGGCGGGCGACGAGCGCTGCCAGGATGCCCACTGCCGCGTAGACGCCGCCCAGGATGTCCATGGTCGCCATCGGGGCGAGGCCGGGGGGCGAGTCGGCCGTGGCGCCCAGAAGGCTGCTGAGGCCGCTCATGGCCTGGATGACCGAGTCGAATGCGGGCCACGCCGCGTACGGCCCGGTCTGGCCGAAGCCGGAGATCTCGCAGACCACGAGAGCGGGGAAGCGCGCGGATGCCTCCTCCCGCCCCAGCCCGTACTTCGCGAGCGACCCGGGCCGCAGGTTGGACACCAGCACGTCCGCGCCGCCGAGCAGCTCGTCGAGGCGCGTGCGCCCCTCCGGGGTGGTGAGGTCGAGCTCCACCGACTTCTTGCCCCTGTTGTAGGACGCGAACCCGCCGCTCAGGGTGCCGTTGGCGTCGGTGCGCCGCGGGTCGTACGAGCGACGGGGGTCGCCGACACCCGGAAGCTCGATCTTGATGACCTCGGCACCCGCGTCGGCGAGGATCGACGTGCAGTACGGCGCGCCGATGTACTGCTCCAGCGAGACGACCCGGATGCCGGCGAGCAGGGTCACGGGATTCGTCACAGGGCGCCCCCGGTCAGCAGCAGGACGGGGCGCCACTCGAGCACGACCACCGGGTCGGCCCCTGGCCGGTGCGCCGTGGCGCGCACCGTGGCGTCGGCGATGCGGAACCGCTCGTCGGCCTCCACAGCGACCACCGTGGTCTCGAACGTCAGCAGGTCGTCCTCGTAGACCGGTGCCAGGTGGTCGCAGCTGCGCCAGGCGAGCACTGTGAGCAGGTCGGGGGTCAGCCGCGACAGCGAGGCCTGGGCGAGAGCGACGGTGTGGCCGCCGAACACGAGCCGCGCCCCGCCACTGCCGGCCCTGGCGTCCCGGTGCGCCGCGGCGCGGTTCTGGGTGAGCCGCACGAGCTCGCGCGCCGACGACGCGGTGTCGGCGAGCGGGTCGGCCCACGGCTCGCCGACCGCGAGCGCCCGGGAGGCGTGGCCTGCCGGATTCGCCCACTCGCGCGGCACGTACTGCCAGTAGTCGCCCAGCGGCCGTGGCGCAGCCGTCGCCGGGAGGGTGCCGGCGGTCATCCGGCCGGGATCGCCGACGGGCAGCAGGGCGAGGCGCTGGTAGCGCGCCACCGGCTCGTCGTCGGATGTGGTCACGCGCATGTCGAGCAGGACTTTCGCCCGGGCGGTGCCGGAGCTGGTCCAGGCGGCCACGAGCGGGGTGACCACGGTGCGCAGGGTCTCGCCCACGTGCACCTGGCGGTCGAGAGTCAGGTTGTCGTACCGCAGGTTCGCGATGACCCGGCCGGTGGCGACTGTCGACTGCCCGATCGAGAGCGCGATCACCAGGCAGGGGTTGGCGAGTCGCTCGGCCCGGCCGGTGAGCCCGCGCGACAGGGGGGCGCTGAGGGCCGGCCTCAACTGGTCGCCGCTGATCGCAAGGTACTGCGCGGCGATCCCCTCGTCGACGGTGATGTCGGGGGCCGGGTCGAGCGCGATGCCGGGCAGGAGGTCTTCGGCGTAGGGCGGTGCGGCGGTCATCCGTGCGTCTCCAGCAGCAGCCGGGCCCACCGCACCGTGGCGGCGTCGCCCATTGTCCCGTCGACAGTGAAGGCGCCGTGTCCCGCCGCGGTGCTCTCCTCGAGTGCGGCCAGAACGCGACGGGCCTCGTCGAGCTCCGCCTCGCCCGGCGTGAACACCTCGTTGACCACCGCGACCTGGGCGGGGTGGATGCACGCCCGGGAGCCGAACCCGCGGTCGCGCAGCAGCACCGTCGAGGCGCGGAACGCCGCGAGGTCCGAGTAGTCGGCGTCCACCGGTCCCACGGCGGGCGCGAGCCCGCGGATCGCGGTCTCCATCACGATCCGTGCCCGATAGGGCACCATCGCCTCTTCGGAGGAGTCCCGGATGCGCAGGTCGGCGCGGAGGTCGACCTCGCCGAGCTGGGCGAGGGAGTCGGCGGGCACGGGCGAGAGCTGCGGCATCCCGACCAGACCGCGCGCGCTCTCGACGAGGACGCCGACCCGGGCGCCTCCCGCACGACAGGCCGCGACTGCCGCGTCGAACCACTCCCCGGGCTCGGCCTTGGGCAGCCAGACGCCGTCGATGCCGTGCGGCACGAGCGCCGCGATCTCGTCGAGCCCACGGGCGCCGCCGTTGACCCGTACCCAGCGCTCGCCCGCTCCCGGCTCGGTTGCCGTGAAGGCGACGGCCCCCTCGAGGGCCGCGTCCTTCCTGGAGGGCGCCACGGCGTCCTCGAGGTCGATGATGATCGCGTCTGCTCCGCGACCCTCGGCCCTCGCGAGCATCTCGGGCCGGTCGGCGGGAACGTAGAGGTGCGAGCGGAGCTGTCGCGCGGTCATAGTCCTATCCTGCGCGGCGCTCGAACTGCCCGGAAGCCGCGCTGCGGTAGGCGATGTCCAGCGCCTCGACCACGCGGGCGCCGAGCTCGGCGGGGGACTGGTTGACGTACGCCTCGCCTCGGGCGGCCTGGAGCACGGTGTCGATCGGCCCGATGCAGTCGTAGGCGCCGTCGCCGTCGGCCAGCTCGACCTTGGTCTCCGACCCGTCGCGGAACAGCCACACGGCCTCGCGCTCGACATCAACGAGGAGCTGCCCCTCGCTGCCGATCGCGCGCACCTCGAGCGCGTGCTTGTTGCCGTTGACTCCCAGGTGCGCGGACCCGCCCGAGAGCACGCCGACCCCGCCGCCGTCGTAGTTGAAGACGATCGCGTCGTGGAGTTCGACGGGGGCACCCAGGGGCGACGCCATCGTGGCGAACCCGCCGGATGCCCGTGCGCCGGTGAGCCAGAAAGCGAGCCCGAGCGCGTGGGTGAGCTGGGCCTGGCCGTAGCCGCCGCCGGAGAGGCGCGGGTCGGTCCAGGTCCGCTGCTCGGGCACGGCCTCGGGGGCTGCCCCCGGGTACGAGCCGGTGTTGGAGAGCAGTTCGCGCGTCGCCGACGACATGTGCACGGTCATGTGCTCGAGGGTGCCGATGCCGCCGGCATCCATCATCGCCTTGGCCTTCTGCACCATCGGCTTGTAGTTCCAGCCGAACGACACCACGAACGCCTTTCCGAGCTCGTCGGCCCGCCGGGCGAGCCTCCAGGCGCTCTCCGGGTCGATCGTGACGGGCTTCTCGCACATGACATGGGCGCCCGATTCGAGCGCGGCGAGGGCGTGCTCGAAGTGCAGGCCGGAGGGGCTCGCGACGACCACGGCGTCGACTCCCTCGGCGAGCACGTCGCGGTAGTCCTCGGATGCCACGGCGAAGCCGTACTCGTCCTGGATCTTCTTCAGCAGCTCGGGCCCCTTGCGCGAGACGCCGACGAACTCGACGTCCGCGTGCTTGGCCAGGTTGGGCAGGTGGGATGCGACGGTCCAGCTGCCCGCGCCGATAACTCCGACTCGGATGCTCATGGTGGGGTCCTTCCTACTTGTCGCCGGTGAGGCGCAGGCGCAGCTGGTCGAATCCGACAGCCGCCAGCAGCAGCACGCCGCGCGCGACGTCCTGCCAGAACGAGTTGATGTTCATGAGGGTCAGGCCGTTGTTGAGCGTGCCGAGGATCAGCACGCCGAGCAGGGTCCCGACGATCGTGCCGCGCCCGCCCGCGAGGCTCGCGCCGCCGAGGATCACGGCGGTGACCACCGAGAGCTCCAGGCCGGACGCAGCGTTGGGGGAGGCGGCGCCGAGCTGGGAGACGAGGATGAGCCCGCCGATCACCACGGCCGCGCCCGAGAGCAGGAACCCGCCGAAGATCGCCGTCTGCGTGCGGATGCCGGCGAGCCGCGCCGCCACCGGGTTGGCGCCGATCGCGTACATCGAGCGGCCGAACACCGTGAACTTCATCACCAGCGCGGTGACGATGACCACGGCCGCGAACACCAGCACGGGCACGGGGATGTTGAGGAACGGCCTCGCGTTGCCGAGGTCGTTGAACCCGGGCAGCAGCAGCGTCTGGCCGCCCGCGAGCACCTGCCCCAGGCCGCGCAGGATCGCGAGCATGGCGAGGGTGGTGATGAGGGCGTTGATGCCGAGCACGGTCACGGCGAAACCGTTGACGATGCCGATCAGCAGGCCGGCCACGATCGCGAGCAGCACGCCGGTCGGCACGCCCCACTGCGCGGTCGCCCAGGCCATCACGACGCCGATGAACGCTGCGCCGGAGCCGACGGACAGGTCGAACTGGCCGGCGACGAGCAGCAGGGTGCCGGGCGCCGCGATGATGCCGATCACCGACGCGCTCACCAGGATGTTGAGCAGGTTGTTCGGCGTCAGGTAGAACGGCGACTGCGTGGCGAAGAAGATCGCCAGCGCGAGCAGCACTGCCGCGAGCACGGCGGTGTCGGGGATCCGGCGCCGGCTCCGTGTCGGCTTGCGGTCCTGGACCGGCTCGATTGCGGTGTTGAGTGGAACTGTCACGTCAGCCTCCTGCTGCAATTGTCAAGTTCTGGGCGGTGACGTTGCTACCGTCGAATTCTGCTACTTGCTGGCCGCGCTGCATCACGACTACCCGGTCGGAGAGCTGCACGGCCTCCTCGTAGTCGGACGTGACCACGAGCACTGCCTGCCCCTCGGCGGCGAGGTCGCGGATCGCCGCGTAGATCTCCTGGCGCGCTCCCACGTCGACGCCGCGAGTGGGCTCGACGAGCACGAGCGGGTTCGAGGTGCGCTCGAGCCAGCGCGCGAGCATCACCTTCTGCTGGTTGCCGCCGGAGAGCTGCGAGATCTGCTGGTTGGCCGGATCCGCCGACTTGATGCCGAGCTTCGACGACCAGCGCGCGTAGGCCGACCGCTCCATGCCGGCGGTGACGATCAGCTTGCCGATCGCGAGCCTGCCCCACGACGCGGCGGCCAGGTTCTCGACCACCGACCGGCTCATGAAGGCGCCCTCGCGCTTGCGGTCGGGCGGGAGGTACCCCACCCCGCGCCGGATGGCCGCCGTCGGTGCAGAGGGGAAGCCCGTGGTGCCCGCGATGTCGAGGGTTCCGCCCGTGGGCTTCCTGATGCCGAAGCAGACCTCGGCGACCTGCGTCGTACCGCTGCCGAGCTTGCCGTAGAGGCAGACCACCTCGCCCTTGCGCACGGTCAGCGATAGGCCGTCCACCTGGTCGTCCACGTGCAGGTCCTCGATGGTGATCATGGGCTCGCCGTCGGAGCCCGCGCCCGCGCCGACCGGTCGCGACACCTCGCCGATGTCGCGGCCCACCATGGCCTCGACGAGCTGGCGGCGGGTGACCTCGGAGGTGGCCGCGGTGAGGGCGACATCGCCGTTGCGCAGTACCTGCACGCGGTCGGCGAGCTCGAACACCTCGTCGAGGCGGTGGGTGATGTAGACGATGCAGACGCCGCGCTCGCGCAGTCGGCGGACCCACTCGAAGAGCCGGTCGACCTCCTGCTGCGACAGCGCGGCTGTCGGCTCGTCGAGGATGAGGAGCTTCGCGTCGTCGGCGAGCGCCCTCGCGATCTCGACGACCTGGCGCTCTCCGACCCTGAGGGAGCTCACCAGGGCGCCGGGATCGATGTCGACCCCCATCTGCCCGAGGACGTCGTCCGCGCGGCGCCGGAGGCGCCGCCACGAGATCATCCCGCCCGCTGTGGGCCAGCGGCCGAGGCTGATGTTCTCCGCGACCGTCAGCGCGCCGGCATCCTGGAACTCCTGGTGGATCATCCGGATACCGAGTTTGCGGGCGGTGCGGGGGTTGAGGCCGGGTGCGGGCACCCCGTCCACGACGACGTCGCCGCCGTCGGGGATGTAGTCTCCCGCGAGTATTTTCACCAGAGTCGATTTACCGGCGCCGTTCTCGCCCAGGAGGGCGAGGACTTCGCCGCCGACGGCGTCGAGGTTCACCTGGTGGAGAACCTCGACACCGCCGAACGACTTGCTGATGTCGCGCAATGCCAGGGTCAGCTGCGACATCCGGAGTTATCCGTAGTACTCGGCGAAGTTGTCCGCGTTGATGAACACGTGCTTCGTGAAGACGTTCTCCGGTACGGACTCGCCCTTGATCAGGGCGATGATGGACGGCACTGCCAGCTCGCCGTAGCGCTCCGGGAAGTACGCCGTGTCGCCGATCCAGTTCGGGTTGTTCTGGATGTCGTCGAAGGCGCTGGGGTCAGCGCCCTGTGCCACGCCGAACACCTGCTCGGTGCGCCCCTGCGCGTCAGCCGCGGCGAACGAGCCGAGCAGCATGTCGTCGTTGAGGCTGACCACGGCGATGCGGGATGCACCGGTGAGGGCGGTGAGCGTGTCGCCGAACGAGGTGAGGCCGCCGTCAATGGTGCCGCCGCCGTCCACACTGCGCTTCTTGTCAGCCGGGATGGCGCCGCAGACCGACTCGAAGCCCTCGATGGCCCCGCCCGTGCGGTCGAGGTTCACCTGGCCTGCTGCGGGCTGCTCCATCGAGACGAACGCGTCGTACTCGCAGTTGAACTTGTCCTTGAAGTAGTTGCCGAGTGCCTCGCCGGCGATCTGGCCGGCGGTCTTGTTGTCGGCGCCGACGAACACCTTCTCGCAGGGGCGCTGGTGGATGTCGACTGCCACCACCGGCACGTCCGGTCCGGCCGCGCAGATGGACTCCGCCGCCTTCTCGTCGACCTGGAAGTTGATGATGCCGTCGACTCCCTGCGTCTTGAAGTTCTGGGCGCAGGCCAGAGCCTTGGCGGCGTCGAGCTGCGAGTCGCAGAAGAGGAACTGGGCGCCAGACGCCTCAGCCTCCTTCTTGATGTTGTCCGACACCAGCTTGACGAACGGCACGGAGTCGCCGAGCGAGATGTACCCGATCTTGAGGCCGGCGCCATCGCCTGCTGCTTCGCCTCCGTCGGTCCCGCCAGTGCTTCCCGTAGTACAGCCAGTCAATCCCAGCACGGTGATGGCGACCGCGGCGACGAGCACACCGAGTCCCCCACTATTCCGTATAGCGCGCATGAATCGTTCCTCTCTGAACTGATTCTGGAACCCTTTCCAGTATTCAAGAATATAAGCGCCTGGGCGTTTGCATTGTCAAGAGCATCACGGCAATCGTTAGCAAGCTCCGAGGGTTTCAACGCTATATGCACCGGCCAACTGGAATTGATTCCGAAAATAGCGGGCCGTGGAGCATACTGTTCTGCAATGACGTGGCCGAGGGCCGGGATGAGAGGGTGCGCAATGGAGCGGGTCTGCTTTACTTTCGATCTCTACGAGGGTGCCGCGGAGGAGTACAAGCGGCGCCACGACGAGATCTGGCCGGAGCTGGTGAGCGTCATCGAGGCCTCCGGCCTGAAGAACTACAGCCTGTTCCGCCGGGGCACTCAGATCATCGGCTACGTCGAGGCCCACCCCGACGCGGCTACGGCCTTCGCCAAGGTCGCGGAGTCGGAGTACAACGGCAAATGGTCCGAGTGGTTCAAGGACCTCATCGTGAATCAGGCGAGCGATCGCGGCGACCAGCTGAGTTTCACCGAGGTATGGCACCTCGATTAGGCCATTCTTGAGGGTGAACCACGTTCGGGTTCGAACGGCCGAGGAGAAGTCAGGGCTATGGCAACGGAAGAAACGCGATCGGTAACGATCCACGACGTCGCGAACCTCGCCGGGGTCGCGGTCTCGTCGGTCTCGCGCGCTCTCAGCTCGCACCCGGATGTGAGTCCGGGGATGAAGGCCAAAGTCCTGAGCGCGGCGGCCGAGCTCGGCTACTCGCCGGACCCCGGCGCGCAGAGCCTGCGCAGCGGGTTCACCCGCACTGTCGGCTTCGTGGTGCGCGACTTCGCCAACCCTTTCTTCGGGGAGATCATCCACGGCGTCGAGGAGGCGCTCAACGATGCCGGGTACACCCTGCTGGTGACCAACTCGAGCGGCGACCCGGTTCGCGAGGTCGACAGGCTCTCCCTGCTGCGACAACGCCGGGTGGATGCCCTGCTCGTGTCGTCCATCAGCGAGGCCTCGACGCGCACGAGCAAGGCGGTGTCGTCGTTCAACCGGCCGATCGTGCTCATCGACCGCGACCCGCGGAAGATGAAGGTCGCGAGCATCCTCCTCGACCACGCGGTGGGGGTGCGCGCGGCGACGGACGACCTCATCCGCCTGGGCCACCGGCGTATCGCGATGATCACCGGAAGCTCCGCGATCCGGCCCACCCGAGAGCGCATGCGCGGCTACACCGAGGCCCTCGACGCGGCGGGGGTCCCCGTCGACGAGAACCTCCTGGCGTCCGGCGCGTTCTCGTCGACCTTCGCCCGCGAGACCACCGAGCGGCTGCTCGCGCTGCCGAAGGGCGAGCGCCCGACCGCGATCATCGCCGGCGGCGTGGTGACCACGATCGGTGTGCTCGAGGCGCTCTCCGAGCTCGGGATGCGCCTGGGGTCCGACCTCTCGCTCGTCGTCTGCGACGACCTCCCGTGGCTGCGCGTGATGCGGCCGCGGATCAGCGTCGTCACCCGCGATGCCGAGGAGATGGGCCGGCAGGCCGCGGGGCTCGCTCTCGAGATGATCAAGGGCGCCGAGCCCCGCTCCGTGACCCTCCCGACCTCGTACGAGGTGCGGGAGACCTCCCTCCCTCCCGCGGAATGATCGCGATCCCGCTCGACCGGGTCGCGCCGCTGCTGCGGGGCACCACCGAGGTCGAGTCCGTGCCGGGCGGCATCGCCCCTCTGCGGCTGCCCGCGTGGACGCGCGCGCAGCAGGCCGACGAGTGGATCGACCTGTGGGCGGCGCACACCCTCGGGGTGCGGCTCGTCGCCCTGACCTCGGCCTCCCGGCTGCGGATCACCGCGACCGTGACGCGGATGGCCCCGTCGCCGGGGGAGGAGCCGCTCTTCGTAGCGGCCTTCGTGGCGGCGGTCGGCGGGCGGCCTGTCGATACCGCGGTGGTCACGGAGGGGCCGCGCATCCTCACCCTCGCCGACAGGTCGCGACGGGATGAACCGGGCCCGGCGGTCTCGGTGGACCTCGATCTGGGCGCCGCCGCCGGCCCGCGCGAGGTCGTCGTGTGGTTCCCGCACAGCGCCGCCGTGGTGATCCACGAGGTGGAGGCCGACGCGGACCTGCTGGCGGCGCCGCCGTCGCCACTCAGGCGCTGGGTGCACCACGGCAGCTCGATCAGCCACAGTCTCGAGGCGCCGACGCCCCTGGAGACCTGGCCGCAGCTCGCGGCCGCCGAGCTCGGCCTCGAGCTCACGAACCTCGCGATCGCCGGCAACGCGCAGCTCGACCCCTTCGTGGCGCGCACGATCGCCGCCGTCCCGGCGGACATCGTCACGCTGAAGCTCGGGGTGAACGTCATCAACCGGGACTCGATGCGGGACCGCGCGTTCACGCCGGCGCTGCACGGATTCCTCGATCTCGTGCGGGAGGGGCATCCCGGGGCACCGATCGTGGTCATCACGTCGATCGCCTCGCCCGCCATCGAGACGATCCCCGGGCCCACCGTCAAGCGCGCCGACGGCAAGTACTACGGCACGCCGCGCGAGACGGCGCCGGGGGACGGCACGCTGACTCTCTCCCGCACCAGGGAGCTGGTCGCCGCCGCGGTGGCGAACCGGCGCGACCCCGACCTGTACCTGGGTGACGGCCTGCGGCTGTTCGGGCCGGGGGACGAGGGGCTGCTCTGGGACGGCCTGCACCCCGCCGCCGAGGGCTACGCGCTCATCGCCGCCCGTTTCGCGGCTCTCGCGCGGGGCCGGGCGGAGGGCATCGGCGAGGCGTTCGCGCGCGTTCTCTAGCCGCGCGCGCTTGACGGCCGCGCGTGGTCGACGATATTGTTGGAAACGATTCCAATCCCTTCGACGACGAATGGAGCCCGCCATGGCGCAGGTCACCGGCTTCTTCCACGCGGGCATCACCGTGCGCGACATGGACAGGTCGCTGGAGTTCTACCGCGACGGCCTCGGCCTCGAGCAGCAGTTCGACCGGCTGCTCGACGCCGACTACCTGCGGGAGGTGCTCCGGCTCGACTTCAGCGCGATCCGCGCCGTCTACCTGTCGATCCCGGGCGGCGGCGTCGTCGAGCTGCTCGAGTACCAGGGGATCGAGAGGCTCTCCGCCCGGTCCCGCCCCAATGACTACGGCGCGGGCCACCTCTGCCTCTACGTCGACGACGTCGCGGGGATGACCGAGCGGCTGCGCGAGCGCGGCGGCACTCCCCGCTCCGACGGAGTCGTCGCTATTACCAGCGGCCCGAACGAGGGCGCCACCAGCATCTACATGCTCGACCCGGACGGCTACGCCGTCGAACTATTCCAACGGAAGCAGGAGTGATGACATCCCAGAGAACAGCCCTCGTCACCGGCGCAGCGAGCGGCATCGGCTACGCCAGCGCCGTGCGACTGCAGCGCGAGGGGTACGACGTGCTCGCCGTCGACCGCGACCTCACCGGGCTCGCCCCGCTCGAAGCCGCCGGGATGCGCGTGCTCGCCGCCGACCTCTCCGACGAGGAGGCCCGCACGAGTGTCATCGAGGCAGGCCGCGGGGTGACCGCCCTCGTCAACTCCGCGGGGATCATCCGGCTCAAGCCGATCCTCGAGCTGACGGTGCGCGACCTCCACGAGATCTACGCGGTGAACGTCGACGCGGTCTGGGATCTGACCTCGCAGATCGGGCGCACGATGCCCAGCGGCGGCGCGATCGTCAACCTGAGCTCGAGCTCGGCCAAGCTCGCCTCCACCACCGAGGCCGCGGCGTACGCCTCGTCGAAGGCTGCCGTGCTCAGCATCACCCGGTCGTTCGCCTACGAGTTCGGCAAGAGCAACGTGCGGGTCAACGCCGTCTGCCCCGGCATCGTCGACACCCCGATGCAGGACCAGGTGCTCGCCAAGGCAGCCGCCGCGCGCGGGATCACGGTGGAGCAGCTCTCCGTGGAGCGCACCCGCAGCGTGCCGCTCGGCCGCGCCTCGACGGCCGAGGAGTGCGCCGGCCTCGTGCACTTCCTCGTCTCCGACGACTCCGCGTACATGACCGGCCAGGCCGTCAACTTCACCGGCGGCCTGGTGATGTTCTAGCGCAGGGCGAGGAACGCGGCAGGGTTCTCCACGAACAGCTGCCGGATGCCCGCGCTCGAGACCCCGTGGGCGCCGAGCAGCGGCACGAGGTGGCGGAGCATGTGCCCGTAGCCCCAGCCGCCGTACTGGCGCAGCCGCGTGCGGACCCCGACGTCCTGCGACATCATCACCTGCGCGCCGAACCCCTCGGCCTGCAGCGCCGCGATCGTGGCCACGCCCTCGTCGTCGCTCGGCGGCCACCGGCCGGGGCCCAGCAGCGAGTGGTCGAACCCGAAGAGGTCGAATGAGAGCTGCACGCCGGTTCCCAGGAGGGTGCGCAGCCGGTCGTGCTCGCCGACTGCCGTGCTCATGTGGTTGAGCAGCACCGTCTCGATCGGCAGGCCTGTCTCCGCGACCACCGAGAGCACGCGGTCGGCGTTGTCGCCCCAGGGGTGCAGGTGGATCGACAGCGGCAGGCCTGTGTCGACCGCGGCGCGGGCCGCGCCCCGCACTACCCGCAGCTCGCCCTCGGTCGGCGGGTCCGATGTACCGATCTCGCCGATCATGCCCGGGCGGATGCCCCCGCTGCCGTCCTCGTGGTCGGCGACTATCGCATCGTAAGTCGCGCTCTCCTCCGCGCCGGCAGGCAGGAACGCGCGGTGCGTCGCCTCCAAGTAGTACCCCGTGCCCATCACCACGTGCAGGCCGCTCTCGCGGGACAGCCGCACGAGGGCCTCGGGGTCGCGGTCGAGGTCGAAGGGCGTGGCGTCGACTATCGCGCCGCCGCCGAGCTCGCGGTAGTCGAGGAGGTCGTCGAGCACCGGGTCGTGCTGCGTGAACCGGTAGTTGTCGGGGTGGGCGCCGGGGTTCCACCGGCACTCGGCGGCCGCGGCGAGATCGAACTCGCCCGGGTCCGGGTCCGGAACGTAGCCGTGGGCGGCCGCGAGCGTGCTGCAGTCCATGTGCAGGTGCTCGTGGATGAGCGTCATGCCCAGGGAGGACGCCGGAACGTCCCCGAGGACGGTCCGGACGACCCCGCTCCCGGTCACAGCTTGAAGATGCGCGCCGCGTTCTCCGACAGGATCTTCGCCTGCTCCGAGTCGCTGAGCGCGGAGATGTACTCGCGGTACAGGTCCATGATCACGTCGTAGCTCGAGTACAGCCGGTCGACCGGCCAGTTCGAGCCGAGCACGCAGCGGCCGGCGCCGAACGCCTCCACACAGCCGTCGACCCAGCGCCGCAGCGACTCCTTCGTGAACTGCGGGTCGGTCATCCCGAGCCCGGAGATCTTGCAGGTGACGTTCTCTGCCTCTGCCAGCCCGCGGATCGCCGCGTTCCACGAGTCGAAGTACGCGTCGTCGCGGCTGCGGGGGAAGCCGATGTGCTCCAGCACGATCTGCAGGTCCGGATGACGCCGCGCCAGCTCGAGGGCCGCGGCCATGTTGAACCACTCGCAGTCGAGGTCGAAGGCGATCGACCGCTCGGCGAGGACCTTCAGGGATGCCTCGTACACCGGGTTGATCTCGCCGGAGGCGAGCATCGGCTCCGACGCGAAGTCGCGCACCCCCACGAAGTACGGGGACTCGGCGTGGCCGTCGAGCTGGCGCAGGGCGTCGGCGCTACCGAGGTCGGCGTGGGCGACGATGGTGAACGGCACGGGGGCGGTCTCGCGCATCCGGGTCAGCCAGCGCGTCTCCGCCACCGGGTCGTCCGAGCCGAGGGCGGCCTGGACGTGCACGAAGCCGCTCACGTCGGCGAAGCGCGACTCGGCGAACACGTGGTCGATGTCGTACTTGACCGACTTCATGCCGTCGATGTCGCCGAGAATGGGGTGGACGAACTCCTTCTCCAGCCACACCCACTTCATGCCCTCGTCGGGGGTCGCCATGTTCCAGAAGTGGACATGCGTATCGATAATGGGATGCCTCGTCATTGTGGCTTCCTTTCCTCGCGGTCGGATCAGTGTGCTGCGGTCGTGTCGTGGGTGAACTCGACTGTGTACTTGGCGACGTAGTCGAGGTCGAGCTCCCAGCCGAGGCCGGGGCCCGTCGGGAGGGTGATGTGCCCGTCCTTCAGCTCGGGCCGGTTCGCGATCACGTTATGCCAGATCGGGTCGCGCTGCGGGTGGAAGTACTCGAGGTAGGTGCCGTGCGGGATCGACGCGAGAAGGTGCGACGACGCCTGCGGCTCCTCGTGGTGGGCCATCTTCACGTCGTAGACGCTCGCGATCGCCGCCGCCCTGCGCCACTCGGTCGGTCCGCCCGACCACGACGAGTCGAAGTTGAGGTAGTCGACGGAGCCGGTCTCCATGAGGTCGCGGCATCCGGCCGCCGAGAACTCGCTCTGGCCGGCGCACACGGCCACGCCGGCGGAGAGCCTGACGTCGCGCATCGCCCTGCGGTCGTTCTGCCAGATCGCGGGCTCCTCGAACCACATGAGGTCGAGGTCCTCGACGAGCTTGCAGAAGCGGATGGCCTCCGCCGGGGTCCAGCCCTGGTTGGCGTCGACCGCGAGCTTGAAAGAGTCGCCGGCGGCCTTGCGGGCCTCACGGAAGCGGACCGCGTCCTCCTCAGGGGTGAGCCCGCCGATCTTGAACTTCATCCCCGCGAAGCCCGCCTCGACGAGGCCGTTGACCTCCGCGGTGATGTTCGCGTCCTCGGCGTAGTACCCGCCGATGGTGATCACGGGCACCTTGTTGCGGTAGCCGCCCCAGAGCTTGTACAGCGGCATCGACAGCGCCTTGCCCACGGCGTCCCAGATCGCCAGGTCGACGCACGCGGTGGCCACGAGGCCGAGCCGGCGGTCGCGCAGGATGTTCCAGGTCGCTGGGCGGGCGAGCTCCCAGCAGCGCTCGGTGGCGAAGGCGTCCTCCCCGATGAGCACGGGCTCGATCTCCAGGTGGATGATGCCGTCGATCTCCTCGAGGCCCGCATCCTCGTCGCCCGCGTACGCCTCGCCGATGATGCCGCTCGCGGTGTGGACCCTCGTGATGATCGTCGAGCGGTGGGTCATCCGGTAGTGGCTTCCCTTGTAGACCCTGTCCAGCGGAACGCGAACTGCGACAGTCTCGATCTTCACGATCGTCAGGTCGGGGAGCACCGGTACTGCCTGCTGATTGAGCGTCATTGCCAACTCCTAGTTACGTTTCTGGAAACGTTTCTATTGTAGTGCCGCGATAGTCGAGGATGTCAAGATTCCCGGGCCCGCGGAGGGCTAGTGGATGAGGAATCCGCCGTTGATATCGACCACCGCCCCGGTGATGAAGCCGGCGTGCTCCGAGCACAGGAAGGCGACGAGATCGGCCACCTCGCCGGGCTGGCCGAGGCGGCCGACGGGCACCCGGGTGATCAGCTCGGCGATGTTCGCGACCATGTCCGTCTCGATGAGGCTCGGGGCCAGCGCGTTGGAGGTGATGCCGTACGGCGCGTACTCCGTAGCGATCGCCTTGGTGAGCGCCATGACCCCGGCCTTCGAGGCGCCGTAGGCGGCCGTCGACTTGCTGCCGCCGGTGATGCCCGCGCTCGAGCCGAGCGCGACGAGGCGGCCGTAGCCGGCCTCGCGCATGTGGGGGAGGACCGCCTGAGCCACGTGGAACGCGCCCGTGAGGTTGACCGCGATACTGAGGTTCCAGCTCGCGGCCGTAGTCTCCTCGAACGGCTCGACGCGGAAGATGCCCGCGGCCTGCACCAGGATGGCGGGGGTGCCGAGCTCGGCGGCGATCCGGGCGACCCCGGCGCGGACATCCGCCTCGTCCGTCACGTCCATCTGCACGTTGAGGCAGTCGGGCACGTCAGACTCCCGCGCGTCGGTGACCGCGACCCGCGCCCCGAGGGCGAGGAAGCGCTCGGCGACCTTCCTGCCGATGCCGCCGGCGCCGCCTGTGACGATCGCGACCCGATCCGTGAATCCGTCCAACTGCATGTCTGCTCCTTGGTAGTGGGTGGTGCTGCTCAGTACATGAGCTGGCCGCCGGAGACGTTCATCACCGTGCCGGTGACGAACGACGCGGCATCAGAGGCGAGGAAGACGACGGCGCCCGCGAGCTCGTCGGTCTGGGCGAGGCGCCCGAGCGGCACCATGGAGAGGAACGAGGCCATCGCCTCGGGCGTCATGCCCTCGTTCATCATGGGCGTGTCGACGCCGCCGGGCGCCACGGCGTTCACCCGCACGCCGTTGGCCGCGAACGAGCGGGCGAGGCCCTTGGTCAGGGTCGTGACGCCGCCCTTGCTGGCGTTGTAGACCACCGAGCCGCCGAAGCCGCCCGTCCACCAGCCCTGGGAGGTGAAGTTGACGATCGCGCCGGGGGTGCCGGCGGCGCGGAGGGCCGCGTTCGCGCTGCGGTCCAGGAAGAACGTGACTTTGAGGTTCACGTCGAGCTGGAGGTCCCAGTCCTCCTCGGTCACGTCGTCGACGGTGACCGCACGGCGCAGCACGGCCGCGAGGTGCGCGAGCGCGGCGAAGGGAGCGAGCTCGTTGGCGCGCTCGAAGATGGCGGCGTGGCTCGACAGGTCGAGCAGGTTCGCCTCGAGGGCGAGGTGCGGCCCGCCCGGAAGGGATGCCGCGACCTCGGCGACGGGGGAGCCCGGCAGGTCGACGGCCACGACGTGGGCGCCGGCCTCGGCGAAGGCCCGTGTCACCGACCTGCCAATCCCGCCGGCCGCGCCCGTCACCACGACACTCTTGCCCGCGAGCCCCGCATCGTTGCGCCACGTCATCGTCAGTCTCCTTCGTTCAGGTAGTCCATCGTCAGTACCGTGCGCAGCACCGCGCCGGCGCGCAGGTCGGCGATCGCCTCGGCGGCCTCGCGCAGCGGCCTGCGGTTCTTCGTCAGGTGCTCGGTGGTGAGAGCGCCGGATGCCACGAGCGCGAGCACCTCGGCGATGTCCTGCCGCGTGAACCCGCGGCTGCCCTTGAGCGACAGCTCCCGCCAGATCAGCTCGGTGGCTCGGACCGGGAACTCCTCCTGCGACACGGCGACGAACACCACGCGCCCCCGGAATCCGGCGATATCGATGGCGAGCCTGTCCATCGCGGTGTTCTCCCCGACGCACTGCAGTACGACGTCGATCTGCCCGCCGGCCGCCGCGATGATCGCCCCGGGCCCGTCGGCGGAGTGAACGGCGACCGCCGCGCCGAGCTCGCGCGCCTGGGCGAGCTTGGCCTCGCCGCGGCCCACGGCGACCACGGTCGCCCCCAGGTGCCGGCCGATCTGCACGGCGTTGCTGCCGATCCCGCCCAGGCCCACGACGGCGAGCGTCTCGCCGGCCGCGAGGCCGGCCACGGCCGTGAGCGCGTGGTACGGGGTGGCGAGCGCGTCGGTGGCGACAGCGACCGACGCCGGGTCCATCGGCGGGTCGACGTGGATAAGAGTCCGGATGCGCCGCACCACGTACTGCGCGAACGCGCCGTCCACGTCGACGCCCATGCGCCGGATGCCCGGCCCGATGTTCTCGTGGCCGCGCTGCTCCCACACCGAGTCATCGGGGCCCTCGATGTAGTACAGGGCGACCTGGCGGCCCACCCACTCGGCGTCCGCCTCGTCGCCGACCGCGATCACGACTCCGGCGGCCTCGTGGCCGGGCACGCGCGGCAGCGAGCCGGGGCCGAACCCGCCGTCCTGCAGGAAGGCGTCCGACCCGCACACGCCGCAGGCCTCAATGCGGATGAGCGCCTCGCCGACGGCGGGGGAGTCCACCGGTCGCTGGACGTACTGGAGTGCAGCGCCGCCGGACGGCATGACCACCGCGGCGCCACTGGTCGGGAGGGCGGTCATCCGCTGCCGGGCATCCCGAAGACCGTCGGGTCCGGCAGGTCGACGACGTTGTGCGCCCGCGAGCCGAACTCGGTGGGCTTCGTGCGCCCGCTGCGCGTGTACATCTCCTCGGGAACCGTCGTCGGGTCCTTGAACATCGTCCACTGGCACTTCTGCCGCACCGCCGGGTCCTTGTTCGTGTCCGGGTAGATGGGCGGGTCGACGACGCGCACCGGGTAGCCGAACCGGTCCATGGGCATGTGCTCCATGAGGATCACGCAGTGGGCGCAGTACAGGCAGACGCCCTTCTGGTAGTGGTTCCAGTCGCGCTCCTCCTCGGAGACGCGGAAGTTGTACGGCGCCTCCATGCGCGCCGGGGTGCCCTCGATCCAGTCCCCGCGCAGAGTGCGGCCTCCCGATCCGCACGCGTCGAACTTGAGGATGAAGCGGTCGGCAAGTTCCTCCAGCTCGAAGTCGCCGTTGCGCTCCGGGCCGCTCAGGTGGCCGCGCATCGCCTCGCACGAGACGTACATGAGGGTCTCGAGGCCCTCGTCCCACGGGTGCTTGTCGATGTCGAACTTCTCGTAGCGCCACGCGAACAGCGGCACGAGGACGCGCTCGTACATCCGCGGGATCGCGTCGTCGCCGTACCGGCGGGCGGTCTCGCTCATGTAGAAGTAGGTCTTGTCGACGTCGCGGTCGTGGGTCTGCCGCCAGACCTCCTTGGCCTCGGCCATCAGCTCGGAGGCCCTCGCCGCGTCGTGCGCCTCGGCGGAGGCGACTACCGAGGCGATGAGCTCCTTGAACTTCTCCCACATCGCGAAGGTGTTGAACTGCGAGCCGTCCGGCAGCGGGGTGAGGTCGATGAGGGTCTGGCGGATCCGCTCGAGGTCCTCGGCCGACGTGCCCTCGTCCCGCAGGAAGCCCTCCAGATCGGCGAGCCACTGCCGGTAGAGCTGCCAGCACACCGCTGCCTCGTCGACGAAGTAGGAGGCGAGCTCGGCGGCGTTCGACCAGTCCTCGGAGGCGAGCGCGTCGAGGATCAGGTCGTAGGTGGCGACCTTCTGGTCTTGCCAGCTGCCCAGTCGCACCCGCCGCTGCAGGATGTCAGAGAACCCCATCGTGTCTGTCATGGGAGCGACGATAGTGCCTGGGCGCGCGGGCTGCAATGATTACTGGAAAGGATTCTAGGAATTAGTACATCAGCAGTCCGCCGGAGACGTTGACGGTCGCCCCCGAGACAAAACTCGCGTGCGTCGAGGCGAGGAACACGGCGACCGCCGCGACCTCCTCGGCCGTCCCCATCCGCTCGAGCGGGCAGTTCGCGACCACCGCGGCCATCGCCTCGGGGGTGTTCTCCTTGTGCTGCATGGCCGTGGCGATCTGCCCCGGCGAGATCGCGTTGACGGTGATTCCCGCCGGGCCCAGGCGGCGCGCGAACCCCTTCGTCATCGTCACCACGCCGCCCTTCGACGCCGCGTAGACGTCGCTGTCGATCATCGGCCCGGTCATCCACGCGGCGGAGGTGAAGTTGATGATCCGGCCGCCCCTGCCGCCGGCGGTCAGCAGTTCGCCCACCGCCCGGTTGAGCCAGAACGTCGCCTTGAGGTTCACGTCGAGCTGGGCATCCCAGGTCTCCTCCGTCACGTCCGCCGGCGCCTGCCGCCGTAGGAACGCCGCGGCGTGCACCAGCCCCCAGAGGCTCTCGAGACGCCCCGCGGCCTGCCGTACCGCGGCGTCGAGCGTGCCAGTGTCCGCGAGGTCGAGGGGCAGCGGGACATGGTCGTCGCGACCGGGCAGGGATGCCACGGCCTCGTCCAGCGCGGGGCCGGGGAGGTCGACGGCGCAGACCTGGGCCCCGGCCTCCGCCAGGGCGCGGGCCGTCGCCCCGCCGATACCGCCCGCGGCGCCGGTGACGATCACACCCGCGCCCTCGAGCCCCGCACCGAGCAGCGCGGCCGTCATGAGAGCGCGTAGTGCTGGAGGACGGCGAGCTCGGGCACCACGCCGATGCCCGGGCCGCGGGGCACCGCGACCATCCCGTCGACGGCGCGGATCGGCTCGGCGACCAGCTCGTCCTGCATGGGGTTGGGGTCCGGCTTGAGCTCCTGCAGCAGCACCCGGTCGCTCGTCGCCGAGAGGGCGATCGAGACGGCAGTGTTGACGGCACTCGACCAGGCGTGCGAGTTGAACCAGCGGTGCTCGCGCTCGACGACGGAGAGCACCCGGAGCGCGCCGGTGACGCCGCCTGCCCGGCCCACGTCGCAGCCGACGACGTCGATCATCCCGTCGGCGAGGGCGTTCTCGTAGCCGTGCACGTCCCACTCCCGCTCGCCCCCGGCGATGAGGCACCCGACCTGCTGCCGCAGCGCCCTCAGCTCGTCCGAGTGGTCGGGCTCGAACGGCTCCTCGATCCACTTCAGCCCGTACTGCTCGAAGCCGCGGACGCGGGCGATCGCGTCATCCAGGGTCCAGGTGATCTTCTTTCCCCGGTCGAGCATGATCATCGCGTCGGGCCCGGCGGCCTCGCGCAGCAGCCGCATGAACTCGATGTCGCGATCGACCTCGTAGCCGATGTGGGTGTCGCCCCGCTTGCCCATGCCGATCTTGAAGCCCTTGAACCCGCTCTCGGTGACGTACCGGCCGTGGCGCTCGGCCTCGACCTCGAGCGACGGGTCGAAGGCGTGAGTGGAGGCGATGGTGGGCAGCGAGGGGACCCGCGCGCCGCCCAGGAGGTCGACGAGCGGCAGCCCGGCCAGGCGGGCCTTGAGGTCCCACAGGGCGATGTCGATGGCCGACAGCGCGAACGAGAAGATGCCGCCGCGGTGGCCGTACCACCAGGCCTCGTTCTGCAGCTCGTGCCAGAGGGCGACGTTCGCGAGCGGGTCGCGGCCGACCAGGAGCTCGCGCACGGACTCGACCATGATCGCGGTCGCGGCGGTGGCGCCGGGGAACATCGTCACCGCCTCGCCCCAGCCCTCGACGCCGTCCGAGCTGCGGATGCGCACGAAGGTGAGGCAGCGCAGTGCGCCGGAGTCGTTGGGCTCCGGGTACTGCACGGGGAAGACGTCTACTGCGGTGATCGTGGACATGGGTGCCTATCTTGTCGGTGGATTGAGGCGGAGGCGGAGGCGCGGGTGCGCCGGCTCGAGGTCGGCGACGGTGAGCCACCCCGGCGGCGCGGCGATGACACGGTCCACCGAGTTGGCGATGAGGGACTGCGAGCCCGACTGCGAGCTGATGCCGGGGTCGATCGTGCACGTCAAGGGCGCTCCCGACGACGAGGAGACCGCGATGGTGTCGCGCACCACGAGCCCGGCCGAGGCGGGAGTGAGGTGGCCGACGAAGCGGGCGCGGAACCAGTCCTCGCCCGCCACCACGGCCGTGTACTCCTGCACGAAGCCGACGGTGAGTCCGGCATGCGTCAGCGGCTCGATGCTCGTGGCGATGTGATCGATGCCCACCCCCAGGGCCGCGGCGACGATCGACATCGACTGGGGGAACCCGGCATGGCCCAGGATGCTCGCGCTCTCGATGCCTGCCGCGAAGTCCGACGCCGAGACGCCGAGACCGAGGCGCGCCCGCACCGCCGGGCCGAACCCGGAGACGTCGACCGTGCGCTCGACGGCGATCGCGGTGGGCGACTCCACGGCGCCGAGCAGGGTGAGCACGAGGGCGTCGAACACGAAGCCGGGGTTGAGGCCGCAGCCGAGCACGGTCACGCCGCGCTCGAGGGCGAGCGAGTGCAGCCGATCGGCGAGGATGCTGTCGACCGCCCAGGGATAGGCGCACTCCTCGGCCGACACGATCACGTTGGATCCGGCGCGGACCGCGGCCTCGATGTCGTCGGCGACGTCCGCCAGCAGCGTCGTGGTGGCCACGACGACCACGTGCGCTCCGGATGCCGCGGCCTCCGGGATCCGGGACCGGGGAGTGGGCCCGGCCACCCGGATGTCTGCGCGGAGGGCGAGCTGCCGAGCGACGCCCCGGGCGAGCTGGCCGCTCCCGAGTATCGCGACCTCGATCACGCCACCGGCTCCCGTCGCCTGGAGGACCTTCGTCCTCGAATCGTTTCCAGAACTCTAGCCACCTCGTCGCCGCCGGGTCAACGGCAGGAGCGCCGATCAGTTGACGCACCCCGGGCCGGGGCATATCCTCGAAACGATTCCAGTAACGAAAGGGACGATGTGGTCACTCAGATGCGCTTCCGGCAGGCGATAGTCGCCGCGCTCGAAGACGAGATGGATTCCGACCCGAGCGTGATGCTGATGGGGGAGGACATCGCGGTCGCCGGCGGCCCCTTCAAGACCTCCGAGGGGCTGCTCGAGAAGTTCGGGCCCAACCGCGTGCGAGACACCCCGATCTCGGAGATGGCGTTCACCGGCGCGGGCGTCGGCGCGGCCATCGCGGGCATCCGGCCGGTCATCGAGATCATGTTCATGGAGTTCCTCGGGGTCGCCCTCGACCAGCTCGTGACGGGCGCCGCGAAGATGCACTACCTCAGCAAGGGCGCGGTCTCCGTGCCGCTCACGGTGCGGGCCTCGGTCGGCAGCGGCACCGGGTTCGGCTCGCAGCACAGCCAGACCCTCGAGAACTGGGTCACGGCCACCCCCGGCCTGACCGTCGTGACCATGAGCACCCCGCAGAACGCCTACGGCATCCTGCGGGCGGCCATCCAGTCTCCCGGCCCGACGATGGTGCTGGAGCCCAGGAACCTCTACGCGGTCCGCGGCGAGGTACAGCGAGGTGCTGCCGGCCTGGTGCAGCTCGGCCGGGCCGAAGTCGTCCGGAAGGGCAGTGCCGTCACCATCGTCACGATGGGCCAGATGCGCACGGCCGTGCTCGAGGCCGTCGAGGCGTCCGGCATCGACGCTGAGGTCGTCGACCTCATCACCCTCGCCCCCTGGGACCGCGAGACGGTCCTCGAGTCGGTGGCCAAGACGCACCGGCTGGTCGTCGTCGAGGAGGCGCCCGAGTCCGGCGGCTGGGGCAGCGAGATCGTGGCGGCCGTCACGCGAGAGCTGTTCTCGAGCCTGTCTGCAGCGCCGTTCCGCATCACCACGCCGAACGTCCCCGTGCCCTACAGCAAGGCGCTGGAGAGCCGGTACCTGCCGCAGCCGGCCGAGATCGCCCGCCAGCTCGGCGAGTACCAGTCCACCGGCACCGTCCCCGCCCCCTGGTGGGTCCTCGAAGGGTTGAGCAAGTGACCACTACCGCACTGTCCACCTCGCGCACCTCGGTCGAGCGCCGGCGCGTGCTCGCCGACGACGCGATGGCGCGCCTCGAGCGCATGATGGAGATCCGCGGGTTCGAGGAGCGCCTCAATGCGCTCTTCGCGACCGGCGCCATCCACGGCACCACCCACCTGGCCATGGGGCAGGAGGCGCTCGCCGTGAGCCTGGCCGCGGAGCTGCGCCCCACGGACCTCGTGACCGCGACCTACCGGGGCCACGCCATGGCCCTCGCCCTCGGGATGAGCCCCCGCGCGGTGCTCGCCGAGATCATGGGCAAGTCGGAGGGCTCGACGGGCGGCCTCGGGGGCTCGATGCACGTCAGCGACGACGACATCGGCCTGCTGCCCACCTTCGCCATCGTGGGCGCGGGCCTGCCGGTGGCGGCCGGCGCGGCGCTCGCCTTCCAGTACCGCGCGGAGGACCGCGTGGCCGTGGCGGTGTTCGGCGACGGCGCGACCAATATCGGCGCGTTCCACGAGGCGCTCAACCTCGCTGCGATCTGGAAGCTGCCGGTCGTCTTCCTCTGCGACAACAACGTGTACGGCGAGTACAGCCGCATCAACCTGACCACGCCCATCGAAGACCTGCACCTGCGCGCCGCGTCCTACGCGATGCCCGCGGAGGTCGTCGACGGCATGGATGTCACGGCGGCCCGTGGTGCGATCGCCAGGGCCGTCGAGCGTGCCCGCACCGGCGGCGGCCCGACGCTCGTCGAGGCGAAGACCTACCGGTTCGCCGGCCACTCGCGGGCGGACACGGCGCCCTACCGACCGGCGGGGGAGCTCGAGTACTGGCTCGAGCGCGACCCGGTGAAGCTCGCGCGGGAGGCCCTCGTCGCCGAGGGCGCTGCGCCGGAGCAGCTCGCCGAGCTCGAGGCCTCGGTGGGCGCCGCACTCGATGCCGTCATCGAGACCGTGCAGCAGCTGCCCGATCCGGCAGTCACCGACATGTTCAACAACATCTGGACGCCCAGTACCCGAAAGGCAGGCTCATGAGCGAGGCGCGCGTGGTTATGCCACGAGTATCCGAGGCCATCGACGACTCCTACGTCGTCGAGTGGATGGTCGCTGTCGGCGAGACCGTGGCGGAGGGGCAGGTGCTCCTCCGGGTCGAGACCGACAAGGCGATCGTCGACATCCCGAGCACCGCGAGCGGCCGCCTCGTGCAGCAGCTCGCCGGGGTCGACGACGAGATCCACACCGGCAACGACGTGGCGGTCGTCGAGACGGACTAGGGCGGCGGAATGGCCGGGCGTGCGGCAGGGTTGATCCTGCAACACGAACCGAGGAGAAGCCCATGCCCGCTGCCGTCGTCGCCACTGAATACGGAACCACCGCCGACGTCATCGACGTGATCGCCGTCGACGGGCGCGAGCCCGGCGCGGGCGAGGTGACCATCGCCGTGCGCGCGGCCGCGATCAACCCGTTCGACGCGAAGATCGCCGCCGGGGCCCTGGGCACGGATGCCTCGACCCTGCCGCGCCGCCTCGGCAGCGAGGCCGCGGGAGTCGTCGTCGCCGTGGGCCCGGACGCCGTGGGACTCGAGGGCGAGCCGCTCTCCGTGGGCGACGAGGTCTACGGCACCCGCCTGCCGGGCGCGCAGGCGGCCGAGTTGACGGTGCGTGCCGACGCGCTGCTGCGCAAGCCCGAGAACCTCTCGTTCGAGGAGGCCGCAGGGCTCCTCTCCGTCGGTACCACCGCGGTGCACGCCCTCGAGGCCGTCGGGGTGGGCGAGGGGGATACCGTCCTCGTCCACGGCGTGGCCGGGAGCGTGGGCAGTCTCGTCGCGCAGCTCGCGGCGCTCCGCGGGGCCAGCGTCGTCGGCACCGCCGCGCCGGGCCGCCACGCGGCGCTGAGCGCGGCAGGAATCCTGCCGGTGGCCTACGGCGCGGGACTGGCAGACCGTGTCCGCGCGGCCGCACCCGGGGGCGTGACCGCGGCGATCGACACCGTCGGCACCGACGAGGCGCTCGAGGTGTCGCTCCAGCTCGTCGAGCCGGAGCGCTTCGTGACGATCGTGAACTTCGGCCCGGCCCTGGCGGCGGGCGCGAAGGCGATCGGCGCGGGTCCGGGAGCCGACTCGGGCTCCGCACTCCGGGCCGCCGCCCGGACCACCCTCTCCGGCCTGGCCGCACGGGGCGAGATCACCGTACCGGTCGCGACGACCCTGCCCCTCGCCGAGGCCCGCGAGGGCTACCGGCTCGTGATCGGCGGCCACGCGGGCGGAAAGGTGATCCTGACCGCCTAGCCCACCCCGGCACCGCGTGAAACGATCCACTCGTCAAAAGCCACGCTTCGTTGGACCATGAGGGACGGCTTTTGACGAGTGGATCGTTTCACTTGGGGGACTCAGAGCGCCGCGAACGCCTCGCCCAGCACGCCGATCGCCTCGCGCAGCAGCTCGTCGCTGATCGCGAGCGACGGCAGGAACCGGATGACGTTGCCGAACGTCCCCGCTGACAGCAGCAGCACGCCGTGCTGAGCGGCGAACGCCGTGATCGCGGCGACGGCCGCGGGGTTCGGGTCCTTCGTGCCGGGCTGGACGAGCTCGATCGCGAGCATGGCCCCGATGCCGCGCACATCCCCGATCACGGGGTACTGCGACTGCAGCTCGAGCAGCGCGGGCTTGAGGATGCCCTCGATGCGCCCCGCCTCGGCCAGCAGGCCGCGGCGCTCGATCTCCCCGAACACCGCGATCGCCGCGGCCGCGGCGACCGGGTTGCCGGCGAACGTGCCGCCGAGGCCGCCCGCGTGCGGGGCATCCATGATCTCGGCGCGGCCGGTGACGGCCGCGATGGGCAGGCCGCCCGCGATCCCCTTGGCCGAGAGCACGAGGTCCGGCTCGACGCCGAAGTGCTCACTCGCGTAGTACCGGCCGGTGCGAGCCATCCCGCTCTGGATCTCGTCGGCGACGAACACGACGCCGTTCGCCGTGCACCACTCCTGCAGCGCGGCGAGATAGCCCTCCGCGGGGACGACGAACCCGCCCTCGCCCTGGATCGGCTCCGCCACGACGCAGGCCAGGTCGGAGGCGCCGATCGACTTCTCGAGGTAGGTGATCGTGCGGGCCGCGGCATCCCGACCGCTCAGGCCGTCGCGGAACGGGTAGGAGCCCGGCGCGTGGAACACCGAGGGGGCCAGCGGCCCGAAGCCGGTCTTGTAGGGCATCGCCTTGAAGGTCATGGCCATCGTGAGGTTGGTGCGGCCGTGGTACGCGTGGTCGAGCACGGCGACGCCGGCGCGGCCGGTGTAGTGGCGGGCGATCTTGACGGCGTTCTCGACGGCCTCGGCGCCCGAGTTGAGCAGCACGGTCTTCTTCGCCCAGCTGCCCGGCGTGTGCTCGGCGAGCAGCTCCGCGACGCGCACGTACGGCTCGTACGGCGTGATCGTGAACATCGCGTGGGTGAGCTCCTCGAGCTGCGCCGCCGCCGCGGCCACGACCGCCTCGTCGGTGTGCCCGATGGTCATGACGCCGATGCCCGAGCCGAGGTCGATGAACTGGTTGCCGTCGACGTCGACGACGATCGCGCCGTGCGCGCGCTCGACGAAGACCGGGAGGGCCGAGGAGACGCCCGCGGCAACGGAGGCGAGCCGGCGCTGCTGCAGGGCAACCGACTTGGGGCCGGGGATGGCGGTGAGAACGCGACGCTGCTGTTCGATCTTCATGCGATGAGTTTAAGGTGGGAGCCATGGATCACAGCTATGCGGTGCGCGTCGAGTGGCAGGGCAACCTCGGCACCGGCACGAGCGGCTACCGCGACTACGGTCGCGACCTCCTCATCAGCGCCGAGGGCAACCCGCCGATCGAGGGCTCGGCCGACAAGCCGTTCCGCGGCACTCCGGAGCGCTGGAACCCCGAGGAGCTGCTGCTGGCCGCCCTCGCCCAGTGCCACATGCTGAGCTACCTGCACGTCGCCACGAAGCACGGCGTGGTCGTCACCGAGTACGAGGATGACGCGGTCGGCACCATGGAGCAGGTGGGCGAGGGCGGCCACTTCACCTCCGTGACCCTGCGCCCCGTGGTCGCGATCTCCGCGGGCGACCCGGTCGTCGCCGAGCAGATCCACGCCGAGGCGAGCGCCCTGTGCTTCATCGCGTCGTCGGTCAACTTCCCGGTGCGGCACGAGCCGGTCATCCGGCTCGCCTGAATCTCCCGACCAACCCTCACTCTTCACTCAGCATTCATCCGGCAGGATGGAACGTCTCTCCACGAAAGGTGCCCCGTGCGCATCGCAAGTTCCCTCCGCAAGTCGAGCCTCGCCATCCTGGTGACCGCCGGCCTCGCCGTCAGCCTCGCCGCGTGCTCCGCCCCGGCCCCCGACACGACGGACAGCGGAGACTGCACTCCCGCGCCGAGCGGCTCGGCGTCGGACTCCGTCAAGGTCACCGGCGACTTCGGCAAGCTCCCGATCGTCATCTTCGACCCGGGCCTCACCGCGAAGAGCACTGAGCGCACCGTGGTGATCGACGGCGACGGCGAGACCGTGCAGGCCGGCGACACCGTGCAGGTGCAGTTCTCGATCCTCAACGGGGGCACCGCCGTCAATATCGACGGCACCGGCTACACCGACGACACCCTCGTCGACTTCGACGTCGACGAGAAGAAGCTGCTCCCCGGCCTCGTGAAAACCCTCGAGTGCTCGACTGTCGGCTCCCGCGTCGTGGGCGTCATCCCGCCCGCCGACGCGTTCGGCGACGCCGGCTCCGAGCAGCTGAGCATCGGCGCCACGGACGACATCGTCTTCGTCGTTGACGTCGTCGCGATCAAGCAGCCCCTGACGCCCAAGGCGTGGACCAAGGACGTCCCCGAGGTCACCTTCGCGGCGGACGGCACGCCCACTGTCAAGCTCCCGGCGACCGACCCGCCCAAGGACCTGATGGAGGCCGTGCTCACCGAGGGCGACGGCGCCGTGGTCAAGAGCGGCCAGAGCGTCACGATCAAGTACCACGGCACCAGCTGGGACACCGGCGAGGTGTTCGACCAGAGCTTCGACCGTGACGACCCGCCCTTCCCGGTGGACAACTTCGTGCCCGGCTTCACGGCCGCCCTCATCGGACAGAAGGTCGGCTCGACGGTCATCGTCGTGATCCCGCCTGAGGACGCCTACGGCACCGACCCCGAGGCTCACGAGCTCGGCGGCCAGACCCTCGTGTTCCTGGTCAAGATCATCGCCGCCTCCTAGGCCGTGACCGTGAAGCGCGTCATCATCCTCGGCTCCACGGGGTCGATCGGCACGCAGGCCCTCGACGTGATCGCGGCGAACCCCGACCGCTTCCAGGTCGTGGGCCTCGCCGCGGGCAGCAACCGCGAGCTCGTCGCCCAGCAGGCCGGGGCGTTCGGGGTCGAGCACACCGCGTTCGGCGCCGCCGAGGCGTCCCAGTTGGTCCGGGATGTCGCGGCCGACGTCGTGCTCAACGGCATCACCGGCTCCGTGGGCCTCGAGCCCACCCTCGCCGCGCTGGACAGCGGCGCCACCCTCGCGCTCGCGAACAAGGAGAGCCTCATCGTGGGCGGCGAGCTCGTCACCTCCCGCGCGCGGCCCGGGCAGATCGTCCCGGTCGACTCCGAGCACTCCGCGATCGCGCAGGCCCTCCGCTCGGGGACGCACGAGGAGGTCCGCAGGCTCGTGCTCACCGCGTCCGGCGGGCCGTTCCGAGGGCGCACCCGCGAGTCGCTGCGCGATGTCACCCCGCGCGAGGCGCTCGCGCACCCGACGTGGGACATGGGCCTCGTGGTCACCACCAACTCGGCGACCCTGGTGAACAAGGGCCTCGAGGTGATCGAGGCGCACCTGCTCTTCGACGTGCCGTACGACCGCATCGACGTCACCGTGCACCCGCAGTCGATCGTGCACTCGATGGTCGAGTTCGTGGACGGCTCCACCCTCGCGCAGGCCAGCCCGCCAGACATGCGACTGCCCATCTCGCTCGGCCTGGACTGGCCCGACCGTGTGGCGGGGGTGGGAGTGCCGCTCGACTGGACGACGGCGAGCACGTGGACCTTCGAGCCCCTCGACACCGCGGTATTCCCGGCGGTGGCGCTCGCCAAGCGCGTCGGCGAGGCCGGATCCACCTATCCCGCGGTCTTCAACGCGGCGAACGAGCAGGCGGTCCTCGCGTTCCACGCGGGCGGTATCGGGTACCTCGACATCCTCCGCACCGTCGAAACCGTCGTCGACGCGCACCAGCCCCAGGGGATGACCCTCGACGCCGTCTACGAGGCGGAGCAGTGGGCGCGCTCAGCGGCCGATCAGCTGCTGCGCGGTTAGGGTAAGGCCGTGCCCGTGTTCGATATAAGCGCCGTCCTGCTGTACATCCTCGGCATCCTGATCATCCTGGCCGGCCTCGCCATCTCGATCGGCCTCCACGAGGTCGGCCACCTCGTGCCCGCCAAGCTCTTCGGGGTCAAGGTCGGGCAGTACATGATCGGCTTCGGCCCGACGATCTTCTCCTGGCGCCGCGGCGAGACGCAGTACGGCATCAAGGCACTGCCACTCGGCGGCTACATCTCGATGGCGGGCATGTACCCGCCGGCTCGTGCGGGCGCGCGCGGGCGCACCGCCACCACCGGCATGTTCGAGACCCTCGTGCAGGACGACAACAAGTCCGCCGTGCACGTCGACACTGTCGAAGAGGAGGAGCGCGCCTTCTACAAGCTGCCGATCCTCAAGCGCGTGGTCATCATGGTCGGCGGCCCGGTGATGAACCTGCTGCTCGCGATCCTGTTCTTCGGCATCGTGCTCTGCGGCTTCGGCATCCCCACGTCCACGACCACCATCGGCAGCGTGTCGCAGTGCCTCGTCCCGGTCTCGACGCAGCGCACCGACTGCGAGGCCTCCGACCCGAACGCCCCGGCGCACGAGGCCGGCCTCGAGCCCGGCGACCGCATCGTCGCCGTCAACGGCACGCCGGTAGCCGAGGTCGCCGACATCACCCCGCTCATCCGCGACTCCGCAGAGAAGCCCCTCACGCTCACCATCGAGCGCGACGGCCAGCAGGAGGAGCGCACCGTGACTCCGGCTCTCGAGGAGCGCTACGTCACCGACAGCCAGGGCAAGCAGGTTCTGGATGCCGCCGGCAAGCCCACCACGGAGAGGGTCGGGTTCATCGGCATCGGCTGGGCCTCCGAGAACCGCCAGCAGCCCGTCACGGCCGTCCTGCCCTTCGTCGGGGACACCATGGGCCGCCTCGTGAACACGATCGCGCACCTCCCGCAGCGGGTCGTCGACCTCGCGGTGCAGACCTTCGGACCGGGGGAGCGCGACCCGGAGGGCCTCATCGGCGTCGTCGGCGTCGGCCGGCTCGCCGGGGAGATCACGAGCCTCAACTCAGTGCCGGTAGCCGACCGCGCGGCGTCGCTCATCCAGCTCGTGGGCGGGCTGAACATCGCGCTCTTCGTGTTCAACCTGATCCCGCTTCCCCCGCTCGACGGCGGGCACATCGTCGTCGCGCTCATCGACGGCGTGCGCCGCGTGTTCGCGAAGATCCGCGGCAAGGAGAAGCCGATGCCGATCGACGCCGCGAAGGTGATCCCCGTGACGCTCGTCGTCGCGAGCCTGCTGGGCGGCCTGACGCTCCTGCTCGTGATCGCGGACATCATCAAGCCCATCTCGATCCTGTAGCGCCCAGCACTCTGGCAGCCCGCCCCGCGTAAGCTGGAGACTGTGCCAGCCATCAATCTCGGTATGCCGAAGACGCCCGAAGTCCTCGCTCCCCGCCGCAAGACCCGCCAGATCCACGTCGGCAAGGTGGGAGTCGGCAGCGACTCCCAGGTGAGCGTCCAGTCCATGACGACGACGCAGACCACGAACATCAACGCGACGCTCCAGCAGATCGCCGAGCTCACGGCCACGGGCTGCGACATCGTGCGCGTGGCGGTGCCGCACCAGGACGACGCGGACGTGCTGCACATCATCGCCGCGAAGAGCCAGATCCCGGTGATCGCCGATATCCACTTCCAGCCGCGCTACGTCTTCACGGCGATCGACGCCGGCGTGGGCGCGGTGCGGGTCAACCCCGGCAACATCCGCAAGTTCGACGACCAGGTCGGGGCCATCGCCAAGGCCGCCAAGGCTGCGGGGGTGAGCATCCGCATCGGCGTCAACGCCGGGTCGCTCGAGCCGAGCATCCTGCAGAAGTACGGCAAAGCGACCCCCGAGGCGCTCGTCGAGAGCGCGGTCTGGGAGGCGGGCCTGTTCGAGGAGCACGACTTCCACGACTTCAAGATCTCCGTCAAGCACAACGACCCGATCGTCATGGTGAAGGCCTACCGGCTGCTCGCCGAGCGCGGCGACTGGCCCCTGCACCTCGGCGTGACCGAGGCGGGCCCGGAGTTCCAGGGGACCATCAAGAGCGCGACGGCGTTCGGCATCCTGCTCTCCGAGGGCATCGGCGACACGATCCGCGTCTCGCTCTCCGCGCCGCCCGTGCAGGAGGTCAAGGTCGGCCTGCAGATCCTGCAGTCGCTGAACCTGCGCGAGCGCAAGCTCGAGATCGTCTCCTGCCCGAGCTGCGGCCGCGCGCAGGTCGACGTGTACCAGCTCGCCAATGACGTGACCGCCGGTCTGGAGAAGATGACCGTGCCCCTGCGCGTGGCCGTCATGGGCTGCGTGGTGAACGGCCCGGGGGAGGCGCGCGAGGCTGATCTCGGCGTCGCGAGCGGCAATGGGCGGGGCCAGATCTTCGTCAAGGGCGAGGTCATCAAGACCGTCGCGGAGGAGGACATCGTCGCGACTCTCATCGAAGAGGCGAACCGCCTCGCGGCCGAGATGCCAGCCGGAGCGACGGGCTCGCCGCAGGTCATCACCGCCTGATATATCGGGCGACACGCCGACCCCCCTATTGGGGACAGACTCGTCGGTACCGGGGGGTACAATCTTCCCAACGGACTGTAGAGTTCGCGTCACTTTGAGCCGGATCCGTAACCCTGCCTCGTGTGAAGTAGCGTTTGACTGAGTGACCAACTTGTGGGAGTTGGCATGGCATCAAGCGCGCTGCGTCGTGTCGACTCCGACGCACAGTTCCTCCTGGTTTCCACTCCGGTAACCAATCCAACGTTGCTTCACGGATCCGCAACGTTGGGCCTCGGAGTGGGATGGGCGAGCCCGCGGCCGCATCAAGCCCCCCTTGATGCAGGCCGCGGGCCCGCTTCCTTCACACTCTAAGAGGGGCATCCCGATCCCTTCAGCACCGCGGGGTCGGGGTCGGGTATAGAGGCTCACGCCGCCGGTAGCATGGCACGGTGCCTACACGTCTCTCCAAGCTCTTCGTCCGCACCCTCCGTGAGGATCCCGTCGACGCGGAGGTGACGAGCCACCGCCTCCTCGTGCGCGCCGGCTACATCCGCCGCCAGGCGCCCGGGATCTTCGCGTGGCTGCCGCTCGGGCTCAAGGTGCGCCGCAAGATCGAGAACATCATCCGCGAGGAGCTCGCCGCGTTCGGCGCGCAGGAGGTGCACTTCCCGGCGCTGCTGCCGCGCGAGCCGTATGAGAAGTCCGGCCGCTGGACGGAGTACGGCGACGGCATCTTCCGGCTCAAGGACCGCCACGACGCCGACTACCTCCTCGCCCCGACCCACGAGGAGGTCTTCACCCTGCTCGTGAAGGACCTGTACTCGAGCTACAAAGACCTGCCGCTGGCGATCTACCAGATCCAGGACAAGTACCGCGACGAGGCCCGCCCCCGGGCCGGCCTGCTGCGCGGCCGCGAGTTCTCGATGAAGGACAGCTACTCCTTCGACTACACCGACGCGGGTCTGGATGTCTCGTACCAGCAGCACCGCGACGCTTACGAGCGCATCTTCCAGCGCCTCGGGCTCGAGTACGTCATCGTCAAGGCCGATGCCGGCGCGATGGGCGGCTCGCGCAGTGAGGAGTTCCTGCACCCCACCCCGATCGGCGAGGACACCTTCGTGCGCTCCGCCGGCGGGTACGCGGCCAATGTCGAGGCCTTCACGACGCTCCCGCCCGAGCCGCGGTCGTTCGACGGGCTGACCCCGGCCGAGGTGCTCGACACCCCGGACACCCCCACTATCGCGACACTTGTCGACGTCGCCAACGCCAAGCACCCCCGGCCGGACGGCCGCGCGTGGACAGCCGCCGACACCCTCAAGAACATCGTGCTGGCCCTGACCAACCTCGACGGCACGCGCGAGCTGGTCATCGTGGGGCTGCCCGGCAACCGCGACGTCGACCTCAAGCGCGCGGAGGTGGCGTTCGCGCCCGCCGCGGTCGAGGCCGCCACCGAGGCCGACTTCGCCAAGAACCCCGGTCTCGTGAAGGGATACATCGGGCCCTGGTCGGCCGCGGGGGCCGTTCTCGGGGAGAAGTCGGCCACGGGCATCCGGTACCTCGTCGACCCGCTCGTCGCCGACGGAACCGGGTGGATCACCGGCGCCAACGAGCACGGCCACCACGTCTTCGGCCTCGTGGCCGGCCGCGACTTCGCGGCGGACGGGATCGTGGAGGTCAGCGAGGTGCTCGCGGGAGACCCGGCGCCCGACGGCTCCGGCCCGGTCGAGCTCGCGCGCGGCATGGAGATCGGCCACGTGTTCCAGCTCGGCCGCAAGTACGCCGAGGTGCTCGGGCTCAAGGTGCTCGACGAGAACGGCAAGCTCGTGACCGTGACGATGGGCTCCTACGGTATCGGCGTCACCCGCATCATGGCCGTCATCGCGGAGAGCAACAACGACGAGAAGGGCCTCATCTGGCCCGCGAACGTCTCGCCCTTCGACGTGCACATCATCGCCGCGGGCAAGGAGGAGGTCGTGTTCGCGACCGCCGAGGCCCTCGCGGGCACGCTCGAGACGAGCGGCTTCGACGTGCTCTACGACGACCGCCCCAAGGTCTCGCCGGGGGTCAAGTTCGGCGACGCCGAGCTCCTCGGGGTGCCGCTGATCGTGATCGTGGGCAGGGACGCCGCCGAGGGCCGCGTCGAGGTGTGGAACCGCCGCTCCAACGAGCGGACCAGCGTCACGCTCGACGAGGTCGGTGCGACGCTGGAGGCACAGAGGTGACGGACAAGATCTCCGCGGACGACCTGGCTCGTGCCAAGGGGATCCTCGCGTCGATCGACGAGTCGTACTCGACCAAGGTCGTGGGCCAGGCCAGCCTCAAGCGAAGCCTCCTGATCGGGCTCATCACGGGCGGGCACATCCTGCTCGAGAGCGTGCCGGGCCTCGCGAAGACGACGGCCGCCCAGGCGGTCTCCGACGCGGTGAGCGGGTCGTTCAAGCGCATCCAGTGCACGCCCGACCTCCTGCCGAGCGACATCATCGGCACCCAGATCTTCGACTACCAGAAGCAGACCTTCGAGACCCAGCTCGGCCCCGTGCACGCCAACTTCGTGCTGCTCGACGAGATCAACCGGTCGAGTGCCAAGACCCAGAGCGCGATGCTCGAGGCGATGCAGGAGAAGCAGACGAGCATCGGCGGCACGGTGTACCCGCTGCCGGAGCCCTTCCTCGTCCTCGCCACGCAGAATCCGATCGAGCAGGAGGGCACGTACCATCTGCCCGAGGCCCAGCTCGACCGCTTCCTGCTCAAGGAGATCCTCGACTACCCCGAGTTCGCCGACGAGATCGAGATCCTCGACCGCATCGACACCGGCGTGTACGAGAAGCACGCGGGCGACAAGAAGCCGAAGGGCGCCGTCACCATCGAGGACGTGCTCTTCCTGCAGGAGGCGGGCAAGCGCGTCTTCATGGACGAGTCGATCCGCAACTACATAGTCTCGACCGTGTACGTCACGCGCCAGGCGGAGTCGTACATCGGCAAGGAGCTCGCCGACTGCATCGAGTACGGCGCGAGCCCCCGCGCCAGCATCGCGTTCAGCCGCGCCGCGCGCGCGCTCGCCCTGCTCGAGGGCCGCGACCACGTGATCCCGGAGGACGTGAAGGAGCTGCGGCACGTCGTGCTGCGGCACCGCATCATCCTGAATTTCGAGGCGATCGCCGACGACGTGAAGCCCGAGACCATCATCGACGCGATCTTCGCGGCAGTGAAGGTTCCCTGACTCCTGTGGAGCGCCTCCTGCGACGAGTGCAGACCCGGCTCTACATCCATGCCCACCGCGCCGTGCGGGGGCTCATCGAGGGCGAGTACCGCTCGGTGTTCCACGGCCGCAGCATGGACTTCGACGACCTCCGGCCGTACGTGCCCGGCGACGAGTTCAAGGACATCGACTGGAAGGCGACGGCCCGCTACGGCTCGCCGCTGACCAAGCGCTACATCGCCTCCCGCAAGCACACCGTCGTTCTCGTGGTCGATACCGGACGCGACATGGCGGCGGTCGGGGCGAGCGGCGGCAGCAAGCGGGATGTCGCGATCCTCGCCGCGGGGACCATCGGCTACATCGCCATCCGCCACGGCGACCTCGTCGCGCTCGTCGCGGGCACGGAGAAGAAGACCGACTTCGTGCCGGGGGAGCTCACCGAGGCTCACCTCGAGCGGCTGCTGCAGCGCATCCACTCCTCCACCCGGCTCGACGGCGCCAAGAGCAACCTGCGCGCCCAGCTTGAGTACGTGTCGCGCGTGTTCCGGCGCCGGATGATCGTGCTGGTGATCGGGGATGACCGCGCCCTCGACGAGGCCGAGCAGAAGCTCGTGCGGCGGCTCGCGGCGCAGCACGAGATGCTGTGGCTCTCGGTGGGGGATGCCGACCTGATGCGCGCCGACTGGGCCAAGCGCGACCTGTACGACGTCGCCGATGCGAGCGGAGTACCGACGTTCCTCCGGGAGAGCCCGCGACTGCGAGAGGCTTTCGAGCGCAGCGTCGCGACGACCGCGGAGAGCAGCGACGAGCTGTTCGAGAGCCTCTCGATCAGCAGCAGGCGGGTCACCGACGAGGACTCGGTGGTCCCGGGCATCTTCCGGCTCCTGGAGGCGCACAAGCATGCCCGGCGGTGAGTTCTTCCCGCCGGTGCAGTACCAGCCGTGGTGGGGGCTGCTCGGGTTCCTGATCCTCGTGCTCGTGGTCGGGTGGTGGGTGTACGTGTTCCTGTCGACCCGCAAGAGCCGGGTGCCCCAGCCCGCCTCGTCGGCGGCTCCCCACGGGCCGGGCGTCGAGACCATCCGGAAGCGGTACCTCGGGCTCATCGACGAGACCCGCGCCGCGTACGCGAAGGGTGAGCTTCACGACCGCGAGGCGTACCACCAACTGAGCATGCTCCTGCGCTCGTACGTCGAGGAGCGCGAGGGCACCCGCACCGTCACGATGACGCTCAAGGACCTCCGGGAGACGCCCCTCACCCCGCTGTCGGACGCGGTCGCGCGGCTGTACCCGGGCGCGTTCGGCGCGGACGCTGCGGACATCCAGAAGACGGGCACCGTCGCGCAGGCCGTCGACGCGGCGCGAGGGCTGGTGACGTCGTGGAGGTGATCACCTGGTGGGCCCCCGTCGCGTGGGCCGCGGCATCCCTGGCCGTCGTCGCCCTCGTGGTCTGTCGGGCGAGCCGGGCGCGCAGGGCGAGCCGCGACCGGCTGCCCGTCGCGCACGTCGAGCGCCTCACCGCGCTGCCCGCGTACCGCCGCGCGCTCGCCGCGTACCGCGCGCTGGTCGCCGGACTCGTCGTGTGCGTCGCCCTGCTGATCGCGCTCAGCGCCGTGCTGACCGCGCGGCCGGCGACCGTGACGCTCTCCAGCCCCGAGCTCCACAACCGCGACATCGTGCTCTGCCTGGATGTCTCGGGCTCGATGATCTCCTACGACGCCGCCGTGCTCGACGTGTTCGGGAGCCTCACGAAGGAGTTCACGGGGGAGCGGATCAGCCTCGTCGTGTTCAACGCCTCCGCCGTGACGTACTTCCCCCTCACGAGCGACTACGACTACATCTCGCAGCAGCTCGACCGCCTCGGCACCGAGCTGGACGACGACGACCCCTCGTACTACGACGGCACCCTGCTCGGCAACGGCTCCTCGCTCGTCGGCGACGGGCTGGCCTCGTGCGTCACGCGGTTCGACCGCACCCAGGACGAGCGCTCGCGGTCGGTCATCCTGGTCACCGACAACTTCATCGCGGGAGAGCAGATCTTCACCCTGCCGCAGGCGTCGGCGCTCGCGGTCGACCGCGGCGTGCGGGTGTACGGCATCAACCCGGGCGACTCGAGCGAGAAGGACTACCTCCGCGAGTACGCCATCGAGTTCGAGAAGGCGATGGACGACTCGGGCGGCGCGTACTATCCGCTGAACGACCCTGCGGTGGTGCCCTCGGTCGTCGAGAGCATCGAGGCGGAGCAGGCTGCGGTGATACCGGGTGCTCCGCTGGTCACCCGCACCGAGCATCCCGAGCCGTGGATCCTCGCGGCCTTCGTGGCGCTCGCCGGCCTGCTCGTGCTCGCCTGGAGGCTGCGGCGCTGATGAACCCGATAATCGCCAACCCCGTGCTGCCCGGCTGGGCACTCACCCTCCTCGCCGTCGTGCTCGGCGGCTTCGTGCTGTGGCGCCTCATCGCCTCCCGCCGTGACCGGTCCCTGGCCCTGCGCTGGCTCGCCCGACTCGGGCTCGTCGTGCTGCTCATCGTCATCGCCGCCCGCCCGACGATCCCGACCGACGGCCAGGGCCCCAAGGCCTCCGGCGGGCTGGAGGTCTACGTCGTCGTCGACACGACGAGCAGCATGGCTGCCGAGGACTGGGGGGATGCCCGCCCGCGCCTCGAGGGCGTGAAGGCCGACGTTCAGCAGCTCGTCGAGGGGCTGCAGGGCGCCCAGTTCTCCCTCGTGACGTTCGACGCCGTCGCCGTGCAGCGCGTGCCGCTCACCTCCGACAGCTCGGCCATGCTGTCGGCGGTCTCTGTGCTGCGACAGGAGATCACCACCTACTCGCGCGGGAGCTCTATCGACGAGGCGGTCCCCGTGCTCGAGAAGCTGCTCGCGGACGCGAAGGCCCTGAACCCCGACCAGCGGCGCGTGCTGTTCTACCTGGGCGACGGGGAGCAGACGTCCGGCAGCGAGCCGGGGTCGTTCGAATCGCTCGCGCCATACCTCGAGGGCGGCGCGGTGCTCGGGTACGGGACGGACGCGGGCGGGCGCATGCTCGAGTACTTCGGCGAGCAGCCCACGCAGTTCGGCGACACGGCCACCTCGGAGCCCGAGGACCCGACGGACCTCCTCCCGCCCACGTACATCCAGGACCGCTCGAGCCCCGACCCGGTCGACGCCCTCTCGCGCATCGACGAGACCGCGCTGGAGGCGATCGCCGCCCAGCTCGGCGTGCAGTACCTGCACCGGAGCGCCGACTCCCCGGTCGCCCCCGCGATCTCCGGCATCGACGTGGGGGAGCTCAGGGTGCAGGAGGGCGAGCCCGACTCGGCGGTCGAGCTCTACTGGGTCTTCGTGATCCCGTTCGGGCTGCTCGCGCTGCTCGAGCTGTACTGGGCCGGTGCCGCGGTGGTCGAGCTGCGCGGCGCGAGGAGGACACCGTGAGCCGGCCCCTGACCGTCGAGCGCCTGCGACTGCGCCGCCGCCTGCTGTTCTGGCTGACGCTGCCCGTCGCCCTGTTCGCCATCTTCTGGGCGTTCAAGTTCCTGAGCCTCGCGCCGACGGCGCAGAACGCGATCGACGACTACGACGACGGCCTGTACGTCGCCAGCGAGGAGGCGTCCAGTTCGCTGCTGTTCCTCAACGTGGTCGAGCCGTACCTCCCGTACTTCAACCGCGGCGACGCCTACGCCGCCGACCAGTACTACGGCCCCGCCACCGACGACTTCGAGAAGGCGCTCGAGCTCGCACCGCTGGAGAAGAAGTGCGACGTGCGCCTCAACCTCGCCCTCACCTGGGAGCGGTTCGGCGACGTGTACGTGCAGCTGGGCTACTTCCAGGGCGCCGTGCAGCTGTACGAGGCATCCCAGGCCGTCCTGGACGACGCGGGGCCGGAGTGCGACCCGCCGCCGAACCAGGACGAGCTCACCGAGTCGAAGGACAGGGTGGAGCAGAAGAAGGACGCCGCCCAGCAGCAGCAGGACCAGCAGGAGCAGCAGCCGCAGGAGGACGACGGCAGGACCGAGCAGGAGAAGCAGCTCGAGCAGCTTCAGCAGCAGCAGCAGCAGGCCGCACAGGAGAAGGCCGACCAGGAGTCCGGCGACCGCGGCGAGGAGGCGGGCGGGTACTACACGGACAGGCCCTGGTGATGGACCGGCTAAACTAGGGACCGACATCCGGCGATCGTCCGTGATTCGCCCAAATCTGAATAGTGGAGGCCCTCAGTGGACATCGACCTGAGCGTGCTGCGACTCATGGAGCGCGAGCGCGAGATCCCGTTCGAGGAGCTCGTGCAGATCATCGAGCAGGCGATTCTGACTGCCTACCTCAAGCACGTCGGCGAGCACGACAAGGATGCGGCGCCCACGACCGCGCGGGTGGTCCTCGACCGCAAGAGCGGCAAGGTCAGCATCTTCGTCCCCGAGCTCGACGAGGAGGGCGCTGTCGTCGGCGAGGCCGAGGAGGACTCCCAGGACTTCGGGCGCATCGCGGCGTTCGCCGCAAAGCAGGTCATCAACCAGCGCCTGCGCGACATCGGCGACGACAAGGTTCTCGGCGAGTTCAAGGGCCGCGAGGGCGACATCGTGGCCGGGATCATCCAGCAGGGGCCCAACCCGCGCATGATCCACGTCGACCTCGGCACCATCGAGGCCATCCTGCCGCCCGAGGAGCAGGTGCCGGGTGAGGACTACACGCACGGCCGCCGCATCCGCGTGTACGTCACCGCGGTGAGCAAGGGGCTCAAGGGCCCGCAGATCACCGTCAGCCGCACGCACCCCGCGCTCGTGCGCAAGCTCTTCGCCCTCGAGGTGCCCGAGATCGCCAGCGGCATCGTGGAGATCACTTCGCTCGCCCGCGAGGCCGGCCACCGCACCAAGATGGCGGTGCGCGCCCTCGAGCCCGGCGTCAACGCGAAGGGCGCCTGCATCGGCGAGCTCGGCCAGCGCGTGCGCGCCGTCACCGCCGAGCTCAACAACGAGAAGATCGACATCGTCGACTACTCCGAGAACCTGGCCACGTTCGTCGCGAACGCGCTCTCGCCCGCCAAGGTCACGAGCTCGTACGTGATCGATGAGGCGACCAAGGCCGTGCGTGCCCTCGTGCCCGACTACCAGCTCTCCCTCGCGATCGGCAAAGAGGGCCAGAACGCCCGGCTCGCGGCGAAGTTGACCGGTGCGCGCATCGATATCCAGCCGGACTCGATCCTCGAGGGCTGACCCTTGAGTTTCGGAGGACGACTCGCCGTCGTCGAGGGGGCCGAGCGTGGTCGAGCGGAGTGTCATCCTCCGCAACCGCTCTCCCACGCTCACCCGGGCGACCAACAGGGGTAGTATGGAACCCGTTAGAACCTGCCTCGGCTGCCGCCAGCGCGCCGACACCTCCTCGTTACTGAGAGTTGTTGCGTCTGTGTCGGCAGAATCGGGCGGCGAGGTAGTCCCAGATCCGTCGGGGACGCTTCCCGGCCGCGGTGCCTGGGTTCACCCCACTGTGCAGTGTGTGGAGAGCGCGATCAAGAAGCGCGCTTTCGGCCGGGCGCTCAGGGTGACCGAGGGGCTGAGTACAGAGTTCCTAGCAACAACAATCCACCGACCAAAAGGCTGATTGACCCATGGACAACTAATGAGCGGCTCGAAATGAGTTCCGTCCACTAATCGTCTGTGCCCTGTCTGGGCGCAGACTCAGACAGGAGAATTTGTGGCTAACCCACGAGTGCACGAAGTCGCCGCCGATCTCGGCGTCGAGAGCAAGATCGTGCTCGAAAAACTTAAGGCAATGGGCGAGTTCGTCAAGGGCCCGTCGTCGAGCATCGCGCCGCCGGTCGCGCGCCGCGTCAAGGAAGCGCTGGTCGCCGAGGGCGTGAAACCGGCAGCCGCACCCGCGGCTCCCAAGGCAGCGCCGAAGGCCGCGCCCAAGCCGACCAACCCCGCGCCCGCGCCGGCCCCAGAGGTCGTTGCGGAGCCCGTGGCCGAGGTCGCGCCCGCGCCTCTCACGGTCGCGGAGCGCCAGGCGCGCGCCGAAGCAGCGGCCGCTGCTCCCGCCGCCGCGCCCGCCGAGGAGGCACCCGCGGCGAGCGGAATCCCGCGCCCCGCCACCCCTCGCCCGGGCAACAACCCCTTCACGGGCTCCACGAGCGCGCCGCGCCCCGGAATCCCGCGCCCGGGCAACAACCCCTTCGCCTCCAACCAGGGCATGGGCCGACCGGCCACTCCCGGGTCGATCCCGCGCCCCGGTGCGCCCCGTCCCGGCGGCCCCGGCCAGGGTGCCCGTCCCGGCGGCTTCGGCCAGCGCCCCGGCGGCCCCGGCGGCAACTTCCAGCAGCGCCCGGGCGGTCCCCGTCCCGCCGGTGCCGGCGGCTTCCGTCCCGGTGGTGCGCCCGGTGGCGCCCCCGGCAACAACTTCGGCCCCAACCGTCCGCCGGCCGGCGGAGCGGGAGGCCGCGGTCGTGGACCCGGCGGCGGCACCGCTGGCGCGTTCGGCCGCGGTGGCGGAAAGTCCAAGGCCCGCAAGTCGAAGCGCACGAAGCGCGCCGAGTTCGAGCTGCGCGAAGCCCCGTCCCTCGGCGGTGTCAGTGTTCCCCGCGGTGACGGCAAGACGGTCATCCGCCTCCGTCGCGGCGCGTCGATCTCCGACCTCGCCGACAAGCTGGAAACGCTGACCGGCTACACGGTGCAGCCCGGTGCGCTCGTCACCGCCCTGTTCCACCTCGGGCAGATGGCGACCGCCACCGAGTCGCTCGACGAGGGCACCTTCGAGGTGCTCGCCGAGGAGCTCAACTACAAGATCGAGATGGTCTCGCCCGAGGACGAGGACCGCGAGCTGCTCGCCGGCTTCGACCTCGACCTCGACCAGGAGCTCGAGGACGAGACCGACGAGGACCTGGAGATCAGGCCCCCCGTCGTCACCGTCATGGGCCACGTCGACCACGGTAAGACCAAGCTCCTCGACGCGATCCGCAAGGCCAACGTCGTCGCCGGTGAGGCAGGTGGAATCACCCAGCACATCGGTGCCTACCAGGTCTGGACCGAGCACGAGGGCTTCGAGCGCGCGATCACCTTCATCGACACCCCGGGCCACGAGGCGTTCACCGCCATGCGCGCCCGCGGTGCGCAGGTCACCGACCTCGCGATCCTCGTGGTCGCCGCCGACGACGGCATCATGCCCCAGACGGTGGAGGCGCTCAACCACGCCCAGGCCGCCGGTGTGCCGATCGTGGTCGCGGTCAACAAGATCGACAAGGAGGGGGCCAACCCCGCCAAGGTGCGCCAGCAGCTCACCGAGTTCGGCCTCGTGGCCGAGGAGTACGGCGGCGACACGATGTTCATCGATGTGTCGGCGCTCAACAACATCGGCATCGACAAGCTGCTCGATGCTGTGCTCCTCACGGCCGACGCCGGTCTCGACCTGCGCTCCAACCCGAACAAGGATGCCCGTGGTGTCGCCATCGAGGCGAAGCTCGACAAGGGCCGCGGCGCGGTAGCCACCGTGCTCATCCAGTCCGGAACGCTGCGCGTCGGAGACGCCATCGTCGCGGGAACGGCCTACGGCCGCGTCCGCGCGATGCACGACGAGAACGGCGAGGCCGTTGAGGAGGCGTACCCGTCGCGACCCGTGCAGGTGCAGGGACTCTCGTCCGTGCCCCGCGCCGGCGACATGTTCCTCGTCACCGAGGAGGACCGCACCGCCCGTCAGATCGCCGAGAAGCGCGAAGCCGTCGAGCGCAATGCCCTGTTGGCCAAGGCCCGCAAGCGCATCAGCCTCGAAGACTTCACCAAGGCCCTCGAGGACGGCAAGGTCGAAGCCCTCAACCTCATCATCAAGGGCGACGTGTCCGGTGCTGTCGAAGCACTCGAGGACTCGCTGCTCAAGATCGAGGTCGACGACTCCGTGCAGCTGCGGATCATCCACCGCGGTGTCGGTGCCGTCACCGAGAGCGACGTCAACCTCGCCACGATCGACAACGCGATCATCATCGGGTTCAACGTCCGCCCCGACACGAAGGCGCGCGAGCGCGCCCAGCGTGAGGGTGTCGACGTGCGGTTCTACTCGGTCATCTACGCCGCGCTCGAGGAGATCGAGAACTCGCTCAAGGGCATGCTCAAGCCCGAGTTCGAAGAGGTCCAGTCGGGTGTTGCCGAGATCCGCGAGATCTTCCGCTCCTCCAAGGTCGGGAACATCGCCGGTGTCATCGTCCGGTCCGGAACCATCACGCGCAACGCGCGTGCCCGGGTCATCCGCGACGGCGTCGTGGTCGGCGACAACCTCGCCATCGACTCGCTGCGCCGCTTCAAGGACGACGTCACCGAGGTCCGCACGGACTTCGAGGCCGGTATCGGTCTTGGCAAGTTCAACGACATCCAGATCGGCGACGAGATCGAGACGATCGAGATGAAGGAGAAGCCGCGGGTCTAGTTCCCGTGGTGCGGATGCGAGTCGGGGTTTCCTCCGACTCGCATCCGGCGGCCCCGCAAGCTCGGTCGCTGCCAGACCCAGCCAGCGAGTCGGAGGAAACCCCGACTCGCCTCCGCTGGTTGAGTAGGCCCGCTAGGGCCGTATCGAGACCTCGTTGAGGGGAGTAGCACATGGCAGACGCAGCACGCGCCGCGAAGATGGCGGACCGCATCAAGGTGATCGTGGCCAAGACTCTGGAGCGCGGCGTCAAAGACCCGCGCATGGGTTTCGTGACGATCACCGACGTCCGGGTGACCGGCGACCTCCAGCACGCCTCGATCTTCTACACGGTCTACGGCTCCGACGAGGAGCGCGCCGACACGGCCGCGGCCCTCAAGTCGGCGACCGGGATGCTCCGCAGCGAGGTCGGCAAGAACATCACCGCGCGGCTCACGCCGAGCCTCGAGTTCATCGCGGACGGCATCCCCGAGAACGCCGCCCTCATCGACTCCCTGCTCACCGAGGCCGCGGCACGCGACGCCGAGGTCGAGAGCCTCAAGGCGACCGCCCAGTACGCCGGCGACGAGGATCCGTATGTCAAGCCGCGCGTCATCGAGGCTGACGACGACGAGGACGAGTAACTCGCGGGTTGAGTAGGGCGCTCTGGCACCCGTGTCGAAACCCTGGTTTCACTACGGGTGCGGGAGGCCTACTCGACCAGCACTACTTCAGTAGCCGGGACAGCACGCGGTCGGCGAGCGGCTTGCCGCCCGTCTGGCAGGTGGGGCAGTACTCGAGAGTGGAGTACGCGAATTTCACCTGGCGCACCGTGTCGCCGCAGACCGGGCAGGGCAGGCCCGCCCGGCCGTGCACCTGCAGGTTCGTCTTCTTCTCGGCCTTCAGCTCTGAGGCGGCCAGGCCGTCGGCTCGCTCCACCGCGGCCCGCAACGTGGACTGCATAGCGTCGTAGAGCCGCTGCACCTCCTCCGTCGTCATCGCGGCGGGCTTGTAGGGCGACATCTTCGCCGCGTGCAGGATCTCGTCCGAGTACGCATTGCCGATCCCCGCGATGATCGACTGGCTGCGCAGCACCCCCTTGATCTGCGATCGGCCCTGCCGAGCCAGGATGCCCGCCAGCACGTCCGCGGTGAAACCGGGGTCGAGCGGGTCGGGGCCGAGGGTGGCCACCCGTTCCACGTCCTGCGGATCGCGCACCAGGTGGATCGCGAGCGACTTCTTCGTCCCGGCCTCGGTGAGGTCGAAGCCCGACCCGTCGTCGAGCACGAGCCGCGCGGCGAGCGGCCCCTTGCCGCCGGGGCGGCCGGTGCCGGGTGTCGGTGCCGTGTCGCGCCAGCGGAGCCATCCGGCCCGCGCCAGGTGGATGAGCAGGTGCAGATCCCCGATCGCGATGTCGAGGTACTTGCCGTGGCGAGTCACCCCGGCGACGGGCATCCCGTGCAGCTCGGAGATCGGCGGGTCGAAGGTCTTGAGCGCGGCGAACGACACGAGCAGGAGCTTGTCGACGGTGTGCCCCGCGAGCCGGCCGCGCAGGTCGGTCACGAGGGCGTGCACTTCGGGAAGCTCAGGCATGCCTCCAGTGTCGCTGAAACCTCGCGGGTTGAGTAGGGCGCTCTCGCGCTCGTATCGAAACCTTGTCGCGCTACAGGCTCCCAGTTGCGCGCCACGAATTTCTGTGGCGTGGCCAAGAAGCTGTAGCGCGACGAGATTTGCGGGCGGCCCACTCAACCCGCCTAGGGGAGTTCGTAGCCGCCGGCCACCGGCACCGCGAGGCCGTCTGCGAGGAGCCCCGCGAGCGCACGGTCGCGCTGGACGGCGTCGGGCCACAGCGTCTCGATCTCCGCGGGCGTGACCGGGATGTCGCTGCCGCGCAGTTCCGCCATGATGAGGCCGCGCACCTGCCGGTCGCTGCCCTCGAACGCCGCCTGAACCGCGGCGCGCGGGCCCTCGTAGGCCGGATAGCCGTCCGCCCGCCAGGCGCAGAGGCCCGCGATCGGGCAGGCGCCGCAGCGGGGCGCGCGTGCGGTGCACACGATAGCGCCGAGCTCCATCATCCCCGCGTTGAAGAGCCGGGCATCCCCCTCCTCGAGCGGCAGCAGCGCCTCCATGGCCGCGAGGTCCCTGCGAATGGAGGGCGGGCCAGCCTCGGCCTGGCCGTCGACGGCGCGGGCGATGACGCGCCGCACGTTGGTGTCGACGACGGGATGCCGCAGGCCGAACGCGAACGCGGCCACGGCCCGTGCCGTGTAGTCGCCGATGCCGGGCAGGGACAGCAGCTCGTCGACGTCGGACGGCACGACGCCGCCGTGCCGCTCCGTGATCGCGACCGCCGCCGCGTGCAGCCGGAGCGCGCGGCGCGGGTAGCCGAGCCGCTCCCAGGCGCGAACGGCGTCGCCCGGGGGAGAGGCCGCGAGGTCGGCCGGTGCCGGCCAGCGGGCGAGCCACTGCTCGAGCCGCGGGATCACCCGGGCGACGGGCGTCTGCTGGAGCATGATCTCGCTCACCAGGATGCCCCAGGCGCCGAAGTCGGGCGCGCGCCAGGGCAGGTCCCGGCGGTTCGTCACGAACCACTCGTTCACGGCCCGCGCGATGTCCACCACACAAACCTAGACTGGCCTCATGGCCCAGTGGACGCCCCTCAAACGCGATACCCTCGACTCCCTCGCCGACGAGTTCCTGCACAACTACTCGAAGGGCCGCACCCTGCTCGCGGTCGACGGCATCGACGGCGCGGGCAAGCGGCCGTTCGCCGACGCCCTCGCGGAGCGGGTCGGGCGCGGCGGGCACGCTGTGTTCCGGGCATCCGTCGACAGGTTCCACCGGCCGCGCGCCGAGCGCTACGTGCGCGGCGAGGACTCCGCGGAGGGGTACTACCGCGATTCGTTCGACTACGACCTCTTCCGCCGGGTGCTGATCGACCCGTTCAAACTCGGCGGCAGCACCGGCTTCGTGACCGCGGCCTTCGACGTCGAGCGCGACCGGCCCGTGGAGATGGACTGGAAGACGGGCCCGCAGGATGCGACGCTCATAGTCGACGGCGCCTTCCTCAACCGCCCGGAACTGCGCGGGCTCTGGAACTGGTCCGTCTGGCTGGAGGTCTCCGAGGAGCAGGCTGCGGCCCGGCTGTTCGAGCTCGACGGCGCCGCCGGGCAGAGCCCCCGGTACGCGGGCGGCCAGAAGCTGTACCTCGCCGAGGCCAATCCCCGCTCGCGCGCTTCCGCCATCGTGGACAACGGCGACCCGGAGCACCCACGCCGGGTCTTCGCCGACAGCTGCTGAGCTGGTTGAGTAGGCGCTCCAGCGCCGTATCGAACCGGACGATCGACACCCAGTTTCGATACGGCCGCGGGCGGCCCACTCAGCCCTCGCTCAGCGCACCCGCGCGACGACCTCGGCCGGGGTGAAGAACTCGTTGCGCTGCTCGACCTCGTGCACCAGCGCAACGAGGGCCGCGTTGACGGGCGCGGTTCGGCCGATCGCCTGCGCCGCGCGGACTACTGCGCCGTTCAGGTAGTCGATCTCCGTCTCCTGCCCCCGCTTGATGCTCTGCAGCGTGGAGCCTGGATTGGGGGTCTTGCCGATGCGCCGGCTCATGAGCCGCGGCAGCGCCTGCCCGAGCTGGAGCGGCAGCCCGGCGAACAGGCGCAGCCGTCGGTGCGACAGCCCCTGAAGGGTCTCGAAGTGGATGCGGGTCGCGAGCCCGACGCGCACGTTCTCGCGCATGCTCTCGGTCATGATGCGCCGCAGCCCGGGGTTGGCCACGACCTCCTGCACGCTCAGCCCCGTGATGGCGGGCAGTGCGTTGACCTGGTTGATGACGAGCTTGGTCCACTGGGCGCCGATGAAGTTCGGCACCGTGCTCGTGGGCAGCGCCTCGTTCAGGATGCGCGCCGCATACCGCGCCGGCACGTCGCTGTCGGGCGACGCGACGCCGAGGTAGAGCGGCCCCGCGGTCGTGACCGTGATGCGGCCGGGGGAGAGGTACGAGGAGGCGAAGGTGGCGAGCCCGCCGACGATATCGGACCGCGGCGACGCCTCCTTGGCCGCGCTGATGCCGTCGAGCCCGTTCTGGATGACGACGAGCGGTATGCCGCGCAGCTTGCCGAGGTTGGCCCTGATCGCGGCGGGCGCGTCCTGCGCCTTGGTGGCGATGATCACCAGCTCGACCCCGGGCGTGAGCTCCTCAGCCGCGTCGACCTGGGCTCGGTACTCGCCCCAGGCGCCCGAGAGCAGGATGCCGTGCTCCTGAATGGCCGCGAGGTGCTCGCCCCGGGCGGTCACGTCGACTTCGTGGCCGGCCCGGGCGAGGAGCGCCGCAATGGCGCCGCCGACAGCTCCCGCTCCGACGACGCCAATTCGCATGCTCAGATACTAGGGGCGGCGGCCGTCCCCGACGGGGAGGTGCGGGCTGCGCGCCCTGCGGGCAGCACGAGCGAGATGACCGCGGAGAGCGCGAGGGCACCGGCTCCGACGAAGACGGCCGGGATCGCGGCATCCACGTAACCGGTCGGGGTGAGCGAGCCGCCCGCACCCACGAACACCGCGGTCAGCACGGCGATGCCGAGCGCGACGCCGATCTCGCGCAGGGTGGAGTTGGTGCCGCTGGCTTTGGCGTGGTCGTCCTGCTTCATGGTGGCGAGCACGGCGGTCGAGAGCGGCGCGAACACGAGCCCCATGCCGACACCGGCGATCGCGAAGGCCGGCAGCATCTCCAGATACGGGGTGGTGGCGGTCATGGTGAGGCCGAGCCACGCGAGCGCGATCGCCTCCAGTGCGAGGCCGATGACGATGAGGATGCGCGTGCCGACGCGCGGGGCGATGAATCCGGCCAGGGGTGCGACGAACATGGGGGCGATGGTCCACGGCATGGTCGCGACCCCGGCCTGGAGCGGGGTGTAGCCCTGCACGACCTGCAGGTACTGGATCAGGATGAAGATCGCGCCGAAGATGCCGAAGCTGAAGGTGAGCCCGACCACGTTGGCGACGGTGAAACTCCGGTCGCGGAACAGGCGCAGCGGCAGCAGGGGCGCGGGCGAGCGGTTCTCCCACCAGATGAACGCGGCGATAAGCGCGGCGCCCAGGCCGAGGGAGCCCATCACCTCGACGCTGTCCCAGCCCGCGTCGTTGCCGCGCACGATGCCGAAGACCAGGCCGAGAACGCCGATCGCAACGAGGAGGAGCCCGACGATGTCCGCCCGCACGCGCGCCCCGAAGGTGTTGGGGAGGGCGGCGAGGGCGAGCGGAACGGCGATGATGCCGACCGGGACGTTGATCCAGAAGATGGCCTCCCAGCTGATGCCCTCGACGACGGCGCCGCCGATGAGCGGGCCGAGGGCGACGCCCAGCCCGGAGATGCCGCCCCAGATCCCGATCGCGAGCGGCCGGAACTTGGTGGAGACGGAGCCGACCAGGAGGGTGAGCGAGAGCGGCATGATGGCGGCGGCGCCGAACCCCTGCACCGCGCGGCCGATGATGAGCATCCACGGCTCGGTGCTCAGGGCGGAGAACACCGAGGCGAGCGTGAAGACCGCGATGCCCGCGACGAAGACCGTCCGGCGGCCGAACCGGTCGCCCAGGGCGGCTGCCATGAGGATGAAGCTCGCGAAGCTGAGCGTGTAGGCGTTGACGAACCACTGCAGCTCTTCGACCGAGGCGCCCAGGTCGCCGCGGATCGTGGGGAGGGCGTTGGTCATGACGAGGTTGTCGAGCGTCGCCATGAACATCGGCAGCGAGGCCGCGATGATGGCGAGCCAGATGGGGATGGCGCGGCGGGCCGGCGCTGCGGCCTCCACCGGTGCCTCGAGTGTCTGCGACATGCGGACTCCAAAGAATAGGTAATTGAATGATTACATGACGACATTAGTTATCGACTGATACCATGTCAAGCATGCCTGTGGACAGTACCGTCGAGCACCAGCCCGTACCCCGCATGAAGTCCGAGGAGCGGCGCGAGCTGATCCTCGAGGCCGCGACCGGCGTCTTCGGCCAGTTCGGCTACTACGGCGCCACGACCGACCAGATCGCGAAGGCCGCGGGCGTGAGCCAGCCCTACGTCGTGCGCATGTTCGGCACGAAGGAGCGCCTCTTCATCGAGGTCATCGAGAGGGCGCTCGTCTTCATCCTCAAGAGCTTCCGGGCGGTGCTCGCCGCGGGCACCCACGACCTCACGCACCGGCTCGGCTCCGCCTACGTCGAGCTGCTGCGCCAGCGCGGCCTGCTGCTCTCCCTCATGCACTCCTTCGTCCTGGGAGGCGACCCCGTGATCGGGCCGCGCGCCCGCCAGGGGTTCCTCGAGGTCTACGCCTTCCTGCGCGAGGAGGCGGGGTTCGACCCCGAGGAGGCCAACCGCTTCCTCGAGGGCGGGATGCTGCTCAACACCCTCGTGGGCCTGCGGATGAGCGACGAGTTCGAGACGAGCGACGCCGCGAACGAGATGCTGTGCGCCGCCCTCCCGCAGAAGCTCGATGTACTGCTGGAGCTGGGCTCGTCGCAGCGGGCCGCCGGCTGATGGTGAAGCCTCCCGCGAATCCCGCGAGCGGCGTGCTCCTGGTCGACAAGCCGCAGGGGATCACGAGCCACGACGCCGTCTCGCGCACCCGCAAGGCCATCGGCACTCGTCGCGTCGGCCACGCCGGCACCCTCGACCCCATGGCCACGGGGCTGCTGGTGCTGGGCGTCAACGGTGCCACGCGGCTGCTCACCTGGGTGGTCGGGCTCGACAAGGAGTACACGGCGACGATCCGCCTCGGCGCGAGCACGAACACGGACGACGCCGAGGGCGAGCTCGGCCCGCACACGGATGTCTCCGGGGTGACTGAGGCGGCCGTGGCATCCGGGATCGCGGCCTTCACGGGCGAGATCCTCCAGCGGCCGAGCTCGGTGAGCGCCATCAAGGTCGACGGCAAGCGCGCCTACACCCTCGTACGCGAGGGGGAGGAGGTCGTGCTGCCCGCGCGGCCCGTGACGGTCTCCGAGTTCGAGGTACTGCGCTCGCGGCGGCTCTCGACGGACCCGGCCGCCGAGTGGCTCGACCTCGACGTGCGCGTCGTGTGCTCCTCCGGTACCTACATCCGCGCCCTTGCGCGCGACCTGGGGGAGTCCCTCGGGGTCGGCGGGCACCTCACGGCGCTCCGCCGGACGCGCATCGGGCCCTTCGGGGTGGAGGGGGCATCCGGCCTCGACGACGACCTCGCGGCGCGCATGCTCAGGCCCGCGGATGTCGCGACCCGGCTGTTCGAGCGCGTCGACCTCAGTGCCGAGCTCGCGGCAGACCTCGGGCACGGCAAGCGCATCGCGCTCGGGACCACCGGGCCGGGCACCCTCGCCGCCGTCGCTCCCGACGGGCGCCTGGTCGGACTTGTCGAGAACGTCGGCGGCCGCGCCCACGTGCTCGTGAACTTCCCCGTGGAGGTGGGCGCATGATCGCGTGGTTCCAGTACGCGGAGATCGCGGTGGCGGTTGCCGCCGGGCTCTTCGCGCTCATCGCCGGCTTCGCAGGCCGCAAGCCCAACGACTACACGCTCGGGGCCGTCGCGCTCGTGGAGGTGCTGCTCGTCGTGCAGGTGGTGATCGCGATCGCCGCGCCGCTCTCCGGCAACCCCCCGACAGGCGATCTCGTCGAGTTCTGGATCTACCTCGTCTCGGCGGTGCTCATCCCGCCCGCCGCGGTGATCTGGGCGCTCGTCGACCGCGGCCGGTGGAGCACGGCCGTCCTCGGGGTGGCCTGCCTGGCGATCGCGGTCATGGTGTACCGCATGGGGCAGATCTGGTTCGTGCAGGTCGGCTAGCGCGAATAGGCTTTGGAGCGATGTCCAACACAGCTCCCTCCCGCGCGGTCGGCGCCGGTCGCGTCCTCATCGCGGTGTACGCGATCCTCGCCCTTGCGGCGACCGCCCGCTCGGCGTACCAGATCGCGACGAAGTACTCCGACGCACCGGTGGCCTACACCCTCTCCGCGGTCGCGGGGGTCGTGTACATCGTCGCGACGGTCGCCCTCCTGCAGCGCAGCGGCACCTGGTACCGCGTCGCGTGGGCCACGCTCGCCTTCGAGCTCGCCGGTGTGCTCACCGTGGGGACGCTCAGCCTCGTCGACCCCGCCCTGTTCGCGCATCCCTCCGTGTGGTCCGCCTACGGCATGGGCTATCTCTTCATCCCGCTCGTCCTGCCCGTTCTCGGAATGATCTGGCTCTACCGGCGGCGCCCCTCGGCGGCGGCCTGATGCTCCGCTACTTCTCGGTCGACGAGGTTCCCGCCGACTTCGGGCCGAGCGCCATCACGATCGGCAAGTTCGACGGCGTGCACGCGGGCCACCGCGCCGTGATCGCGCGGCTCGAGGAGCTCGCAGCGGAGCGGGGCCTCGTCTCGACGGTGCTCACGTTCGACCGCAACCCGCTCAGTCTGCTCAAGCCCGCGGAGTGCCCGGCACCGCTCACCAGCAACGCCCAGAAGCTCGACCTGCTCGAGGGGACCGGGCTCGACGCAGCCCTCGTCGTCACCTTCGACCGGGAGTTCAGCGAGCGCCCGCCCGAGGACTTCGTCACGGGCATCCTCGTCGAGTCCCTGCACGCGCGCGTGGTGCTCGTCGGCCGCGACTTCAGGTTCGGCGTCCGGGGCAGCGGCAATGTCGACCTGCTGCGCACTCTCGGGGCGGAGCACGGCTTCGAGGTCGTGGTGATGGACGACGTCTCGCTCGAGGGCGACCGCAGGGTCTCCTCGACCTGGGTGCGCGAGCTGCTCGACGCCGGCGACGTGGAGGGGGCGGCCCGCCTCCTGGGCGCCGTGCCGACTATCCGCGCGGAGATCGTGCACGGCCTCGAGCGCGGCAGGACGCTCGGCTATCCGACCGCGAACTTCTCGCCCGTGGTGGAGGGATTCGTGCCCGCCGACGGCGTCTACGCGGCCTGGCTCACCGTGGACGGCGTGCGCTACCCGGCGGCGGTCTCCATCGGCAACAACCCGACCTTCGAGGGCGTGCCCGACAAGACTGTCGAGGCCCACGCGATCGACCAGGCCGGGCTCGACCTGTACGGCAGCACGGGCGAGCTGTCGTTCGTCGAGTACATCCGCGGCATGCGCAAGTTCTCGGGCCCGGACGCCCTGGCCGAGCAGATGGGCGCGGACGAGCTGCGCATCCGCGACGTGCTCGGGCTCGCCCGCCCGTGACCGCGGTCGCCGTGCGGCCCCCGTGGGCCGGGCGCGCCGCCGCCGTCATCGGCATCGTGCTGCTCGCCCTGAACCTGCGCACGGCGGTGGCGGTGCTGTCGCCGATCCTCTCCTACGTCTCGGGCGACATCCCGCTCGACAGCATCGGCATCGGCCTGCTCGGGATGCTCGCGCCCCTCGCCTTCGCCGCATCCGGCTTCCTCGCCCCTGTCGTCGCGCGGCGCATCGGACTCGAGCTCACGACAGTCCTCGCGTGCGCGGCCATGGTGGTCGGGCCGGTGCTGCGCGGCATCGCCCCGAACTACGGCGTGCTCGTGCTCGGCAGTGTGCTCGCGCTCGCGGGAATGGGCTTCGCGAACATCCTGCTGCCGCCCGTCATCAAGAAGTACTTCCCCGACCGTGTCGGCCTGCTCACCGGCACCTACGTCACCCTCATGTCGATCAGCGCCTCGGTGCCGCCGCTCATCGCCGCGCCGCTCGCGGAGTCGGCCGGGTGGCGCGTCACGATCGGCGCGTGGGCGGTGCTCGCCGTCGGTGCGCTGATCCCGTGGGTCATCGTGCTGCTGCAGCACCGCCGCTCCCTCGCCGAGGGAGTCGTCCCGGTGGTGTCGCAGGCGCTCCTCGGCCGGATGCCCCGGTCGCGGGTCGCCCGCGCGATCGCCCTCGCCTTCGCCATGACCGCTCTCAACGTCTACGCGCTCTTCGCCTGGCTGCCCGAGATCGTCATCGACACGGCGGGCGCCAGCCCGGCCCAGGCGGGCGCTCTGGTCGCCCTGTTCGGGATCATCGGACTGCCCGCCGGCCTCCTCGCCCCGGTGCTCGCGACCCGCGTGAAGAACATCGGGTGGGTGTTCGCCGCCGCCGTCGGGAGCTACGTCGCCGGCTACCTCGGGCTGCTCCTCGCGCCCGGCGCGGCTACCTGGCTGTGGGTGCTGCTCGTCGGCAGCGGCCCCATCGTCTTCCCGCTCTGCCTCGTCCTCATCAACCTGCGCACCCGCTCGCACGAGGGCTCGATCGCCCTGAGCGGGTTCGTGCAGGGCATCGCATACGCTCTCGGCGCTCTCGGCCCGCTGCTCATCGGGCTGCTGCACGACCTCACCGGAGGCTGGACCGTGCCGCTCGCGTTCCTGCTCGCAACGACACTGCTGACCCTGATCTCGGCCGCGATGCTCGCGAAGCCGGTCATGGTGGAGGACGAGCTCGGGCTCTAGCCGGGCTGTCGTGAGCCTCCCGGTCCTCCTGCTCCTACTCGGCGCGGAGCCTTCGACCCCATGCGGTGGTTTCGGCGGGCGCATGGTGTCGAAAGGTCCGCATGGGCGGAGCGGTGCGCGGCCCCGCGCGCCGGAGCCGCTAGGCGACGAAGTCGGCGCGGTGCACCAGGGCCGCGGCGCCGATGAGGGGGCCCTCGCCCGAGAGACCGGACGGGATCACCCGTACCTTCGCCACGAAGGGGAAGGCAGCGCGCTTCGCGATCGCCTCGCGCACGTAGTCCAGCAGGTCCGGCGCGACGTGGGAGAACCCGCCGCCCACGGCGACGACGTCGAGGTCGACGAGCGCGGTCGCCGAGGCGATGGCCTGCCCGATCGCCCGCGCCGAGCGGCGCACGGCCGTGATCGCGATCTCGTCCCCGGCCGCGTAACCGGCCGCCAGGTCTTCGCCGGTCTCGCCCACCCAGCCCTGGCTGCGCGCCCAGCGCACGGTGTTGGGGCCGGATGCCACGGCCTCCACGCACCCGGTGCCGCCGCACAGGCACGCCTCGTCGAAGCCGCCCACCTCCACGTGGCCGATGTGGCCCGCGTTGCCGGTCGGGCCCGCGATCGCCATGCCGCCGAGGATGAGCCCGCCGCCGATACCGGTGGAGACCACCATCCCCATCAGGTTGTCGACGCCCTGCCCGGCGCCGACCCAGTGCTCGGCGAGGGTGATGCACTCGCCGTCCATGCGCAGGACCGTGGGCACCTCCGCGCCGTGCAGCGACGCGACGAGTGCTGCGACGTGGTCCCGGAGCGGGAAGTCGCGCCAGCTCGGCAGGTTCAGCGGGGAGACGAGGCCGCGGTCGACCGTGATCGGGCCCGCGCTGCCGATTCCCACGCCGACGAGGTCCGAGCCGTCCGGAAGCGCTGCCAGGGCCTGCGAGACCACGGAGTCGGCGCTCGCGGCGAGCTGCTCGCTCGACGACGCGCGGCCCGTGGGGGCGCGGAACCTGCTCCCCGCCAGCACGGTGCCCGCCGTGTCCACGAGGGCCGCCTCGATCTTCGTGCCGCCGAGGTCGACGGCGAGGGCGAAGGCGGTCATGCTGTCGGGGCCGTCTGGCTCGCGAGCCACGTGAAGAAGTAGAACGCGGCGATCATCAGCACGAGGGCGCCCACCGGCCAGAAGAAGGTGAAGCGCTTCTGGATGATCCGCACGATCGTCATGCCGAGCGCGATGCAGAACGCGAGCACCGTCACGATGAGCAGTCCGTAGGTCGCGATACCGAGCACGGTGCCGTTGCACTGGACGCCGGCGTACGGTCCCGCACCGCACTCGAGCGCGAAGCCGGAGAACTGGCCGCCGTAGTAGATGGACGCGAGGCCGAAGACCAGGGCGAACACGAGGGCCGCGGCGGAGACGATCAGGTCGACGACCACAGCGGGAATGCTGCGGCGGCGCGCGGGGGTTGCGGGAGAACTCACTCGGACAGCTTAGGGGCGCGCGAAAGTACAGTGGGGGAATGGGCGTACTGGAACTGGCATTCACGCGCGACCTCGAGTTCTCCCCGGTGATCGTGTGGGATGCGCTTCTCGACTCCGACCTCGTCTCCGGCTGGCTCGCGGAGGCCGTGATCACCCCCGTGGCGGGCGGGGAGTACAACCTGCGGTGGCTGAACCGGGTCGGGCAGCCCGAGTCTCTCGGCCGCATCACCGCACTGCAGGCGCTCGACCGCCTCCACGTCGACACCACCACGATGGGCCTCCTGCGCTTCGAGCTCGACGAGGTGCCCGGCGGGAGCCGCGGCACGAGCACCCGGCTCGTGGTGCGGGTCGATCTCGAGATCGAGCCCGCGTTCGCCCCGCGCGTCATCGCCGACTGGATGACCGCACTCGATCAGCTCGACGAGCTGCTGCACGGGCATCCCGTCGACTGGGCGAACTGGGAGCGCGACCGGCACGAAGCGTGGACTGAGTACCTCGACGCTGCTGCCAACTCTGCCGGATAGCGGGTCTCTCGCGACGGCCCTCAGTAGAGTGGGTGGGTGAACACGAACACCCTACGGCGTGTGTCAGAAGAGCCGCGACCGCCCGCCCTGGCTCCGGCCCAGCGCGCGACGGACCTCATCGGTGCAGACCTCACCGAGAAGAGCCTCAAGCTCCACCTGGAAGGGCTCCCCGGCGTCGATGCCGTGGGGCTCGAGCAGCGGGCGGCGGGCCTCGGCACCCGCTCGATCAAGACGACCTCCAAGGCGTGGGCGCTCGACACCATCATCAAGCTCATCGACCTCACCACCCTCGAGGGCGCCGACACCCCCGGGAAGGTCCGGTCGCTCGTCGCCAAGGCGGTGAACCCCGACCCGTCGGACCCGGGCACCCCGCGGGTCGCGGCTGTCTGCGTGTACGGGGACATGGTGCCGGCCGCCGTCGAGGCGCTCGGCTCCTCGTGGTCGAACGGCAAGGACGACGGCATCAACGTGGCCGCCGTCGCCACCGCGTTCCCGAGCGGCCGGGCATCGCTGCCGGTCAAGCTCGCCGACACCGCCGACGCGGTGGCGAACGGCGCGGACGAGATCGACATGGTCATCGACCGCGGCGCGTTCCTCGCCGGCAAGTACGGCCTCGTGTTCGACCAGATCGTCGCGGTCAAGGAGGCGTGCCGCCGCGAGGACGGCACCTACGCCCACCTCAAGGTGATCCTCGAGACGGGCGAGCTCAACACCTACGACAACGTGCGCAAGGCGTCGTGGCTCGCCATCCTCGCGGGCGGCGACTTCATCAAGACCTCCACCGGAAAGGTCGCCCCCGCGGCGACCCTGCCGGTGACGCTGCTCATGCTCGAGGTCGTGCGCGACTGGCACAAGCTCACGGGCGAGCGCATCGGCGTGAAGCCGGCGGGCGGCATCCGCTCCTCGAAGGACGCCATCAAGTACCTCGTGACGGTCGCCGAGACCGTGGGTGAGGAGTGGCTGCAGCCGCACCTGTTCCGCTTCGGCGCCTCCTCGCTGCTCAACGACGTGCTGCTGCAGCGCCAGAAACTCACCACCGGCCGGTACTCCGGCCCCGACTACGTGACGATTGACTGAGATGACCGAAGTAGCCAAGACCTCCCGATTCCTGGATTACGCTCCCGCCCCGGAGTCCACCAGCATCCTGCACCTGCAGAAGAGCTACGGGCTCTTCATCGACGGAGCCTTCGTGAAGGGGCACGGCAAGTCGTTCCAGACGATCTCGCCGTCAACCGAGAAGACGATCGCCGAGATCGCGAACGCCAACGCTAAGGACGTCGACACCGCTGTCGCCGCCGCCCGCCGGGCCTACGACCGCACGTGGAGCAGGCTCTCCGGCGCCGACCGCGGCAAGTACCTGTTCCGCATCGCGCGCCTGGTGCAGGAGCGCGCCCGCGAGCTGGCCGTCGCGGAGAGCCTCGACAACGGCAAGCCCATCAAGGAGAGCCGGGATGTCGACGTCCCGCTCGTCGCCGCGTGGTTCTTCTACTACGCCGGCTGGGCCGACAAGCTCGACTACGCGGGCCTCGGACCGAGCCCGCGCGCCCTCGGCGTCGCCGCCCAGGTGATCCCGTGGAACTTCCCGCTGCTCATGCTCGCGTGGAAGGTGGCCCCGGCGCTCGCCGCGGGCAACACGGTCGTCATCAAGCCCGCCGAGACCACGCCGCTCAGCGCGCTGATCTTCGCGGAGATCCTCCAGCAGGCCGAGCTGCCCGACGGCGTCGTGAACATCATCACGGGCGCGGGTGACACGGGCGAGGCCCTCGTCAACCACCCCGACGTCAACAAGGTCGCCTTCACGGGATCCACGGCAGTCGGCCGCGCGATCGCGAAGTCGGTCGCGGGCACCGGCAAGAAGGTGACGCTCGAGCTCGGCGGCAAGGCCGCGAACATCGTGTTCGACGACGCCCCCATCGACCAGGCGGTCGAGGGCATCGTCAACGGCATCTTCTTCAACCAGGGCCACGTGTGCTGCGCCGGTTCGCGACTGCTCGTGCAGGAGAGCATCCACGAGGAGGTCGTCGACCGCCTCAAGACGCGCCTCTCGACTCTGCGCCTGGGTGACCCGCTGGACAAGAACACCGATATCGGCGCGATCAACTCCCGCGAGCAGCTCGAGCGCATCCGCGAGCTGAGCGACATCGGCGAGCGGGAGGGCGCGGACCGCTGGACGGCGGACTGCGTCATCCCGGATAAGGGCTTCTGGTTCGCCCCGACCATCTTCGACAACGTGTCGACGTCGTCCACCATCGCGCGCGAGGAGGTCTTCGGGCCGGTGCTGTCGGTGCTGACGTTCCGCACCCCCGCCGAGGCGATCGCCAAGGCGAACAACACGCCCTACGGGCTCTCCGCGGGCATCTGGAGCGACAAGGGGTCGAAGATCCTCGCGGTCGCCGACCAGCTGCGCGCCGGCGTGATCTGGGCCAATACGTTCAACAGGTTCGACCCGGCGAGCCCCTTCGGCGGCTACAAGGAGTCGGGCTACGGGCGCGAGGGCGGCCGCCACGGCCTTGCCGCCTACCTCGAGAGCTCAGGCTGGTCGAGTAGCGCACCAGCGCGTATCGAGGCCAAAGGAGGCCGCAAGTGACCCGCCTAGCAGTCCCCAAGACCTACAAGCTCTACATCGGCGGGAAGTTCCCGCGCAGCGAGAGCGGCCGCACCTACGAGGTGCTCTCGAAGAAGGGCGAGTTCCTCGCGAACGCGTCGCTGGCGAGCCGCAAGGATGCCCGTGACGCCGTCGTGGCGGCCCGTGCGGCCCTCCCCGGCTGGTCGGGAGCCACCGGGTACAACCGCGGCCAGGTGCTCTACCGCATCGCCGAGCTGCTCGAGGGCCGCCGCGAGCAGTTCGTGGAGGAGCTCGTGGGCAGCGAGGGCCTGACGAAGGCCGCCGCTGCCAAGCAGGTGGACACCGCCATCGACGCCTGGGTCTGGTACGCCGGCTGGGCCGACAAGTACGTGCAGGTCGCGGGCAACGGCAACCCCGTGAGCGGGCCGTACTTCAACCTCTCGACCCCCGAGCCCACCGGGGTGGTCGCGATCATCGCGCCGCAGGACGGGGACTCCCTGCTGGGCCTCGTGGCGGTCGTCGCACCGGCGATCCTCACCGGCAACACGGTCGTGGTCGTGGCGTCGGAGGCGGCGCCGCTGGCGGCGATCAGCCTCTCCGAGGTGCTCGCGACGAGCGACGTCCCCGGCGGCGTCGTCAACATCCTCACCGGCTCGCCGAAGGAGATCGCGCCCTGGCTCGCCGGCCACGCCGACGTCAACGCGATCGACCTCGCCGGCGCCGAGAACCTCGACTGGGTTGACCTCCAGGTCATTGCCGCCGACACGCTCAAGCGCGTGATCGCGCCGGTGGCGGGCGCGCCCGCGCCGTCGCTCGAGCGGATTGTGGCGTTCACCGAGACGAAGACGGTCTGGCACACCAAGTCGCTGATCTGACTGTCAAGGCCCCCTGGGTGCGCATGCCTCCCGCGTAGCGTTGGGCCATGCGCATCCTCGTCACCGGCTCCACCGGCTACATCGGCGGGCGCCTCGCGCCCCGGCTCGCGGAGGCAGGCCACGACCTGCGGGTGATCGTGCGCGACCCGGTCAAACTGCGGGACGCGCCCTGGGCGTCCGGTGTCGAGGTCGTCACCGGCGACCTCACGGATGCCGCGGCCGTCGCGACGGCGGTCGAGGGCATCGACGTCGTCTACTACCTCGTGCACGCGATGGGCGCCAAGGGCGACTTCGAGCGCGCGGAGCTCACGGCGGCCCGGAACGTCGCGTCCGCCGCGGCGGCGGCCGGCGTCAAGCGGATCGTGTACCTCGGCGGGCTGCATCCCGATGTCCCTGTCGACCGGCTCAGCCGCCACCTGCGCAGCCGTGAGCTCGTCGGGCGCGCTCTGCTCGAGTCCGGGGTGCCGACCGCCGCCTTCCAGGCCGGGGTGGTCATCGGCTCGGGCTCCGCCTCGTTCGAGATGATCCGGCACCTCACCGACGTGCTGCCGTACATGCCGGCACCGAAGTGGGTGCGCAACTTCATCCAGCCGATCGCGGTGCGCGACGTGCTGTACTACCTGGCCTCGGCGGTGGACCTGCCGGCCGACGTGAACCGCACGTTCGACATCGGCGGGCCCGACGTGCTGCGCTACGGCCAGATGATGAACGGCTACGCCGTCGAGGCCGGGCTGCACCAGCGCCCGATCGCCTCGCTGCCGGTGCTCACGCCCTGGCTCGCGTCGCAGTGGGTGAACCTGGTGACGCCCATCCCGCGAGCGCTCGCGGTGCCGATCATCGAGTCGCTCCAGTTCGACTGCGTCGCCTCCGAGCACGACATCGCCCAGTACATCCCGGACCCGGAGGGCGGCCTCACGGGCTACCGCAAGGCCGTGCGGCTCGCCCTCGCGAAGATGCGCGACGGAGAGGTGGAGACGAGCTGGCAGAACTCCTCGATCGCGGGGGCGCCGAGCAACCTCATCCCGAGCGACCCGGACTGGACGGGCCACACGGTGTTCACCGACGTGCGCGAGGTGCACTCGGCGGCGCCCGTGGAGCGGCTCTGGGCGGTCGTCGAGGGCATCGGAGGGGAGAACGGCTGGTACTCGTTCCCGCTCGCGTGGGCCCTGCGCGGCTGGGCCGACAAGGTCGTCGGCGGCGTCGGACTGCGCCGCGGCCGCCGCAATGCCTCGCGCCTCGCCGTGGGGGAGGCCCTCGACTTCTGGCGGGTGGAGACCCTGGAGCGCGGCCACCTGCTGCGCCTGCGCGCCGAGATGAAGGTGCCGGGCCTCGCCTGGCTCGAGATGACGACGACAGCGGACCCGGCGGGCGGCAGCACCTACCACCAGCGGGCCGTGTTCTTCCCGACCGGCCTGGCCGGGCGGCTCTACTGGTACGCGATCCTGCCGTTCCACGGCGTCATCTTCAAGGGCATGGCGAACCGCATCACGCAGGCGGCGGTGGGCAGGACCGAGCACGCCCGCACTGCGGCCTGAGCCCGCCGCCTCCCGCCTGCCGCCCCCGGCCGCCAGCGCCACCGAGAGTGCAGTTTGACGCAGTGGTGCGGCTGTCCCACTGCGTCGAACTGCACTCTCGGCTATCGGGAAGGCGGCAGCCGGGCCCCCGCGACCGGTACCGTGAACGTGTGCCAGCAGCAGCGTCAGTAGTCATCGTCGGAAGCGCCAACGTCGACCAGGTGTTCAGGGTCACAGCGATCCCGGCACCGGGCGAGACTGTCCTCTCGCACGGCCTCTCGATCGCGCTCGGCGGCAAGGGCCAGAACCAGGCCGTCGCCGCCGCCCGCGCGGGAGCCGCGACGGCGTTCATCGGCGCCATCGGCGACGACGCGTTCGGAGCCTCGATCCGCGAGGGGCTCGCGGCCGACGGCATCGCGACCGACGGACTGCGCCAGGCCGACGCCCCCACGGGGACGGCGCTCATCGCCGTCGACGACTCCGGCGAGAACACGATCATCGTCGAGGCCGGTGCCAACGCGCTTCTCGAACTTCGCGCACGGGATGCCGCGGCCATCGCCGAGGCGGACGTCCTGGTGCTCCAGCTCGAGATCCCCCTGGCCACCGTCACGGCCGCTGCCCGAGCCGCGCGAGCAGCGGAGACGCGCGTTCTGCTCAATGCTGCGCCGATCCGGGACCTCCCGGCGGAGCTGCTCGAGAACGTCGACATCCTCGTCGTCAACGAGCACGAGGGCGCCTTCCTCGCGCGGGGCGCTGCGGTGGAGACGCTCGCGCCGGTCGTGATCGTGACGCTCGGGGCCGCGGGCGCCGTCGCCCACGAGAACGGCGGCGAGGTGCGCGTGCCGGCGCCCACGGTGTCCGCTGTCGACGCCACCGGAGCCGGTGACACGTTCTGCGGGGCACTCGCCGCCCTGCTCGCCGAGGGCGCTGCCCTTGACCGCGCGCTGCGGTTCGCGGTGGCCGCGGCATCCCTGTCGGTGCAGAAGCCCGGCGCCGTGCCCTCGATACCGACGCGGTCGGAGATCGACAGCGCGGTGGCGTAGCCAGCAGCGGCGACGATGCCCCAAGCTCGGCCCCGGCTGGCAACCGGCGCGGGATGGGCGCATGATGGAGAGGTGAGTGACGACAGCACGATCGAAACCCGCTCGAGCATCGCCTTCGTCGGCGACAGCATTACTGCCCACGGGAACTGGGAGAGTTGGTTCCCGGACCGCGAGACGCACAACCTCGGGGTGGGCGGCAACACCACGGACGACCTCATCGAGCGCATCGACGAGGTGGTCGACCTGCATCCGGATGCCGTCGCCCTCCTCGTGGGGACCAACGACCTCGGGCAGCGCAAGTCGGTCGAGCACCTGGTGCGCAATATCGAGTACCTGCTCGTGACACTGCGCCGGGGACTGCCCGGCACGCGCATGCTCGTGCAGTCGATCATGCCGCGCGGGGCCGAGTTCGCCGATCGCGTGCAGGATGCCAATCGCCACCTGCGCCAGTTCGCGCCGAGCGTGAACGCGCAGTACCTCGACCTGTGGCCGGCGCTGGCACTCGGCACGAACGAGATCTCGCCGGAGTTCTCCGACGACAAGCTGCACCTCACGGCGGCCGGCTACGAGGCGTGGCTCTCCGAGCTGCGACCGGCGCTCGAGCGCCTCGACGAGGCACCGCCGATGTCCCGGCCGATCAGCATCATCCGGGAGCAGTAGGCAGGTTGAGTGGGGCGCTCTAGCGCTCGTATCGAAACCCCTCGCAGGGCCAGCGGTTTCGATACGGCCGCGGGCGGCCTACTCAACCCGCTCACAGCGCCGCCACCAGGGACTTGTAGAACTCCACTCCGCGCAGGAACGTGGCGACGTGCATCCGCTCGTTCTTGGCGTGCAGGGTGTCGCGCTCCTCCTTCGACATCTCGAACGGCGAGAACCGGTAGACGGCGCGGGAGATGCGGGTGAAGTGCCGGCTGTCGGTCGCGCCGTTCTGCACGTAGGGCGTGACGATCGTGCCGGGGTAGACCGCCTCGACGGTAGAGCGCAGGACCTCCCAGCCGATCCCGGAGAGCAGCGAGGTCGGCGGCGCCGGGGTGCCGTGCACGAGCTCCACCCGCACCTGGTCGTCGCCGATCGACTTCTCCACGTGCGACACGACCTGCTCGATCGACATGCCGACGGCGATCCGCACGTTCACGTTGGCCTCGGCCCGCTCGGCGAGGGCGTTGGGGGCCTGGCCGGCGGTGAGCACCGTGACGGCCTGCGTGGTGCGCACCATCGCGTTGAGCTCGTTGCCCGACCGAGCCATCACCCGCAGCAGCAGTCCGCGCGTGAGGCCGATGTGGCGGAAGGCCCAGCCGATCCGCCCGGTCGCGTGGTCGCCGAGCGTGCGGAACATCTCGATGGCGGTATCGCTGAACCGTGCGGGGAACGGGCGCTCGTTGAGCCGCACAATGGCCTTCGCGAGCCGGACCGTGGCGGTGGTCCTCGGCGGGGTGGACGCGTGCCCGCCCTGCTCCTCGACGACGAGCCGGAGGTCGGCCTGCCCCTTCTCGGTGACGCCGACGACCGCGACGGGGGAGTCGACGCTCGGGAACACGCCCTCGACGACGGCACCGCCCTCGTCGAGCACGAGCGCGGGCCGGATGCCGCGGCTCTCGAGCAGGTCGACGACGGCCGGGGCCGCATTGCCCGCCGACTCCTCGTTGTGCGTGAACACCAGGTAGATGTCCTGCCGGGGCACGAGGCCCGCGGTCAGCTGGAACTCGACCGCCTCGAGCATGCTCGCGACCGAGCCCTTGTTGTCGAGCGTCCCGCGGCCCCAGATGAGCTCGTCGGCGCCCCGGCCGCTGAGCTCGGCGGCGAACGGCGGGTGCTTCCACCCGAAGTCGGTGGCGGGCACGACGTCGTAGTGCGCCATGAGCACGGCGGGCTCGGCGTCCGAGCGGCCCGGCCAGCGGAACACGAGGGAGTGCCCGGCCACCACGTCGCGGTCGAGGCGCGCGTGCACCTGCGGGTAGAGCTCGGCGAGGGTCGCGATGAAGGTGTCGAACTGCGCCCAGTCGATGAGCGACTCGTCCGGGTACGAGATCGTGGGAATGCGCACGAGCGCCTGGAACCTCGCCACGGCGGCCTTGGGAGTCATGCTTCGACTCTACCCAGCGCATCCACCCGCTAGTTTTGAGCGCATGAAGCGCCTTGCCCCGTTCGCAGCAGCAGTCGCCCTCGCCTCCCTGCCCCTCCTCGGGGTCGCCGCGCCCGCCTCGGCAGCCAGCGCGGCCTCGTGCGACCAGGGCGACGACGCGGACTTCTCGTTCGAGAGCTACGACGCCGACTTCTACCTCGACGTGGACGAGAACGGCCGCTCGACGCTCACGACCGTCGAGACCTTCGTGGCGCAGTTCCCCGACATCGACCAGAACCAGGGCATGCGCCGGGCGATCCCGCTCGAGTACCAGGGGGCGCCGACGGATGTCGAGGTGCAGTCGGTGACGGACGGGGAGGGGAATCCGCGCCCGTTCGAGACCGAGAACGACGACGACAACGAGTTCCTGCTTGTCACGAGCCGGGCCGACGAGTGCGTGCACGGCGCCCAGACCTACGTCTTCACCTACACGCAGCACAACGTGACGCGGTACTTCGCCAACACCGACGACGACGAGTTCTACTGGGACACGAACGGCACGGGATTCGACCAGCCGTTCGGCTCGGCGACGGCGCGGGTGCACGTGCCCGAGTCGCTGGCGGGAGCTCTGACGGGAGAGACGGCGTGCTACCGCGGCACCGAGGGCGAGCAGCAGTCCTGCGACCTGGCCACGACGGACGAGGACGGCGGCACTGTCTTCACCAGCTCGGTGCAGCAGCTCGCGCCGCGGGAGAACGTCACGGTCTCCATCGGGTTCGCCCCGCACACCTTCGTGCCGCGGGACGACTCGTTCTTCGGTTCGCCGCTGTCGTTCCTGCAGCTGATCGCGGCGGCGGGCGGCGTGATCGCCGCAGGCTGGGCGGTGGTGCTGCGCCGCACCGCGCTGGCGGACGGGCGCGGCAGGCCCACGATCATCGCCGAGTACTCGCCGCCGAAGGGGATGGACCCGTTCACCGCCTCGGTGCTGCTCAAGAAGACCGGCCGGGGTGCGGCCGCTGCCTTCGTCGACCTCGCGGTGAACCGGCGGATCAGGATCGTCGAGAAGCCGAAGGAGGGCTTCCTCGCGCGCGGGAGCACCTACCTGCTCGAGCTCGTCGACCCCGCGGGGCTGGAGGGTCCCGAGCTGAGCCTCGCCCGGTCGCTGTTCGGCCACGAGCTGAAGCCCGCCACCGGTTACCTCATGAGCGGCAAGGACACCGTGCTCAGTGAGAAGGTGCGCGGCATCATCAAGAGCGCCACGACCGCTGCTACGACGGACGGACTGCGGAAGAAGGGGCAGGCCAAGCTCGCGGCGCTGCCCACCCTCCTCGTGATCCTCTCTGGCGTGGCCAGCTTCGTGGCCGGGGTGAGCCTGCTCGACGGCGCGGTCGGCGGCATCGTGCCGGGCATCCTGCTCGGAGTGTCGGTGCTCGCTGCGCTCCTCGTGTTCGGGCTCCTCTCCCGCACGCCCCTCACCGACAAGGGCGCCGAGCTGCGCGACCACCTCGAGGGGCTGGAGCTCTACATCCGGCTCGCCGAAGCCGACCGGCTGCAGATGCTCCAGAGTCCGACGGGCGCGGAGAAGCAGGCGGACAACGTCGTCAAGGTCTACGAGAAGCTGCTGCCCTACGCGGTGCTGTTCAACCTCGAGAAGGAGTGGGCGGTCGAGCTCGGCAAGTACTACGTCGACCAGGCTCCGGACTACTACTCGGGCTCGGGGGCGTTCAATGCCGGGCTCTTCGCCGCGAGCATCGGGTCGCTCTCGTCCACCGCGGCGGCGTCCTACTCGGGCAGCTCGTCGAGCAGCTCGAGCGGGGGCTCCGGCGGCGGCGGGTCGTCGGGCGGCGGCGGTGGCGGCGGTGGAGGCGGTGGCGTCTAGCCGGCGCTAGGCCGCCATCACGAGGTAGCCCACGATCAGGGCGGCCGTCATGAGGATGACGCCCCACAGCGGCGCGGGCCAGCTGCGGCGCCCCGCGATCACGCGCACGAGGTAGATGAGCGTGGTGATGACGACGACGATCCCGGAGCCGAACAGGGCGATGCCGTAGCCCGCCTCGAGCTGGTCGATCTTGGCGGGGCTGTCGGCGCCGGCGGCGGCTCCAGCAGTGAACAGGGCGAAGATCGCCATCAGCCCGATCGCGAGCTCGGCCACGAGGATCACGAGCCCGACGAGGGCGTCGAGCCCGCGCTCGGGGCCCTCCAGCTTGCCGCGGGGGGCCATGCGAACCGCGCCCGGGTAGTTCGAGTTCAGCGTCATGCTGCCAGCCTAAGCCCCGTCCTTCACGGGTCCGGCGGCCCAGTCGACAACGACGTCGTTGGGCCCGGCGCCCAGCCTGGCGTGCAGCTTGGAGCCCGGGTACACCAGCGGCAGCGCGCTCGCCGGCACGGCGTTGCCCACCTGGATCTGGTACGGCGTGTCGACTCCGGTCGCGATGGTGAGGGTGAGCGCGTGCACGGGGTCGCCCTTGGCGCTCGTCATCCCGAGCGCCTGGTCGGCGACGAGCACGACGGTGATCGGCTTGCCGGTGGCGAGGATCTCCGCGGCGCTGCCCGGGCCGGTCGACTCCGGGAGGGTGACCTCCGGCGGCTCGCTCGCGAAGTCGATGGCGACGCGGGAGTGGTCGGCCGGGTCCACGCGCACGGCGAGGTAGACGCCGGGCCGGCTCAGCTGCGGGATCAGCACCTCCTGCACGCGCTGGGTGATCTGCACATCCCACGGCGGCGTGCGGTCCATGAGCACGCGCACCACGAATGTGCAGTTGCGCTCGACCAGGCCGTTCATCACCTGGATGGTCGTGCCAGAGGGGGTCATGCCGAGCAGTTCGCCGCGCGCGAGGGTGCCGGTGGCGAGGAGCTCCTCGTCGACCCCTCCCGTCAGCTTGCGGAATCCCTGCGCGATGTCGTCGAAGAAGCCCATAGCGAAACCCTTTCGCGGAAAGTGCCACGGTCGAGGCACAGCGTAGCCGGGGCCGGGCGCGCGCGGTAGGCCGGGGGCCTCCGTAGACTGTCCCGGTGAGCAGCGCCCGTTATCCCACCCGCTCCCGGCGCACGGCGCTCATTCCCGCCCTGCTCGCCGTCGTAGCCCTGCTCGTCGGGGTCGCGCTCATCGAGAGCGACGGCTTCATCGTCATCCGCTACGTCGTGTCGATATTCGCCCTCATCGTGGCCGTGTTCGCCTGGCAGGCGCGGCAGTGGTGGTGGATCATCGGCCTCGCGCCGATCGCCGTGCTGTGGAATCCGGTATTCCCGATCGACCTCGGGATGCCCGACCTCTGGCTCGGGCTTCAGTACGTCGCCGCGCTCGTGTTCATCGCGTCGGGCATTCTCATCAAGGTGACTGAGAAAGACTCCGCAACGCGGCGCTGACGCCGCGTTGTCGGCGGTTTGCGCGTACACTGTGGGTAACACCCGCAGAGCCCACCAGTTGCATCGCGACTGGGTCTGGGACGGCGCAGATACATGCGCTCTCTGTTGGTCTGTCTTCCCGGTACTCGCCGGAAGGCTTCCCCGCATCCGCAGCAACAGCAAGTGAGAGCATCCTTGACACCTTCGGGACAGACCGAGTCCGGCCAGCGCCGTCGCCAGCGATCGGGCAACAGCGGCGGCAGCGGCTCGTCGCAGCAGCGCCGCCGCGTGCGGCCAGGCGACGACGTCGGAGTCATCCCCGTCCTGGCCCGCGCCGCGCGCGAGGTCGAGACCGCCGTGCAGAAGGGGCCGCTCAAGCCGTCCAACCGTGCGCGCTTCCAGGTCGCAGCCCTCCTGCTGCGCGAGGAGCGCGCCCGGGTCAAGGCCGACAAGTCCCTCACCGACTCCGAGCGGGCCAACGAGCAGAAGCGGCTGGACGGGCTCGCGGGCATCCTCGCGAAGACCGCCGCGCGCGACACGAGCCTCATCGCGATGCTCGCCGATGACGCGCCCGTGACCGCGGCCGCCAAGGCCCTCCGCCGCGACCTGCTGATCGCCGCGGGCGTCGAGCTCAGCCCCGACGAGCTCATCATAACCACCGAGCCCAAGCCCGTGGACAAGCAGGTCGAGAAGCAGGTGGTGCCGGCATCCGTGCGCCAGATGCAGATGTCGAACCCGTTCCTCGCGCCCGACTTCAGCGGCATGCAGGCGGTGCCCGCCAAGGTCAACCGCCTTGCCAACTGGGAGCTCATCGAGCCGCTGTTCCGCTCGTTCGAGTACGGCGCCGGCGGCGGCGCCGCGACGATGGACCTCCCGGAGGCCACCACGCTGCGCACGCGCGGCAACCTCGAGATGATGCGCCACCAGGCGCGCTTCGTCGAGGAGGTCCGCAAGGGCCACCGCACCTTCCTGCTGGCCGACGAGCCCGGGCTCGGCAAGACCGCGCAGTCCCTGCTCGCGGCCGAGGCCTCGAACTCCTACCCGCTGCTCGTCGTCGTGCCCAACGTCGTCAAGACGAACTGGGCGCGGGAGGTCGAGCTGTGGACGCCGGGCCGCACCGCGACAGTCGTGCACGGCGACGGCAAGGACGTCGACGCGTTCAGCGACGTCGTGATCGTGAACTACGAGATCCTCGACCGGCACGTCGGCTGGCTCGGGCGCTTCGGGTTCAAGGGCATGGTCGTCGACGAGGCGCACTTCATCAAGAACCTCAAGTCCGAGCGCTCGAAGCACGTGCTCGCGCTCTCGAAGAGCATCCGCGCCACCTCGCCGCGGGCGCTCATGATGGCCCTGACCGGCACCCCGCTGATCAACTCCATCGAGGACTTCCGTGCGATCTGGCAGTTCCTGGGCTGGATCGACGACAAGAAGCCGCTGCCCCAGCTCATGGAGAAGCTCGAGGACACCGGCCTCACTCCCGCCGACTTCGGCTTCTTCGCCGAGGCCCGTCGCGCGGTCGTCGACATGGGCATCGTGCGCCGCAAGAAGGTGGACGTCGCGGCAGACATCCCTGCCCGCCGCGTCGCCGACATCCCCGTCGAGCTCGACGACGACCTGGGCCGCTCGATCCGCGCCGCCGAGGCCGCGCTCACCGCGCGGCTCGTCGACCGGTTCAACCGCGTCCGCGAGATCAAGCCCGACGCGACCGACGACGAGATCATCCGCGTCGTCGCGCACGCCGAGCTCGAGGAGTCGAAGGGCGCCACGACCGGCGAGAACGTCTTCACCATGGTGCGCCGCATCGGCCAGGCCAAGGCGACTCTCGCTGCCGACTACACGGCCCAGCTCGCCCGCTCCGTCGGGAAGGTCGTCTTCTTCGCCAAGCACATCGATGTGATGGACGTCGCGGAGGAGCACTTCGCGAAGGCCGGGCTCAAGTCCGTCTCGATCCGCGGCGACCAGAGCACGAAGGCCCGCCAGCTCGCGATCGACTCCTTCGCCGAGGACCCCGAGGTCTCGATCGTCGTCGCGTCGCTCACCGCGGCCGGCGTCGGCCTCAACCTGCAGGCCGCGTCGAACGTCGTGCTCGCCGAGCTCAGCTGGACGAGCGCCGAGCAGACGCAGGCCATCGACCGCGTGCACCGCATCGGCCAGGAGCTGCCCGTCACTGCCTGGCGCATCATCGCCGCGCACACCATCGACGCGCGCATCGCCGAGCTCATCGACAGCAAGGCCGGCCTCGCCGCCCGCGCGCTCGACGGCTCCGATGTCGAGGTGGCCGCGGAGTCGAACATCCAGCTCGAGGCCCTGTCGAGCCTCCTGCGGGACGCCATCAGCCAGCGCAGCGCGAGCGGTTCGCGCGGCGAGAGCGCGTGACTCCCGACCTGACGATCCTGGGCCGGGCTCATCCGCGCCTGAACGCCCGCACCGACGTGACCCTGCGGAAGGGCCGCTTCACCCTCGTGAACGACGCGCTGTCGCCACGGGATGCCACGGCCGCCGACCTCGTCGCGATCCACGACGCCCTCGACGCGCACGGCGTGGAGCACCTGCTCGTGCGCCGCGACGACGACCGCCCGGTCATCGCCGTGGACCGGGCGCGCGCCCGCGACACCGCCGCCGCCCTCGCGGCCGAATTCGCGGTCGAGCCGTTCTACGCCCGCGCGGGCTCCGCGACCGAGGTGCTCATCGCGGACGGCGCCCTTCCCGGCGGCCGCGTGCTCAAGCTGTACCGCCCCCGTGCGAGCCGCGCCGGCAAGCTGCGCTACGGACCGGACGGCGCGGTGCGCCTCGAGTTCTGGGACTTCGGCGCCGAGACCATCACGGCCCCGGCCGAGAACGCCCTCATGCGGCGCGTGCTGCCGCGCGCGGAGGCGATCGACGCGGCCGTCGAGCTCCACGGCCGCACCTGGCGCACCCTCGGCGGCATGTTCGACGTGCTCGCGAGCGACGTGACATTCGACATCGACATCGTGTTCTCGTGGGTGGACGGCACGTCCTCCGAGTTCCAGCGCGCCCGCGCCCAGCGCATGGAGGCGTACGTGGTGGGGGAGGGCGACGACTCCGAGGCGCGCTACCGCCAGATCGACGAGCTCAAGTACGCGCTGCGCAGCGTGTACCTGTACGCCCCGTGGATCCGCCGGATCTTCATCGTGACCGATTCGCCGGCGCCGGCGTGGCTCGCCGACCACCCGGCCGTCACCATAGTGCGCAGCGAGGAGTTCTTCAGCGACCCGGAGGCCCTGCCCACGCACAACTCGCACGCCGTGGAGAGCCAGCTGCACAAGATCGAGGGGTTGAGCGAGCACTTCCTCTACTCGAACGACGACATGTTCTTCGGGCGCCCGGTGCGGCCGGAGATGTTCTTCTCGCCGGGCGGCATCACGAAGTTCATCGAGGCGCAGACCCGCATCGGGCTGGGCGAGCCGGACTCGGCGCGCAGCGGTTTCGAGAACGCCGCCCGCGTCAACCGTGCGCTGCTGCGCGAGCGCTTCGGCCGCGTGACCACCCGGCACTTGGAGCACGCCGCGACGCCGCTGCGCCGCAGTGTCCTGGCCGCACTGGAGGCCGAGTTCCCCGAGGACTTCGCCCGCACGGCTCGCAGCGCGTTCCGGTCCGCGACAGACGTGTCGGTCACGAACTCGCTCTACCACTACTACGCGCTCATGACCGGGCGCGCTGTCGTGCAGACCCAGGCATCCGTGCGCTACATCGAGACGACCCTCGCGACGGCGCCCGCCGAGATGGACCGCCTGCTCAAACGGCGCGACTACGACTTCTTCTGCCTCAACGACGGCAGCCAGCCGGAGATCTCGGTGGCGCGCCGCACCAAGACCGTGCGCGCGTTCCTCGAGCGCTACTTCAGCGTCGCAGCACCCTGGGAGACCGGGCCTGGTTCGCCTGCGAAGCTCACCTCTGAACAGGCAGTGGCATCGTCATCGGCGGCTCGGGCGCTACCGGCGAGTTGACGCGGTCCGCGATGCGGATTCCCGAGGCGGCGAGCCTGCGGGCGGTCTCCTCCGCGTCGACGTAGTCGAGCACGCCGTACTGCCCCACGGGCACCACGGAGTGCAGCACGGTGGTGCCGTACACGTGCACCAGGTTGAACGCCCGTGCGCCGTCGCGGCCGCGCGTGCCTCCGACCGGCACGTTGAGGTCCTGCGTGTAGCAGGTCGCCGACGCGACGGACACGGGGATGCCCGCGAAGGTGCCGGTCGAGCTGTAGTGCAGGTGGCCCGCGATGATGCTGCGCACGTCAGAGCCGAGGAGCACCTCGGCGAGCCCGGACTGGTCGCGCAGCTCGACGGCGACGGCGAGGTCGAGCACGCTCGGCAGGGGCGGGTGGTGCATGGCGAGGATCGTGCCGTGCGGAGCCCTGGTCGACAGCTCCTCGGCGAGCCAGTCGAGCTGCTCGCCGGTGACCTCGCCGTAGTGGTGGCCGGGCACGGTGGAGTCGAGGGTGATGATGCGCAGCCCGTTGATGTCGTAGACCCGGTCGACGGGGCGCGTGCTCGCCTGCTCGGCGAGGAGCTGGCTGCGGAACGCTCCGCGGTCGTCGTGGTTGCCCATCACCCAGATCACCCGGGCGCCGAGCCTCGCGGCCACGGGCTCCACCAGGCGGCGCAGTCGGTCGTAGGCGTCGGGCTCGCCGCGGTCCGCGAGGTCGCCCGTGACGATGATCGCCTCCGGGCGGCCGCGGGAGCCCTCGAGCTCCGCGAGCAGCTCCCGCAGGTGAGTCTCGGCGTCCACGGTGCCGTACAGCCTGCTGCCGCCCGCGAGCAGGTGGGTGTCGCTCAGGTGCAGGAGGAAGTGGTCCGGCCGGGCGTATTCGGAAGTGCGAGTCTCGAGTTCCACGAGGGCTGCCATTCGGGTTGGATGAGTCGATGCAAACGCACCAACTGTAGTGAAGTGGACCAGCAATCGGCCGGTTACCCCGGGAAGTCTCCGGCGATTCCCGGTTTTCGCCAGCTGCTGTTCATCCCACGTTCAGGCGCGCCGAGAGCCGCCGCAGGGCCGCCACCGGGATCTCGAGCCAGCTCGGGCGGTTTCGCGCCTCGTAGACGGTCTCGTAGAGCGCCTTGTCGACCTCGAACGCGTCGACCACGGCGCGGTTCTCCCGCAGGTCGCAGCCGGAGGCCTCGCTGTACCCCTCGGAGAACGCCGCACGGGCGGTAGCCGCCCACTCGGGGCCGCCCGCGATGCCGGAGACCGCGAGCGATCCGGCCACGTAGTCGAAGGAGCGGAGCATCCCGGCCACGTCGCGCAGCGGGCTGTCCAGCCGGTTGCGCTCGCGCATCGGGCGCAGCGGCTCGCCTTCGAAGTCGACCAGCACCCAGCCGCGGCCGGACACCTTGAGCACCTGGCCGAGGTGCAGGTCGCCGTGGATGCGCTGCTGGGCCGGCCACGCCGCCGTCGCCGCGTGGGCGAAGACCTCGCGCAGGGCCGGGCCGTACTCCGCGAGCGCGGGGACCTCGGCGACCGCAGCGGCCAGGCGGCCGTGCATGAGGCCGACCACCGCCTGGATCTCGGCGGGGGAGGCCGTTGCCGTGGGCATGCTCGCGGCCAGCGTGGCATGGACGCCCGCGGTCGCGATCCCGAGCTCGCGCGCCTCGCGGGAGAAGTCGGTGCCGGCCTCGGCCGCGGCGAGCGCGACGCGCCAGGCGTCCTCGACGCCGGGCAGGAACTCCTGCGCGAACGCGAGGTGGCCCTTCGCCCGTCCGCTCGCCTCCCCGCGGTCGTTCCACTCTGCGACGATGTGGCCTACCGGGTGCGGCACCGCGTCCGACCCCGCGAGCGCGAGCGCGGTCTGCAGCACGACGTCGGGGTTCTCACCGTCGTGGAGGGCGCGGAACAGCTTCACGATGAGCGGGGTCGCGCCCGCCGCCTCGTAGATGATCGAGGTGTTGGACTGCTCACCGGTCAGCACCCGCGAGGCGAGGCCGTCGGCCACCGTTCCGGCGGTGTGCTGCCCGATCGCCCAGGTGCGGTCGCCGGTCGTCTCGGCGCCGTCCGCGATGAAGCGGATCAGCGCGGTGGTGAACGCGGGGTCGTGGGGGCCGTCGTAGACATACGCGCCGTCCAGCCTGCCGACAAGCGCCGTCGACTGCGGCAGCGGCTGCTCCCGGTAGGTGAGCGGCACCTGGTACAGCGCGGGCTTGCCCACCGTGTGGTCGAGCAGGAGGTGGGTCACGACCTGCACCCCGGGCTCGGCACTCGCATAGGTCCACGAGCCGATCTCCTCGAGGACAGGCTCGGCCCCCTTGTTGGCGAACCAGCGCTGCCGGGTCATCCACGGCGCGAGAAAGCCGAGGGACGCCTGCGGTGCGGTCATTCTCCAGAGTAGCCACGCGGCGGCCTCCACGGTCAAGCCCCGGGCGCGGCATTGCGCAAACGGCGCCTTCATGCAACAGGCACCGTGCGCTCAGGCAACGCTAGGGGTCGCGGCCTATCGTGGCCGCATGCCGCTGCCGACCCTTCCGCTCTCGCGGGTTCCCGTCTGGGCGTGGCGCGCTCTCATGGCGCACCTCGCGCCGGGGGAGCTCCGCCGGTTCAGCGCGGACCCCATCGGCACGATCGACTACACCTTCGACATCGACTACGTCGGCGACGGGATGCGCGAGCACCGGCTCGACGTGCTGCGCCCGGTCGACGCTCCCGGCCCCCTGCCCGTGTACGTGTACTTCCACGGCGGCGGCTGGACCTCGGGCGACAAGGCGCCCCTCACCCGCTACTGCGCGAGCCAAGCCCACGGCATGGTGGTCGTGAACGTCAACTACCGCCGCGCCCCGCGGTTCCAGATGGAGCACATGCTCCGGGATGCCAACCAGGCGCTCGCGTGGGTGCGCGAGCACGCCCGGGAGATCGGCGGCGACGAGCACAGCATCGTCCTCGGCGGGGACTCGGCGGGCGGGCAGATCTCCGCCCTGCTCGCGGCCGCGATGAGCAGGCCGGAGCTCGCGGAGCACTACTCCCTCGCCCCCGCCGTGCCGGCGCGGAGCATCCGGGGCCTCGTCCAGCACTGCAGCGTCTCCGACTTCTCGGTGATCTTCGAGAAGGGGTTCGTCCTGGGTCTGGGCTTCGTGCGGATGCTCCTGCCGGGGCGCGGCCGCGGGCAGCACCTGGAGCACGCAGCGCGCTTCCTCTCGCCGATCGAGTGGATCGACCGCACCTACCCGCCGGTGCTCGTGACCACCTCGCGCCGCGACTACCTGTACCGCGCCAACCTCAACTTCATCGCCGCGCTGCGCGAGCACGGGGTGGGCGTGGAGACCCTCGTCGACGACGAGGCGCTGCACACCTGGCAGCAGGACAGCCGGCATCCCGCGTCGGCCGAGGTGTACCGGCGCCTGCAGCAGTTCGTGGGCAGGGTCACATCGCGAAAACTGGTGCCGGTCCAGGCGTAATATCTTCCGGGTGACAGCCCCCAGCCCCGACGAAGCCTCACTCGCGGTCGCCCTGGACGAGGCGATTCCGGACATCGACTGGACAGTTCCGCCCGAGGGCGCCGAGCGCGGGTGGATCGACGCGCCGAGCGGACGCCTCGCCACCCTGGTGATGGGCGAGCCGGGGCATCCCCGGGTCGTTCTCGTGCCGGGCGTCACGGGGTCGAAGGAGGACTTCGTGCTCATGCTGCCGCTGCTCGTCGCGGAGGGCTACCGCGTGGAGAGCTACGACATGGCGGGTCAGTACGAGTCGGCGACGGCGGGGCCGCCCCAGGGGGAGCACTACGACCACAGGCTGTTCGTGCGCGACCTGCTCTTCGTGCTGGGCGAGGAGCCCGCGCACGTTCTCGGGTACTCGTTCGCCGGCACTGTCGCGCAGCTCGCGTTCGTGGCGCGGCCCGACCTGTTCCTGAGCCTCACCCTCCTCAGCGCGCCGCCCCAGCCGGGGCAGGGGTTCCGCGGGGTGAAGCGCCTCGGCAAGCTCACCGGCCTCACCACCGGCCGCATCGGGGCTGCCCTGATGATCTGGGGTGTGCGGAACAACTTCACGCACGTGCCGCCGAAGCGCCTCGAATTCGTGCGGCACCGCTTCGCGCTCACGCGCCGGTCGAGCGTGGCCGACATCATTTCGCTCATGAAGCGCGCACCGGATGTGCGCGCGGAGCTTGCGGCGGCGGGCATCCCGAAGCTCGTCGCGGTCGGAGAGCACGACCTGTGGCCGCTCTCGCTGCACGCGGCGCTCGCCGAGGCGATCGGCGCGCGCATCGCGGTCTACCGCACCGGCCACAGCCCGTGCGAGACGGCGCCGCACCAGCTCGTGCGCGACATGGTGGCGCTGTACCGCAGCTGACCGCTAGCGGTTCGCCCGGTCGTAGCGCACCTGCTCGCGCCGGCGGTCGAGCAGGGAGCGCTCGCGCCAGTTGAGGCCGAGTGTGCCGAACGCCCAGTCGATGCGGCGCTGGAAGCCCGCGAAGCTCGCGAACGGCCGCGCCGAGACGCCCACCCGAAGGGTCTTGTCGAACCGCACCCGCTGGTCGGGGAGGACGTGGATGGCGAGATCCAGGTCGTCGTGGATGGTGCGCAGCTCCCGGTGGACCGTACCGCGGATGCGCTTCCAGTCGGCGGCCCGCATCGCGAGGTTCGAGCCGAAGAGCGGGGGATGCCCGAGCAGCAGCCCCACGAACCACACGTAGCCCCCGATGTACAGCGTCTCCGCGAGCCAGTGCACCAGCCGCGTGGACCCGTAGAAGTCTCCTGGCCCGCTGAGGAACGCGAGCCGCGGGTCCGCCTCGAACGCGGCCTCGAGCCGGGCCACCCAGTCGGACGGCGGGAGCGAGTCGGCGTCGAGCCGCGCGATGATCTCGCCGAGGGCGGCGTCGAAGCCGGCGGAGGTGGCGGGGAAGATGCCCCTCAGCGGCTCGGCGACCACGCGCGCGCCGGCCGCGCGGGCGACCGCCGCCGTGTCGTCCGTGCTGCCGTTGTCGACGACCACCACCTCGTCGGGCTGCCGCGTCTGGGCGGCGAGCGCAAGGAGGCAGCGCGCGAGCATGGGGGAGTCGTTGAGCGCCGGGACAACGACGGAGATGGTGGCCATGAGGGCTACAGCCTAGCCATCCCGCGGGCGGTGGCGGCGAAGGCCGTCGAGGTGCAAGACTCTCAGCGGTGGACATCTCGCTCGTTGTCGTGCTGGTGATCGCGCTGGCTCTCTTCTTCGACTTCACGAACGGGTTCCACGACACCGCGAACGCCATGGCCACGCCCATCGCGACCGGTGCTCTCAAGCCCAAGGTCGCCGTGGCGATCGCGGCGGTCCTCAACCTCGTCGGCGCGTTCCTCTCCACGGAGGTGGCCAAGACGATCAGCGGCGGGCTCATCCGCGAGGGCGACGGCGGTGTGCAGATCACGCCGGTGCTGATCCTGGCAGGCCTCATCGGGGCGATCGTGTGGAACCTCGTGACCTGGCTCCTCGGCCTGCCGTCCTCCTCCAGCCACGCGCTGTTCGGCGGCCTCATCGGCGCCGTCGCCGTGGGCGTGGGGTTCGGAGCGATCGACGGCGCGGTGCTCGTCTCGAAGATCCTCATCCCCGCCGTGCTCGCGCCTTTCACTGCGGGTCTCGTGTCGTTCGTCGCGACCAAGATCGCCTACGGCGTCACGAGGAAGCGGGAGCGCGACGGCTTCAAGCGCGGCCAGATCTTCACCTCATCGCTCGTCTCGCTGGCGCACGGGACCAATGACGCGCAGAAGACCATGGGCGTCATCACTCTCACGCTGATCGCCGCGGGCATGCAGCCCTCCGGCACCGGGCCCGAGCTGTGGGTGATCGCGGCCTGCGCGCTCGCGATCGCGATCGGCACCTACTCGGGCGGCTGGCGGATCATCAAGACGCTGGGCCGCGACATCACCGACGTCGAGCCCGCGCAGGGCTTCGCCGCCGAGGCCGCCACCACGGCCACGATCCTCGCCTCGACCCACCTGGGCTTCGCGCTGTCCACGACCCAGGTCGCCTCCGGCTCCGTCATCGGCACCGGCGTGGGCCGCAAGGGCGCCTCGGTGCGCTGGCGCACGGCCGGCCGCATCGCCCTCGGCTGGCTCATCACCATCCCCGCCGCGGGCATCGTGGGCGCGGCTGCCGCGTTCATCGCCGGGTTCGGGCTGTGGGGCGTCATCATCGACGTGCTCCTGGCGATCGGCGCCATCCTCACGATCTTCCTGCGGTCGCGCCGCACCAAGGTCGACCACCGCCACTTCCACGCTCCCGAACCGGGCGTGTTCGTGCGGCCGAAGAAGCGCAAGAAGGCGGGTGCCCGGTGATCGACTGGTCGACGTTCCCGCTGGTTGTCGGGGTCGCCCTCGTGGCCGCCTGCGTCCTCGTGACCCTGTTCTCCCTCGCGCTGCGGGTGGGCGACGGCACCGAGTCATGGCGCCGCCCGGCATCCGTCGCCCTGTTCGTCCTCTGCGGGCTCGTCGTCGCCTTCGGGATCTACCTCATCGTTCCCGCCCTTCACGCCTTCGGCTAAAGGCGGGCAGCCTGACCTAGGCTTGTCGCGTCACATCAAAGGAGATACGACATGGAAACCACGCCACAAGCGTCGACCCACACCCTGAGTACCGATACCGCGCAAACCATTGCCGGTGACGAGAACTCGCCTCGCAGGGCCTACGAGACTGCCCTCGACCTCACCGCCGAGACACGGGAGGAGACAGACTCGCTCGGCTCGATGCCCATCCCCGTGGACGCCTACTGGGGCATTCACACCGCGCGCGCTCTGGAGAACTTCCCGATCACGCGCCGCGCGATCTACAACTACCCGGACCTGGTCCGCGCCCTCGCCCGCGTGAAGCAGGCGTGCGCCAGGGCGAACGCCGAGATCGGGGTGCTCGACCCCGAGAAGGCCCGGATCATCGACCAGGTCTGCGAGGAGATCGTCGCGGGCGACCTGCACGCCGAGTTCCGGGTGGGGGTCATCCAGGGCGGGGCGGGCACCTCGACGAACATGAACGCCAACGAGGTGATCGCGAACCGGGGCCTCGAGCTCATGGGCTACCCCAAGGGCGACTACGCGCACCTGAGCCCGATCGACGACGTCAACCGGAGCCAGTCCACGAACGACGTCTACCCGACGGCCATCAAACTCGCCATGGTGTTCGGGGTGCAGCGCCTCCTCGCGGAGCACAAGCTTCTGACGGCCGCCTTCGCGGCGAAGGGCCGCGAATTCTCGAACATCCTCAAGATCGGCCGCACCCAGCTGCAGGACGCCGTGCCGATGACCCTCGGCCAGGAGTTCGGCGGCTTCGCCCACACCCTCGCCGAGGACTACGACCGCCTGAGCGAGTCGATCCCGTGGCTCAACGAGATCAACATGGGCGCCACCGCGATCGGCACCGGCATCACCGCCGACCCGCGCTACGCGGAGGCGGTGCGCAAGCACCTCGTGGAGGTCACGGGCATCGAGATGGAGACCGCGCCGGACCTCATCGAGGCCACGAGCGACGCCGGCATCTTCATGACGGTGAGCGGCATCCTCAAGCGCGCCGCCGTGAAGCTCTCCAAGATCTGCAACGACCTGCGCCTGCTGTCGAGTGGTCCGCAGGCCGGATTCGGCGAGATCAACCTCCCCGCGCGCCAGGCCGGCTCGTCGATCATGCCGGGCAAGGTGAACCCCGTGATCCCCGAGGTCGTGAACCAGGTCGCCTTCAGCGTCATCGGGGCGGATGCCACGGTCACCGCGGCCGCGGAGGGCGGGCAGTTGCAGCTCAACGCGTTCGAGCCGGTGATAGCGCACTCGATCCTGCAGAGCCTCGCCTGGATGACCAACGCCTGCTACACCCTGAGGGTCAACTGCGTGGACGGCATCACGGCCAACACGGAGCGCCTGGCGATGCAGGTCGAGACGAGCGTGGGCGTCGTGACGGCTCTCACGCCGTACATCGGCTACGCGGCAGCAGCCACGCTCGCGCACACGGCGCTCACCACGAAGGCCTCGATCGCCGACCTGGTGGTGGACGCCGGGCTCATGACGGCCGAGAAGGTCGCCCAGGTGCTGTCGCCGGAGCGCCTGAGCGGGATGGTCGCGATGACCGGGCCGCTCACGCTCCCGGTCATCCCGCCGCAGAGCTAGCGCTTCTGGGGGCCGCCTTCGCCGTCCGCGTCCGGGTCGGGCACGGTGTCGAGGGCGGCATCCCGGGCCTTGCCTGCGGCCTCCACGGCGCCGTCGACGGCAGCCTCACCGCGCTCGCGGAGGTCGCTCGCGACCTCGCCGGCGCGGGCGCGCACGTCCTTGGCGGTTGCCGCGGCCCTCGCGGAGACGTCCTTCGCCGTTGCAGTGGCCTTCGCGGAGACGTCGGAGGCGACGGTGGCGACCTGGCCGGCCACGTCCCTTGCGGTCTCGGACACCTGGCCCGCGACGTCGGTCGCGACCGTGGCGACCTTGCCGGCGACATCCTTGGCGACGCCCGGGGCCGCCTTCGCTGCCGCCTCCGCCCGCTCGCGGATGATCGGCGCCTGCTGCCGGGCGTAGGCCTCGACATCCTTGCGGGCGCGGACCACGCGAGGGTCCTCCCACAGCTCGGTGACCTTGGCCTTCATCTGGTCGTAGCGGGCGCGGCCGTCGCGGGTTCCGAGGACGTATCCGATGGCGACACCGACGGCGAGGACGAGGATTCTGGGCTTCATGGGTTCAGCCTAGGCGCGCCCGCCCACCGCGGGCAGGGGCTTGCGCTGCGTGCGGCAGTCACTACGCAATGCTTGCGGAGGATGACACGCGGGGAGGCCAGCACCCCGTCCCGGCCGCGCGGCGCGTCATCCTCCGCAAGTGGGCCTAGCTCTCCGGCACGACCTCCGACGGGTCCTTGTCCGGGCGCCAGCCGCGCCAGCTCGGCTGGCGGAGCTTGCCCGTCGGCGTCCACTCCGCGAACTCGACCTCGCCCACGAGCACGGGGGAGATGTAGTGGGCGTCCTTCGCCTCCGTCGCGGGGAGCTCCGTGAACGGGCTCGTCTTGCGCTCGAGGCGCCGGAACCGGGATGCCATCGCGTCGAGGTCTCGATCGGTGAATCCCGTGCCGACCCTGCCGACGAAGCGCAGTCCGCCGCCGTCCGGGATCCCCATGAGCAGCGACCCCACGCGGTGCGCCCGGTTGCCAGCGCCGGGCCTCCACGCTCCGATCACGACCTCCTGCGTGAGGTGGTGCTTTAGCTTGATCCACGACCGAACCCGCTTGCCCGCGCTGTAGGTGCTCGTGCGCCGCTTGGCCATGACGCCCTCGAGCCCGAGCTTGCGGCTCATCGCCATCGCGGCGCGCACGTCGCCCTCGAACACCGGCGGCACCTGCACGGCGCCCACGGAGCGGACGGTCTGCTCCAGGGCCTCGCGGCGCTCGGTCCAGCTCGACGCGGCGAGGCTCTTTCCCGCCACCTCGAGCACGTCGAACGCCATGAAGTGCACCGGGACCTTTTTGGCGGCGGCCTCGACCTCGGCGAGCTTGGTGAGGCCCATCCGGCGCTGCAGCAGTCCGAAGTCCGGGCGGCCGGCCCGCGTGAGGGCGACGATCTCGCCGTCGATCACCGCGTCGCCGTCGACCGCGTCGGCGAGGGCGGCCAGCTCGGGGTAGCGGGAGGTCACGTCCACGCCGTTGCGGCTCGTGAGGCGCACCTGCCCGCGAGAGACCTGGGCTATCGCGCGGATGCCGTCCCACTTCATCTCGAACGCCCACTCCTGCGCAGCCTCGGGCGAGTTCAGTCCCAGATCGCCCTCCGTGCCGAGTGTCGCGAGCATCGGGCTCGGGGCATCCCGGTCCCTCTTCTCCTTGCTCCCGCCGATGACCTTCCGCCTCGAGTCGGCCTTCGTGTGCCGGGTCGGCTGCTCGTCTACCGGCTTCATCAGATGGATCAGCCACGTGTTCTCCGCGCCGTCCCGCCCACCGGTCTGGATGAGCGCGTAGCGGTGCGAGCCGTGCTTCTCGCCGTGCAGGGTCGCGATGACCTCCTTGCCGTCGCGCCACTTCTCCAGCTCGTAGGTCCCCTGGTCCCAGATGGTCACCTCGCCCGCGCCGTACTGGCCCGCGGGGATCGTCCCCTCGAACGTGCCGTACTCGAGGGGGTGGTCCTCGGTCTGCACGGCCAGGTGGTTCTTCGCGATGTCGGTCGGCACGCCCTTGGGCAGCGCCCAGCTCACCAGCACGCCGTCGTGCTCGAGGCGGAAGTCGTAGTGCAGCCGGCTCGCGTGGTGCTCCTGGATCACGAAGGTCTGCCCGGCGGTCGGCGGCGCGACTCCGCTCGGCACCGGCTCCGGAGTGATCGACCCGTCGCGCATGCTGCGGTACTTCGCAAGGCGGTCGTCTGCGCCGTCCGCGTGCTGGAAGCCGGCCATCCGCTCGGGCGTCGGCTCGAGCGACGACAGGTGGCCGGCGGTGAGCTCGGCCAGGATGTCGCCCCGCTTCGCCACTCGTCTGATCATCTCCTCATACCCGACCTGCGCCAGGTCGGGGGAGTCGAGCTCCTTCCAGGTGCGCGGCGCCGCGACCATCGGGTGCGACCGCCCGCGCAGCGAGTACGGCGTGATAGTGGTCTTGTTGCCGTTGTTCTGACTCCAGTCGACGAGCACGCGGCCCTCGCGCAGGGCCTTCTTCATGTCGCTGACGACGAGGTCGGGATGATCGGCCTCCAGCGCGCGGGCGAGCTCGTGCGCGACCTCCGACACCTGGTCGCTGGTCTGCTTCCCCTCGAGGGCCGCGTAGAGGTGGATGCCCTTGCTGCCGCTCGTGACGGGCATCGGGTCGAGCCCCATGTCCTTCAGGATCGCGCGGGCCCACCGCGCGACCTCCGCGCACTCCTGCAGTCCGGCGCCGGGCCCGGGGTCGAGGTCGAGCACGAGGCGGTCGGGGTTATTGCGCGCGCCCGTGCGGCCGAACTGCCACTGCGGCACGTGGATCTCGAGCGCGGCGATCTGCCCGAGCCAGGTGAGGGTCGCGAGATCGTTGACGAGCGGGTAGGTGTTGACGTGGTCGGAGTGCTGCAGCTCGCGGCGCGCGACCCACTGCGGGGTGGAGCGCTCGTCGAGGTTCTTCTGGAAGAACATCTCGCCCGGGTCGTCGTCGGTGCCGACGCCGTGCACCCAGCGCTTCCGGGTCGCCGGCCGGTTGCGCGCGTGCGGGATGAGGGCGCTCGCGACGCGCGCGTAGTAGTCGAGGACATCGGCCTTGGTCGTGCCGGTCTCGGGGTAGAGCACCTTGTCGAGGTTGGTCAGCTTGAGGCGGTGCCCGTCGATCGTCACCACCTGGTCTTCTGCCATGCCCTTATCCTCTCCGCGCGCGCCCCGCCATGGCTAGCGCTTGACACCAGCCTGCACGAGAATGTGTACGGAGTTCACATCGAAGGGCAGGCTCATGCGATCCATCTGGAAGGGCGCCATCACATTCGGGCTGGTCAACGTGCCCGTGAAGGTCTACAGCGCCACGGAGGACCACGACGTCTCGCTGCACCAGGTGCATGCGAAGGACGGCGGCCGCATCCGCTACAAGCGCACGTGCGAGCTCGACGGCGAGGTCGTGGAGTACGCCGACATCGCCAAGGCCTTCGACGACGGAGACAAGACCGTCATCCTCACCGACGAGGACATCGCGATGCTGCCGGCCGAGAAGAGCCGTGAGATCGACGTCGTGGAGTTCGTGCCGAGCGACCAGGTCGACTCCATCATGTTCGAGAAGAGCTACTACCTGGAGCCCGACTCCAAGTCGGTCAAGGCCTACGCGCTGCTGCGCCAGACGCTCGAGCAGACCGACCGCACGGCGATCGTGCAGTTCGCGCTGCGCCAGAAGACCCGCCTCGGCGCTCTGCGCGTGCGCGGCGACGTGCTCATGCTCCAGGCGCTCCTGTGGGACGACGAGGTGCGCGAGGCCAAGTTCGCCTCCCTCGACGAGAAGGTCACGATCACCGACAAAGAGCTCGAGATGTCGCAGGCGCTCGTGAAGAGCTTCGAGGCCGACTTCGACCCTGCCCGCTTCACTGACGACTACCAGGACCAGCTCAAGGAGCTCATCGAGGCCAAGCTCGAGAAGGGCGACGCTGTCGACACCGCCGAGACGTTCGGCGAGGCGGCGGAGGAGTCCGACGGCGGCGGCGAGGTGCTCGACCTCATGGAGGCCCTGCGTCGCAGCGTCGAGAAGAACCGGGCGGCGAAGGCTCCGGCCAAGAAGGCGCCCACGAAGAAGGCACCTGCCAAGAAGGCCAAGGCCGGCTGAGCGTGCCGGGGTTGCGCCGGCATCCCCGAGCCCGCGCGGAGGTTTCGGCACCGTGCTCTTTCCGCGGCGCGCGCACGGGTCCGAATAGTCCGCATGGGTGGGGGCTGGCAGCAGCGCGTCCCGCTCAGCCCGCTCAGCCCTCCGAATTCTCCCGGATCACTCGGCCCTCCGCCTCGTCCTGAGAGCGCTGCCGCGCGAGCATGAGGTTGCGGTTGGTGTCGCGCATCGGCAGCTGCACCACCTCTTCGGCCCGGATGCCCGCGCGCAACTGTCGCAGCCGGACGAGCTCCGCGTCCACCTCCGCGCCGAGCACGAGCACAAGGTTGGTGATGTAGAGCCACAGCAGCAGCGCGACGCCGCCGCCGAGCCATCCGTAGATCCGGTCGTAGGTGCCGACCGTCGACACGTAGAGCGTGAACGCCGCGGTGGCGAGGCCCCAGGCGACGATCGCGAACAGCGCGCCGAAGCTCACCCAGCGCAGGCGGCCGTGCCGCACGTTGGGCGTCGCGTAGTAGAGGACCGCGATCAGCAGCGTGAACAGGACGGCGACGGCCGGCCACCGGCCGACGACCCAGACAGCGAGCCAGGGCTCGGCGAGGCCGACCGCCGACGCCACGCGCTCCGTGGTCAGCAGCAGCACGGCGATGGCGGCGAAGATCGCCAGCAGGAACACTGCGAGCACAAGCATCAGACCGCGGAACTTCCAGATCTGCCGGCCCTCCTGCACTTCGTACACGGTGTTGACGGCGCGGCCGAACCCGGTCGCGTAGCTCGAGAGCGACCACAGAGCGAGAACGAGGCCGAGCGCGAGCGCGATTCCCGGGTTGGTGACCGTGAACAGCTGCGTGAGCGGCTCCTTGATCGTCGCCACGGTCTCCGGCTGCACGACCTCGCCCACGATCTCGAGGAGGTTCGCGGCGGCATTCTCGCGGCCGTTGCCGATCGAGTAGGCGGAGACGACCGTGAGCGCCATCGGGAACAGCGCCAGCGAGGAGAAGAACGTGAGCGCGGCGGCGGAGTCGATGCCCCGGTGGCGCACGAACCCGTGCCACGCGCGCCTCGCGGCGTACCGCCAGTCGCCGCGCTGGAACGCCCGAGCCGTCGGCTGGGCGGCGGGGTCAGACACGCGGCTCCTTGGACGACACGGCCCTCGCCCGCACCACGGCCGGCAGTGCGATCCACGCGAGGACGACGACCGCCAGTGCCGCGACGCCCGCGATGACGCCCGCCTCGCGGCCCACCACCACATCGAAGATGAGCATCGCCGTGCCGGTGAGCGTGAGACCGACCGCCGCGAGCGTCGCCTTGAGCATGAAGTTCGCGATCTTCACGATCGTGCCCTTGGCCCGGCGCCGGAACAGCGCGCGGTGCAGGGCGACCGGCGAGAGCGCGAGGGCGGTGGCGAGCGCGGCCACGATCACCAGGCCGAGGTAGGTGTCCGTCTGGTAGTCGTCGAGGTCAGTGAACCTCTGCTGGAAGGCGAGCGTGAGCAGGAAGCCGGTGAGGATCTGCGTGCCGGTCTGGATCACCCGCAGCTCCTGCAGGATCTCCGTCCAGTTCCGGTCGTTGCGCTCGCTCTCGGTCTCGTCGCGGCCGTCGTGCGGGTCGACGTCGGCGTGCGGGGTCGGGCTGCTCATGCTCCGATCGTACGGTCTGCTGCTCGCGGGGCCACAGGCCTTGCGCGCCACAGGTGGAGTCCGGCATAGCTGCGCCACGGGGCCCAGCGGCGGGCGTGGTCGGCGAGCCCCTTCGTGGTCCCGGGGAGGCCGAGGGCGGCGGCGCTCTGCAGCATCACGAGGTCGGTGCCGAGCAGCACGTCCGGGTTGCCGAGCACGCGCATGGCGAGGTAGCCCGCGGTCCACGGGCCGATCCCCGGCAGTGCGACCAGCCTCGCCGTGAACTCGTCGGCGGGCATCCCGACGTCCAGCACCAGATCGCCGGATGCCAGCGCCTCCGCCGCGCCCATGATCGTCTCGATCCGGCTCGCCGGGCCCCGCAGCACCTCGCGGCCGCCCTCGACGAACTGCGCGGCGGTCGGGAACAGCCCGTCCGTCCCGAGCGTCCTCGTCAGCGTGCCGAGCACCGTGCGCGCGGCCGCCACCGAGATCTGCTGGCCGACGAGCGTGCGGAACAGCGCCTCCTCCGCGTCGACAGCACCCGGCAGCCGGATGCCCGGCCGCACGCCCACGAGCGGCCCGAGCACCTCGTCGCGGGCCAGCGCGGTGTCGATCGCCACGGAGTCGGCGTCGAGGTCGAACAGCCGTCTGACGCGCGCGACGAGGGTGGACACGTCCGCGATGCTCTCGAGGCGAGCCGAGCAGCGCACGCCGGTCCCGTCCAGCTCCAGGCGCACGCGGGCGATGCCCCCCGGGAGCCGCATCGCGCGCTCGAAGTGCGTCTCGTCGCCGGACTCGAGCCCGGCCACCGTGTGATCGGCGAAGAACCGCATGAGGCCGGCGCCGTCGAACGGCGCGCGGGCGGGCAGGCGCAGTGCCAACGAGGACGTGGCGCCGGTCGACGGCGCCTCCGCCGCGAGCGCGCGGCCGCCGCGCCGGGCGAGCCTGCGCAGGTCGCTCGGCGTCGTCTCGTACACGGCGAGGATCGTGTCGTTGAACTGCCGGATGCTGGAGAAGCCCGCCGCGAACGCGACCTCGGAGATCGGCAGCTCCGTGGAGGCGAGCAGGGTGCGGGCGCTCTGCGCGCGGTGGGCGCGGGCGAGCGAGAGCGGGCCGGCTCCCAGCTCCGACACGAGCACGCGCGTGAGGTGGCGCGGGGTGTAGCCGAGGCGTGACGCGAGCCCCGGCACGCCCTCGCGCTCGACGACGCCGTCGGTGATCAGCCGCATCGCGCGCGAGGCGAGGTCGTCGCTCAAGTTCCAGTCGGGGGAGCCCGGCACCGCATCGGGCTGGCACCGCTTGCACGCGCGAAGCCCCGCCTCGTGGGCGGCCGCCGCCGTGCGGTAGAAGCTCACGTTCTTCTCGCGCGGGGTCATCGCCGGGCAGCTGGGGCGGCAGTAGATGCCCGTCGAGTGCACACCGGCGATGAACTGGCCGTCGAACCGCGAGTCGCGAGACGACAGCGCACGGTACTTCTCGGCGAAGGCGGCGTCCATGACCCCAGAGTCCCACGCGCCACCGACGTTCTCTAGCGGGAATCGGACACGGCCCGCAGCTGTATCCCATCGAGGGGGCGGAACGCAAGGTCTACCTGTTGTTCACCGTCCACCCCGATACTTGGCGCGTGACCGCAGAACTGAAGCCCTCAACGACCACCGCCCACGACCGCCCCCTCACGGCCGCGCAGAGCACGCGCATCCGCACCCGCCTCATCGCCGATCTGAAGGAGGCCCACGACCTCGAGGCCCAGCTGAGCCACGAGATCGCCGACGGCATCGAGTCGCGCCGCGGCTCGTCCAACGACGAGATCGACGACCCCGAGGGGTCGAACACCGCCTTCGAGGGCGCGCAGTCCCGCGCCATGCTCAAGCAGACCACGCAGCACGCCCGCGAGATCTCCGAGGCGCTCGCCCGACTGGACCAGGGCAGCTACGGCACGTGCAGCTCGTGCGGCGGCGCGATCGCGAAGGGCCGCCTCGAGGCGCGCCCCTCGACGCAGCACTGCATCTCCTGCGCCGCGTAGAACCGGCCGTGGCGACCCGGTCGCTGCATAGAATCACAGGATGAGCGTCACCAGCCCCAGCCACGCGTCCGCGCACCACGGCGACGACGACAGCGGTGTCGTCGCGCTGCTGAGGAGCGCACTGGGAGAGGCCGTCTCGACCGACGCGACCGCCCTCGACACTGCCCGCTCCGACAGATCCGGGCACGTGTCGGGCAGCGCGCCGCTCGCCGTGGTGTCGGCGCGGACCGTCGACGACGTCCAGGCCGTGCTGCGCATCGCCTCCCAGACCGGCACGCCGGTCGTCACCCGGGGCGCGGGCACCGGCCTCGCCGGCGGCGCGATCGCGGAGGCCGGCCAGATCGTGCTCTCCACCCTCGCCATGGACCGGCTGCTCGAGGTGTCCGTCGACGACGAGCTCGCCGTCGTGCAGCCCGGCATCATCAACGCCGCGCTCAACGAGCAGCTCGCGCCGCACGGGCTGTGGTTCGCCCCGGACCCGGCGAGCCGCGCGATCTCGACGGTCGGCGGCAACATCGCGACCAACGCGGGCGGGCTGCTGTGCGCCAAGTACGGCGTGACGCGCGACGCGGTCCTCGGGCTCAAGGTCGTGCTGGCGGACGGGCGGCTGCTCGAGCTCGGACACCGCACGGTGAAGGGCGTCACCGGCCTCGACCTCACCGCCCTCATGGTCGGCTCCGAGGGCACGCTCGGCGTGATCGTGGAGGCGACGGTGAAGGCGCGCCGCCTGGTCACGGGGCCGGTCGCCATCATCAGCGCCAATTTCGGGACCGTGGATGACGCGGCGCGCGCCGCCGCCGTCATCACCTCGTCCGGCCTCCACCCGGCCATCATGGAGCTCATCGGCGAGAGCGCCATGGCGGGCATCGCAGCGCACCTCGGCATCGACCACCCCGGCGGCTCCCAGCTCATCATCCAGGCCGACGGCCCCGCCGCCCAGACCGAGGCGGACGGCATCGTCGCCGTCATCCGCTCCCTCGGCGGCACCGTGGAGCTGTCGCTCGACCGCGCCGAGGGGGAGCGGCTGTTCGGCATCCGGCGCGCGTTCCACCCGGCCATGGCCGCGCAGGGCACCGTGCTCATCGAGGACGTGTGCGTGCCCCGCAGCGCCCTGCCCGCGATGTTCGGCGCGATCGGGGAGATCGAGGCCAAGTACGGCATCACCATCCCGACGGTGGCCCACGCCGGCGACGGCAACCTGCACCCGAACTTCATCCTGGGTCAGAGCAGCGACGTCCCGGACGAGATCTGGTCGGCGGCCGACGAGCTGTTCCTCGCCGCGCTCCGCCTCGGCGGCACTCTCACGGGCGAGCACGGCATCGGCATCCTCAAGCGGCGCTGGCTGCGCGATGAGCTCGGCGACGACCAGCTCGCCCTGCAGGAGCAGATCAAAGCAGTATTCGACCCGCAGGGCATCCTCAACCCCGGCAAGGTGTTCTAGCGCGGCCGAGGGGAATAACGAGGGCAGACTGATCGTTCTGTCTTTTATGACTCGCAGTACCGCCCCCCGCCCCGCCGAGGGCGAAGTACGCGTCCAGGTCGCCGCTGTCGCCCTGAGCGCGCTCGGCACCCAGCTCGCCGGAACCGTGGACGCCGTCGCTCGCGACAGCATCGGCTTCGCCCGCGGCGACCGTGTCGCCTTCGGAGCTCCGAGGCCCGCGTCCGGCCGACTGATCGTCGCCGAGCGCGACCTCATCGGCGTGCCCGCGGACGTGAGCCTGGATGCCGCGGCCGGCCTGTTCCCGTGCGCCCTCCTCGCGCGTGCTGTCACCAAGCAGGTGCACACCGTCGGCCGGGGCGACCGCGTCGCCGTGCGCGACACCTCCGCGCTCGCCCCGTTCATCCGCGCCTGGGTGCAGTACCTCGGCGGGGAGCTCGTCGACGACTACGCCCAGGTCACCGTGACCGCCGAGGACATCCGCGCGGCCCGGGCCTGGAAGTCCGCCCACGGCACCGCTCAGCAGGCCGCGGCCGACGTGTTCGCCGCGATCCGCGCCGGTGCGTTCGACTCGATCCAGTTCAGCACCCCGGACGAGGCCCGCCGCGGCTCGCGATCGCCCGTGCTGCTGCATCCCGCAGAGGTAACACTCGCGGCCTGACCCGGGCCTGCCGGTACCCTAGGTCGCATGACCTTCTTGCCCATCACGCAGTACGACGACCTGGGTCCCGAGGGCAAGGCGGCCAGCGACCGGCAGGTGGAGCTGCACGGCGGGCGGATCACCAACATGAAGGCGACCCTGCTCAGCCACGTGCCGAGCTTCACCGCCTACATGGAGTGGTACACGCTGCGCGACGAGCTCGTGCCCTTCATCGGCGAGCGGGCGGTGTCGCTGTTCTCGTACGCGATCTCCGACGAGAACGACTGCCTGGTGTGCTCGGTGTTCTTCCGGCGCATCCTCATCGACAACGGCGAGGACCCCGACAACCCCCAGGTCACCGAGGCCGAGCAGCTGCTCATCGACTGGGGCAGGCTCATCGCGAGCAACCCCGGCGGTATCGAGCCCGAGTTCTACGCCCGCCTCGAGAAGGCGTTCAGCCCGCAGCTGCGCGTGCTGCTGCTCGCGTTCGCCGGGCAGATGGTCGCGACGAACCTGTTCAACACCGTGGGGCGCGTGCCGCTCGACGAGGTGCTGTACGACTACCGCAAGCCGGGCGATGAGCGCACCTCCTGACCTTCCGGGGCGGGCTTTTGAGGGGCGCTGTGCCTTCGTCACCGGCGCCGCCCACGGCCAGGGCCGGGCGGTAGCCCTCGCGCTCGCCGCCGAGGGCGCCGACATCGTGGGCTTCGACGTCGCGGCCAAGATCGAGTACCCGGCCTACGCGCAGGGCTCCACCGCCGAGCTCGACTCCCTCCGCACCGAGGTCGAGGCGCTCGGCCGCCGTGCTCTCGTCTTCACCGGCGATGTCCGGGATGCCGCGGCGATCCAGTCCGCGGTCGACGAGACCGTCGCGCAGCTCGGCCGCATCGACGTGCTGTTCAACAACGCCGGCATCGTCGCCTACGCCGCGGCCGACGAGATGACCGAGCTTGAGTGGAGCACGATGATCGGCGTGAACCTCACCGGTCCGTTCCTGGTCGCGCGCAGTGTCATCCCGGTCATGAAGGCGCAGGGCAGCGGGGTCATCATCAACAACTCGTCGGTCATGGGCCTGCGCGGCGGCAACCGGCTCTCGCACTACGTCGCGTCGAAGCACGGGCTCACCGGTCTCACGAAGGCGTGGGCGATCGAGCTCGCGCCGCACGGCATCCGGGTCGTGAGCATCCACCCCACGGGAGTGGACACCCCGATGAACGACGGGCTCGCCGAGCTCGAGGGCGCCACCGCGGCCGAGATCGCGGAGCGCAGCGCGGGCAACCTGCAGCCGGGCGTCCCGTGGATCGAGACCCGGGATGTCGCGGAGCTCGTGCTCTACCTCGCCTCCGACCGGGCGCGCTACGTGACCGGCAGCCAGCACGTCGTCGACGCCGGCCTCCTCACTCGCTAGACGCTGCCCTCCACCCTCTCCACCCTGCCCTCCACCCTGCCCTCCACCCTCTCCTCCCTCTCCTCCACCCTCTCCACCCTCTCCTCCCTCTCCTCCCTCTCCTCCACCCTCGAATCGTCAAAAGCTGCTCTCCATCTCGACATCTGGAGCGGTTTTCGCAGACTCGTCGGAAGGCTCCCGCTCAGGCTGAGGCAGGGCGGAACACGCGGCGGTACTCCGTGGGGGACTGCCCGAAGCGGCGCTGGAACTGCGAGCGCAGGTTTGGTGCCGCTGCCGAGACCGCTGAGGCGCGCGATCTCGTCGACGTAGAGGTCCGTGCCCTCGAGCAGCTCGCGAGCGCGGGCGAGCCGCTCGGAGGTGATCCACGCCGTCGGGCTGGTGCCGGTCTGCTCCCGGAAGCGCCGCGTGAAGGTGCGCTCGCTCATCGCGGCGCGGCGGGCGAGGGAGTCGACGCTGAGCGGGTCTGCGAGGTGCTCGCTCGCCCACGCGAGCACGGCCGAGAGGCGATCGCCGTCGTCCGCAGGGCGCCAGCGCTCGATGAACTGCGCCTGGCCGCCCGCGCGGCGCGGCGCCATCACGAGCCGACGCGCAGCTTCGTTGCCGAGCGCGACCCCGAAGTCCACGGAGATGAGGTGCAGGCACAGGTCGAGCCCCGCCGCGACCCCGGCCGAGGTGAGCACTCCGTCGTCGACGTACAGCACGTCGGGCTCGAGCCGAACCCGCGGGAAGGCCGCCCGGAACTCGTCGCTGCGCCGCCAGTAGGTCGTCGCCCGCCGCCCGTCCAGAAGCCCGGTGGCGGCGAGGGCGAACGCGCCCGTGCATATCGAAACGATCCGGGCGCCGCGATCCCGGGCGGCGTGCAGCACCTCGTTCAGCTCCGGGTCGAGCGAGTCCGCGCGCGATGCCCGTGCGCCCGATCCCGGCAGCACGATGACGGTGTCCGCCTCCGCGACGATCGAGAGCCCGTGCCCGAGCACCGCGGTGAACCCCGCGGACGTCTCGATCGGCGCACCGCCGGGGGAGCACACGCGCACCCGGTAGCGCTCGGCGCCGTGCTCGTCGGTCAGTCCCTCGAACACCTGCGCGGGCATCCCGAGGTCCATGGCGTGCGCGCCCGGCAGGGCAATGGCGACGACCTCGTGGGGCATGGCAGCCTTCTCCCGGTTTTTGGCGGGATTGTTGCGTTATCCGCACTCCCGGCCACTCTTCCAGCCACCATACTCGAACCATGACCACAACGCCCGTCCGCACCCGGCGCCTCCACCCGGCCTGGATCGTCGCCATCGTCGCGTTCCTCGCCCTGGTCGGCGCCGCCGGCTTCCGGGCCGCGCCGGGCGTGCTCATGCTCCCGCTCGAGGACGAGTTCGGCTGGACCCGCACCGAGCTCTCCATCGCCGTCACGGTCAACCTGCTCCTCTACGGCCTCATGGCGCCCTTCGCCGCAGCCCTCATGGCCCGTTTCGGCCTTCGCAGGGTCACGTCGGTCGCACTGCTCCTGGTCTGCGCGGGCGCGGGTCTGAGCATCTTCGCGACGGCCCCGTGGATGCTCGTGCTCACCTGGGGCGTGCTCATCGGGCTCGGCACCGGGTCGATGGCGCTCGTGTTCGCGGCGACGGTCGCCGACCAGTGGTTCATCAAGAGCCGGGGACTGGTCGTCGGCATCCTGACCGCGGGCAGCGCCACCGGTCAGCTCGCATTCCTGCCGTTCATCGCGCAGCTCGTGGAGGCGCAGGGCTGGCGCCAGGCGTCCCTGCTGGTCGCCGGGGGAGCGCTGCTCGTCGTACCGCTCGTGCTGATCTTCCTGCGCAACAAGCCCGTCGACATCGGGATGACCCCCTATGGCGCGCCGGACACCTACGTCTACGAACCACCCGTCCGCGGCAACGCGGTGAAGATCGCACTCGGCACCCTGCGCCGCGCCACCAAGGTGCGCACGTTCTGGGCGCTCGTGGCGGGCTTCGCGATCTGCGGCGCGACGACGAACGGGCTGATCGGCACGCACTTCATCCCGAGCGCGCACGACCACGGGATGCCGGAGACCACGGCCGCCGGGCTCCTGGCCGTCGTGGGCGTGTTCGACATCGTCGGCACTATCGCGTCCGGCTGGCTCACGGACCGGGTGAACCCGCGCATCCTGCTCGCCGGGTACTACGCGTTCCGCGGGCTCGGCCTGCTCGTACTGCCGTTCCTGCTCTCGGCGACCGTGCAGCCGCCGATCATCATCTTCGTGGTCATCTACGGGCTCGACTGGGTAGCGACGGTGCCGCCGACCGTGGCACTGTGCCGGGAGGTCTTCGGCAAGGACGGCCCCATCGTCTTCGGCTGGGTCTTCGCCTCGCACCAGTTCGGCGCCGCGATCGCCGCGACCGTGGCCGGCGTCGTGCGCGACCAGACCGGCCAGTACACGGCGGCCTGGTTCGGCGCGGCCGGGCTGTGCCTCGTCGCTGCCGTGGTGAGCGCGACCATCACCCGCCGCAAGCAGGTGCAGTTAGTCTGAGCGTGTGGACGACTCCTGGATGCTCCCCGCCGCGGCTCTGGGCGTGTGGCTCGTAGCCCTCTCCTTCCAACTCGCCGACCTCGGAACGGCGCACTTCGACGCGCGGCTCCTCGCCCGCGGCAACCGGACCGTGGTGCGCCTGCACCCGGTCGCGTGGGTGGTGCCGTTCGCCGCGCTGGCGGTCGTCGGGCTGTTCCTCGGACTCGACTGGGCCTCGCGCCTCCTCTTCGAGGAGCGGGATCCGCTGCCCGCCGCGATCGTCGCGATCGGCGCGCTCGTGGTCCTCGTCGCCGTGTGGCTCGCCGTGACCGTGGCCGCCACCCGGCCCGCCGCGGACAGCTACCGCGCGCTGCGCGACGAGCTCGTCGATGTCGCCGGCACCCGCGTGCCGCAGGAGCGGCTCGACGAGATGCGCTCGCGGCTGTCCGCGATCGACGCCGACCGTGACCGCACGCCGCCCGCCCCTGACGCCTCAACCCTGGCTGTCGCCCGGTGGGTGTTCTACCGGCCGCAGCGCGTGCTGCCGCCGCTCGCGGGCGTGCTGCTGCTCGTGCTCGTGAGCATCTCGGCGGCCGAGAACCCCGGCCGTGGCTGGACGCTCGCGGTGGCCATCGGATCCCTGGTCCTCACTACGGTGCTCGCCATTGCGGGGGCGCGGGCATCCCTCGTCCTGCTCAATGCGGTGCGGGACACGCAGGTTGAGTACCGCGCAGAAGTGGTTCACCTGCTCACTGAGGCGGAGAAGATCTCCAAGAAGCCGGTCGCCGGCCTGGGCGAGCGCGTGTCGCGGGCGCTGCAGATCCTGCGCGAGCAGCAAGGGTAGACACGGCTGCTCCTGCCGATAGTGTCTGAAGCATGACTTCGACAGACCCCACGTCGGCCACGCCCGACCTCACGGCCTCCGCCCAAGCACCGAAGCCCCAGCCGACGGCGGCGCCCGAGGATGTCGCGGCGCACGCCGCGGCCACCGTGCAGCCCGGCCTCACCACGCCGCTCCGCCGGCGCAGCACGGCTGTGGTGCTCGGGATCGTCGGAGTCGTGATCCTCGCCGTACTCGCCCTCCTCGTGGTCGGATACCTGCTCATCGGGCTGGGACCGGACGCGTTCGCGCTCGGCGGCGTCATGGCCCTCGTGCCCCTGGCTATCGTGTTCTTCGGCGTCCGCTGGATCGACCGGTGGGAGCCTGAGCCCCGCCTCGCCGTCGTGTTCGCGTTCCTGTGGGGCGCGGCCGTCGCGGTCATCATCGCGCTCGTCGTGGGCGCGGGCGTCGACCCGCTCATCACCGCGCTCTCGCAGGGCGACGACTTCACGTACCAGTTCATCGGCGCGGTCATCCAGGCGCCCCTTGTCGAGGAGAGCGCGAAGGGCCTCGGCCTGCTCGTGATCTTCTTCGCGGCCCGCAAGTACTTCGACGGCCCCGTCGACGGCATTGTCTACGCGGCGTGGATCGCCGGCGGGTTCGCGTTCACGGAGAACATCCTCTACTTCGGAGGCCAGCTGCTGGACGTCGGCACCGTCGCGGACGGCAGTGTCGGCGAGATCTTCCTCATCCGCGGCATCATGTCGCCGTTCGCCCACATCATGTTCACGTCGGCGACGGGCATCGCGCTCGGGTTCGCGGCGCGCTACCGCAGCCCGCTGGCCGCGATCGGGCTGTTCCTCGTCGGGCTCATCCCGGCCATGTTCCTGCACGCCCTGTGGAACGGCGCGCTGTTCTTCGTGAGCGACTTCTACGGCTACTACGCGATCGTGCAGTTCCCGCTCTTCGTGTTCGGGGTGCTGCTCGTCCTCTTCCTGCGCCGGCAGGAGTCCAAGCTCACCCACGACCGGCTCACCGAGTACGCCGCTGTCGGCTGGTTCTCGCAGGACGAGATCCCCGCGCTCTCGACGCCGCACGGCCGTCGCCAGGCGCTGGCCTGGGCAGCGCAGTCCGGCAAGCGGAAGGCCATGAAGCTCTACATCCAGGATGCGACGCGCCTCGCGTTCGCCCGTCAGCGCATCATCACCGGCCGCGGCGGTATCGGGGCACAGGCCGACGAGGCCGCCCTGCTCGGCGCCATCGTGGAGTCGCGGAAGAACCTCGTCGGGGCGGGCTCGGCGCTCGGCTCCCCGGCGACGCCCCCCACTCCGGCGTAGGGACGCGCCGCCGCGCCCCGCCGCGGCCCCGCCGCACCCCCGCCGCCCATGCGGAGGTTTCGACACGATGCGCCCGCCGAAACCTCCGCATCGTGTCATTAGGGCCGCGCGGCTGGCGGCCAGGCGGTGGCGGTGTGGTGGCGGGGCGGCGGGGTGGCGGGGCGGCACGGCGCGGGGTGGCGTGGTGGCGTGGTGGTCGCGGCGGGGCGGCCCCGCGCGGCTAGCGCTGCGGGTCGAGCGCGTCGTACCGGCGGAAGCTGCGCTGGATCCGCAGCACCACCGCGATCAGCACGATGATAGCCACGCCGCCCAGCAGGGGCGGGAACCACAGGGTGGTGAGGCCGGCGAGGCCGCCGATGAACAGCTCGCCGAGCCTCGGTCCGCCCGTCACGACGACGGTGAAGACGCCCTGGATGCGGCCGCGCATGTCGTCCGGGGCGGCGGACTGCATCATGGTCATCCGGAAGATGGTGCTGACGTTGTCCGAGGCGCCCATGCCCGCCGACATCAGGGCGGCGAGGATCAGGGCGGGGATGTTGGCGCGCGAGATGTCCTCCCCGACACCGCCGAACCAGCCGGTCGACATGAACCCGAGCACGGCGCCCATGCCTGCCACGAACAGGCCGTAGACCGCGATCGCCCAGCCGATCGCGACACCGTGCCAGCGGTAGCCGGTGAGGCGCCCGGAGAACAGGCTCGACAGCACCACGCCGATCGCGCCGGCCGCGACGAGCACGCCCACCGTGATCGAGCCGCCGCCGATCACGAGCGCGCCGACCGCCGGGAACAGCACCTGCGGTCGTCCGAAGGTCATCGCGATGACGTCCACGAGGAACGAGGTGCGGATGTTCGGCGCGGTGCGCAGGAAGTCCCAGCCGCCCTTGAGCGACGCCCAGCCCGGCCGCGTGGTCTGCCCCTCGGGCCGAAGGCCGGGCAGCGTCACGATGCCGAGGAACCCCACGAGGAAGAGCGCGACATCCACGGTGTAGGTCAGCCCGAAACCGCCGACCGCGACAAGGACGCCGGCGAGGGCCGGTCCCACCGTGAGCGCGACGCCGAAGCTGATGCCGCCGAGCGCGGATCCCGCGGGCAGCAGGCGCGCCGGGAGCAGACGCGGGATGATCGCGAACCGCGTGGTGGCCGAGGTGCTCGCCGTCACCGCGCCGATGACCGCGAGCACGTAGAGCGGCCACACGATGTCGATGTGCAGCCAGGCCAGCACCGCGAGGGCGACGCTGCACAGCCACGAGATCGTCGACGACCAGATGAGCACGGTGCGCCGGTTGAAGTAGTCGTTGAGAAGCCCCGCGTAGATGCCGAACACGATCATGGGCACGAGGGCGAAGCCGGAGACGAGCGCCACCGCGAACGTCGACCTCGTGATGTCGTAGACCTGCAGCCCGATCGCCACGAGCGTGAGCTGCGCGCCGATCGCGGAGACGGCGGTGCCGATCCACAGCCGCGCGAAGGCCGGGCTCTCGCGCAGTGGCGCAAGGTCGATCAGGGCGCTGCGGCGCCGCGGAGCATCCTCGCCCACGTCAGTTGCCGAAGATCAGGCCGGCAACGAACGGCCAGGCCCAGAACACCGCGAACACGGCGACGAGGATGATCGCGCCGACCGAGACCCCGCGCTTGAGCCGCTGCCCCTGCGGAGCGACGATGTTGGCCGCGGGGTTGCCGACGCGCTCGTCGGAGTAGCGGTCAGTCTGGGTGAGGGTCTTCGCGCCGACCGAGTCGACGATGCCCAGCAGCCGCTCGTGCACGGCGGGCTGGCGGAGGTCGAACGTCGATGACGAGTACACGAACATCCACTTGTCGACGATCTCGACATCGAACGGGGAGCCCGCCTGGGCGGACACCGCGTCGATCAGCCGCGCCATCAGGTCGGGCGTGAACACGTAGAGCGCGTCGCGCTCGTACTCCTTCGGGCAGTAGAGCGTGAAGTAGTTGTCGAAGTCGCCCTCGAGATGGAGGATCTGGTCCTTGCTGAACGTCGCCGGCAGGTTGCTCCCGCCGAACAGGCCGTTGTTCGCCTTCGAGTCGAGCACCATGTTGGGCAGCGCGCGATCGAGCTGCAGCGCGAGGAAGCCCCAGTTGTGCGTCGTCTGGTTCTTCCCGCTGCCCGTGATGTAGCGGTAGTTGCCGTAGTCGAGGAAGCGGCCGGATGCCGACTGCAGGTGGTCGACGGCGGTGCGGCTGCGCCCCTGCTGGAAGATCGCGCCGGGGTACTGGGGGTCGACCCCGGTGGGGGAGAACACGAGCCCGTTGGCGGAGGCGAAGCGGTCCAGCCGCATCCAGCGCTCCCAGCGCCCGCTGCCGAGGAGCGAGCGCCCGATGAGGATCGCGATCACGACGAAGAAGACGATGAACACGCCGGGGAAGACGAGCCCCAGGGGGGAGACGCCGCCGTAGCCCGAGGAAAGAGAGGTGACGATGCCGCCGACGAACCCGAGCACGACGAACGCGAAGATCGCGAGTACCACGAGGGCGATGATCGCAGTGACCACGGCAGAGCCGTTCGAGTACTGCGGGCGGGTACGGGCGGACTGGCGGAACGCCGCGACCTCCGCCTTGGTGACCGGCGCCGTGAGGGCGGAATAGTCGGTAGTCACCCACCCAGCTTGCCAGACAGACTCATCGCCCAGTGGCGGGGCACTGCCTCCGGCTCTTCTGGGCGATGAGTTGTACTGCCCCCAGACTCCCACCGGCGGTCCGGTGGCGCAAGACCCCCACCCGCATCCACGTAGAATAGACAGTCCTGTTTTCGTGAGGTTCAGGGAGAGGCAGCACCCGCATGGCGAGCGAACTCGAGCGCGAGCGCGACTACGTGGGAGCCCTGTACTCGCGCCTCGACGAGCTGCGGGACGAGGCCCAGCGCCAGCTCGAGTCGGTGCGCAGGTCGAACCCCGGCGGCACCCACCAGAACCGGTCGGAGCGCGACTCGTTCGCCCGCATCTACGAGGACCGGATCGCCCAGCTCAGGCAGATCGACGAGCGACTGGCGTTCGGACGGCTCGAACTCGGCACCGACGACACGGACAGTGTCTACCGCTACATCGGCCGCATCGGCCTGCGCGACGAGGACCAGCAGCCGCTGCTGCTCGACTGGCGGGTTCCGCAGGCCCGCGCCTTCTACCAGGCCACCGCGGCGACCCCCCTCGGCGCCCGCGCGCGCCGGCACCTGCAGAGCCAGGGCCGGAACATCGTGCGGATCGACGACGAGATCTTCGACGAGGCGCTCCTCACCGAGGATGTCGAGTCCCTCCAGGGCGAGGCCGCGCTCATGGCGACCCTCAGCTCGCAGCGCACGGGGCGGATGGGCGACATCGTCGCGACGATCCAGGCCGAGCAGGACAGGATCATCCGCAGCGAGCTGCGCGGCACTCTCGTCGTGCAGGGCGGGCCGGGCACCGGCAAGACGGCTGTTGCCCTGCATCGAGCGGCGTACCTGCTGTATTCGCACCGGGAGCGGCTCGCGGCATCCGGAGTGCTGATCGTTGGTCCGTCCCGCAGCTTCCTGCAGTACATCGAGGCCGTGCTGCCGTCGCTCGGCGAGACCGGGGTGGTGCTCGCGAGCGTCGGGCAGCTGTTCCCCGGCGTGGATGTCGCGCGCGAGGATGCCGCGGACGTGGCGGCGCTGAAGGGCTCCCTCGAGATGGCGCAGCTGATCGCGCGGGCCGTGCGCTCGCGCCAGGTGGTGCCGCGCGAGCCGCAGGTCGTCGACGTGAACGGCGAACTGCTCACCGTCCCGCCCCAGCTGATCCACTCGGCGATGCAGCGCGCCTGGGACGGCAAGAAGCCGCACAACCTCGCCAGGGTCGCCTTCAACAAGGCGGCGCTCGCCGCCCTGGCGCGGCTGCTCGCCGACCAGCTGCGCGACCACGGCAACACGATCGAGGAGAGCGACCAGGCCTGGCTCCGGGAGGACCTGCGCACCTCGCACGACGTGAAGGTCGCCCTCAACACCGCGTGGCTGCCGCTCACCCCGCAGAAGCTCTTGCAGGACCTCTACGCGCGCCCGCAGTGGCTGGCCTCGCTCACCCCGCGCTGGACGCCCGAGCAGCGCGCCCTGCTCCTGCGCGCGCGGGACGAGCCGTTCACGGTGTCGGACGTGGCCCTCCTCGACGAGGCCGCCGAGCTGCTCGGCGAGGTCGACGCGGGGGCCGAGGGAGACAGGCGCGAGCTCAAGCAGCAGCGCAAGCGCGACCTCGAGAACGCCAAGGCCGCCATCGAGAACATGCAGGTCGAAGGCCTGGTGGATGCCCGCACCCTCGCCGAGGGTTTCGAGGCTTCCGTCGAGCGGGGCACGACGGCGGAGCTGGCCGCGGCCGACCGCACCTGGGCCTACGGCCACGTGGTCGTCGACGAGGCGCAGGAGCTGTCTCCCATGCAGTGGCGCCTGCTCATGCGGCGCAACCCGCTCAAGTCGTTCACGATCGTCGGCGACATCGCGCAGGCCTCCGCCGCGGCCGGCGCCTCGAGCTGGGCCGCCGCCCTCGAGCCGCACGTCACCGACTGGCGCCTGGAGGAGCTCACGGTCAACTACCGCACTCCCGCGCAGATCTCCGAGGTCGCGGAGGCCATGGCCGTCGCGCACGGCGTGAACATCACCCGGTCGCGGGCGGTGCGCGAGAGCGAGTGGCCGGTTGACGTGGTGCGGACCGACGACCTCTCCGCCGCCGTCGCGGCCACGGTCGCGGCCGATCGCGCCATCGGGGACGGCACGGTCGCGGTGATTGTGAGCGAGTCGCTCGTCGACGACGTGTGGCCGGCGCTGTCGGCATCCCTCGGGCAGGATGTCGGGCGGGGAGCCGCCGGCCTCAACCGCGCGGTGGCCGTGCTCACCCCGCAGGAGTCGAAGGGGCTCGAGTTCGACGCGGTAGTGGTGGTCGAGCCGCAGCGCATCGTGGACGAGATCGCGCGCGGCGCCGCCGCCCTCTACGTGGCGATGACGAGGCCCACCCAGCGCCTGCACCTGGTCACGACCGGAAACCTTCCAGTGGGGCTTGAGTCCCCCGCATAGGGATGCCTAGTAGTGGGGGCTGTGCGAGGTTGTCTCAGTCGCGCACACTGTAACTACGAACAAGCCTTCGGGGGAGGGAATGTTCGGAAGTGAAACGAGTAGGGCCGGAGGCGGGGGAGCCTCCGGCCCAACGTTCTTTCCGTCTCAGTCAGGCAAGGGTCCCCTAGAGCGAAGAGGGGGAGGGATGCACAACAACCGCATCCTCCGCGAGCGAGTTGCGGGGCAGTCGGCCATGGCCGCTGTCGTCCGCGCCCAGGCGTCAGCGCCCGAGCTCAGCCGTCTTGCCAAGATCTTCGGGGTCAGCCCCCTCACGCTCGAGGCGCGCGCGCACTACCGCGGCGCGCTCGGCGAGCTGCTCGTCGGCGATGTGCTCGAGAACCTCGGGCCCACGTGGGACGTGCTGCACGACCTCCCGCTCGACGGCGTCGTCGTCGACCACCTGCTGATCGGACGCGCCGGGGTCTTCACCGTCCGCGCGGCGAACTACGGCCGCAACGAGGTCGCCATCGACGACGACACCATCACGGTGGGCGGCGAGCGGCGCGACGACCTCGCACGGGCCGCCGCCGGTGCCGCCGAGGTGTCCCGGCTCCTCTCCGCCGCGGCGGGCAAGCCCGTCCGCGTCCGTCCCCTTCTCGTGGTGGTCGACCCGCTCCGGCTCGTCATCAAGGCACCCGCGTCCGGCGTGCGAGTGCTGGCGTCGCGCGACCTGGAGCGCGTGCTCGCAGACTCACCCCGAACGCTCACCGGCGAGGAGGTCGCAGAGATCTCCGACCTCGCCGACCTGGAGGGCACCTGGCCGACGCCCGTCACCCCCGAGCTCGACCCCCAGGCGCTGCACCGCGACTTCGGGACGATCCGCACCAGCGTGAACGACTCGTTCGTGCGGCGCATCCTGTGGGCCGCGGCGGCGACAATCGTCGTCTACGCCTCGGTGTGCTCGGTGATCGCCGCTCTGGTCACGGTGGTCGTCAGCTCCTAGTCATTCCCGCGGCGTATCGTGAAGCGCATGGGACAGATGATCGACATCGACGGAGTCGGCGCCCGCCAAGCACGGCTTCTTCAACGACACTACGATCGGGATGCCGCGGCCGACGCCTGCCCGTTGGCGCTGTCGTTCTTGGAGAAGGAGCTCGCATGACCACCGCCACCGACGTAGCAGCATGGGTCCAGCGGTACCTCACCGCGTGGGAGTCCAACCTCGCGGACGACATCCGGGCGGCCTTCACAGAGGACGCCGAGTACCGCGGCCGCCCGCACGAGGAGCCCGCGGTCGGGCATCCCGCCATCGTCGCGGCCTGGCTCGAGAACCAGGACGCTCCCGGAACGTGGACGTTCGAGTGGCACCCGGTCGCCCTCGAGGGCGATGTCGCCGTCGTCCAGTGCGTGACCGCGTACTCGCTCGGCGACAAGAGCGGCACCTACGACAACCTGTGGGTGATCCGGCTCGCCGACGACGGCCGCGCGCGGGAGTTCACGGACTGGTGGATCGGTAGGTGACGGCCCGCACCCGCTACGCCCTTCTCGGCGTCGGCGGGCTCGCGCTGGCGGTTGCGGTGGGCCTGCTCATCGCGCTCGCGCTGCGCTCACTCCCGGCCGCGCAGCCCGGGGCCGGTCCGACGAGCACGCCACCGGCCGCCACGCCCACGGGTGCGGTCCCGCCTGCGCCGGCGCCGTCCGAGGTGCCGGAGCCGCGGCCCGACCCGCGGAAGAACGAGTGCGTCGACGCGCTCGGCGATTCGACCGTCGACCTCGACTCCGTGCAGCTCGAGCTCCACGACGGCGACCTGGTCGCGCAGTTCCGCTTGGCGGACGTGCCGGATGTTGAGGCCGGATTCGGCCTCAACATCGAGCGCAGCGGTAACAAGGCCTACCTCCTCGGAGTCGCCCTCGAAGACGGCAAGGTCGACCGGGTGTTCGTGCAGGACTTCGACCGCTCTGACACCGACGACCTCGACACCGACCACGTGCAGGCCGACGGCGGCACGTTCACTGTGGTGTTCCCGCGCGACTCGATCAGGCGCATCGGCAACGACTGGCGGTGGTCTGCGTTCGCGACGGCGGCCGGGGCCGACCCCGACCGCTGCCCCGGTGCGGACCAGTTGAGGTTCGAGCGGTAGCGCTCGCTACTCCGCGATGCAGGCGCCGGATGACACGGGCTCGGTGAGCCCCGCAGCCTGATTGGTGACCGGCTCCAGCTCGGTCATGGTCATGGCGTAGCCGACGGTGTCGTGGTCGCCACTGCGGGCGAAGACCACACCCGCGACCGAGCCGTCGAGCGTCAGCAGCGGACCGCCCGAGTTGCCCTCCCGCACGTCGGCGGCGAGCGTGTAGACCTCGCGCTGGTTGCGGGTCTCCCCGTAGATGTCGGGCACCGCCGGGCTCGTGACCGAGATGACGTTCGCCGCGCCGGACGTGAAGGGGCCGCCGTACGGGTAGCCCTCGATGGCGGCATCCGTGTTGGCGGGCAGCGTCGCGCCGAGGGGGAGCGCCGGGGCGTCGAGACCGGGCACCGCGATCACGGCCAGGTCGTCGACCGGGTCGAAGTAGACGATCGTGCCCGCGAGGGACTGGCCGCTGAGGGTCTCGACGACCGGCTCCGTGACCCCCGCGACGACGTGGGCGTTGGTGACGACCCGATCGTCGTACACGACGAACCCGGAGCCGGACTGCGAGACGCCGCAGGCGTAGGCATTGCCGGTGATGCGCACGACCGACTGCGCGGCGGTGTTGAGGGCGCCGCTGCCGGTGTCGATCTGCGGGATCGTCGGGTTTCCCTCGAGTGCGCCGGTGAAGAGCGGGATGCCCTTGTCCACGACCGCGCCGCGCACCTGGGCCAGGAACGACTCGACCGGATCGGGAGTGAGGGTGTTGACGATGCGCAGGAATGTGGAGCCGGAGATCGCCCGCGAGAGCACCGGAACGCCCAGCTGCGCCACGCTGAAGGAGACCATCGAGGCGACGAGGGCGGCAACGATGCCCGTGACCAGGGCGCCGAGAACGCGGTCCAGTCCACTCAGTGGGCTGTGCAGGATGCCGCGGCGGAGCCAGCGCCCGATCAGGCTGCCCAGCGCGTGCCCGAGGGCGACGAATCCGATCGCGACGACGACCGTGACACCGAGCCGCAGGAACGGGATCGGGACGAGGGGAGCGACGAGGGGCGCGAGGAAGAACGCGGCGATGATTCCGGCGATGATGCCCGCGATCGTGAAGACGCTCCGGGAGAGCCCGTTGCGGAAGCCGTAGGCGATGTAGCCGACGAGCATGAGGACCAGCAGGACGTCCAAGATGAGCGACTCGGTCACGTGCCCATCCTCCCATGGAGCGCCTGCGAGGGGCGCGCGGGGAGCGGGACCTTCGACTAGGCGGGAGGGCGAGGCGGGAGCTCTGGCCGGGTGCTCTGGGCGGGAGCGCTAGGCGGGAGCGCTAGGCGGCGCGCGCCCAGGCCAGTCGCGGGCGGCCGAGCAGCTGCCACTCCTGCGTCGGGTCGATCCACGCGGGCGCGAGCAGGTGCGGGCGGCCGTCGAGCATCTTCATCTGGAACTCGGAGGCGTGCAGCATGTGATGGTGCGCCGAGCACAGCAGCACCCCGTTCTCGATATCGGTGGGCCCGCCGTCCGTCCACTCTTCTACGTGGTGCGCATGGCACCAACTCGGCGGTGCCGTGCAGCGGGGCCAGACGCACCCGCCGTCCCGGCCGGCGAGTGCGAGCCGTTGCGCAGAGGTGAAGTAGCGCTCTTTCCGACCGAGCGCGAGGACCTCCCCGTGCGGCCCGAGGAGGAGGCGCTGGAAGCCCGAGTCGCACACCAGCTCGTGGACGGTGGACGCGCTCACCGGCTCGGCCACGTTGTCGAGCCAGCCGACGCCGGTGGTGCCTTCGAGATCGTCGAGCTTGATAACGGCGAGGACGTTCGCCGTGCTGCCCTGCCCGTGTGACCGCGCACCGGCGCGCAGCAGGCCCATGACGACATCGAACTGGCGCTGCTCGCGCGTGCGCGGGTCGCGGAAGAGAGTGCGGACGTCACCGTCGCGGTCCACGGCCGACTCGGTGCCGAGGGCGAGGTCTTCCTCGCACACGAATCGGGGCGTCGCATCAGGCGCCATCGACTCTGAGAAGTAGGCCTTGAGTTCGGCCGCCTCGACCGGAGACGCCAGTCCGTGGAAGGGCACGATGCCGTCGCGCTCGGCACCGAGCACGAACTTGCGCTGCTGCCGGAGCTTCTCGTCACGGGGAAGCGCGCCGTCGGGGTCGAGCGCTTCGCGCCAGACCCGCGCCATGACGGCGACCTGGTCGGCCGGGACGCGGACGGCCTCGGCGACCAGCTCGCGCTCTGCCGCTTCCAGGTGCACGGGGTCGGCCCCGTTGCGGGCGGCCTGCCCGAGACACCGGGTGACGACGGCCGCGGCATCCACGCCGACAGTGCCCCGGCTGACCGCGGCTGCGACCCGGGGGAACGCGGCGGGGAGCACCTCGCCCCCGAGCCCCATACGGGCCCGGAGTGCAGAGCCGGTGCGGATGCGGCGCGCAGCCTCGACCTGCGACGTGCGGGTCAGCTGCTCCACGAGATGCACGCCACGGCGGTGGCCCAAACGATAGGAGAGGCCCGCGCTGCCGAGCTCGAAGCGGGAGCGCGCGTCGATCTCCGCGGCGCTGGCGAGCCGGGTCGCATCGACGAGTCGACCGGCGGTCTCGATGCTGCTCGTGAGCGCGCAGAGCTCTTCGTCGGAAAGGGAGAAAGTAGAGATTGCCGCGACCTCGGCCAGCAGCGCTAGCGCCTGCTGCAGGGAGTCGATCGCGGAAGAAGTCATACAGATCACAATACCAGTATGAGTATGCAAAATGCAGGTCAAGGGGCAAATCTGTGGAGAACGGGCAACGGCGCGGCCTGTGGAGGAGGGGCGGGAGCGGGCGCCGCCCGACCTCAGACCGACGCGATCCGCCGGTCGAGGTGCCGCTGCTCCGCGGGGTTGGCGGCGAGGGCGCGGGCCCGGCGGAAGGCGTGCGCCGCGGCATCCCGCTCACCTGCTCTCAGCAGCAGCTCGCCGCGGGCCGACCAGTAGAGGTGGTAGTCGTCGAGCCCGCCGACGGTGTCGAGCAGCGCGAGGCCCGCGGGCGCGCCGTCGGCCATCGCCACGGCCACCGCGCGATTGAGGGCGACGACAGGGGAGGGCGCCAGCTCGAGGAGCTGTGCATAGGCGGAGGCGATCGCGGGCCAGTCGGTGTCGGCGGCGGTGCGCGCGTTCGCGTGGTGCGAGGCGATCCAGGCCTGCAGCTGGAACGCGCCCGGCACCTCGAGGTCGAGGGCGGCGGCGAGCACGCGGTTGGCCTGCAGGATGCCCGCGGAATCCCACGCCGTGCGGTCCTGGTCCTCGAGCAGCACGAGCTCGTCGCCCGCGAACCGCGAGTCCGCGCGCGCACGGCCGTAGAGCTCCAGCGCGAGAAGCCCCAGCACCTCGGCGTTCGAAGGCAGCAGGGATGCCAGCGCCGACGTCAGCCGGATCGACTCGTCCACGAGGTCGACCCGCGCGCCGGCCGACGACCGCGACAGGTAGCCCTCGTTGTAGATGAGGTAGAGCACCGTCAGCACCGCCCCGACCCGCTCGTCGAGAGAGGCGGGTATGGAGAGCGGGATGCCGGCGTCCCTGATCTTGCGCTTCGCCCGCACGATCCGCTGCGCGAGGGTCGCCTCCGGCACCAGGTACGCCGCTGCGATCTCGGGCGTGGTGAGGCCTCCCACGAGCCGGAGAGTGAGGGCGACCTGAGCATCGCGGTCGAGTGCGGGGTGGCAGCACAGGAGCACGAGCCGAAGGTGCTCGTCGCCGACATCAGAGTGCTCGACGATCATGTCGGGCTCCTCTCCGTCGGGCAGCGTGATCAGGTAGGAGGCGGCGTGGAGCCTGCGCTGCTCAGCAGCTGCGCGGCGCAGGCGATCGACGGCGCGGTTGCGCGCGACCGTGTACAGCCAGCCCGCCGGGTTGGCGGGCACGGCCTCCCACGACGCGGCGGCGAGCAGGGCATCCTGAACCGACTCGTCTGCCAGGTCGAGGTCGCCGAAGCGGTGCGCGAGGAGGGCGAGGACGTGCCCGCCCTCCTCGCGCGCGAGGCGGGTGATCTCCTCGTCGAACCGTGACAAGCTAGCGCGCGTCTGGGCGGAACGCGATCGGGCGCACCTCCACGACCGAGTCGGTGAAGGGCATCTCCGCGGCGAGGGCGAGCGCCTCGTCGAGGTCGGCAGCGCTGATCACGTAGTAGCCGCCCAGCTGCTCCTTCGTCTCGGCGAAGGGGCCGTCAACCACGGTGTCCTTGCCGGCCACCCGGCGGATCGTCGTCGCCGTGTCGGTGGGCTGCAGGCGCCCGCCGCCGATCCAGTGGCCGCCGTCGATGAGCATCTGGTTGTAGGCGGTCCAGCTCGCCATGTACTCGTCGAAGCCGGGCGCGCCGGGCAGGAGGATCTCGCGGGTCTCGGTCTCACCGATGAAGAGCATGTATTCCATGGGGTCTGTTCCTTACGTCGGAGGAACGGGAGTCTCCCGCCTCTCGGAACCATGACGCAGCGCCCCCGCCGAATCGACAGGGGCGCTGGCAAGTTTCCCAGAAACTACTCGAACTGCACCCAGTCCGGGCATCCGGATGTCTGGAAGTAGGCGTTCACGTCGGTGATGAAGACCGTGGGGCCCTGGTTCTCGAACTGGACGTTGCCGTCGGCGTCCTCGAGCGCCCAGGTGCAGCCGTCGGGCTGGCTGTCGACGTCTTTCAACTCATAGCCGCCGATCGGTGCCGTGACGCCGACCGTGTAGTCGCCGGAGCCGGAGAGGGTGATCAACTCGCCGCTGGCCGAGCTCTCGTCAGTGGGGGCATCGCCCTCGGTCGTGCCGGTGTCGGTACCGGCCGTGGTGGAGCAGCCGGCCAGGGTGAGGGCGAGCAGTGCTGCTGCTGCGAGGGCGGTGGCGCTGTGGAGGGTCTTCATGTGCGTGATGCTATTGCGCGGCTTCGGCTCGCAACAGGAGGGTTATGGCCTGCTTCTGCCCCGGATTGGGGACTGCCGCGGCATCCTGCCCACCCGCTTGACTGGCCGTGGATTCGGGGGAGCCATGACAGACGTACTGACCGGGGCGCGCCGCGTGCGCGGGCCCGCCTATGCCGTCGTGGCGGAGTGCCTGCGCATCCAGGCCAGCGCCCGTCGCCCGTCGTGGCCCGCGTGGCTGTTCGGGGCGAACCCGATCCGATCGGACGCGCGCGCCTGGTACCGCGGAGCGCTGGGGGAGATCCACGTCGCCAAGGTGCTCACCTCGCTCGACCCCGCGTGGACTGTGCTCTACTCCGACGGGCCCGACGCCCTCGTGATCGGCCCCGCCGGCGCCTTCACGATCACGACCAAGAACCACTCCCGCCAGCGCGTCTGGGTGGGCGACGACCGCCTGCTGGTCAACGGGCACAGGACGAACCACATTCGGGATGCCCGCCACGAGGCCCGGCGACTGACCCACCTGCTCGGCATCGTCGTGACCCCGGTTGTCGCCGTTGTCGACCCCGCCGTGCTCACGATCAAGCAGCGCGCGGACGGCGTCGAGGTACTCGCGTCGTCGCAGCTCGCGGCGTACCTCGGGCGGCGAAAGGGGCGGCTCGCCCCCAACGCTGTGGCCGATCTCGTTGCCTCAGCCTCCGCCGAGGGGATGCGGAGCGCGGATGTCGTGGACGAGACGCTGCGGCACGAGGCGCGGTTCCTGCGGTTGAAGAGCGAGGTGGATGCGGCCTGGCGGCGGCGGGTGGTGTGGGTTGTGAGTGCAGCGCTGGTTGCGGCATCCCTCATCTTTGCCGGCACAATGGTCGCGTGACCGATCTCGCGCCGCCCCGCCAGTTGGCCGGTACGCCCCGCTGTCGGTGATCGTCCAACTCCTCGACCCGTCGACGCTGGCGTGAGCCTCGGGCTGTCCTCTGCTAAACTCCCAAGGTTGCCGTCTAACGGCCGCGGATAAAGAGAGCTCAGGCATCCTGCCCATGGGCACCGCGCAACGAGGAGAAAGGGGATCACCTTATGGCTCTTGAAGCCAGTGTCAAGAAGGCGATCATCGACGAGTACGCTACCCACCCAGGTGACACGGGATCCCCCGAGGTCCAGGTTGCGATGCTTACTCACCGCATCAAGGATCTGACGGAGCACCTCAAGGAGCACAAGCACGACCACCACTCACGTCGTGGCCTGCTGCTGCTCGTTGGACAGCGCCGCCGCCTCCTGGGCTACCTCCAGGACATCGACATCGAGCGCTACCGCTCGCTGATCGAGCGTCTCGGACTGCGCCGCTAGTCGCGAGATCGCGTCGAACTTGACGACGGGCCGTCACCTTCGGGTGGCGGCCCGTTTTTTGTACCCGGAGTCGATGTTTCTGCTAGCCAATATCAACTAGCCTTTTGGAACGATCCCTGAGGAGCCCGACCCGTGGACTACGACCTTCACCGCCTGGGACCGCTCTTGTTCGAGCAGCTCGTGCAGGCGCTCGTTGTCGCTGAGTATCCGGGAAAAGTGGTGCAGATCTTCGGGCGCGGCCCCGACGGTGGCCGCGACGCGACGATCCAAGGGTTCGATTTTGTGAGTCGACAAGGGCAAGCAGTCACCACGACGGCGATCGTCCAGGCCAAGTTCGTTGACGTGCCAGCCTCGCAAGCTGCGGAGGGGTGGAAGCGATTCAAGGCGACTCTCAAGCCGGAACTTCGTCGTTGGCGGGAGATTTCTGGCGCGAGCACCCCGGGCGCCGTGGAGAAGCCAGGCTTCATGCTGTTCGCGACCAACGCTTCCCTTTCGGCAGTCCGTGATCAGGGCGGGATAGACAAGTTTGCCGAACTACTCGAGGCGGCGAGTGAGTACGACTTCGCCGTGGAGGGTGATGTTTGGCACTATGCCCGCATCTGCGCCCTTCTCGACGTGCATCACGGTGTTCGAACGACCTATCTTCCCGCGATCCTGACGGGAGACGTGCTCGCGCAGGTGATGCGGGGGCTTGAACGCGAGGATCAGACTGAGGCCCAGATACTTGGAGCCACACTCGCCAGCGAGTTGGGCGAAGATCGCCAGATGTCGAGTTCCGAGCTCGGAGATATCGAGGACCGGGAGCCTCGACTTGGCGACATCTTCGTCGACGTCGTCTACAAGACTCAAGGCGTCACTAGTCACGACCGAGTCGTTGCTTCACTTGTCGCCCAGCTGGACCGAATGACTCGCCCTCGGGATCCCAGCCGCCTTCCACCGACGCGAATAGCTCTCGTGGGCGGCCCTGGACAAGGTAAGACCACCACCTCGCGGTTTCTCGCGCAGCTCTACCGGCGGGCCATTCTGAACTCCTCGGAAGTTTTCGTCCACGAGAGGATCCTTCCTGTTCTTCAGGAGACGTCCGATGCGATTGCCGCGAACGACCTCCCGGAACCCCGAGTTCGTCGCTGGCCGCTAAGGGTGGTACTTGGGGAGTATGCAAAGACGATCGCGGCGGGGGTTGAGACCGAGCCACTTTCGCTGAGCAACTATATTGAGCAGCAGGTCAACCTGTACTCGGAGGTGCCGCTCGCTCCCGGTGCTTTGTCGAGATGGATGCAGCACTGGCCGATTCTGATGATCCTCGACGGTATGGACGAAACACCGGTAGATCTGCGCCCGGCCATACTTCGCCAGATCGCACGTTTTGAGGATCACGCGAACGAGATCAATGCCGATCTAGCGATCCTAGTCACAACCAGACCTCAGGGAGATCGTACGGATCTGGACCCCGCGCGGTACAGCCACTGGGTTCTCGGAAAGCTCAGCGGACCGGATGCCAGGGCCTATGCGACGAAACTGCTGGAGCTTCGGTTCGGCGAAGCTCCTAGAACCCTCGCGCGTGTGAAAGAGCGGCTTGAGGGCGCCATGGTCACGGAGGGCACGAGAAAACTGTTCTCAACGCCATTGCAGGTCTCCATCCTCACCATCTTGCTGGAGAAAAAGGAGCGCTTGCCTCTCTCCAGGTTCGGCCTCTTCAACGCGTACTTCAACGCCATGTACGGTCGAGAGGAGTCAAAGCCCGGAGCGGTGGGCCAGTTCCTCCAGCGAGAGCGCGTGCTTATCGAAGAAGTACACCAGCGCGCCGGGCTCCTCATGCAGATTCGGGGGGAGAAGTCGACGGATGGGCGAGTCCTGCTGTCGGATGACGAGTTGAAGAGTCTGGTACGCGGTTCACTTGTCGCCGCGGGCGCTCGGGAGAACCTTCAGGAGCGGGTCAAGTCTCTAGTGGCAGCCACGGTTGACAGGCTGGTCCTCCTCGTGGCCTCGGAAGAAGGCCACTGGGAGTTCGAGGTCAAGAGTCTGCAGGAGTACATGGCTGCGCAGGCGCTCACGTCCGGACACATCAAGTCGAAACTGGGGAGAGCGGTGCTTGCGGAAACTGCCTCCTCGACGTACTGGCGCAATGTCTGGTTGCTCGCAGCGGGCAGCGCATTCACGCTCACTCATTCGAATCGCGACCGGATCATGCGCATTCTTTCCTCGATGAACACGCTTAGTCCTTTGATGCACATTGCGCTTCCCTCCTCCGCCCTCGCCGTCGACATGCTGGCCGACGAGGTGGCAACGTCCCATCCGGGCGATCAGCGAGAACTGGTGCTTCACGCACTCGCCGGGCGGCGGAACGCGACAGCTTCGGCGATGGATCTGCTTGCCGCTACGATCAGCGACATTCAGTCTGATGCTGAGACTCGGAACTTTCTCCAGTTGGAGCTGGCGTCGATCGGCGCCACGAATGAAGGGCTGTCTTCGATCCTCCCGATTGTGCGGCGTCTGGCTGATGAGTCGGGAGCTCTGCGCAGCTTTGCGAGAGAGCTCGACGCTCGCGCTGAGGCCGAGGACCTAGTTTTCATCCCGGTATCGGACAGCGGGTCGCTCGACCGGCTGGCGGGTCTGGTTTCGCGTGCGAGGAAAGCACGCGATCTCAATGACCTTGAAGTCTCCACGACTGATCTTCTCGACAGCCTGATCGAGAGCGTGCGTCCCTCAAGTTCTAGCGCCACCGAACTGCTGACCCTTACGGGCTTTGCAGGGTTGTTGGACAACGCGAGCTTCGCGGACGGTTTCACGTCCCTCGTCGCGAAGCTACAGACGAGTCCAGACGACATGCGCGGTATGCCTGGGATCGCCCGAGGAGCCGAAGAGCTGCGCGATCGTTCTGCGAGGGTCAGATCCCTCGTCGGAAAGTTCGTACTTCACGACGAGTAACGGCCCGACTCCCGTCCCGTCAAGGGGCAGGGATCAGCATCCGCCGACACCTAGTGTCGAACCATGACCTCACCCGCATTCCTCCAGCTCGGAGACGAGCGCTTTGTCGCGCTGACCACCTTCCGCAAGAGCGGCGTGCGGGTCTCGACCCCGGTGTGGATCGCGCGGGAGCGTGACGCTCTCATCGTGACGACGCCATCGGGCACGGGGAAGGTCAAGCGGCTCCGGAACGACCCGCGAGTGGAACTGCGCCCGTCGAATCGCATGGGCAAGGTGCATCCCGATGCGCCCGTCCTTTGCGGCAACGCGGCGATTGTCGAGGACGCCGGCGTCGTCGAGCAGATGGGCGAGACGTTCCTCGCGAAGTACAAACTCGAGTACCGGGTCTTCCTGTGGATCGAGCGCCTCGCCAAGCACGGGCAGGCCGCTCGGTACAAGCTGCGGATCACCGAGTGCTGAACCCCTGCACCGCGGCGACCGCGAGCAGCACCACTCCCACGACGACGAACCCCGCCGCCGCGATGCGCGCGCCGCGGGGATCGGGCTCCTCGGCGAAGAGCCCCGGGAACGAGTCGCCGAACATGGCGAGGAGGGTCTGCCGGGCATCCACCACCAGCTTCTTCGCCGTGCGCCACGTGACGGCGCCGCCGACGATCGCCGCGAGGCCGGCCAGAGCGAGGGCTATCGCGGCGATGAGGTTGGGCACGGGAACAGACTAGACATACTGGAACCATGCGACGCGTACAGTTCAGCTCCCTCGGTGGTCCGGACGTTCTCGAGGTCGTGGAGGCGGATGCACCGCACCCGGGGCCGGGGGAGGTGCGCGTGCGCGTGCGCGCGGCGGGGCTCAACCCGCTCGATACGAAGCTGTTCCGCGGGCTGCCGACGGCGGCGGGGACGAAGCCGGCGCTCCCGAGCGGCAACGGGCACGACTTCGCGGGCGACATCGACGAGCTCGGGGACGGCGTAACCGACTACCAGCTCGGCGACGCCGTGTACGGGCAGGTGCCGTCGCGCGCCCAGGCCGACTTCGTCATCATCGCCGCCGACCAGCTCGCCCGCAAGCCCGCCGAGATGCCCTACGAGGTCGCCGGCTCCCTGAGCATCGCCGGGCGCACGGCCTACAACAGCGTCGCGAGCCTGAAGCTGGGCCCGGATGACACGGTCTTCGTCAGCGCCGCCGCGGGAGGTGTTGGCGCGCTCGCCGCCCAGCTCGCGCTGCGCTCCGGTGCCACCGTGATCGGATCCGCGAGCCCCGCCAACCACGACTACCTGCGCTCGCTCGGCGTCGTGCCGGTGTCCTACGGCGACGGACTCGTCGAAGCGCTGAGGGATGCCCGCATCACGGCCGCCCTCGACAACCACGGCCGCGCATCCGTCGACGCTGCGCTCGCCGCCGGTGCCCCCGCCGCCCGCGTGAACTCGATCGCGGACTACACGGCCGCCGCGGAGTACGGCACGACCGCCGTGGGCGGGCGGCACTTCGACCGCGCGGGGCTCGACGAGGTCGCCGAGCTGATCGCGAGCGGCGAGGTGCAGTTCCCGATCGAGTCGGTGTTCGCGCTCGAGGCGGTCGGGGAGGCCTACGCCAGGCTGCTTGGCTCCCACGGCCCCGGCAAGATCGTGCTCGCGCTCGACTAGTCGCGGTGCCCCGCCGTCGTGACATCCGGCAATCTGCTGTTCAGGCGTGCAACTGAGCGACGATCGCCGGATCTCAGGGCGGCAGCGAGGCCGGGCGGCGCCGGGCGCGGGGCCAGCGGGGGCTGGGGGGCTCGGCGCGCATGCCGGTAGCATCCCATTCATGCCAACTCACGACCGCAACGACCTCGGGAAGGGCAAGCTCAGCCAGTACCGGGGTGTCCTCGTCCCGAACAACGCGCGCGTGCGCATCACCCTGGCGGGCAGCAATCCCTACCAGAACGAGCTCCGGGAGATCGTGGAGAGCGGGGCCAGCCCCCTGGAGACTGCGATCGGCAAGCGCTCGCAGCAGCAGGAGGGCCAGGATGCCGAGATCGAGGTGCGGCTCTTCACCGGGTCGCGCGTGAGCCCGCCGGTGGGATGGGTTCCCCGCGGGCTGGAGTCCGTCGTGGACGAGGCGCTCGGCCGGCTGGACATCCAGGGCCGCAAGCAGCGCATCCCGGTGGAGATCGTGCGCAAGGGCGGTCTCTACCGAGTGGAGCTGCTCATCGGTGCCACGCGGTGAGGCGGGCGCTCGCCGGGGTCGCTCTTGCGCTCGCCGTCGCCACAGCACTCTCGGGCTGCGTGCTCGAGGCGGAGCGACGCACGGTCTTCGAGTTCTCCGACGAGCTGACGGACGCGCAGTTCTACACGCTGCCCGAGACGCTACCGGCCGGTGAGCCGGGCGACCTGATCCGGGCCAAGACGATCGACAGCTCCCCGGCGGGCACCCGCGCCTGGCGCGTGATCTACCACTCGACGGATCTGGCCGGCACCGACATCCCCGTCTCCGGCCTCGTGATCGTGCCGGATCTCCCGGCGCCGAAGGAGGGCCGCACGGTCGTCTCCTGGGCGCACCCGACTACCGGCTCCGCGCAGAAGTGCGGCCCGTCGCTCGCGGACGACCCCTTCGAGCTGATCGAGGGCATGGCCAACCTGCTGGCGGCAGGCTACGCGGTCGTCGCTACCGACTACGAGGGGATGTCGCTCGCCGGCCCGTCGTCGTACCTGCTCGGTGTGACGGAGGGCAACAACGTGCTCGACGCCGTGCGCGCCGGCCGGAACCTGCCGGGCGTCACGCTCAGCGACCGGGTCCTCCTGTGGGGCCACTCGCAGGGCGGGCAGGCCGCGCTCTTCGCTGCGCAGCAGGCGGAGGAGTACGCTCCTGAGCTTCACGTCGAGGCCGTCGCCGTCGCCGCACCCGCGGCCGTTCTCACCTCGCTGCTGAGCGACGACATCATCGACGTCTCGGGCGTGACCATCGCCTCGCTCGCGATCCCGGCGATGGTCGCCGCCTACAAGGGCACGTACGGCGAGCAGGCCCTGTGGTCGATCCTCACCCCGGCGGGCCAGGAGGCGGCACCGAAGGTCCAGCAGCTGTGCCTGCTCTCCGACACCAAGGCGATCCACGACATCACGGGCCCGCTCGTGGGCGGCTTCGTCACGAGCGATCCCGCGACCACCGAGCCGTGGAAGACGATCCTGACGGAGAACAGCGCCGGCGGGTCTCCGCTGGGCGTTCCGGTCTACATCGCGCAGGGGCTGGATGACCGGCTCGTGATCCCCACCGCTACCGCGGACTACGTGAAAACGCTCTGCGCCGCGGGCGAGAGGGTGCAGTTCGACGAGTTCACGGGTGTCACGCACGCCACCGTCGCGCTGACGGCGATCCCGTCGGTGCTGTCGTTCTTCGCGGCCGCCCAGAAGCCGTCCAACTGCGTGGAGTAGCCGTGTCCGAGAGCTCCGGCGCGGGTAGGCGGCGCCGGAGGCTCTCGGTCCCCACGAGTGTTTCCTCTACTTACTACATTCGGCTGCCGCCGGGATTCGGTTTGTGACCTCTTAGGGGGTCAGGGAATAGATTCCCCCACCCGTCCGTTATGATCGATATCAATGCAAACGCATGGATGTTAGAGAGCACAGTGGAGCACACAATGCAGTTCGGAATCTTCACCGTCAGTGACGTCACAACGGATCCGACGGATGACACCACCCCCACCGAGGGCGAGCGCATCAAGGCGCTCGTGACCATCGCAAAGAAGGCGGAGGAGGTGGGCCTCGACGTCTTCGCGCTCGGCGAGCACCACAACCCGCCGTTCGTCTCCTCGAGCCCCACGACGATGCTCGCCTACATCGCCGCGCAGACCGAGAACCTGCTGCTCAGCACCTCCACGACCCTCATCACCACGAACGACCCGGTGAAGATCGCCGAGGACTACGCGATGCTGCAGCACCTCGCCGACGGCCGCGTCGACGTGATGATGGGCCGCGGCAACACCGGGCCGGTCTACCCGTGGTTCGGCAAGGACATCCGCGAGGGCATCCCGCTCGCCATTGAGAACTACGCGCTGCTGCACCGCCTGTGGCGAGAGGACTTCGTCGACTGGCAGGGGCAGTTCCGCACGCCGCTGCAGGGGTTCCAGTCCACGCCGCGCCCGCTCGACGGGGTGCCGCCCTTCGTATGGCACGGCAGCATCCGGTCGCCTGAGATCGCCGAGCAGGCCGCGTACTACGGCGACGGCTTCTTCGCGAACAACATCTTCTGGCCCAAGGAGCACTACATGAAGCTCATCGGCTACTACCGCCAGCGCTTCGAGCACTACGGCCACGGCACCGCCGCGCAGGCGATCGTCGGGCTCGGCGGCCAGGCCTTCATGCGCGCCAAGTCGCAGGACGCCGTGAACGAGTTCCGCCCCTACTTCGACAACGCCCCGGTCTACGGCCACGGCCCGTCGATGGAGGACTTCACCGCGCAGACCCCGCTCACCGTGGGGTCGCCGCAGGAGGTCATCGACAAGTACGCCGGCATGCGCGACCACTTCGGCGACTACCAGCGCCAGCTCTTCCTCATGGACCACGCCGGCCTGCCGCTGAAGACCGTGCTCGAGCAGCTCGACATCCTCGGCGAGGAGGTCGTGCCCGTGCTCCGCAAGGAGTTCGCGGTCAACCGCCCGGCTGACGTGCCCGACGGCCCCACCCACGCGGCGCTCGTCGCCCGGAGGGACGCCGCCGCGGTGCCCGAGGCTCTCGAAGGGGTCAACTCATGAAGCGCCTAGCCGTGGTCTCCGCCGGCCTCAGTCAGCCCTCCTCCACGCGCCTGCTCGCCGACCGCCTCACCGAGGCTGTCGTGCGCGCGGTCGGCGAGGATGTCGAGGTGACCGTGGTCGAGCTCAGGGACGTGGCGCAGGATGTCACGAACAACCTGCTCACCGGATTCCCCAGCCCGAAGCTCGAGACGGCGATCGAGGCCGTCACCACCGCCGACGGGCTCATCGCGGTGACGCCGATCTTCACCACGAGCTACAGCGGCCTCTTCAAGTCGTTCATCGACGTGCTCGACCCGCAGTCGCTGGCCGGGATGCCCGTGCTCCTGGGCGCGACGGGCGGAACGGAGCGGCACTCGCTGGCGATCGACTACGCGATGCGGCCGCTGTTCACGTACCTGCACGCCAACCCGGTGAGCACTGGGGTGTACGCGGCCTCGTCAGACTGGGGGAGCGAGGCCGGACTGCACGAGCGCATCGAGCGCGCGGCATCCGAGCTCGCGGCCCTGGTGCGGGCGAGCGACCGCTCGCAGCGGGTCAGCGACCCGTTCGCACTGCCCGAGGGCTTCAGCCCAGTGGGCGGCTTCGGAGCGCAGTAGCGCGGCCGACGGGCCCCGGAGGCTGGTGGCTAAGCTCGTCCGCATGACTGGTACCGGACGCCTCGGGGTGATGATCGACCGCGACACTGCCCCCGAGCAGCTCGTGCCGACCGCGCAGGGGCTCGAGGCGATGCTCGTCGACGAGGTCTGGGTTGTCGAAGACCTGGGCTGGGGCGGAGGCGTCGCCTCCGCCGCGACGGTGCTCGCCACCACGCGGCGCGTGCGCGTGGGCATCGGCATCATGCCCGCGCCGCTGCGCAATCCGGCACTCGCGGCGATGGAGCTCGCGACTCTCGCACGACTGCATCCGGGCCGCCTGGTCGCCGGGATCGGGCACGGCGTGCAGGGCTGGATGCGGCAGGTGGGGGCCGCGGTGCCCTCGCCGCTCGCGCTCCTGGAGGATACCTTCACCATCGTCCGCGGGCTCCTCTTCGGGGAGCGGGTCGTTCACCACGGGCGGGCTCGCAGCGCCGACGGCGTCGCGCTCGTGCATCCGGCAGGCGCGCCAGTGCCCCTGCTCGCGGGCGTCACCGGGCCGCGCTCCCTCGAGCTCGCGGGCCGGATCGCCGATGGCGTGGTGCTCGTGGAGGGCGCCGGTCCGGCGCAGATCGCCGAGGCGCGGGCCCTCGCGGGTGATAGCGCCTACTCCGTCACCGTGCTCTGCCACCTCTTTGCCAGCGACGACGCGGCGGAGGCTGCCGCCGTCAGGCTGACTGTCGCCCGCGAGTTCTTCGGCGACGAGACCCGGGAGTTCACGATGGCCTCCGGCAGCGCCGGGGAGGCGGCCGAGGTGGTGCGCGCCCTCTGGGCCGCGGGCGCGGACTCGGTGGTGCTCCGCCCGGTGGGCGAGCCGCTGGCGCAGACCGCCCTGGTTGTGGCGGCACTCGGGGCGCGCTGACCGCTGGCGGTGTGCGCGGCGGGGGCGCAGGATGGTGGCATGGCCCCGCGACTCCGTGCCCTGGCAGCGGCGGCGGCATCCCTGCTGCTGCTCGCGGGGTGCGCCACGCCGACGCCGATCCCGCCGGGCCTGACCGACGCCGAGGCCGACGAGGTGGTGGCGGAGCAGCTCGCCGAGACATGGACCGCCGTGAACCGCGGCGAGGCCCGCGAGATGCCCGCCTTTGAACGCGTCTCGTACACGACGCCCGACACCTGGTCGTCGGCCCAGGTCAGCTGCCTGGTGGCCGCGGGGATCGACGCCAGCGAGGTCAGCGGCGGCTTCATGGTGAGCAGTGACGGCACGGTCTCCGACCGGCAGATCGCGGATGCCCAGATGGTCTGCCTCGGCCAGTACCCGGTCGACCCGCGCGCCCAGGGGTACTTGAGCGACTCGCAGTTGCTCTACGCCTACGACTACCTCACCGAGCGGGTGGCTCCGTGCCTCGATCTGCTCGGCTTCCCGAGCTCCGGCGCTCCCGACCGCCCCGCCTTCGTCGGCGCCGTGCGGGCGGGCCAGGTCTGGACGCCGTACTCCCACGGCGGCGCGACCCGGCTCGACGCGACCGCTGCGGAGTGGACGGTCATCAACGGCAAGTGCCCGCCATTGCCGGCAGACCCGTTCGCGATGTTCCAACCGCCGGTGGCCGGATGACCCGCGCCGCCGTGGCCGTCGCGCTCGGGGCATCCCTCGCCCTCCTGGCGGGGTGCACGCCCGCACCCCAGCTGCCCGCGCCCATCACCCCCACCGAGGCGAAGGAGCGCATGGACGAGCAGAACCGGCAGTGGTGGGCCAGCATGTTCCCCGACGAGCCCATGCCCGTGATCGAGCCTGTCGAGTACCTGGACGTCGACGACCCGGGAACGAAGCCGATCGACTGCATGAGGGATGCGGATATCGACGGGCTCGTGTTCGGCAGTGACACGTCGTGGAGCATCGTCAACGGGAGTGCCAGCACCATGGAGGAGGTCAGTCGCGCCCAATTCGTCTGCGCGATGAAGTACCCGTACGACCTCTCGGACCCGTCCGCGCTCGGGATGCTGAGCGACGACGAGCTCGCCTGGATCTGGAGGTACAACCGGACCCGGCTCGTGCCGTGCCTGCAGCTGCTCGGCTTCACCGTCATCAACCGCACCGGCGACTATGCGGAGGGCAGCTACTGGATCCCGTACTACGAGATGGCGCCGATCCCGCGATCGAACGAGGAGTGGGAGCGCATCGACCTGCGCTGCCCGCCGTCGCCGATCGGCCCGCTGCTGCGGCCCTCGACCGGCTGAGAACGGCCCGGCGAGCCGTTCCTAGCCCCCCGACACGCCGTACTGGTAGCCTGTACGAGGTTGTCCGTGCTATTCCGCGGAGCAACAACCGGAGCAGGCTGGCAAGAAGCTGGTCACCGGTGGTGAATTTCGGAGCCTGAGCATTCAGAAGCGCCGAGACTTTCTACTGTTGGCCAGGCATGTGCCATTACTTCGGCAAGCGCACGTTCAACGTGTCCTCCTGCCCGCTCCCTGCTCCTTGACGAGTCGCCGCCCACACGGGGCTGCGACGATAAACAAAGGAGAAACCCCCCTTGGAGGGTCCAGAAATCACATTCGCCGAAGCCGTTCTCGACAACGGCAAGTTCGGCACGCGCACGGTCCGCTTTGAGACCGGTCGCCTCGCGCAGCAGGCACAGGGTGCCGTTGCCGCGTACCTCGATGAAGAAACCATGATCCTTTCGGCCACCTCGGCCGGAAAGCACCCGCGCGACGGCTTCGACTTCTTCCCCCTCACGGTGGACGTCGAGGAGCGCTCCTATGCCGCAGGCAAGATCCCCGGCTCGTTCTTCCGCCGCGAGGGCCGTCCGTCGACGGAGGCCATCCTGGTCTGCCGCCTGATCGACCGGCCGCTGCGCCCGACGTTCGTCGAGGGCCTCCGCAACGAGGTCCAGATCGTCATCACGGTGCTGTCGATCGCTCCGGACGAGTTCTACGACGCCCTGGCCATCAACGCCGCGTCGCTCAGCACGCAGATCTCCGGCCTCCCGTTCTACGGGCCGGTCGCGGGCATCCGCCTCGCACTCATGTCCGGTGGCGGCCAGCCCGACCAGTGGATCGCGTTCCCGAAGTTCAGCCAGCTCGAGGAGGCAGTCTTCGACCTCACCGTCGCCGGCCGCCTCGTCACCGACGCTGACGGCAACGAGGATGTCGCGATCATGATGGTCGAGGCGGAGGCCACCGAGGGCTCGTGGGAGCTCATCAAGGCGGGTGCGACGAAGCCGGACGAGTCCGTCGTCGCCCAGGGCCTCGAGGCGTCCAAGCCGTTCCTCAAGCAGCTCATCAAGGCCCAGCTCGAGGTCGCGGAGAAGGCTGCGAAGCCGATCCAGGAGTTCCCGCTGTTCCCGCCGTACTCCGACGCCGCCTACAACGCGGTCGCCGAGATCGCCTACGACGACCTCAAGGGCGTCTACCAGATCGCCGACAAGATCGAGCGCCAGAACGCGGACGACGCGCTCAAGGAGCGCGTCAAGGAGGCCATCCAGGGCCGCGTGGACGCCGGCGAGCTCGGTGGCGAGGTGCCCCCGATGGTGAGCGCCGCGTACAAGTCCGTGTCCAAGAAGGTCATGCGCACCCGCGTCCTGACCGAGGGCATCCGCATCGACGGCCGCGGCCTGACCGACATCCGCGCGCTCGACGCCGAGGTGCAGGTCATCCCGCGCGTTCACGGCTCCGCGATCTTCCAGCGCGGCGAGACCCAGATCCTGGGCGTCACCACCCTGAACATGCTCAAGATGGAGCAGCAGATCGACTCTCTCGCTCCGGTGAAGAAGAAGCGCTACCTGCACCACTACAACTTCCCGCCCTACTCGACGGGTGAGACGGGTCGCGTCGGTTCGCCGAAGCGCCGCGAGATCGGGCACGGCTTCCTCGCCGAGCGCGCCCTCGTTCCCGTGCTCCCGCCGCGCGAGGAGTTCCCCTACGCGATCCGCCAGGTGTCCGAGGCTCTCGGCTCCAACGGCTCGACGTCGATGGGCTCCGTCTGCGCCTCGACCCTGTCGCTGCTCAACGCCGGTGTGCCGCTGCGCGCCCCGGTGGCGGGCATCGCGATGGGCCTCATCTCCGACGAGGTCGACGGTGTGACGCGCTACGCGGCACTCACCGACATCCTCGGCGCTGAGGACGCGCTCGGCGACATGGACTTCAAGGTCGCCGGCACCTCCGAGTTCGTCACGGCCATCCAGCTGGACACGAAGCTCGCGGGCCTCCCGTCCTCCGTCCTCGACGGCGCGCTCAAGCAGGCCAAGGAGGCTCGCACGGCGATCCTCGCGGTCATCAACGCCGCGATCGACGCTCCTGACGAGATGGCGCCCACCGCGCCGCGCGTCATCAGCGTTCAGATCCCCGTTGACAAGATCGGCGAGCTGATCGGCCCGAAGGGCAAGACGATCAACCAGATCCAGGATGACACCGGCGCCGACATCTCGATCGAGGACGACGGCACCGTGTACATCGGCGCTGTCGACGGCCCCTCGGCCGAGGCTGCCCGTGCCGCGGTCAACGCGATCGCGAACCCGCTCAACCCCGAGGTCGGCGAGCGGTTCCTCGGAACCGTCGTCAAGCTCGCAACGTTCGGCGCGTTCGTCTCGCTCACCCCCGGCAAGGACGGTCTGCTTCACGTGAGCGAGGTCCGCAAGCTCGCCGGCGGCAAGCGCGTGGAGAACGTCGAGGACGTCCTCTCGGTCGGCCAGAAGATCCAGGTCGAGATCACCAAGATCGACGACCGCGGAAAGCTGTCGCTCGCTCCCGTTACCGATGACGCGGACCCCGCGGACACCGACAGCTCCGCTGCCGCGTCCGAGGGTCCCGAGGCACCGGCCGAGGGCTAGCAGCACCCCTCTGCTCAGGCCTCTCGCCAGGCGCTGAGTAAGACGAAAGGCCCCTTCCTTCGGGAAGGGGCCTTTTGCGTGCCCAGATCAATGCGCACGCATCGAACCTGTCTGCCCCCCAAGTGGGGGCATTGGGGCAAACGCTTGCGGTTCTAGGGTGAGCGGGTGGCCCGAATCACAACCCCGTTCGACAGCTTTGTCGCCGACCTCTCGGACTGGATCGACGGCGCCTGGTTCGTCTGGGTGGCGCTCGCCATCACGCTCGCACTGGTCATCGTCATCGTCGCCGTGACCAAGGCCCGCGCCCGCGCTCGGGCCCGCATCCCGCAGTACCGCCGGCACGAGACCTAGGGGGTCTCCGAGCGCCCCGTCAGCTGGGCGCGGGCGACCACGTGGTCGAACATGATGAAGCCCAGGAGCGCCGGAGTGCTGCCCTCGGGCACGTCCAGCCGCTCGACATCCAGCGCGGTCACCGTGAAGAAGTAACGGTGCTCGCCGTTCCCGGCGGGCGGGGCAGCGCCGAGGTAGCGCTCAAGCCTCACCTCGTTCGGGAGCGTGATCGCCCCGGCGGGCAGGAGTCCCGCCTCCGGGTTGCCCGCGTCCTGCGAGAGGGACGTGATCGTGGCGGGGATGTTGTACACGGCCCAGTGCCACCAGCCGCTGCCGGTCGGCGCGTCGGGGTCGTACATCGAGAGCGCGAAGCTCTTCGTGCCGGAGGGCGCGCCCTCCCAGTGCAGGGTGGGGGAGCGGTCCTCGCCGCCGGCGCCGGCGATCCCGGACCGAGCCCACTGCGGCAGGGTGTCGCCCTCGTGGAAGTCGGGGCTCACGAGCGTGAAGCCCGGAACGTCGGGGAGCCGCCAGTTGGGATCGTTGGGAGTCGTCATCCCCCCATGCTGCCAGCCCGGTGCCGACTAGTCGATGATGACGAGGGGCTGGTACGGGTCCCAGATGCCCGTCTGCGACAGAGCGACGACCGCGGCGGCGAGCGCGACCACCACCACGATCCCGGCGGAGAGCAGGATGAGCGGGGTCCGCGACCGCGCCACGCTGAAGTAGACCACCACCTGCGCGGCGAGCAGCGCGATCACGAGGCCGATGCCGACGAGCGGCACCCACCGGGGCTCCTCGGCACCGCACCCGGGCGGGGCGGGGTAGATCATCACGCAGATCTGGCCCACCCGCTGCAGCGGCCAGAGCACCGCGACGCCAACCACGGCGAGCACTGCGCCGATGGCGAGCCAGAGCCTGGGCCTACTACTGGGGGTGCGGCCGATCGTCATGTTGCCTCCGAAGTGTGGTCTTAATGATCAAGACGTGCAATCACGTCCGAACGTTGGGCCCGACCAGTTCAGCACGGAGTGATAACGATCGGTGTTTCGTGACGGTTTCTCGGCTCGCGCGCCAATAAGTTTGAGATCAGGCCTCGGGGGAGGAATCGCATGACGCAGCTGGACGTGAGCAGGATGGCACCGACGACGGAGGAGACCGCCGCGATCGTCGGCACGCGCGCTCCCCGGCTGCGCACGGTCGGGTCGTCCGACCTCACCGTGTTCCCGCTCGCGATGAGCGGCAATGTGTTCGGCTGGACCGCCGACGACGCCGCCACCAACGACATCCTCGACACCTACGCCGCGCACGGCGGCAACTTCATCGACACCGCCGACTCGTACGCCGCCGGTCGCAGCGAGACGATGGTGGGCAACTGGATGCGCGCCCGCCGCAATCGCGACCGCATGGTCATCGCCACCAAGGTGGGCAAGAGCGCCGAGAATCCCGGGCTCAGGGCCCGCGTCCTCACGCGCGCGGTCGAGGCGTCCCTCGAGCGGCTGGGCGTGGGCTACATCGACCTGCTCTACCTGCACATCGACGACCAGTCGGTGGACTTCGAGGAGACACTCCTCGCCGTGGACGAGCTCATCCGTGCGGGCAAGGTGCGGTACTTCGGGGGCTCCGACCACACGGGCAACCGGTTGATCGAGGCGCGCATCGCCTCCGCGCAGCTGGGCGTCGCCCCGATGGTGGCGCTGCAGAACCACTACAACCTCATGCACCGCAGCGAGTACGAGGGCGACCTTGCGCACGTCGCCGCGAGGCAGGGGCTCGGCGTCATGCCGCGGTTCGCCCTTGCGAGCGGGTTCCTCACGGGCAAGTACCGCCAGCGCTCGGACTTGGCCAAGGCGGGGATCTCGACGGGGTCGCGCGGCGGAGAGGTCGCCAAGCTGCTGAGCCGGCGCGGACTGCGGATCCTGGCATCCCTCGACTCGATCGCGGCCGCCCACGACACGAGTGTCGCCTCCGTGGCGCTGGCCTGGCTGCTGACCAAGCCCAACGTCGTTGCGCCGGTCGTCTCGGCGAGCCAGCCCGCGCAGGTCCTCGACCTCACCGCGGCGGCGCACCTCGTGCTCACGCGGCACCAGGTCGCGGAGCTGGACAGGGTGTCCGCCTAGGCGCTCCCGCCGCGGCGCCGTGCCCTGCCACCCGCGGACCTGCCCCACCCCGCCCCGCCCAGCCACCCGCGGCCGCGCTACAGGTTTCCTGCAGCGCTACTGAAATACGTGCCGCGCGACTCAAATCCTGTAGCGCAACACGCGGCCGGGCCCCGGAACCAGCGAAGGCCGGGCCCCGGAACCAGCGAAGGCCGGGCCCCGGAACCAGCGAAAGCCGGGCTCCGGAACCAGCGAAGGCCGCGCCCCCCAGGGAAACGCGGCCTTCGGCTCCCGAGCTGCTAGTTGAGCCCGGGGATCTGGAAGATGTTGAACGCGACGATCAGCACGATGGTGTTGAGGATCAGCGCGATGACCGTGATCGCAGCGCCACCGCGACGAGTGGACCCGCGGATGATGAGCTGCAGCACGAGCACGATCTCCAGGATCACCGACAGGATGCCGATGCCGAGCGCGGTCGTGAGAATGCCGAACAGCGCGAGGAGCATGAGCGCCGCAGCGACGATCTCCACGATCGCGAGGATGGAGTTGCCGCGCTTGCCGCGCAGCCGGACGATTCCGTCGTAGAGGGAGAGGGCTCCCGCGAGAACGGTGATTACGAGTAGCAGAGTGACTGTCATCGTGATGACCTCATTTCGAGTACTGCTGGTTGCACCCCCGCCGAGATCCAGCGTCCCGGCGCCCCTCCACGTTAGTGAACGGCGCGAAAATACACCGGGGCCTAGCGGCCGGGGCGCGCTTGCGCTAAGACGCGGTCCGCGATGCGGGCAAGAGCCGCGGATGCCGCGATCGAATCGCCCGCGTAGCCTCCGGACAGCGCGCCGTCGCGGGCGAGCAGAAGCTCGTCGGCCGCGTCACCGGGAACCGGGTGGCCCATCTCCCGCAGCAGCTCGGCGAGCGTGTCGACGTACCACTCGCGGTGCGCCGTGACGACCTTGCGCACGGGGTGCTCGGCGTCGGGGAACTCCGCGGCAGCGTTGATGAACGGGCACCCGCGGAAGCCGGGGGTGTCGATCTCCGCGATGATCGCCGCGACGAACGCGCGCAGCACGTGCTCGGCATCGGGGGAGGTCGCGATCATGTTCTCGACGTTGGCGCGCACGGTCTCGTGGCGCGCCGTGATGTACTCCACGATCAGGTTGTCCTTGGCGCGGTAGTGCTTGTAGAACGTGGCCTTGGTCACCGATGACGCGCTGATGATGCGGTCGACACCGACGTTGCGGATGCCGTCCTCGTAGAACAGCACATTCGCGGTGTCGAGGATGCGGCCCTTTGCCGGAGCGCGCGGTGGTTCTGAAGCGCGCGGTGTGGTCGGAGGTATCTCAACGACCATCACAGCGCGACTCCTTCGGGAATGCACCCACGCCGCTCGGGCAGCGGCTGGGCGTGAGGCTTCGGGTGCCTGCAGGAAAGACAGTAGCACAGGAGGACAGACAGACCAGTCTGTTTGTCCGCATGTCCCGCACCCCAATTCGGGGGGTGCAGGACCGCGGGCCCGCCGGTGACGTAGGCTCGGGAAGTGATGAACGGCGCTGTCTCTCTCCCGCTTGATCTCGTCGACCTCTCGTTCACCGCCTCGGGTGATGCGCTCGTGCGGCGCACTGTGCTGCCGAGCGGCGTCCGCATCCTCAGCGAGTCGGTTCCGGGCGCGCGCAGCTCCACGATCGGCTACTGGGTTGCGGTCGGCTCGCGGGACGAGCATCCCTTCACCTACGGCTCCACGCACTTCCTCGAGCACCTGCTCTTCAAGGGCACGCCCTCGCGCACGGCGCTCGACATCGCGGTCGCGTTCGACGCTGTCGGCGGCGAGCACAACGCCATGACGGCGAAGGAGTACACCTGCTACTACGCGAAGGTGCAGGACCGCGACCTCGCCATGGCCGTCGACGTGCTAGCCGACATGTTCACGTCGTCGACGATCGACCCCCAGGAGTTCGAGACCGAGCGCGGCGTCATCCTCGAAGAGCTCGCGATGGCCGACGACGACCCGTCGGATGTCACGAGCGAGCGCTTCTTCGAGGCCGTGCTGGGGGAGCATCCCCTCGGCCGTCCCATCGGCGGTAGCCCCGAGACGATCCGCGCCGTGACGCGCGAGGCCGTGTGGGAGCACTACCGCGCCAACTACCGCGCGCAGGACCTCGTGATCACCGTCGCCGGCGCCGTCGACCACGACGAGCTCGTGCGCGGTGTGACGGCCGCCCTCGAGCGGGCCGGGTGGGACCTCTCGGTCGAGGCCGCCCCCGTTGAGCGCCGCGACGCCTCGCACGTCCACATCGAGCGCGGGAGCGACCTCGTCACGGTCAAGCGCCCCATCGAGCAGGCCAACATCATCGCCGGCGTGCCCGGGCTCGCCTCCGCCGACGAGCGCCGCGCGACGCTGAGCGTGCTCAACTCGGTGCTGGGCGGCGGTATGTCGAGCCGGCTGTTCCAGGAGATACGAGAGAAGCGCGGCCTCGCGTACTCGGTCTACTCCTTCGCGCCCAGCTACTCCGACGCGGGCCTCTTCGGAATCTACGCGGGATGCTCGCCCGCCAAGGCCTCGCAGGTCACCGAGCTCATGCTCGAGGAGTTCGCGCGGCTCGGCTCCGGCGGCGTCACGGACGAGGAGCTGCGCCGTGCCGTGGGGCAGCTCAGCGGGGCATCCGCCCTCGCCCTCGAAGACTCGGACACCCGCATGTCGCGCCTCGGCCGCAGCGAGCTCACCCTCGGGGAGTTCGTCGACCTGGACGAGTCGCTGCGGCGCCTCGGTGCGGTGACGGCGGACGGCGTGCGCGAGCTCGCGGCCGAGCTCGTGTCGCGCCCGGTCTCAATCGCGGCAGTCGGAACGGTCGACGAGAAGTCATTCGCGGGGCTGGCGGCGTCGCCGGTCGTTGAGGTCTCCTGATGGCCCACTACGTCTACCTCGTGCGCCACGGCGAGCAGCAGGACGCCGAGTACGGTCTTCCTGACGGACCCCTCTCCCCGAAGGGCAAGCGCCAGGCGACCGCGATCGCCGAGAGGCTGAGCGGCGTTCCGTTCGCGCGCGCCTGGCACTCGCCGCTGCAGCGCGCCGCAGAGACCGCCGAGATCATGACCGAGCGGATGCCCGCGCTGCAGTCCCAGCCGAGCGCCCTGCTCATGGACTGCATCCCCTCCGGGCCCACAGTCGACATGCCCCACTCGTTCGAGCCGTTCTTCGGCGCGATCACCCCGGAGGAGATCGAGGCCGGCGAGGCGCAGATGGCCGATGCCGTCTCCGAGTTCCTCGCCCCCGCCCGCGAGGACCGGCACGATCTGCTCATCACCCACAACTTCGTCATCGCGTGGTTCGTGCGCGAGGTGCTCGGCGCCCCCTCCTGGCGGTGGATGGGCCTCAACCAGGCGAACTGCGGTCTCACGATCATCCGGGTCCGCAGCGCCAAGCCGCCCGTGCTCGTCACGCACAACGACCTCGGGCACCTGCCCGTCGAGCTGCGCACGGGCATGCCCGATCTGCAGCCGTTCTAGCGCGCCCTGCCTGGCGCGCGCCCTGCCAAACGCGGTCTTGCGCCACAGCTTTCCGGTGGCGCTACAAGAATTTCTGTAGCGCCACGCGAAACCTGTAGCGCGAGGCAAACGGTCTAGACCTCGTGGATCGCCGGCAGTTGGAGCCGGACCCAGAGCGGTTCAGGCAGAGTCATTCTTCGTTCCCCTCACGAAATCCGAGCACCTTCCGGTACCAGTTGGTCGCGTTCGGGTTGTCGTTGTACGGCTCCACGTCCACGTACCCGCTCGAGCGGTACAGCCCGCCCGCGGCCTCCAGGCTCGCGTTGGTATCGAGCACGAGCTCGGATGCGCCGAGCTCGACGGCCAGCCGCTCGAGCTCGGCGAGCAGCGCCCGCCCGAGCCCGCGGCCCTGCACCGACGGCCGCAGCCAGAGGTGCTTCACCTCGTACCGCAGCCCTCCGGAGGGCGCCGGGCCGAGCGACCGGATGCCCCCGCACCCCACGTCCGCCCCATCAAGCTCCACCACCACGAAGACGCCGAGAGGCCGCACGAACTGCTCGGGCTCGGGATACTTCGTGACGTAGCCGGCCGGGTTCGGGAAGGTCTGCGCGCGGTACGCGAAGTACTCGGCGAGCAGGGCGTGCGCCGTGGCATCCGTCACCGGTGCCTCTCGGAAGCTCACACGTCGAGGTTATTCGACAGCGAGCCGCGCGAGTCGTCAAAGAGCGTCCCTAAACGTGCGATGGAGAGCACTTTCTGCAGGCTCGCGTCGCGACGCGGGGAATCGGGCTCACTCCACGGCGAACGTCACGCAGTAGACGCCGAGGATCGGCTGCGACGCGTTCTCCTGGCCGGCGGGGGCCTCGAAGGTGTCGTCCTTGACGACGACCACGCTCGCGAAGCCGGGGCGGCCGTCGGCGTCGGAGTCGAACACGTTGAGGTTGTTGCTGTACGTGCCGTCGCCGTTGTCGAGCAGGTTCTGACCGCCCAGGATGACGGGGGTGCCGTCGTCGTTCACGTAGGTGAGGTCGAGCGTGGGGGAGTAGCCGGGCCCCATGGCGAGCGTGAAGCTCAGGGTCGAGCCGTCGCCGTACACAGCGCCGGGCTCGGGAGCCGAGGTGACGAGGTCGCTCGAGAACAGCTCGTAGCCGTCGATGACGGGGCAGCCGCCGGCCTCCGTGGTGCCGCCGCCCGACGAGCCCTCCGACGAGCCGTCGGTCGAGCCGGTCGGGGAGGCCGCCGGGGCGCACCCCGCGAGCAGGAGGAGCGAGGCAGCGACGAGGGCGGTACGTGCGGCGGTGCGAGCGGCGAGAGTCATGCGGTCATGCTCCCGCACCGCGGCACGGGCGGGCAGTAGGGAAACCGCGCAACATCCGCCGCTCGGCCCCAGTTGGTAGATTTGCGGAATGACAACCAAGGTGGCCATCGTCGGTGCAACGGGCAAGATGGGCACGCTGGTCAGCCAGATCGTCGAGGCGGACGACGAGTTCGAGCTGTATGCGCGGCTTGGCTCCAAAGACGACCTGAGCGGGATGCTCGGCGCTGACGTCGTGGTCGACGTGACTGTGCCCGCGGTGTCGCAAGGGGTCGTGGAGTTCGCCGTCTCTCACGGCCTCAGCACCCTCGTCGGTACCTCGGGCTGGTCGGCGGAGCGGATCGCCGGCCTCGAGCGCACCATCGCCCCCGACGCGGAGCTCGGCGTCATCATCGTGCCGAACTTCTCCATCGGCTCGGTGCTCGCAACGTCATTCGCGACCATGGCGGCGCGCTTCTTCGACTCGATCGAGATCATCGAGGCGCACCACTCGTCCAAGGTGGACTCCCCGTCCGGCACGGCCACCCGCACCGCCGAGCTCATGGGCGCCGCCCGCGGAGTGCTCGGGCCCGTCGCGGCCCCGCACGTCGACCAGCGCGCCCGCGGGCAGCAGGTGTCGAGCATCCCGATCCACAGCCTCCGGATGCAGGGGGTGGTGGCCCGGCAGGACGTGGTGTTCGGCGGCAACGGCGAAGTGCTCACGATCACGCACGAGACCCTCGCGCCGAACGCCTACGAGGCCGGGATCCTCCTCGCCCTCCGCGCGGCCCGCACCGCCCGCGGGGTCGTCGTGGGGCTCGACAAGCTCATCGACCTCGGGCTCGAGAAGTAGTGCGCGCCCGCGTCGCCGCCCTCGTGATGGCGGCGCTGCTCGTGCTGTACCTGGTGTTCGTCACCAACTACGCGCTCGTGCTCATCAACGACGCCCAGCCGTTCGCGAAGGCGATCGGGTGGGCCCTCATCGTCATGCCCGTGCTCGGCGCTGGTGTGCTCGCGGCCGACCTCGTCTTCGTGGTGCGGGGCGAGGGCCTCGTCCGGCGCCTCGGGGCGGAGGGCGGCCTCCCGGTCGACGACCTGCCCCGGCTGCCCAGCGGACGGCCGGACCCGGCGGCCGCCGACCTCGAGTTCCCGAAGTACCAGGCCGAGGTGGAGGCCGAGCCGGAGTCGTGGCGCGCCTGGCTGCGGCTCGGCCTCGCCTACGACGCGAGCGGCGACCGCCGACGCGCGCGCTGGGCGACGCGCCGGGCTATAGCTCTCGAGCGATCTCACCGATAGCGGCCTGCGCGGTCTCGTACCGGAACACGAAGCCGTCGGCGAGGAGCCGCTCCGGCACCACGTTCTGGCTGACGAGCAGGAGGTCGTGACCGGCGTCGCCGAGCAGTCGCACCGCGAACTCGGGCACCACCCACGGGTGCCAGCGACCGAGGGCGTCGGCGAGGGCATCCGTCACCTGCTGTGAGGTCGCGGGCGTGGGACCCGCGATGTTGACGACGCCCTCGAGGCTCGAGGTGAGCAGGTGGACTATCGCCGCGGCCTCATCGCGCAGCGCGACCCACGGCCAGTTCTGCTTGCCCGTGCCGAAGCGCGACCCGAGACCCAGGCGGGTGAGCGGAATGAGCGGGGTGAAGGCACCGCCGCGGCCGACCACGAGGCCCGTGCGGAACGTGACCACGCGGGTGCCCTCGGGGGCGAGGTGCGCGGCTTTCTCCCACGCCTCGACCACGTCGGGGAGGAATCCCTCTCCCTTGCCGGCGGCCTCGGTCAGCGTCTCGCCGGGGCGGTCGCCGTAGTACCCGACCGCCGAGCCGTTGAGGAGGATGCGCGGCGGGTTCTCGGCCCGGCCCATCGCCTCCACGAGGGTCTGGGTGCCCTGCACCCGGGAGTACAGGATCTCGCGCTTGTACCCGCGGGTCCACGGGATCCGGCCGGTGGTCGCACCGGCGAGGTTGATGACGGCGTCGGCACCGTCGATCGCCGCGGGGTCGATCGTGAGTGCGGACGGGTTCCACTGGAACTCCGTCTCGTCGCGGGGCGCGCCCCGGCCCACCTTGCGGACCGTGTGGCCCGCGGTCTCGAGCTGGCGGACGAGCTCGGTCCCGATAAAACCGGACGCCCCCGCGACGAGGACGCGCATCAGGCCAGGCTGGCTTCGAGGGTGATCGGGATGCCCGTCAGCGCCTGCGACACGGGGCAGTTCTGCTTGGCGTCCTCGGCGAGGCGCTGGAAGTCCTCGGGCGAGAGTCCCGGGATCTTCGCGACCACCAGCAGGTGGCTGCCGGTGATTCCCTCACCCGGCGCGAACGTGACGGCGGCGGTGACCTGCAGGCTCTCGGGAGGGGTTCCGTTGCCGGCGAGCGCGTTCGCGAACGCCATCGAGTAGCACGCGGAGTGTGCGGCGCCCAGGAGCTCCTCGGGGTTGGTCTTGCCCGCGACGTTGCTGGAGCGCGCGGCCCAGCTGACGGGGAACTCGGCGGCATCGGAGGAGTCGAGCGAGGTCGTGCCCGACCCGCTCATGAGGTCCCCGAACCAGAGGGTGGTGGCTTCGCTGGTGACTGACATGTGTTGTCCCTTTCGTCAGTTCCAGACTAGGCGCGCTCAGGCGGTGGCTGCACCCTTCGACCGGCCGAGGATCCCGGCGCGCACGAGCAGCAGGTAGATCTGGCAGCCGAGGCAGTACCCGAACACGGAGTTCAAGAACGCGGCCACGAACGCGGCCGCCGCGGCGATCACGAGGGCGTAGGGCACGCCGGCGAGGTGCAGCACCAGGCCCGCAAGGGTGATGACGAACCCGACCCCCTGGGCGAACGTCGGGGGCACCGGGTCCTCGAGCTCGGTCGGGGGCTTCAGGCGCGGGCGAACCACTGCGCGGTAGAGGGCGCCGTACGGGTGGCGCTTGACGCCCGCGAAGGCGCCCCAGCCGAAGAGCAGCGTGATCGCGCCGAACAAAATCGTGGCGGCGAGGTCGGCTCCGCCGAGATCGAGACCGATCACGACGAGGAGCAGCACGGCGGTGATTCCGGCACCGAAGCGCGGGGAGCGGGGGTCGATGCCCTGCTGAGCGGTCATGCTGCTGCCTCCAAGATGCGGTCGAGTTCGAGCGTCAGGGCATCCCGCCGGGGCGCCCCGCCGATGCGGGCGCGCACGACGCCCCTGCGGTCGAGGATGAGGGTGGTGGGCGTCTGCAGGATGTTGAACCTGCTCGCCAGGTCGGGGCGGTGCGTCAGGTCGAGGTCGACGTGGTCGACACCGGTGCGCCCGGATGCCACTTCGCCGAGCACCACGCTGGTAGCACGGCACGGGGCGCACACCTCGGTGGAGAACTGGAGCAGCGTCGCACCGCGGGCGAACCGCTTGACGCCGGGGATGTCCGCGAGCCGCACGACAGTGCTGCCGTCGGTGTGGCGGATCCTGCCCTGCGAGCGCTGCCACACGAGTCCGAGCGCGGTCGCCACGGCGACGAGGCCGAGGATCACCGCACTGACGAGAATCGGGTTCATGGTGGTGCCACGGTACGACCGCATCCGGGCCTGTGGGGGAGTGTTGCAGTCTGTTACAGGTGCCCTTCGGTTATCGTGAGGCCGTGCCTGAGACCGAATCGCCCACGCCCTCGTTCCGCTCCGATGTCACAGTGGAGCTGGTCCGCTCGTCGGCCCACGACTCCGACGTCCTGTTCGCGGCGCGGGTGTCGACGCAGGGCGAGCAGACTCTGGAGTCCGCACAGGACGCCGATCTCGACGCCTCGCGGTCGAAGGGCCTCATCAACTACTTGATGCGCGACCGCCACGGGTCGCCGTTCGAGCACAACTCGATGACGTTCTACGTGCAGGCGCCGATCTTCGTGTTCCGCGAGTTCATGCGGCACCGCATTGCGTCGTACAACGAGGAGAGCGGCAGGTACCGGGAGCTCAAGCCCGTGTTCTACGTTCCCGGACCGGAGCGCAACCTCGTGCAGGTCGGCAAGGCCGGCGCCTACGACTTCCTGCCCGGCTCGCCCGAGCAGACGGAGCTGGCCGTGTCGGAGGCGAAGCGCGTCGCGACGGAGGCATACGAGTCCTACCAGCGGATGCTCGACGCCGGCATTGCCCGCGAGGTGGCCCGCATCGTCCTGCCGCTGAGCATCTACTCGTCGATGTACGTGACGGTGAACGCGCGCTCCCTGATGAACTTCGTCTCCCTGCGCACCAAGCGCGAGGGCTCGCACTTCCCCTCCTTCCCGCAGCGCGAGATCGAGATGGCCGCCGAGAAGATGGAGGATCTCTGGGCGGGCCTCATGCCCCTCACCCACGCCGCCTTCAACGAGAACGGCCGCGTCGCCCCGTAGGCGCTACCCGCCGGCTCCGGGGCGAACGAACCCCGCCCCCATCCTCTCCGGTCCCTCCTTCACACCGTTCACCGTTTGTAGGACATCTCGCACCCCCGTAGGACGTCTCGCACCCCGGTGGGGCGTCTCGCACCGTTGTGGGACGTCTCGCATCCCGGTGGGGCGTCTCGCACCGTTGTGGGACGTCTCGCATCCCGGTGGGACGTCTCGCACCGTTGTGGGACGTCTCGCACCCCGGTGGGACGTCTCGCACCCCGGTAGGACATCTCGCACGCTCTAGCGCGTGGGAGCCGGCACTCGAGACTTCCTGCACGGAATGTCCTACAAACGGTGAACGTCCTGACGAACGCCCCTAGGGTCGCGCGGTGGCCCCACTCCACAGGTGCGTGCCGGCAGTGCCTACTCACAGGTGAAGCACTCGCGCCTCCTCGCATGTCCGAGACCGCGAGTCTTGGCGCATGCCCTGGGCCGCGCTCCTCGAACGATTCGGCGGCGTAGCCACCACAGCGGAGCTCTACCGCAGTGGCAAGACGCAGTCCATGCTCTTCTGGAGCGTGGCGTACGGCTCTCTGATCCGAATTAGGGAGGGGCTCTACTGCGGGACGGATCTGCCAGCCGATGCGGTGCGAGCTCTGCGGGTCGGCGGGCGTCTGGCCTGCGTGAGCGCCCTGGCATTTCACGGCGCGGGTCCGGCGCCCGACCTCTTGCACGTGGTCGTCGACCGGAACACGCCCCGACTGCGCGACCCCGACACGGGGAGGCCGGGGCGCTCGCCGAAGACCGTGATCCACTGGAGCAGGCGCCAGCTCGCGGGAGACCCCGTCGCGGTATCGGTGGAGGAGGCACATCGGCAGGCCGCGAGGTGCCGTGCACGAGGACGCGATAGCCTGTAAGCCGTGTCTACTGACAATCCTTTCGGCCAGGTGCTCGTCGCACTCCTCACACCGTTCACCGCAGGTGGCGAAGTCGACTGGGCCGGCGTCGAGAAGCACATCGACTCGGTGATCACCGCCGGGGCCGATGGGATCGTCGTCAGCGGCACCACGGGTGAGACCTCCACGCTCACCGACCCGGAGAAGCTGCGCCTCGTCGAGGTCGCCAAGAAGGTCGCCGACGGACGCGCGAAGATCATCATGGGCGGCGGCTCCAACGAGACCGCGCACGCCATCGAGCTGCACAAGGCGAGCGTGAAGGCGGGTGCCGACGCCGTCATGATCGTCACCCCCTACTACAACAAGCCGACCCAGGCCGGAGTGCTCACCCACTTCCGCCTCATCGCCGATGCGACCGAGCTGCCGGTGATCCTCTACGACATTCCGGGACGCACAGGCATCCCGATCAAGTACGAGACAATCCTCCGGGCATCCAAGCACCCGAACATCCGCGCCGTGAAAGACGCCAAGGGCGACTTCAGCGAGGTGAGCCGAGTGCTCAACAACACCGACCTGATGTACTTCTCCGGCGACGACGCCAACGTGCTGCCGCACCTCGCGATCGGCGCGACCGGCCTCATCGGCGTGACCGCGAACATCACCGCGACGCCGTACCGCCAGATCGTGGACGCCGTGAACAGGGGCGACCTCGCCACGGCCACGGCCGCCCACAAGGCCCTCGAGCCGCTCGTGCGCGCAGTGATGACCCACGTGCCCGGCACTGTCGCGGCGAAGTACATCCTGCACGGGCTGGGCCGCATCGAGAGCCCGCGCGTGCGACTGCCGCTCGTGGGCCCCGAGGAGAACGAGGCTGCCATCATCGAGGACGACATCGCCCTCGTGAAGGACATCCCCGGCGTCAGCTTCGACAACTTCCGGCCCGACCGCAACGCGGCCGCCGGCGGTGCCCTGCCCAAGGTGGCCGGCACCACCCGTTAGATCTACACCGGGGGCTAGCGGCCCCACCCCACCACGCAAGGTTCAGATGCCAGTCTCCGTTTACGATCCGCCCGCCCTCGCCCCCGGAACTCTCCGCGTCACGCCCATCGGCGGACTCGGCGAGATCGGCCGCAATATGACCACGTACGAGATCGACGGCAAGCTGCTTATCGTCGACTGCGGCGTGCTGTTCCCCGAGGAGAACCAGCCGGGGGTCGACCTGATCCTCCCCGACTTCAGCTCCATCCGCGACCGCCTCGACGACGTGCTCGGCATCGTGCTCACGCACGGCCATGAGGACCACATCGGCGCCGTGCCGTACCTCCTCAAGCTGCGCCAGGACATCCCGCTCGTCGGCTCGACCCTGACTCTCGCCCTCATCGAGGCGAAGCTCAAGGAGCACCGCATCCAGCCGTACACGCTCACGGTCAAGGAGGGCCAGCACGAGCAGCTCGGCCCGTTCGCGCTCGAGTTCATCGCGGTCAACCACTCGATTCCGGATGCGCTCGCCGTCGCCATCACGACGAAGGCGGGCGTGGTCCTCCACACCGGCGACTTCAAGATGGACCAGCTGCCGCTCGACGACCGCATCACCGACCTGCGCGCGTTCGCACGGCTCGGCGAGGCCGGCGTCGACCTGTTCCTCCCCGATTCCACGAACGCCGACGTCCCCGGTTTCACGCCGAGCGAGCGCGACATCGGCCCCGTCATCGAGGCCGTGATCGCCAAGGCGCCTCGACGGGTGATCGTCGCGAGCTTCTCCAGCCACGTGCACCGCGTGCAGCAGGTGCTGGACGCCGCCGTCGCGAACAACCGCAAGGTCGTGCTGATGGGCCGCTCGATGGTCCGGAACATGGGGATCGCGGCCGACCTCGGCTACCTCAAGGTCCCCGACGGGGTCCTGCTCGACGCCAAGAAGGCGGCCGACCTGCCCGACGACCGTCTCGTGTACATGTCGACCGGAAGCCAGGGCGAGCCGATGGCGGTCCTCGCGCGCATGGCGAACCTCGAGCACCAGATCGAGGTGGGCAAGGGCGACACCGTGATCCTCGCGAGCTCGCTCATCCCCGGCAACGAGAACGCGGTGTACCGCGTGATCAACGGCCTCATGAAGCTCGGCGCGACAGTCGTGCACAAGGGCAACGCGAAGGTGCACGTCTCCGGCCACGCCGCCGCGGGGGAGCTGCTCTACTGCTACAACATCCTCAAGCCGAAGAACGTGCTGCCCGTCCACGGCGAGCAGCGCCACCTCGTCGCCAACGCGAACCTCGCGATCGCGACCGGCGTGCCGGAGGAGAACACGATCATCGCCGAGGACGGCACCGTCATCGACCTCGTCGACGGCGTCGCGAAGGTGGTCGGCCAGCTCGACCTGGGCTACGTCTACGTCGACGGCTCGAGCGTGGGCGAGATCACCGACGCCGACCTGAAGGACCGCCGCATCCTCGCCGAAGAGGGCTTCATCTCCATCTTCGTCGCGGTCGACCCGCAGACCGGAAAGGTCATCGTGGGCCCGGAGATCCAGGCGCGCGGCTTCGCTGAGGACGAGGGCGTGTTCGACGCCGTCCTCCCGCAGATCATCAAGGCGCTGACGGATGCCGCGGAGAACGGCACTCGCGACACCCACGCCTTCGCGCAGGTGATCCGCCGCACGGTGGGCCGCTGGGTGAACACGTCGCACCGCCGCCGCCCGATGATCATCCCCGTGGTGATCGAGGCGTAGCCTCCACCCATGACGACAACTCGGCGGGCGACCGCGACAGACGTGCCCTTCCTCGAGGAGGTCTTCGTCATGACGATGGACTGGAACCCCGCGAACGCGAGGGGCGCCGAGCACTGGCGCGCCGACCCCACGTTCCAGCAGTACATCGGCGGCTTCCCCCGCCCGACAGACTTCGGCCTCATCGCGGAGCGCGACGGGCAGCGGGTCGGAGCCGTGTGGTCCCGGTACTTCACCGCGGACGAGCCGGGCTACGGCTTCGTCGCGGCCGACGTTCCGGAGATCGGGATCGGCGTGGTCGAGGGCCGCCGCGGGGAGGGCATCGGGCGCGCTCTGCTGAACGCCCTGATCGCGGCATCCAACACCGACCTGAGCCTGAGCGTGGAGGACGGCAACCCCGCCGAGGAGCTGTACCGCAAGCAGGGCTTCGCGCCAGTGGGCCGGGTGGGCACTTCGACGACGATGCTGCGCAGCGAGCGACGGGATGCCTCGTAGCTACGGGTTTCTCACGATTTCGGCATGAGGGTTGCTCGATACGCGCCGATGCGGTGAGATGAGCGCATGAAGCCCTTGGTGCTCTCCGCTCTCGTCGTGATAGTGCTCGCCGGATGTGCACCGGCAGCGCCCACCGCCGACCCGAGCCCCACGGCGAAGCCCACCGCGTCGGCGACGTCCCGCCCCACCCCCACGCCCACTCCCACACCGACGCCCACCCGCCCGGCACTGGGGGAGCTGGTGCTGACACCCGGCGGTTTCGACCAGCTGCCCCTCGGGGTCGACCCGTCGACCATCGACCCGGCGATCGCGATCATCTCGTCGTCGCCGCTGGAGTGCGACGCCTCAGTCCTCGCGTGGTCGACCGACGCCGTCTGGCCTCCCGACGCGAGCGGGCACCGCCCCTTCTCGGTCGCGGTGCGCGACGGCAGGGTGCGCGGAATCCAGGTCGTCTGGACGTCGGAGATCACGACCCCACAGGGGATCAAGGTCGGCAGCACGCGCCAGGACGTGCTCGACGCCTATCCGGGCATCCCGGTCGCCCTGTCGGATGCGCGCGGCGATGTCTATATCGTCCAGGACGACCGCGGGTGGATGCGCATGTCAGTGTTCTACGACACCGAGGTCGTGGAGGAGATGCTCGCGACAACCAACGACGTGCCGTTCTCGGCGCCGAGCTACCACACCATCGACGCCGACTGCCTCTAGCGGCTGCGGGGGCTCAGGAAGAGGCCGTCGTCACGCACCGGACAGGGCGTGACGTTCGAACTGTGGAAAACGTTGGGCTGGTGGAATCCGTCTGCGGGATGATTCGCTTGACCTGCGCCCCCGGATAGTGTGGCGAAGCCGATTGCACCGATACCTGGGGAGTCAACACGTGTCCATCGCCCGAAAATGGGTATTCCCCATCATCCGCATCCTCGTTTTCGCAGCGATCGCGGCCGCCCTCGTGAAGATCGCGTTCTTCGCCGACCCCGTCGTGGACGACGCGGCAAAGCCGACGGGCGAGATCGTCGAGCCGCAGGTGGCGGTCGCGCTCGGCACCATCCAGAACGACGTGACGCTCACCGGAACCGTCGCCAACGACGCACCGGTGTCGATCAAGGCCACCCTTTCCGGCGAGGTGCGCGACGTGTACGTCTCGGCGGGCCAGCACGTCGACGCCGGCACCGAGATCCTGCGGCTCCGAGCCGAGATCACGAATCCGGATGGCACCTCCTACGTCGACTACGAGACCGTACTGGCCCCCATCGCGGGCACGCTCTCGACGTTCACGGCGCTCGAGGGCCAGACCTTCTCCGTCGGGGACGACGTGGGCAAGGTGCAGCCGGCCACGTTCAACGTGAGCGGCACGATCGCGCCGGAGCAGCAGTACCGGCTCCTCAACAAGCCCAAGGACGCGCAGGTGACCATCACCGGCGGCCCCGCCCCGTTCACCTGCGGCGGCCTCACGATCAGCTCCTCGGCAGGCTCGGGCGACCAGGGCTCGACCTCGACCACCACCGTGCGCTGCTCGGTTCCGACCGACGTGACGGTGTTCCCCGGCCTGTCGGCCAACCTGGTGCTCGCCGGCGGTGTGGCCGAGAACGTGCTCGTCGTGCCGATCACCGCCGTGGAGGGGTCCGCGCAGACCGGCAACGTGTACTTCGTCCTCCCGGACGGCTCGACCGAGGTCCGCCCGGTCACCCTCGGCCTCAACGACGGCATCAACGTCGAGGTCAAGGAGGGGCTCGTGGAGGGCGACATGATCCTGCAGTTCATCCCGGGCGCGGTCGCAGTGCCCGGCGGGATGCCCGGCTCGGGCGAGTGCATCGTGAACCCCGACGGCTCAACGGTCTGCAAGTGACCCTCCTCGAACTCGCGGGCGTCACCCGCACTGTCGAGCTGCCGGACGACGAGCCGCTTCACATCCTCAAGGGCGTCGACCTCACCGTCTCCGTGGGCGACCACGTGAGCATCGTCGGCCGCTCCGGCTCCGGCAAGTCGACCCTCCTGAACCTTCTGGGTCTGCTCGACAACCCGACTTCCGGCACGATCCGGTTCGACGGCAAGCTCATCTCCGACATGTCGTCGAACCAGCGCGACCGGGCCCGCGGGCGCGACGTGGGGTTCATCTTCCAGCAGTTCAACCTGCTCGGCGGCCGCACAGCGCTCGAGAACGCCATGACGCCGCTGCTCTACGCCTCCGGGAAGCAGTTCTGGCGCCGAGAGAAGATCGCCCTGGAGATGCTCGACCGCGTCGGGCTCTCGCATCGCGCGCAGAGCATGCCCGAGAAGCTCTCCGGCGGCGAGCAGCAGCGGGTGGCTATCGCCCGCGCCCTGGTGCGCGGCCCGCGCCTGATCCTCGCGGACGAGCCCACGGGCGCCCTCGACGTCGAGACCGGGACATCCGTCATGGCCCTGCTCGACGAAGTCGCCCACAGTTCGGGAGCCGCCCTGATCACGATCACCCACGACGCCAACATCGCGGCGCTCGCCCGGCGCCACTACCGGCTCGACCGCGGCGTGCTCTCGCCGGTGGACGTGAACCGGGTCCTGGCCCTCGCCCAGCCCGAGGTGACGCTGTGACCGGCCTCGTCGGCGCCTTCGTCGAGGCGTGGGCGGAGATCCGCATCCACCGCACCCGGGTGCTTCTGAGTCTGATCGGCGTCGCCGTCGCGGTGGCGGCTCTCACCTCCGTCGTGGGGCTCGGCGCCATCACCCAGCAGGCGACTACCGAGAACTACGAGCGCCAGTCGGGCCGCCCGGCGACCCTGTTCGTGAGCGCGTACAACCCCACGACCGGCGAGACCCCGGATGCGAAGACGCTCTCCGCCGCGTTCCTCACCGTGACCGACCGGTACTCGGTGGACTGGACCACGAGGTCGACCTACACACAGGTGCCTATCGACTTCGTCGAGGGGCTCACCCCCATCGACACGACGCTCGTCGACGCCGACTACGGAACCATGCACCGGGTGCAGATGCTGTACGGGAACTGGTTCGCGCCGAGCGACGACCAGCGGCTCGCCCCGGCCCTCGTCGTCAATGAGAGTGTGTGGTCCCGACTCGGCTCGCCCGACCTGCGGACGCACCCGACGGTGACGATCCAGGGCGCGGACCCCGTGACCGCGGTGATCATCGGCGTGACGCCCGATCCGCCCTACAGCGAGGGCTACCCGACGATGTTCATGCTGTACGACTCGTACATGGCCATCGCGGACCCCGCTCAGGTGCAGTCCCTCTACCCGCAGTTCGAGGCGTGGGTGCCCACCGACATCGCCGAGGACCTCGTCGCCCTCATCCAGCGCGACATCGCCGGGGAGCTCGGCGAGGGCTGGCAGGTCGACGTCAGCAGGCAGGACTACCTCGTCTACCAGGGCGAGGATCCGCTGCTCTCGATCAAGCTGCTCGTCGGGGGAGTGGCCGTGCTGGTGCTCCTCCTCGGCGCCCTCGGGCTGGTCAACATCTCCCTCGTCACCGTGCGCCAGCGCATCCGCGAGATCGGCATCCGCCGGAGCTTCGGTGCCACGGCGGGGCGGGTGTTCTTCGCCGTGATGATGGAGAGCGTGGTGGCGGCCGCGGCCGCGGGCGTGGTCGGGGTGTTCATCGCCGTGCTCGTGGTGAAGAACCCGATGGTGATCGACTTCATCGCTCAGGGCATCAACGACGTCCCGGCGTTCCCGCTCGAGGCCGCGCTCATCGGGCTCGGGTCCGCGACGTTCGTGGGGGCTCTCGCGGGCCTGCTGCCGGCCCTCGTGGCGGTGCGGGTGAAGGTCATCGACGCCATCAGGTACTGATGATCCGGTCGGGTGTCGTTCCCCGGCGCTGACGGACCCCGCGGGTACCGTGGACCGCATGGCTACGAGCACCAGGTCGACCTCGCGCGCGCGCACGTCGACAGCGCGCGGTCGGGCGAACCAGCCGACCAAGCGCCTGCCGCGCGGCAAGCAGGTCGTCATCGAGGAGGACGGTCCCCTCACCAAGGCCTGGCTCGGCCTCGCGCACGCCGCGGGCGCCGGTTTCCGGGTGCTCGGCAAGGAGACCCTCGCCAAGGAGGAGCGCCGTGACGGCGTTCCGTTCCTCATCTTCGTCCTCGCCGTGATCGGCGCCGTCGTCGAGTGGTTCAACCCCAACGACCCGGTGGCGTCCGCCCTCGACTCGTGGACCTTCGGCCTTCTCATCGGCCGAGTCGCGTTCGCCCTGCCGGTCATCATGCTGCTGTTCGCCATCTGGCTGTTCCGCCACCCCTCGAGCGTCCACGACAACGGCCGTATCGGTATCGGCGTCACCCTGCTGATCGTCACGGTCAGCGGGCTGTGCCATATCTTCGGCGGGATGCCCGCCCCGACCGACGGCGTCGAGAAGCTCGCCGACGGCGGCGGCATCCTCGGCTGGGTGCTCGCGCAGCCGCTCATCACCCTCGGCACCAGCGCGCTCGCCACCCCCGTCGTGGTGTTCCTGCTGGTGCTCTCCCTCTTCATCATCACCAAGACCCCTCCGAACCGCATCGGCTCGCGGCTGCGCGAGCTGTACGCCTACCTCTTCGGAGCCCAGCTCATGGACGAGGACGAGCGCGCTGCCATCAAGGCGGCGAAGAACGACTCGGTGCAGTTCGGCTCGCTCACCGACCTCGGCCTCGGCGACGAGGACCCGGCGTCGATCCCGTGGTGGCGCCGCAACAAGTCGACGCACTCCGACGAGCCGGCCGCGTTCGACAGCCCCGTGATCGGTCGCGAGAAGCCGGTCGAGTCGCAGGCCACGGACATCATCGAGCCGGCCTCGAATGACCAAGAGTTCGGCATCGACCTCCTGGAAGACCTGCTCAAGGCTGAGGATGCCGTCAAGCGGTTCACGGGCGAGGTCGACCCCGCCGCGATGACCCTGCGGGAGGACGGCCCTGGGCTGCTCCCCGGCTTCAACTCCTCCGCGAGCGAGAAGGGCGTGGCTGGCGAGTTCGACGTGCCCGTCGCCGCCCCCGCGCCACGGCAGTCCACGGCCGCGTACCGGCTGCCCGCGGCGTCCCTGCTCACTCCGGGCACGCCGCCCAAGTCGCGCTCCGCCGCCAACGACGAGGTGGTCGCCGCGATCACCGAGGTGCTCAAGCAGTTCCAGGTGGATGCCGCGGTCACCGGTTTCAGCCGCGGCCCCTCGGTCACGCGGTACGAGCTGGAGCTCGGGCCGGGCGTCAAGGTGGAGCGCGTCACCGCCCTCGCCAAGAACATCTCCTACGCGGTCGCCTCGAACGAGGTGAACATCCTCTCGCCGATCCCGGGCAAGAGCGCGATCGGCGTCGAGATCCCGAACAAGGACCGCGAGATCGTCTCCCTGGGCGACGTTCTGCGGTCGGGCGCGAGCACGAAGAGCGTGCATCCCATGACCATCGGACTCGGCAAGGACGTCGAGGGCGGGTTCGTCGTCGCCAACCTCGCCAAGATGCCCCACCTGCTCGTTGCCGGCTCCACCGGCTCCGGCAAGTCGAGCTTCGTGAACTCGATGATCACGTCGATCCTCATGCGGGCCAAGCCCGCGGAGGTGCGCATGGTGCTCATCGACCCGAAGCGCGTCGAGCTCTCGATCTACGCGGGCGTGCCCCACCTCATCACTCCCATCATCACGAACCCCAAGAAGGCTGCCGAGGCGCTCGCGTGGGTCGTGAAGGAGATGGACATGCGGTACGACGACCTCGCGTCGTTCGGCTTCCGCCACATCGACGACTTCAACCGGGCCGTGGTCGCCGGCGAGATCGTGCTGCCGCCGGGCAGCGAGCGCAAGCTCTCGCCGTACCCGTACCTCCTGGTCGTGGTCGACGAGCTCGCCGACCTCATGATGGTCGCGCCCCGAGACGTCGAGGACTCGATCGTCCGCATCACGCAGCTCGCGCGGGCCTCCGGCATCCACCTCGTGCTCGCGACGCAGCGGCCCTCGGTCGACGTGGTCACGGGCCTCATCAAGGCCAACGTTCCGTCGCGGCTCGCGTTCGCGGTGTCGAGCATGACCGACAGCCGCGTCATCCTCGACCAGCCCGGCGCCGACAAGCTCATCGGCCAGGGCGATGCGCTCTTCCTGCCGATGGGCGCCTCGAAGGCCATCCGCGTGCAGGGCGCGTGGGTGACGGAGAGCGAGGTTGCCGCCGTCGTGCAGCACGTCATCGCACAGGCGCGCCCGGAGTACCGGGAAGACGTGGCCCAGGTCGCGGAGAAAAAGAACATCGACGCCGACATCGGCGACGACCTCGAGCTGCTGCTCGCGGCGACGGAGCTGATCGTGAGCACTCAGTTCGGCTCGACCTCGATGCTGCAGCGCAAGCTGCGCGTGGGCTTCGCGAAGGCCGGCCGACTAATGGACCTGCTCGAGTCGCGCGAGATCGTCGGCCCGTCCGAGGGCTCGAAGGCGCGCGACGTGCTCGTGACCGTCGAGCAGCTGCCCGCCGTGCTCGCCCGCCTCCGCGGCGGCGACGAGCCGATGCCGAGCAGCGGAACTCCCAGCAGGGACGCAGTTGCCGATTCGCTGGCCGGGTACGATGTTGTCGACGGGGACTCGGACGAGGATGCCTGGGGCCTGACCGATCGGGAGTGAACGCGTGGCGACTGAACCGAGCAGCACCGGCTCCTCCAAGCGCCCGACGCCCGCCCAGACCGCGAACGCCATGCGCGACTCCGCCCTCGACGCGAGCCGTGTCGTCCGCGAGTCGATGAAGGGCCGCGTCGCGAGCAACGGCGACACCCCCGCCAGCACAGGCAATGTCGCGAACATCGTGACCGTCGCGCGCATCCTGCTCGCACCGGTATTCATCTGGCTGCTGCTGTGGGACAACGGCGAGCTCGGCGTCATCCGCTACATCGCGGCCGCGCTGTTCATCATCGCCATCGCGACGGACAGCCTCGACGGCCAGCTCGCGCGCCGCCGCAATCTCGTGACTGACGTGGGGATCATCCTCGACCCGATCGCCGACAAGATCCTCATCGGCGGGGCGCTCGTCGCGCTCTCGATCCTCGGTGAGCTGTGGTGGTGGGTGACCATCGTGATCCTGGTGCGCGAGTTCGGCATCACGATCTTCCGATTCATCGCCCTGCGCGACCGCGCCATCCCCGCGTCCATCGCGGGCAAGGCCAAGACGATCGTCCAGTCGGTGGCGGTGTCCCTCTTCCTCGTCCCGCTCTGGACTCTCTTCGGTGACTGGGTGCACGTCGTCAACTGGGCCGTCATGGGCCTCGCTCTCCTCCTCACCGTCTACTCGGGCGTCGAATACCTCTGGCAGGCGTGGCGCACGCGAAAGAAGGCGTGACCGATTCCGCGGCGCTCAGCGCCGAGATCATCGCCGCGCTCGTCGCCCGGCACTACACGATCGCGGTCGCCGAATCGCTCACGGGGGGCCTGCTCGTGGCCGAGCTGATCCGCACGCCGGGCGCGTCGGCTGTCGTGCTCGGGGGAGTGGTGGCGTACAACACCGAGCTCAAGCACACCGTGCTGGGCGTGGACGCCGAGGTCCTCGCCGCACACGGGGCAGTGCATCCGGATGTCGCGGCGCAGATGTCCGCGGGCGTGCGGACCGCCCTGGCCGTCGGCGGCGAACCGGCCCACATCGGCATTTCCACGACCGGGGTAGCCGGCCCCGATCCGCAGGACGGCCAGCCCGTCGGCACGGTGCACCTCGGGTTCGCCATCGGCTCCGAGGTGCGCACGAAGCATCTCCAGCTCTCCGGATCGCGGGAGCACATCCGCTCGGCCGTCGTCTACGAATCACTGTTAGAGCTCAAGAACCTGCTGGGTTGACCCTCGGGAATACTGCTCGTTTCGATCTCGTTACAAGTACTGAATTCACAAGCACCGCACAGATACGAGTGGTTAGGCTTCCCCTAAGCTAGCCGCAACGATCAGTCAAAGAAGGAGGGTCCAATGGTTCTGGTACGTCAAGAAATCGGTGACGTTCTCCGTGACTTCCGTCTACAGAAGGGCCGCACCCTTCGTCAGGTCGCGAGCAAGGCGAGCGTCGCGCTCGGCTACCTCAGCGAGGTGGAGCGAGGCCAGAAAGAGGCCAGCTCCGAGATCCTTGCCTCGGTCGCTGACGCGCTCGAGACTCCGATCTCCGTGATCATGCGCGAGGTGGGCGACCGTATGGCCGTCATTGAGGGGCTCGGCGCGAGCCGCATTCCCGACACCCTCCCCGACGAGCTCGTCGCCGAGTTCGATGGCGACCTCGTCTCGAGGTAACCACGTCATTCCACCGAGCGCCCCGGTCATCGCGACCGGGGCGTTCGTGCGTTCCGCCTAGGCTGGTGCTATGAAGCTGAGCGAGTTCTGGCTCGCCGTCTCCGACGAGTTCGGCGAGGCCTACGGCCGCGTGATCACGCACGACCTCGTGCTGGGCGCCATCGGCGGCCTCACCGCGGAGCAGGCCATCAAGGCCGGGGTCAACACCCGGGAGGTCTGGCTCGCGCTCTGCAAGGCCGCGGACGTGCCGGCGAACCGCTGGTACGGCGTCGGCCAGCGCGAGCCCAAGAAGTAGCGACACGCCCGCGCGGGCTATCGAACATAGCTTCGGATGTTGCTAGTCTCCTCCGTAACGTCCTTCGAAGACGGGTTTTATCCACGAGCCGCCCGTCGGTCCGCAGCAATGTCGGTCCGCGAGCGTAGCGTGGCACACGTAAGACCAGCCTTTGTCGGGAGGCTGGGGCCCTTGCACCATCGGGAACCAGCGGATCGACAGCCTATGGGCAGCGGAAGCATTCATTGACAGGAGAAGAGCACATGCCATCAGCAGCAGATCGCGAGAAGTCACTCGAGACCGCCCTTGCGCAGATCGACCGCCAGTTCGGAAAGGGCTCGGTCATGCGGCTGGGCAGCGACGAGCGCGCTCCTGTCGAGGTGATCCCCACCGGGTCCATCGCCCTCGACGTCGCCCTCGGCATCGGAGGGCTGCCGCGAGGCCGCATCGTCGAGATCTACGGTCCGGAGTCCTCGGGTAAGACCACTCTCACGCTTCACGCCATTGCGAACGCCCAGCGCAACGGCGGCATCGCCGCCTTCATCGACGCTGAGCACGCGCTCGACCCGGAGTACGCGGCCAAGCTCGGCGTCGACATCGACTCTCTTCTCGTCTCCCAGCCCGACACGGGCGAGCAGGCGCTCGAGATCGCAGACATGCTCGTACGATCCGGCTCGATCGACCTGATCGTCATTGACTCGGTCGCGGCGCTCGTTCCGCGTGCGGAGATCGAGGGCGAGATGGGCGACTCGCACGTCGGCCTCCAGGCCCGCCTCATGTCGCAGGCCCTGCGCAAGCTCACCGGTGGTCTGAGCCAGACCAACACCACGATGATCTTCATCAACCAGCTCCGCGAGAAGATCGGCGTGTTCTTCGGCAGCCCCGAGACCACCGCGGGCGGCAAGGCGCTGAAGTTCTACGCTTCGGTGCGCCTCGACATCCGCCGCATCGAGACACTGAAGGACGGCACCGACGCGGTCGGAAACCGCACCCGCGTCAAGGTCGTCAAGAACAAGATGGCACCGCCCTTCAAGCAGGCGGAGTTCGACATCCTGTTCGGCGTCGGCATCTCGCGTGAGGGCAGCCTCATCGACTTCGGCGTCGAGCACGAGATCGTTCGCAAGTCGGGCGCCTGGTACACGTACGACGGTGACCAGCTCGGCCAGGGCAAGGAGAACTCGCGCAATTTCCTGCTCGAGAACCCGAAGATCGCGGCCGAGATCGAGCAGAAGATCATGAACAAGCTCGGTATCGGTGCCGAGGCCAAGGCGCAGCAGGCGAAGGACGCCAAAGCCGTCGCCGATGCGGCGATCACCGCCGCGGCGGACGCGCAGAAGGCCGCCAAAGCGGCCAAGGGCGAGCCCGTGATGGCCGTGGTCCCCGAGCCGCAGCTGGCTCAGGCCTCCGGCCAGTAGGAACGTCGAGATGAGCAACGCCGACGGCGAGCGGATCGCCCCCGTCACCTACCTCTTCGGTGCGCGCGCGAGTGCCACTGAGGAGATGGTGGAGGACACCGATTCGCCGTCGGCCGCGCTCCCGGCGCCCGAGCCTCAGCCCGAGCCGCGCGCCCCTGTGTTCGTCGATCTCGGTGAGCCGGCGGGCCGGGCGGCGGAGATCCGGGCCGAGCTCGAGGCGGAGGCGCGCACGCACCTGACGCGCGACCGCACTGACGCAGAGCGGCCCGAGCGCAAGATCTCCTTCGCGCCGATCAACAACGTGAGCATGCACGCTCTGGCTCGGCGCGGCATGTCGTCGCGCGAGATGCACGACTACCTCCTCGGCCGTGAGTTCGACCAGGGCGCCGTCGACGACGAGGTGGAGCGCCTCGAGTCCGTCGGCCTGCTCGACGACGTGGCGCTCGGCGAGACGCTCGTGCGCACACTGCGCGAGCGCAAGGGCCTCGGTCGGTCGGGAGTGACGGCGGAGCTGCGGCGTCGCAATCTGGACCAGACCGCCATCGAGATCGCCCTCGCGGAGCTGGACGACGACGAGCTCGAGCGGGCCACCGAGATCGCGCACAAGCGGGCATCCCAGTTGCGGTCGTACGACGCGGAGACGGCCAAGCGCAGGCTCGGGGCGTTCCTGATGCGCAAGGGGTACTCCGGCTCGGTGGTATCGACAGCCGTGCAGCGCGCGCTCGCCCCTGCGGGGCCGACGTTCCGCTAGTCGCGCTTAAGATTGCATCCATGACCGACACCCTCCTCATCGGCGATCGTGACGCGCGACCCCGCACCTACGAGGTGCGCACGTTCGGCTGCCAGATGAACGTGCACGACTCCGAGCGGCTGAGCGGGTCCCTCGAGGCGGCCGGCTACGTGCGCGCGGAGAACGGCGACGCCGATGTCGTCGTGATCAACACCTGCGCGGTGCGCGAGAACGCGGACAACAAGCTCTACGGCAACCTCGGGATTCTGGCCGCGACGAAGCGCACGCACGACGGGATGCAGATCGCGGTCGGCGGCTGCCTGGCCCAGAAGGACAAGTCGACGATCCTGGAGAAGGCACCGTGGGTCGACGTCGTCTTCGGCACCCACAACATGGGCGCCCTGCCGGCGCTCCTCGAGCGGGCGCGCCACAACGAGGAAGCCCAGATCGAGATCCTCGAGTCGCTCGACGTGTTCCCTTCGACGCTGCCCACGCGCCGGGAGTCCACGCACAGCGCGTGGGTGTCCATCTCCGTCGGCTGCAACAACACCTGCACGTTCTGCATCGTCCCCGCCCTGCGCGGCAAGGAGAAGGACCGCAGGGCCGGGGATATCCTCGCGGAAGTTCAGGCGATAGTCGACGACGGCGCTATTGAGGTCACGCTCCTCGGCCAGAACGTCAACTCCTACGGCGTCGAGTTCGGCGACCGCCAGGCGTTCAGCAAGTTGCTCCGTGCCGCTGGCGGCATTGAGGGGCTGGAGCGCGTGCGCTTCACAAGCCCGCACCCGGCGGCCTTCACCGACGACGTGATCGACGCGATGGCGGAGACGCCCAACGTCATGCCGCAGCTGCACATGCCCCTTCAGTCCGGCTCCGACCGCATCCTCAAGGCGATGCGCCGCTCGTACCGCTCCGGGAAGTTCCTCGGGATCCTCGACCGGGTGCGCGCGAGGATTCCGCATGCCGCGATCAGCACGGACATCATCGTCGGTTTCCCCGGGGAGACCGAGGAGGACTTCCAGGAGACCCTCCGGGTCGTGGAGCAGGCCCGCTTCGCGTCGGCGTTCACCTTCCAGTACTCGATCCGCGAGGGCACGCCCGCGGCGACGATGGAGGACCAGGTCCCGAAGGCCATCGTCCAGGAGCGCTACGAGCGCCTGGTCGCTCTGCAGGACCGCATCTGTCGCGAAGAGAACGAGAAGCTCGTCGGCACGCGCGTCGAGGTGCTCGTCACCGCGGCGGAGGGTCGCAAGCAGTCGGAGACCCACCGGCTCTCGGGTCGCGCGGAGGACTCGCGGCTCGTGCACTTCGAGGTTCCCGAGGGCAGCGCCGTGCCGCGGCCCGGCGACGTCGTGAGCGTCGAGATCACCCAGGCCGCATCGTTCCACCTCGTCGCTGACTCGATCGACGGCGCCCCGCTCGCCATTCGCCGAACACGCGCGGGCGATGCGTGGGACCGCGCCGAGGCGGCGTCCTGCGCCGTGCCGGCGGGGCCGGCCAGTGCGGGCGTCTCGCTCGGGCTGCCTACGCTGCGGGTATCGACGATCCCGATCTACGACGTGAGCGACGGGCAGCGCTGAGCGTGCCCGCACACCGACGGCCTCGCCTCGTCGTCATCGTCGGGGCGACCGGCACCGGCAAGTCCGACCTGTCGCTCGAGCTGGCCGAAGGGCTCCGCCGTCGAGGGCACGAGCCCGAGATCGTCAACGCCGACGCGATGCAGCTCTACCGCGGCATGGATGTGGGCACGGCGAAGGTTCCCGTGGGCGAGCGCCGGGGCATCCCGCACCACCTGCTCGACGTGCTCGACCCGGCGGACGAGGCGAGCGTCGCCGACTACCAGGCCGACGCGCGGGCCGCCATCGAGGCGATCGAGGGGCGGGGGAGCGTGCCCATCCTGGTGGGCGGCTCCGGCCTGTACGTGTCGGCGGTCGTGCAGGACTTCCGATTCCCGGGGACGGATGCCACGATCAGGGCGCGGCTCGAGGCCGAGCTCGAGGCGACCGGGCCGGGAGCTCTGCACCGCAGGCTCAAGGAGCTCGATGCCGGCGCGGCGGCGGCTATCGGGCCGAGCAACGGCCGCCGACTGGTCCGCGCCCTCGAGGTGATCGAGATGACGGGGTCGGAGTTCGGCTCCGGCCTGCCCGAGGGCGCACCGCCCTGGCGCGAGGCCACGATCCTCGGTCTGCGCGCCCCGCGGGAGGAGCTCGTTCCGCGGCTGGACGAGCGCGTGCGGGGGATGTGGGCCGGGGGCATCCTCGACGAGGTGCGCGGCCTTGGCGAGCTCGGCGTGACCGCGAGCCGTGCGATCGGCTACGCGCAGGCTCTCGCGCAGCTCGCGGGAGACCTCGACGAGGGAGGGGCGATCGAGCAGACCCAGGCACTGACGCGCCGGTACGCGCGGCGGCAGGTGGGCTGGTTCCGCCGCTACGACGCGCACTGGCTGGAGTACGACGACCCCGGCCGCCACGCGGCGGCGCTGGGCCTCGTGATGGGGGAGGATTGAGGGATGGCGACTATCCACTTCACCAAGGGCCACGGCACGGGCAACGACTTCGTGCTGTTCTCCGACCCCGACGGCGAGACCGATCTGACGCCCGCGCAGATTGCGGCGATCTGCGACCGGCACTTCGGGGTGGGCGCTGACGGCGTCCTGCGCGCGGTGCGGTCCAAGAGCATCCCCGAGGGCGCGGCCGCCCTCGCCGAGGACTCCGACGCGGAGTGGTTCATGGACTATCACAACGCCGACGGCTCGATCGCGGAGATGTGCGGCAACGGCATCCGGGTCTTCGCCCGCTACCTCACCGAGAACGGCCTCGCGGAGCTCGAGCCCGGCGGCACGCTGCCCATCGGCACCCGAAACGGCGTGCGCGACGTGCAGCGCAATGCGACCGGTTTCCAGGCCGACCTCGGTCGCTGGGCGCTCGACGGCGGTGAGCCGCTGGTGCGCGCCAAGGAGCTCCCGGTGGCCCGGCCCGGGCTGGGGATCAGCGTCGGCAACCCGCACGTCGTCGTCGCCCTCGCGAGCGACGAGGAGCTCGACGGCGCCGACCTGACCTACGTCCCCGTGCTGGAGCCCACTCCCGAGCACGGCGCGAACGTCGAGTTCGTGGTCGCGGCCGACCCTCTCGTGAAGGACGGCGTCGGTCACATCCGGATGCGCGTGCACGAGCGCGGCAGTGGCGAGACCCTCAGCTGCGGTACCGGCGCGGTCGCGGCCGCTCTCGCGACTCGGCACTGGGCTGGGGCCGGCGCTCCGCACCAGTGGCGCGTGGACGTGCCGGGGGGCACCGTCGGGGTACGGATGTTTCCCACGGAGGACGGCGAGCACGTCTCCCTCAGCGGCCCGGCCGAGCTCGTGTTCGAGGGAACGCTCGAGGTCTAACGGACGAGGTCGATCGGCTGCGTGCCGCCGGTGCGCTTGCGCGCCCTCAGAACGCGGTAGCCCTTGTTCGTTGCCGCGCGGATGAAGCTGAACTCCTCCGGGAACGTCGCCTGCAGCCAGCGGTGCAGCGAGTCGGAGCCGAGGTTTCGCTGCACCACGAGCCATCCGTCGCAGCCGGGCTCGAGGCGGGGGAGCCATTTCTCGAGCAGCCCGTGCAGCTCGTTCTTACCCACGCGGATCGGCGGGTTCGACCAGATGGTCATGAATGTCACGTCATCGGGAACATTGTCGGGCGTAACTGCTTTAATGTTCGGTATGGACATTTTTTCAGCGTTCGCCCGCACCAGGTCTAGTGCGCGCTCGTTGACGTCCACGGCCCACACTGTCGCATGAGGTGACTCGAGCGCGAGTGTGAGGGCCACCGGGCCCCAGCCGCAGCCCAGATCGAGCAGGTTCCCGCCGGGCGGCGGGGCGGGCACGCTCGACAGCAGGACCTGCGTCCCGGTGTCGATCCGCTCGGGGCTGAACACGCCATTGGCCGTCGTCAGCTCCACATCACGGCCGGCCAGCCTCGCATGAATCGTGCGGGTCTTGAGCTCACTCCCCGGTGTTGAGGAGAAGTAATGCTCACTGGCCATGCAGAGAACTTACCGAAGACTACGAAAGTAGGGTTAACCAAAATGACTGAATCCAGCACAAACCCCACCACCGAGGCGACCGACGCCGCCGTCGAGCGCGTTCTGGCGACCGAGGGAGCCCGATCGGGGTACACCCTCTTCGGGGCGGGAACCGCCCAGGCGCTCCAATCCGACAACCAGTACGACGGCGATCGAGACGGCGACCAGTTCGACCGCGAGGACCGGCAGGCGCTGCGGCGCGTGGCCGGCCTCTCCACCGAGCTGGAGGACGTCACCGAGGTCGAGTACCGCCAGTTGCGCATCGAGAACGTCGTGCTCATCGGCGTCTACGGGCAGGGGACGCTCGGCGAGGCCGAGAACTCGATCCGCGAGCTCGCGGCGCTGGCGGAGACCGCGGGAGCGGTGGTTCTCGACGGCCTGCTGCAGCGCCGGCCGCATCCCGACCCCAGCACGTACTTCGGCAAGGGCAAGGCCGAGGAGCTCGCTGGGGTGGTCGCCGCCACCGGCGCCGACACCGTGATCGCCGACACCGAGCTGGCCCCGAGCCAGCGGCGCGCGCTCGAGGACATCGTGAAGGTCAAGGTGATCGACCGCACCGCGGTGATCCTCGACATCTTCAGCCAGCACGCCACGAGCCGCGAGGGCAAGGCGCAGGTCGAGCTCGCGCAGCTCGAGTACCTGCTGCCGCGCCTGCGCGGCTGGGGCGAGTCGATGTCCCGGCAGGCCGGTGGCCAGGTCGGCGCGGGCAACGGCATGGGAAGCCGCGGACCGGGTGAGACGAAGATCGAGCTCGACCGCCGCCGCATCCACACCCGCATGGCGCTGCTGCGCAAGAAGATCAAGGGGTTCGGCCCCGCGCGCGAGGCGAAGCGGGCGAACCGCAACCGCTTCGAGGTGCCCAGCGTCGCGATCACGGGCTACACCAACGCCGGAAAGTCGAGCCTGCTCAACCGCCTCACCAGCGCGGGCGTGCTCGTCGAGAATGCCCTGTTCGCGACGCTCGACGCGACCGTGCGCAAGTCGATCACGGAGGACGGGCGCCCGTTCACCTTCACCGACACCGTCGGATTCGTCCGCAACCTCCCGCACCAGCTCGTCGAGGCATTCCGCTCGACGCTGGAGGAGGTCGGGCAGTCCGACGTCATCGTGCACGTGGTCGACGCCTCCCACCCCGACCCGGGCGCTCAGCTCGCGACGGTTCGCGATGTCATCGGGGAGCTCGGCGCCCGCGACATCCCGGAGATCGTCGTCTTCAACAAGAGCGATCTCGCGGATGACGACCAGCGCCTGCTGATCCGGGGGCTGGAGCCCACCGGGGTGTTCGTCTCCGCCCGCACGGGCGAGGGCATCGAGGAGCTGCTCGCGCGCATCGCCGAGGTGCTGCCCGCCCCCGAGGTCGAGCTGACGCTGCTGGTGCCGTACGACAGGGGCGAGGTCATCTCGCGCCTGCACGTGCAGGGGCGGGTGCTCTCGACCGACTACCGGGAGGACGGAACGCTCGTGAAGGCGCTGGTGCACCCCGCGCGCGTATCCGACCTGCAGGAGTTCGTAACAGTCTGACTCGGTCGGGCGGCATGTGTTTAGACTCTGTGAGTCGGGCATGCCGCTCGACAGGAGCGACAGCCGAGCCCGGCACCCGCCCACTCGGACCGTCTCGTCGACCGAAGGGGAGTGCTGTGGCTGGAGACCCCGCCTGTCCCACGTTCTCGTTCGAGCTCTATCCGCCGCGCACGCCCGCGGCCGAGGCGAAGCTGTTCGACTCGATCGACCGCCTCTCCGCCGTCGGTCCGGAGTTCATCTCGGTCACCTACCGCCCGACGGGCCCTGACCGTGCCGCATCGCTCGCGGTGCTGGGCCGTCTTATCCGCGAGCACCGTGTCCGCGCGATGGCGCACCTGACCTGCGTGGGCTCGTCGTACGCCGAGGCGAGCCGGGTCATCCGCGAGTTCCTCGACGAGGGGGTGACGAGCTTCCTCGCGCTGCGCGGCGATCCGCCCCCCGGCCAGACCGAGAGCGACGACTTCCTGGGAGACATCGCCACGGCGGGAGAGCTCGTGCAGCTCATCCACCGGGTCCAGGCCGAGCGCAGCCCGTTCAGCTTCGGCGAGATGCCGGGCTTCCCCGCGGCAAAGCGCCTCCGCAGCGGGGAGAAGGTCACCATCGCCGTCGCGACCTTCCCGAATGGGCACCCGCGCTCGCGCTCGCGCGCGCAGGACATCGACACCCTCCTGGCCAAGGAGGCCGCGGGCGCGAACCTCGCGATCACCCAGCTGTTCTTCGCCGCCGACGAGTACCTGGAGTTCGTGGCGGATGCCCGTGCCGCGGGCGTCACGATGCGCATCCTGCCCGGCATCATGCCCGTGGTCAGCGTTCAGCGGCTGCGCCGAACAATCGAGCTGTCGGGGGAGCCCATGCCCCGTGAGCTGCTCGCCGCGCTCGAAGCCGCGCCGGACGCGGACGCCGCGGCGCGCGTGGGGCTGGAGGCGAGCATCGACCTCGCCCAGCGGGTCCTCGCGGGCGGCGCCGACGGCGTGCACCTCTATACCTTCAACAACGCGGAGGTCCCGCTCGCCGTCCTGGAGGGCGCGGGCCTGCTCGACACCACAGCACGTCACACGTCACAGTAAGGAAGTCATGACCCGTCTCAGCCGTACCGCCGCACCCCTCCTCATCCTGGCCGCCCTGGCTCTCGCCGGATGCTCGACCGCGGCGGCCCCGAACTCCAGCCCCACGCCCACGCAGGCGCCGGCGGAGGGCTGCGAGCAGGTCACCGTGGTCGTCGACTTCGGGGTGCTCGACGAGCCCTCGGTAGAGTCGTGCGCGGCCGCGGGCGCCGCCACCGACGTGCTGTCGGAGGCGGGCGTCACGACCGAGGGCACGGTGGACTACGGCGACCAGGTGGTCTGCCGGGTCAACGGCGAGCCGTCGGCGGAGGAGACCGTCACGATCGAGGGCCAGGCGCCCTTCACCGAGTCGTGCCAGACCCTCAACTCGGTCGCCTACTGGGCCCTGTGGGTCAAGACCGCGCCCGACTCCGAGTGGGAGTACGCCCAGGAGGGCGTGAGCACCCTCCAGCTCGAGGCGGGCCAGTCCGTGGGCCTCGTCTACACGCCCGGCACCGAGTCCACCCCGCCGCAGGGCTGATGCTCAGGACGCGCTTCGCGCCGCTGCGGGGCGCCGTCCTGCTCGCCGCGGGCTTCGTCGTCCTGCGCGTGGTCTACCGCGTGGTGTTCGGCGGCGCGGGCGGCGGCGGTGCTCTGATCGTCGACGTCCCGCGCATCCGGCTGGCCGGTCCGTTCGAGCACGTCACCTTGTTCGGCCCCGTCACGACCGGGGGGATCGCCAACGCGGCGCTGACCGCGGTCCCGTTCGCGGTGCTCCTCCTGGCGTTCGGCATCCTCTCCACTGTCGTCGACGTGCGGGCGCTGCTCGCGCGCGGCGCGGTCAGAGGGCCGGTGCGCACGGTGTCGCGGGCCCTGGTTGTCGCCTGGGCGACGTTCCCCGCGATGCTCGACTCGGTGCGCCGGGTGCGGGTGGCACGGGAGCTGCGCGCTGAGCGCGGGGCGGCGTCGCTGCTCGTCCCCGTCCTCGAGCAGACTGTCGAGCGCGCCATCGCCCTCGGCGCCTCCATGGAGGTCAGGGGCTTTGCGGCGACCGGGCGGGCGGAGGGGCGGTGCGAGCATCCCGCGGTGCTCAGGCGCGTCTCGCTGGGCTACGGGGACCGCTGGTGCCTCGAGGGCGTCGACCTCGACCTGGCGCCCGGTACCCTCACCCTGCTGTCGGGGGCTACGGGCTCGGGGAAGTCCACGCTGCTGCACGCGATGAGCGGACTCGTCCAGCACGTCTCCGGCGGTGTCCAGCGCGGCACGGTGGAGGTGGGCGGCGTCGACCGCCTCGCGGTGCCGCCCCGCGAGACTGCGGGCTTCGTGGGCGTCGTGCTCCAGTCGGTGCGGCTCTCGTTCGTGGCGGGCACCGTTGCCGAGGAGATCGGCTTCGCGCTCGCCAACCGGGGCGTGGCCCCCTCGATCGTCGCCGATCGCACCGGCGAGGTCGCCGAGCGGCTCGGGATCGCACACCTGCTCGGCCGGGAGATCCACGCCCTCTCCGCGGGGGAGGCCTGCCTCGTGGCCATCGCCGCAGCGCTGGTCGAGCATCCCGTGCTCCTGCTCGTCGACGAGCCGCTGGCCGAGCTCGACGACGCAGCCCGGCACCGGGTGGTCGGCGTCCTCGACGCGCTGGCCCACGAGGCCGGCGTCTGCGTCGTCGTGGCCGAGCACGACCCGGCTGACTGGGGCGATCGCCCGGATGCCCGCCTCGAGCTCCGCGATGGCGGCCTGTTCCCGTGGAGCGCTGCGGCCGCCGCCGAACTCCCTGCCGTACTGCCGGTCGCGGCCGGACCCACCATCGCCGAGGTCAGGAGCGTGTCCGTCGACCACGCCGGCCGCACCGCTGTCGACGCCGTGAGCCTCACTCTCGCGGCCGGCGAGATCGTCGCGCTGCGCGGGCCGAACGGGGCGGGCAAGAGCAGCCTGCTCCACGCGATGGCCAGGCCCGCCGGCTCCGTTCTCGTCGACGGCATCGACCTCTCGCGCCTCAAGCCCCGCGCCCGCCGGAGCGCGGTGGCGCTCGTCCCGGAGGCGTTCGACGACCTCCTCTTCGCCACGACGGTGGACGAGGAGTGCCGGCGGGCGGATCGTGCCGGGGGCGGACAGGGCACGGCGGCGCTGCTCGCGCGGTTCCTCGGGCGCGCGATCGAGGGGGACCGGCACCCGCGGGAGCTCTCCGCGGGGGAGCGGCTCTGCCTCGTGCTCGCGATCCAGCTCTCGGCGCGACCGCGGGTGCTGCTCGTGGACGAGCCCAGCCGCGGCCTGGACGCTGCGGCCCGGGCACTCGTCGGTGGCGCGCTGCGGGCCGTCGCGGCATCCGGAACCGCCGTCCTGCTGGCGACCCACGACGGCGAGTTCGCCGCCCGCTACGCCACCCGCACTCTCAGGATGTCGGCCGGGCGGCTCGACGAGCGAGTCGGGGCGACGACATGACCGCCCTCCAACAGACGCGCGCGGCGGGCGGCAGCGAGGCGTGGTCCCGCTGGTCGCTCGTGGTCGCGAGCGTGCTCGGGCTCGCCGGGTTCGCGTGGCCCCTGGTTGCGGCAGCACTGCCGACGGACGCGCAGGCGGCGGTGCCCGTCGTGGCTCTCGCGGTGGTGCCGGCCGTCGTGATCGCCGTGGCGCTCGGGCTCGACCGGCAGATGCACTCGGCGACCACAGTCGCGCTGCTGGGCGTGCTCGCCGCGGTCGGCGCCGCGGTCCGGATCGCCGGCACCGGGGTCGGCGGCGTCGAGGCCGTGTTCGTCGTGCTGATCCTCGCGGGGCGGGCGTACGGCGCCCGATTCGGCTTCCTGCTCGGGATGCTCACCATCGCGCTCTCGTCCGTGCTGTGGGGCGGGATCGGGCCGTGGACGCCGTTCCAGGTATTCGCGTGCGGCTGGGTCGCGGCGGGCGCCGGGCTCCTGCCGCGGATCCGGTCGCGGCGGTGGGAGCTGCTCGCGCTCGTCGCCTACGGCATCGTCGCGTCGTACGCGTTCGGCCTGCTCATGAACTTCTGGTTCTGGCCGTTCGCCGTGGGCGGCGGAACGGGCATCTCCTATGTCTCCGGCGGCCCGCTCGGGCAGAACCTGGCCTCGTTCGGGCTGTACTCCCTCGTGACGTCGACCCTCACCTGGGATACGGTGCGCGCCATCACGACGACCGTCGGGATACTCCTCGTCGGTCCCGCCGTCCTCGCCGCACTCCGCCGCGCCAAGGTGGGGCGGGCTCGCCTCACACCGAGAAGTAGCGCGCGGCCGGGTGGTGGAACACGAAGGCGTCCGTCGACTGCTCCGGGTGCAGCTGAAGCTCCTCAGACAGTTCGACGCCCATCCGCCCGGGCTTTAGCAGCTCGACGACCTTCCGACGGTCTTCCATGTCGGGGCACGCGGGGTATCCCAGCGAGAAGCGCGCGCCGCGGTAGTCGAGCTTGAACATCCCGGCGATGCTGTCCGGGTCCTCGTCGCCGAAGCCGAGCTCCGAGCGCACCCGGGAGTGCCAGTACTCGGCAAGCGCCTCGGTCAGCTGCATCGTGAGCCCGTTCAGCTCGAGGTAGTCGCGGTACTTGTTCTGGGCGAACATCTGCGCGGTGAAGGCGTCGACCGCGGAGCCCGCCGTCACCAGCTGCAGCGCGACCACGTCGATCTCGCCCGAGTCCTTCGGGCGCACGTAGTCCGCGAGGCACAGGTGTCCGTCGCGGCGCTGCCGCGGGAAGGTGAACCGCAGGCGCTCGGTGCCGACGGGGCCGCCCGAACCGCCGTCGGGCGAGAGCAGGCCGGCCGGGCCGACCGCGCCGGTGGGGTCGTCGCCGTGATGGAGGATGACCAGGTCGTTGCCCTCGGAGTAGGCAGGGAAGTATCCGTACGCGACGGACGCGTCGAGCATCCCCTCCGCGAGGATCCGGTCGAGCCAGTAGCGCAGGCGCGGACGGCCCTCCGTCGCGACCAGCTCCTCGTAGCTCGCGCCGTCCTCGGCCCTGCTGGGCTTCAGGCCCCACTGGCCCATGAACGTCGCGCGCTCGTCGAGGAATGCCGAGTACTCGGCCAGCGCCACACCGCGCACGATCCTGGTGCCCCAGAACGGCGGGGCCGGGACGGGGTTGTCCGTCGCGACGTCGGAGCGGGCGGGCATGTCCTCGGGCGGGGTGATGTCGATCGTGGCGCGCGCGTGGATGCGCTTCTTGAGGGGCGGCAGCCCGACCTCCGCGGCGTCGGCCCCGCGGGCGATCGCCACGAGGGGCTCCATGAGGACGAGGCCCTCGAACGCGTCCCGGGCGTAGCGCACCTCCCCGTCGAACATCGATGCCAGGTCGTCCTCGACGTAGGCGCGGGTGAGGGCGGCGCCGCCCAGGAGCACGGGCCAGCGCTTCGCGAGCCCCCGGGAGTTCAGCTCTAGCAGGTTCTCCTTCATCACGACTGTCGACTTGACCAGCAGGCCGCTCATGCCGATGACGTCCGCGTTGTGCTCCTCGGCGGCGCGGATGAACTCGCTCAACGGCTGCTTGATGCCGATGTTGATCACGTCGTAGCCGTTGTTGGTGAGGATGATGTCGACCAGGTTCTTGCCGATGTCGTGGACATCGCCGCGCACGGTGCCGATCACCATGGTGCCCTTGCCCGCGGCGTCAGACTTCTCCATGTGCGGTTCCAGCAGGGCGACGGCGGTCTTCATGACCTCTGCGGACTGCAGCACGAACGGGAGCTGCATCTCGCCGCTGCCGAAACGGGCGCCGACGACCTGCATGCCGGCGAGCAGGTGGTCGTTGATGATCCCGAGCGCCGTCATGCCGTCGGAGCGCGCGAGGTCGAGGTCAGCCTCGAGCCCCTTCGCCTCGCCGTCGATAATGCGGCGCTCGAGCCGCTCGCCGACCGGGAGGGCCGCGAGTTCGGCCGCGCGCTGGTCCTTGAGCGCCGCCGAGTCCACTCCCGCGAACAGGTCGAGCATGGCCGACAGCGGGTCGTAGGTGAGGTTGCCCTCGGCGTCGTACTCGCGCCTGTCCCACACGAGGTCCAGGGCGACCTTGCGGCGGTCATCCGGAACAGACGCGAGCGGCACGATCTTCGCGGCGTTGACGATCGCCGAGGTGAGGCCGGCCTCGACCGCCTCGTGGAGGAACACGGAGTTGAGGACGGAGCGCGCCGCCGGGTTGAGCCCGAAGGAGACGTTCGAGACGCCGAGCGTCGTGTGGATGCCCGGGTACTTCGCGGTGATCTGCCGAATCGCCTCGATCGTCTCGATCGCGTCGCGCCGCGTCTCCTCCTGGCCGGTGGCGATCGGGAACGTGAGGGCGTCGACGATGATGTCCTCGACGCGCATGCCCCAGGTGCCGACCAGCGTGTCGACGAGCCGCGAGGCGATGCGCACCTTGTTCTCGGCGGTGCGGGCCTGACCCTCCTCGTCGATCGTCAGGGCGACGACCGCGGCGCCATGCTCCTTGACGAGCGGCATGATCCGGTTGAAGCGGGAGTCGGGCCCCTCCCCGTCCTCGAAGTTCACCGAGTTCACGACGGGCCGGCCGCCGATCAGCTCCATCCCCGCCTGCAGCACCGCGGGCTCCGTCGAGTCGATGACGAGCGGCAGGGTGGAGGCGCTCGCGAGCCGGGACACTACGGAGCGCATATCGGCGACGCCGTCGCGGCCGACGTAGTCGATGCACACGTCGAGCAGGTGGGCGCCCTCGCGCACCTGGTTGCGCGCGATGTCGACGCAGTCGTCCCAGCGCTCCTCCAGCATCGCCTCGCGGAAGGCGAGCGAGCCGTTGGCGTTGGTCCGCTCGCCGATCGCGAGGTAGGAGGAGTCCTGGTCGAAGGGCACGTGCTGGTAGAGGCTCGCGACGCCCGCGTCCTCTTCGATCGTGCGGGCGCCTGCCCGCGCCCCGCCGATCCGCTCCACGACGGCGCGCAGGTGCGCCGGGGTCGTGCCGCAGCACCCGCCGACGAGGCCGAGGCCGAACTCCCTGACGAACTGCTCGTGGGCGACCGCGAGCTCGTCGGGCGTCAGCGGGTAGCTCGCGCCGTTCGCGCCGAGCACCGGGAGGCCGGCGTTGGGCATGCACATCACAGGGATGTGCGCGTGCTTGGAGAGGTGCCGGAGGTGCTCGCTCATCTCCTCGGGCCCGGTTGCGCAGTTGAGCCCGATCATGTCGATGCCGAGGGGCTCGAGGGTGGTGAGGGCCGCGGCGATCTCGCTGCCCATGAGCATGGTGCCCGTGAGCTCCACGGTCACCTCCACGAAGATCGGCAGCCGGATGCCCGTCTCCGCCATCGCCGCTTTGCCGCCGTTGACCGCCGCCTTGGCCTGCAGCAGGTCCTGTGACGTCTCGACGAGGAGGGCGTCCACCCCGCCGAGGATGAGGCCCTTGGCCTGCTCGGCGAACGACACCTTGAGGTGGTCGTAGGTGGTGTGGCCGAGGCTCGGGAGCTTCGTGCCGGGCCCCATCGAGCCGAGCACCCACCGCGTCCTGCCGTCGGCCGACTCGTAGGCCTCCACGGCGGCGCGGGCGATCTCGGCGCCGGCGCGCGCGAGCTCCTCGATGCGGTCCTCGATGCCGTAGTCGGAGAGGTTCGACCAGTTGGCGCCGAACGTGTTGGTCTCCACGGCGTCGATGCCGGTGTCGAGGTAGGCCCGGTGGATGGCGTCCACGATGTCGGGCCGCGAGACGTTGAGGACCTCGTTGCAGCCCTCGTGCTGCTCGAAGTCGTCGAGCGTCGGCCCGGCATCCTGGAGCATGGTCCCCATGGCGCCGTCGGCGATGACGACTCGCTCCCGAACAGCGCTCAGGAGCTCTTCGGAGCGACGGGGCAGGGGAAGCGTTCGGATGTCGGCGAGCGACGCGGAGGGCATCCCACCAGCTTATTCGGGCGCGGTAACAAAGGCCGTTGCCTCGTAACAAAAGGCGGGCGCGCGGCCGGTCTGGCTAGGGTTGGAGCAAGCGAAAGCCGAGCCCGGCACCCGCCCGCGACAGACGGTTGTGCCGTCGGCCGGGGCGGAGCACGTCGAGGGGCCGGGCATCCGTGATCTCCCTTCGAACGCCACCACGAATGGAGAACCGCCATGTCCGCCACCTTCCCCACCGGCACCATCCTCGGGTACCCGCGCATCGGCCGTCGGCGCGAGCTCAAGAAGGCCGTCGAGGCGTTCTGGGCGGGCACGATCACGGCCGAGGAGCTCGAGGCCACGGCGGCGGCACTCCGCGCCGCCACGCGCGAGCGCCTCGCGTCGCTCGGCCTCGGCCGCACAGACTCGTCGATCCCGGAGGCCTTCTCCTACTACGACCAGGTCCTGGATGCCGCGGTCACGGTCGGCGCCGTGCCGACCAGGTTCGAGCGGCTCGTCAAGGCCGACGGCACCGTCGACCTGGCCGGCTACTTCACCATCGCGCGCGGGGAGGGTGCTGACACCCCCGCCGAGATGACCAAGTGGTTCGACTCCAACTACCACTACCTCGTGCCGGAGATCGGCCCCGAGACCGACTTCCACCTCGCCTCCGACCGCCTTCTGCGCGAGGTCGCCGAGGCCACCGTCTCGGGTTTCCGCACCCGCCCGGTGATCGTCGGCCCGGTCACCTTCCTGCTGCTGTCCAAGCCGTCCGAGGGTGCGCCAGAGGGGTACCTCCCGCTCGACCGCCTCGACGACCTGCTGCCCGTCTACGCGGAGCTCATCGCCGCCCTCACTGCCGTGGGAGCCGACTGGGTGCAGCTCGACGAGCCCGCCCTCGTGAGCGAGAGCATCGACGTGCCGCGCGACGCCGTGCTCGCCGCCACCAAGCGCGCGTACGACCTGCTGGGCGCCGTCCCGGCCCGCCCGAGCATCTTCGTCGCGGCGCCCTACGGCTCGCTCGACGACGCCCTCCCGGTACTGCTCGGCACGCCCGTCGAGGCAATCGGGCTCGACCTCGTCAAGGGCGCGGTTCCCGACGCCGGCCTCCGCACCGACAAGGTGCTCGTGGGCGGCGTCGTCGACGGTCACAACATCTGGCGCGGCAACCTCGAGGCGGCGTTCTCCGCGCTCGAGTCCCTTCGCGGCCTCAGCGCGAACGTCGCGGTGTCGTCATCCACCAGCCTCTTCCACACCCCGCACGACGTCGACGACGAGCCCCTGCTGGGCGAGCAGCTGAAGAGCTGGCTCGCCTTCGCTGACCAGAAGGTCGGGCAGATCGCCACGCTCGCGAAGGGCCTCACCGAGGGCCGGGCCGCCATTCAGGCAGAGTTGGATGCCGCGACCGCGGCCCTCGACGACCGTCACCGTGCGGCGGGCGTGCGCGACGGAGCGGTTCGCGCCCGTGCCGCCGCCCTCACCGGCGCCGACTTCTCCCGCGGCGAGTACGCGGCCCGCCTCGCGGCGCAGGACGCCGCCCTCGGCCTGCCGTTCCTGCCGACGACCACTATCGGCTCCTTCCCGCAGACCGGCGACATCCGCAAGCAGCGCGCCGCCCTCGTGTCCGGGGCCATCTCCGAGGAGCAGTACAACCAGGCCATGCGCGAGGAGATCAAGCGCGTCGTCGACCTGCAGGAGGAGATCGGCCTCGACGTGCTCGTGCACGGCGAGCCCGAGCGCAACGACATGGTGCAGTACTTCGCCGAGAACCTGGACGGCTTCGCCGTGACCCAGAACGGCTGGGTGCAGTCCTACGGCTCCCGCTGTACCCGTCCGTCGATCCTGTGGGGCGATGTATCTCGCCCGGCACCCATCACGGTCGAGTGGTCGACGTACACCCAGTCGCTCACGTCGAAGCCCGTCAAGGGGATGCTCACCGGCCCGGTCACGATCCTCGCGTGGTCGTTCGTGCGCGACGACCAGCCGCTGCGCGAGACCGCCAACCAGGTCGCCCTTGCGCTGCGCGACGAGATCGCGGACCTGGAGGCCGCCGGCATCGGGATCATCCAGGTCGACGAGCCTGCACTGCGAGAGCTGCTGCCGCTGAAGAAGAAGGACCACGACGACTACCTCGACTGGTCGGTCGGGTCGTTCCGGCTGGCGACGGCCGGCGTCGTCGATGCGACCCAGATCCACACCCACCTCTGCTACTCGGAGTTCGGCGTCGTCATCGATGCGATAAACCGGCTCGACGCCGACGTCACCTCGATCGAGGCGGCCCGCTCGAAGATGGAGGTCGTGCCCGACATCAAGTCGAGCGGCTTCGGCCGGGACATCGGCCCCGGTGTCTACGACATCCACTCGCCCCGCGTGCCGTCGGTGGAGGAAGTGGGCGAGCTGATCGACATCGCTCTCGGCTCCATCCCCGAGCGCCAGGTCTGGGTCAACCCCGACTGCGGCCTCAAGACCCGCGGGTACGACGAGACGGTGGAGTCGCTCAGGAACATCCTCACGGCCACCCGGGCGGCGCGGCTAAGGCGGGTTGAGTAGGCGCCCCGGCGCCGTATCGAAACCACGAGGGGCCCCGGATGCAGCATCCGGGGCCCCTCGCGCTCTAGCTCCTAGAGACTCCGCAGCACCGTGACGACCTTGCCGAGGACCTCGGCGTGGTCGCCCAGGATGGGCTCGAAGTTGGAGTTGCGGGGCAGGAGCCAGGTGTGGCCGTCGCGCTGGCGGAACACCTTCACGGTCGCCTCGTTGTCGAGCATGGCCGCGACGATATCGCCGTTCTCGGCGGTCTTCTGCTGGCGGACGACCACCCAGTCTCCGTCGCAGATCGCAGCGTCGATCATGGACTCGCCGACGACCTTGAGCATGAAGAGCTCGCCCTTGCCGGTGAGCTGGCGCGGGAGCGGGAAGACCTCGTCGATCTGCTGGTCGGCGGTGATGGGGATACCGGCGGCGATGCGGCCGACCAGGGGCACCATGACAGCGTCTCCGACGGAGGGGGCGTTCTCCGGCGCGTCCTCCGTGCTGCCGGGGAGGTCGATCAGCACCTCCATCGCGCGCGGGCGGTTCGGGTCGCGGCGCAGATAGCCGCTCAGCTCGAGCTGGCCTAGCTGGTGGGTGACGCTCGACAGCGAGGAGAGGCCGACGGCGTCGCCGATCTCGCGCATGCTCGGCGGGTAGCCGCGCGCGGAGACGGAGCGCTGGATGACGTCCAGGATCGCGAGCTGCTTGTCGCTCAGGCTCGTGCGGCGGCGTGTGCCGCTTGCGCCGTTCTCGGCATCCATGTGGTTCCCCGTTCCTGCCAATGTCAGTGGCTCATTCGAAACTGTATCCGTCGAGAAGGCCAAAACCAAACATAAATTCGAGTGTGTCGGGTGAATGTCGGTGGTCTGTTCGAAGATCTACTTGAAATACCGGTGGTTCGAATGTATGTTCGGAACATACCTACTAACAGACTTCGTGTCCCGTCAGCCCGGCCGCTGCGGGGCACGGATAACTTGAGGAGCAGCAGATGAGCACGGTGGTTATCGGAAGCGGCTTTGCCCGTCCCGCGGCGCCCAAGCTGCGCCTCACTCAGCGTGGCCGCGCGGTTCTCACGACCCTCGCGGCCACACCACTCGTGATCGCGGCGTTCCTGTTCGCGCTCAACGGCGGGGGAGCGACCGCCTCCCTCGAGGGCTCGAACGTGCCGTTCGAGTACGTGACCGTCGAGTCGGGCCAGACCCTGTGGCAGCTCGCTGAGGAGCTTGCGCCGCAGTCTGACCCGCGCGACGTGATCGCGCAGATCGTGCAGTTCAACCAGCTCGACGGTGCAGACGTGTACGCGGGCCAGGAGCTCGCGATCCCCACCACCCTCCGCTGAGGGCGCGCTGCACCCGCTCGGGCCTTCTAGGCTTGCGTGGTGACTGAACTCTCCGACCTCCCGATCCGTGATGACTTGCGGGGCCTCACGCCCTACGGCGCCCCGCAGGAGCACGTGCGAGTGCAGCTCAACGTCAACGAGAACACCCACGCGATCCCGGAGGCGGTCGCCACCGACATCGTCATGGCGCTGGCGGCGGCCGTGATGGGCGTCAACCGCTATCCCGACCGCGAGTTCACCCAGCTGCGCGAGTCGCTCGCCGCCTACCTCGGGCACGGGCTGAGCGCGGAGAACATCTGGGCGGCCAACGGCTCCAACGAAGTCCTGCAGCAGGTGCTCCAGGCCTTCGGCGGCCCGGGCCGCAGCCTGCTCGGCTTCCCGCCCACCTACTCGATGCACTCGATCATCGCCAACGGCACCGGAACCCGCTGGGTCACCGCCGAGCGCGACGCGGGCTACGAGCTGTCGCCCGAGACGGTTGTCGAGGCGATCCGCCGCGAGCAGCCCGACATCGTGTTCCTGTGCTCGCCGAACAACCCGACCGGCACCCCGCTCAGCCTCGAGACCATCGTCGCGGCGTACGACGCGACGCCGGGCATCCTGCTCGTCGACGAGGCCTACGCGGAGTTCCAGGAGGGCGACACCGCCCTCACGCTGCTCGAGGGGCGGCCGCGCCTGCTGATCAGCCGCACCATGAGCAAGGCATTCGCGTTCGCGGGTGCCCGGCTCGGCTACCTCGCGGCCGACCCGGCCGCCACCGACGCGCTGCGGCTCGTCCGCCTGCCGTACCACCTCTCGGCGCTCACCCAGGCGGCGGCGATCGCGGCCCTCGCCCACGCCCCCGAGATGCTGGCCATGGTCGACGACATCAAGCGCCAGCGCGACCGGATGATCGCGGCCCTGCCCGAGCTCGGCTACACCCCGCTCCCGAGCGCCGCGAACTTCGTGCTGTTCGGCGGGGTCGAGGATCCGCACGCCGTGTTCGAGGAACTGCTCGAGAACGACATCATCATCCGGGACGTCGGCATCCCGCACCACCTTCGCGTCACCGCGGGCAGCGATGCGGAGACGACGATCTTCCTCGACGCGCTCGCGCGCATCAGCGCTCGGTAGCTCTCGGTAGGATCGACGCATGACCGGACCGGCACCCGCCACAGATCGCACCGCGACGCTCTCGCGCGCCACGAGCGAGTCGAGCATCGAGCTCAGCCTCGACCTCGACGGCACGGGCACCTCGTCGATCGACACCTCCGTGCCGTTCTTCGACCACCTGCTCACCGCGTTCTCCAAGCACTCGCTCGTCGACCTGAGCGTCAAGGCGACCGGCGACACCCACATCGACGTGCACCACACGGTCGAGGACATCGGCATCACGCTCGGCACCGCGATCAAGCAGGCGCTCGGCGACAAGGCGGGCATCTCGCGCTTCGGCGATGCTCTTGTGCCCCTCGACGAGGCGCTCGTGCAGGCGGTCGTGGATGTCTCGGGCCGGCCGTACCTCGTGCACACCGGCGAGCCCGCGGGCTTCGAGCACCACCTCATCGGCGGCCACTTCACGGGCTCGATGCTGCGCCACGTCTTCGAGGCGATCGCGTTCAACGCGGCCATCACGGTGCATGTCACGGTGCTGGGCGGCCGCGATCCCCACCACATCGCCGAGGCTGAGTTCAAGGCCTTCGCGCGCGCCTTCAGGTTCGCTGTCGCTCCGGATGCCCGGGTCAGCGGCATCCCGTCGACAAAGGGCGCGCTCTAAGGTGATCAACCCCTCCGTCGTCATTCTCGACTACGGCTCAGGCAACGTGCACTCCGCTGCGAAGGCCCTCGAGCTCGCGGGCGCACGCGTCACCCTGACCGCGGACCGCTCTGCAGCCGAGGCTGCGGACGGGCTCGTCGTACCCGGGGTCGGCGCCTTCGAGGCTGTCGCGCGCCAGCTCGCCACCGTGCGCGGCGGCGCCATCGTGGAGAAGCGGCTGACCGGCAGCCGGCCCGTCCTCGGGATCTGCGTCGGCATGCAGGTGCTGTTCGAGCACGGTGTGGAGCGGGGCAATGACACCCCGGGGCTGGGGGAGTGGCCGGGAGTGGTCACCGAACTGGATGCCCCGGTGCTCCCGCACATGGGGTGGAACACCGTCGAGGCGCCCGCCGGCACGAGGCTGTTCGAGGGCGTCGCGGACGAGCGCTTCTACTTCGTGCACAGCTACGCGGCACAGGAGTGGACGCTCGAGGTGCACGACCCGTTCCCGCAACCTAAGCTCACGTGGGCGGTGCACGGCAGCAGGTTCCTTGCCGCCGTCGAGAACGGGCCGCTCATGGCTACCCAGTTCCACCCCGAGAAGTCCGGCGAGGCCGGCATCCGACTACTGAAGAATTGGCTGCAGACACTATGAGTGAGTTCACGACGACCCCGAGCCTCGTTCTCCTGCCCGCGGTCGACGTCGCCGACGGCAAGGCAGTCCGCCTCACGCAGGGCGAGGCCGGCAGCGAGACGAGCTACGGCGACCCCGTGGGCGCCGCCCAGCTCTGGGTCGACCAGGGCGCGGAGTGGATCCACCTCGTCGACCTCGACGCCGCGTTCGGCCGGGGCAACAACCACGCGGTCATCAAGCGCGTCATCAAGAACACCCCGCGCTCGGTCAACATCGAGCTCTCGGGCGGGATCCGGGATGACGCGAGCCTCGAGGCCGCGCTCGCGACCGGGGCCAAGCGCATCAACCTCGGCACGGCGGCCCTCGAGAACCCGGAGTGGGCCGCGCACGTGATCGCCGAGTACGGGGATGCCATCGCGGTCGGCCTCGACGTTCGCGGCACCACCCTCGCGGCCCGCGGCTGGACCCAGGAGGGCGGGGATCTCTGGACCGTCCTCGCCAGGCTGGAGGCCGCCGGCTGCTGCCGCTACGTCGTCACGGATGTCACGAAGGACGGCACCCTCAAGGGCCCGAACCTGGAGCTGCTGAAGCAGGTCGCCGACAGCACTGACCGCCCGGTCATCGCGTCCGGCGGCGTCGCGACCCTCGACGACCTCGCCGACCTGCGCGAGCTCGTGCCTTACGGGGTGGAGGGCGCGATCGTCGGCAAGGCGCTCTACGCCAAGGCCTTCACCCTGGCCGAGGCCATCGACGTAGCGTCGAAGTAGTGGCCGGCGGCACCGACTCGGCGGGCGTCCCGTGGGAGGGCCGCAGCTTCGAGCACGGCCCCGCCTCGGACGACGACGGCTCCGCGCCGGAGAAGCTCGTCGAGGCCATCCGCCGCTTCCACGCGCACGACCTGGGCGAGGGCGACGTGCTCGACGCCCTGCGCGACTCGCGGCTGCTCATCCCGCTCGTCGCCCAGCTCGGCGAGGGCGGAGTCAACGAGCACGGGCACGACAAGTCACAGGAGCTCTCGATCGTCACCGTCGCCGGCCCGGACGGACGCACCGTCCTCCCGGCGTTCACCTCGGTCGACGCGATGGCGCGCTGGAACCCGTCGGCACGCCCGGTGCCGGCGACCGCGGGCAGGGTCGCCCTTGCCGCGGCGAGCGAGAGCACCGACCTCGTCGTGCTCGACCCGCGGAGCGACACCGAGTACGTCATCCGCCGCCCCGCCCTGTGGGCTCTCGCGCAGTCGCAGCCCTGGAAGCCCAGCTACGCCGACACCGAGGTGCTCAGCGCGTTCCTGGATGCCGCGGAGCCCGAGTCCGCCGTCGCCGCCGTGCAGCTCGCCCCCGGCGACCCTGGCTCGCGACTGGCGGGGCCCGAGCTCATCGTGCAGCTGTCGCTCGCCCCGGGACTCGACCAGGCGGCCCTCGGCACCCTGCTCGCGCGCCTGGAGCAGCGCTGGGCGGAGAGCGAGGTCATCGCCGCACGGGTCGACTCGATGCGCGTGGTGCTGGCCACGGCCTGACCCGCTCGGCGCGCCCGCTCGGCGCGCCCGCTCGGCACGCCCGCCCGTGCCGCGGGCCGCGAGAGTGCAGTTCGCCGCGGTGCGGGGCGCCACAACCCCGTCGAACTGCGCTCTCGGGGGCGCGGGTGGCGCGCGGGCGGGGCGCGGGTGGGGCGCGCTAGTTGACGGGGCCGGTGAGCTTCTCGCCGGGGCCCTTGCCGGGGGCATCCGGGATGCTCGACTCCTCGCGGAACGCCAGCTGAAGTGACCGCAGCCCGTCCCGCAGCGGGCGGGCGTGGTGGTCGCCGATCTCCGGCGCTGCAGCGGTGACCAACCCGGCGAGCACCGTGATGAGCTTCCGCGCCTCGTCGAGGTCGATGTCGGATGCCGCATCCGGAGTATCGGAGAGCCCGAGTTTGACGGCCGCCGCGCTCATGAGGTGCACGGCGACGGTGTTGATGACCTCGATGGCTGGCACCTCCGCGATGTCGCGGATCTCGTCGTCCGCGTAGCGGTCCTCTGAATAGGCTGGGGCGTCGCTCATCGATGGTTCCTTAGCTGATTGGCGCGGCGTCTGCTATTCTTCTACAGGCTCCGGAGGGCTGTTCCCTGTGAACACAGCTCCGGACACAAAGTGGAGTCTCCTCCCACCTGTTGACCGCTTCTCAAGGTTACCGGGTAGTTGCACCCCGTTCGTCCGTTCCCCGAGTTCGCGACGAGCAGCATTCAAGGGTGTTTGGCACATCCTGTGCCATGGATACTTCTGCTTCGTGCGGCATTCGCCACCACTCACGAACTAGCAAGGAGTACACGCATCAGCGATCCCCGTACCAATGACCGAATCCGCGTTCCGGAGGTCCGTCTTGTTGGCCCCAACGGCGAGCAGGTCGGCGTCGTCCGTATCGAAGACGCCCTGCGTCTGGCCCAGGAGGCCGACCTGGATTTGGTTGAGGTTGCTCCCAATTCCAAGCCTCCTGTTGCCAAGATCATGGATTACGGCAAGTTCAAGTACGAAGAGGCCCAGAAGGCCAAGGAAGCGCGGCGCAACCAGGCGAACACGATCCTCAAGGAGGTTCGTTTCCGCCTCAAGATCGACACCCACGACTATGAGACGAAGCGCAAGCGCGCCGAGGGCTTCCTGCAGGGCGGTGACAAGGTCAAGGCAATGATCCTGTTCCGCGGCCGCGAGCAGTCCCGCCCCGAGCAGGGCGTGCGCCTGCTGCAGAAGTTCGCGGAGGACGTGTCGGAGTTCGGCTCGGTCGAGTCGACCCCGACCATCGACGGCCGCAACATGGTCATGGTCATCGGTCCCCACAAGAACAAGGCCACCGCGAAAGCGGAGGCCGACGCCCGCAAGGCCGCCAACAAGGCCGGTCGCGGACCGGGCTCCGAACTGCCCGCGGTCGAGACCGCACCGGCGGCCGAGCCTGCCGAAGATGTAGTCGAGGCCAAGGCCCCGGCGGCAACGACAGCACCACCGAAGAAGTCTGTATCAACGAAGGAAGAAGTGAAGGATGCCTAAGCAGAAGACGCACTCCGGTGCCAAGAAGCGCTTCAAGCTGACCGGTAGCGGCAAGGTCATGAAGCAGGGGGCTGGCCTTCGCCACCACCTCGAGACCAAGAGCGGCAAGAAGAAGCGCGAGCTCGGTGTGGACCGCGTTCTCGCTCCGGCCGACGCCAAGGTCATCAAGAAGCTTCTCGGTAAGTAAGGGTCAGGGACAAGAACAATGGCAAGAGTAAAGAGGGCAGTAAACGCCCACAAGAAGCGTCGCGTCATCCTCGAGCGCGCCTCCGGCTACCGCGGACAGCGTTCGCGCCTCTACCGCAAGGCGAAGGAGCAGGTCACCCACTCCCTCGTCTACGCGTACCGTGACCGCCGTGCGCGCAAGGGCGACTTCCGCCGCCTGTGGATCCAGCGCATCAACGCCGCGTCGCGCGCGAACGGCCTCACCTACAACCGCCTCATCCAGGGCCTCAACCTGGCCGGCATCGAGGTCGACCGCCGCATGCTCGCCGACCTCGCGGTCACCGAGCCCGCCACGTTCGCCGCGATCGTCGCGACGGCCAAGGCAGCGCTCCCGGCTGACACGTCGGCACCCAAGGTTGTCGCGTAGTCGAACCAGTTCTACCGAAAGGCCCCGAGCGCCAGCGCGCGCCGGGGCCTTTCGTCTACCCGCGCCCCATAGGCTGGGGCACATGATCGACAACCCGCGTTCACCGCGCGTCCGCGCCGTGGCGAAGCTCGCGAAGCGGGACGCGCGATCCGAGACCGGCCTGTTCCTGCTCGAAGGGCCGCAGGCGGTCTCCGAGGCGCTGCTGTACCGGCCCGAGCTGCTGGTCGACCTGTTCGCGACTCCGACGGCGCTCGAGAAGTACGCCGACATCGCGAAGGGCGCCGCCGAGGCGGGCCTCGAGGTCGAGTTCGTCACCGAGCATGTGCTCGACGCGATGGCCGACACCGTGACCCCGCAGGGGATCATCGCGGTCTGCCGCCAGTTCCCGACCTCCCTCAAGGACATCCTGGGCGGGGAGCCCAAGCTCATCGCGATCCTCGAGGAGGTGCGCGACCCGGGCAACGCCGGCACGATCATCCGGGCGGCGGATGCCGCGGGGGCTGACGCGGTCATCCTGACCGGCCGCAGCGTCGACCTCTACAACCCGAAGGTCGTGCGCGCCACGACCGGATCGCTCTTCCACCTTCCGGTGGCCGTCGGCTCCGACCTCGAGGGCGTCGTGGAGAAGGCAAAGGGCGCGGGCCTGCAGGTGATCGCGGCCGACATCAAGGGCGCCGACCTGCTCGCCGCCCGCAAGAAGGGCGCACTGGAGGCCCCCACCGCGTGGCTGTTCGGGAACGAGGCGCGCGGGCTCAGCGACGAGCACTACGCCCTCGCCGACTGGGTCATCACGGTGCCGATCTACGGCCACGCGGAGTCGATGAACCTCGCAACCGCGGCCTCGGTGTGCCTGTACGAAAGCGCCTTCGCGCAGCGCAGCTAAACTCAACACTTGTGTCAGAACCCACAGCCCTCACCGAGTCGGCGGTAGCGCAGGCGGCGGATGCCGCCGTGGCCGCGTTCGCCGCTGCAACGACCATCGCCGAGCTGCGCCTCGCCCGCGCCGCGCACGCGGGGGAGCAGTCGCCGCTCGCGCAGTTCAACGCGAGCCTCAAGTCGATCCCGGCCGAGGAGCGGGCTGCCGCCGGCAAGCTCGTCGGGCAGGGCCGCGCGCGGGTGGCCGAGGCACTCTCCGCCCGCGAGGCCGAACTGGCCGTGGCCGAGGAGAACGCGCGGCTCGCGGCGGAGACGGTGGATGTCACGGCGGTGCCGTCGCGCTGGCGCACCGGGTCGCGGCATCCCCTCAGCCTGCTCATGGAGCAGATGGGCGACGTCTTCATCGGCATGGGCTGGGAGATCGCGGAGGGCCCGGAGCTCGAGAACGAGTGGTTCAACTTCGACTCTCTCAACTTCGACGAGGACCACCCGGCCCGCGCCATGCAGGACACGTTCTTCATCGACCCGGTCGACTCGCACCTCGTGCTGCGCACGCACACGAGCCCGGTGCAGATCCGCTCGCTGCTCACCCGCGACCTGCCGGTGTACGTCGTCGCGCCCGGCCGCGTGTTCCGCACGGACGAGCTCGACGCCACCCACACGCCGGTCTTCCACCAGATCGAGGGCATTGCGATCGACAAGGGCCTCACCATGGCGAACCTCCGCGGCACGCTCGAGCACCTCGCCCGCGCGATGTTCGGCGAGGACGCCCAGATCCGCCTGCGCCCCAACTACTTCCCGTTCACCGAGCCGAGCGCCGAGATGGACGTCTGGTCGCCGAACGCCAAGGGCGGCGCGCGCTGGATCGAGTGGGGCGGCTGCGGCATGGTGAACCGCAACGTGCTCCGCGCCGCCGGTATCGACCCGGACGAGTACCAGGGCTTCGCCTTCGGCATGGGGATCGAGCGCACTCTCATGTTCCGCAACGACCTGGGCGAGATGCGCGACATCGTCGAGGGCGATATCCGCTTCTCTCAGCAGTTCGGAATGGTGGTCTGATGCGCGTCCCGATCAGCTGGTTGCGCGAGTTCGTCGAGATCCCCGCCGATGTCACGTTCGAGCAGGTGCACGCCGCCCTCGTCAAGGTGGGCTTCGAGGAGGAGGACGTCCACTCGTTCGACGTCACCGGCCCCGTCGTCGTGGGCAGGGTCCTCGAGTTCACGCCCGAGCCCCAGGCGAACGGCAAGACGATCAACTGGGTGCAGGTCGATGTCGGTGAGGATGCCCCGCGCGGCATCGTCTGCGGCGCGCACAACTTCTCCGTGGGAGACAAAGTGGTGGTGACGCTGCCCGGCGCCGTGCTGCCCGGCCCGTTCCCGATCGCGGCCCGCAAGACGTACGGCCACGTCTCCGACGGCATGATGGCGTCGACGCGCGAGCTGGGCCTCGGCGAGGAGCACGACGGCATCCTGCTTCTGAAGAACCTCGGCCTCGACCCGGAGGTCGGCACGGACGCGATCCCGCTGCTCGGCCTCGACGACTTCGCCGTGGAGATCAACGTCACGCCCGACCGCGGCTACGCGTTCTCGATCCGCGGGGTGGCGCGCGAGTACGCCCACTCCACCGGAGCGGTGTTCCGCGACCCCGCATCCCTCGTCACCCCGGCACCGGTCAGCGGCTTCCCGGTGAGAGTGGCCGACGAGGCCCCGATCCGCGGTCGCGCCGGAGTGAGTGTGTTCATGGCGCGCGTCGTGCGCGGCATCGACCCCGCCCGGCCGACGCCCTCGTGGATGGCCTCGCGGCTCAAGCTCGCGGGCATCCGGTCGATCTCGCTCGTCGTCGATATCAGCAACTACGTCATGCTCGAGCTCGGGCAGCCGAACCACACCTACGACCTCGACAAGCTGAAGGGCGGGTTCACGATCCGCCGCGCGACGGCGGGGGAGAAGTTCGAGACCCTCGACGGGCAGGTCCGCACGCTCAGCCCGGAGGACCTCCTCATCGACGACGAGTCCGGGCCCGTCGGCCTCGCCGGCGTCATGGGCGGGGCATCCACCGAGATCAGCGACACCACCACGAACGTCCTAGTCGAGGCCGCCAACTGGGACCCGATCACGATCGCCCGCACCGCCCGCCGCCACAAGCTGTGGAGCGAGGCGGCCCGCCGGTACGAGCGCGGGGTCGACCCGCAGGTCGCCGGTGCCGGGGTCGCGCGCGTCGTGCAGCTGCTCGAGGAGCTGGGCGGCGGCACGGGCGACAGCCTGGGTGCCGCGATCGACAACTCGGTCGCGCCGGCCCCGATCCGCCTGCCTGCGGGCTACGTCGAGAAGATCATCGGCGTGGAGTTCTCGGCCGACGAGGTCACCGGCGCCCTCACCGAGATCGGCACGACCGTCGTGGCTGCCGATGGCGGCTGGACGGTCACGCCGCCCACCTGGCGCCCCGACCTCACGGACGAGGCGACGCTCGCCGAGGAGGTCGCCCGCATCGTCGGCTACGACCGCATCCCCTCGGTACTGCCGGTCGCCCCGCCCGGCCGCGGCCTCACTCGCGAGCAGCGCCTGCGCCGCCTCGCGTCGAGCTCGCTCGCCGCGGGCGGACTGACCGAGGTGCTGGCATACCCGTTCGTCTCGCAGGCCTCGAACGACCTGTTCGGGTCGCCCGTCGCCGGCGGAGTGCCGGCCATAGCCCTGGCGAACGCGCTCGATCCGGATGCCTCGTGGCTGCGCACCTCGCTGCTGCCTGGCCTCATCGCCATCGCCCGCCGCAACCTGTCCCGCGGCCTCACGGATCTCGCCCTGTTCGAGGTGGGCACGGTGTTCCTGCCCGTGGCAGGTACTGCGTACGGCAGCGGTCCACTGCCCGCGGGGGACTCGCGCCCGACCGACGAGGTGCTCGGCGCGCTGCGCGCCAGCATCCCGCCGCAGCCCTGGCACGTCGGCGCCCTCTTCCTGGGCGACGCGGTCGCGAAGCAGCCCGGGCAGGCCGCCGTGCCGAGCGGGCTCGCCGACGCGCTGGGCGCCGCTCGGCACCTCGCCGCGGTACTCGCGTCACCGATCACTGTCGCCACGGGCTCGCACCAGGCGATGCACCCGGGCCGCACGGCCGAGCTGCGCTCGGGCGACCGCGTCGTCGGCTACGCCGGCGAGCTGCTGCCCTCCCTCGCGGCCGAGCTGGACCTGCCGCGCGTCGTGGCGGTGCTCGAGCTCGACCTCGACGCGCTCATCGCGCTCTCGGCCTCCGAGGTCACGACCTCGCCGATCCTCGGGCTGCCGGCGGCGACGCAGGACGTGACGCTCGTCGTCCCCGAGGCGGTGCGCGCGGGCGACCTGCTCGCGCTGCTCGTGGAGGGCGCCGGCGAGCTGCTCGAGCACGTCACCCTCACCGACGACTACCGGGGCACCGGCGTGCCGGAGGGCAGCAAGTCCCTCACGTTCGCGCTGCGCTTCCGCGCGGCCGACCGCACGCTCACCCAGGCGGAGGCGACGGAGGCGAAGAACGCCGCAGTGGCGCTGGCGGCCGCGCGCGTGGGGGCAGTCCTGAGGGAGTAGCCCCCTCACTCGTCAAAAGTTGCTCGAAGGAGCACTTCTTGGCGCACTTTTCGCCGGCTCGCGATGAGCGACTGAACCGAGGCGGCAAAAAGTGCCCCAGAGAAGCGGGCGACGAGCACTTTCTGACGGGTCGGGGCGGAGGCAGCACGGGTCGGGGCGGAGGTAGCGCGGGTCGGGGCGGAGGTAGCGCGGGTCGGGGCGGAGGTAGCACGCGGCGCGGCGCAGAAAGCACGATGCCCCGCCCGCCGTGAGGCGAGCGGGGCATCGAGAAGCGAGCGCGGCTACTTCTTGCCGCCGCCGAGCAGGCCGCCCAGGAGGCCGCCGACGATGTCCTGGCCCTCGGAGCTGCCGAGCAGGCCGCCCAGGAGGTCGCCGATGCCGCCGGAGGACGACGGTGCCGACTCCTTCGCGGCGGGCGCCTCTTCCTTCTGGCCCAGGAACTGCTTGGCGACGAAGGCGATGACGATCGGGGCGATGATCGGCAGGAGCTTGGCGATCAGCTCCTTCGTGACGTCGCCCTTGCTCGTGTCGGCCACCGCGGCGGCGACCTCGCTCTTCTTGACACCGAAGACGTTGTTGACGATCTTCTCGCCGTCGGCGGTGTCGATGTCCTTGACGGCGACCTTCTTCCCGGAGGAGCTCGTGGCGTGCTTGGTCAGCGCCTTCTCGAGGGACTGTGCGCCGCCGGAGTCCTTGGCGTTGGCGGCCATGCCGCCGATGATGGCCGGGATCGCCTGCTTGACGGCCGACTCCGCGACGTCCTCGGGAACACCGAGCTGCTTGGCGATGTCGCCGACGGGGATGAGTTCGAGCAGTCCATCGAAATCTGACATGGGTTTCTCCTTGTGTCGCGAGGAGCTCGGTCGAGCATCCGTCATCAAGGGTAGCGATTCGCGGTGCCCCGCGGGAGTGCACTACTGTCGTTCACGTGACCATGCTCCGCACCTCCGAGACCAGCCTCGAGCTGTCGGTTGTCGTGCGTCGACGCGGGTCCGAGCGACGATAGGCGACGTTTCGCGCCTCGACCCGGTGCCCACAAGAACCGAGGTCGCGTGAGCCGCCGCCGCACGATCCCCTCGTCCCTCCTCTCAATAAGGTAGATCCATGTCTCTATCGGTCGCCGTGGCTGGTGCCAGCGGCTATGCGGGCGGTGAGGTGCTGCGCCTGCTCAGCGCCCACCCCGAGTTCGACGTCACCACGGTGACCGCGTTCCAGAACGCCGGGCAGCCGCTCATCTCCGTGCAGCCGCACCTGCGCTCGCTCGCCCACCTGCAACTCCAGGCAACGGATGCCGCGGCCCTCGCCGGTCACGACGTCGTGTTCCTCGCCCTCCCGCACGGCAAGTCCGGCGAGGTCACGAAGGACCTGCCCGCGGGCACGCTCGTCATCGACTGCGGAGCCGATCACCGACTCACCAGCGAGGCCGACTGGGCGCAGTTCTACGGCGGCGACTACTACGGCGCCTGGACCTACGGCCTGCCGGAGCTCGCCGACCAGCGGGCGGCCCTCGCGGGCGCCAAGCGCATCGCGGTACCGGGATGCAACGTCACGGCGATCACGCTCGCCCTCGCTCCCGGCATCGCGGCCGGCGTCATCGAGTCGAGCGACCTCGTCGCCGTGCTGGCGGTGGGCCCCTCCGGAGCGGGCAAGACGCTGCGCACGGACCTCCTGGCCAGCGAGCTGCTCGGCTCGGCGCACGCGTACCAGGTCGGCGGCATCCACCGGCACACCCCCGAGATCCGGCAGAACCTGGAGCTCGCGGGAGGGGCCGGCGTGAGCGTCTCGTTCACCCCCGTGCTCGTGCCCATGAGCCGCGGCATCCTGGCGACCTCGACGGCCCGTCTGAGGGCGGGCGTCACGAAGGCCCAGGTGCGCGCGGCCTGGGAGGCGGCGTACGCCGATGAGCCGTTCGTGCACCTGCTGCCCGAGGGCCAGTTCCCGCGGACCGCGGACACCCTCGGCGCGAACACGGCCCTCCTCGGCCTCGCGGTCGACGAGGCGGCCGGCCGCGTCGTGGTGGTCTCGGCCATCGACAACCTGGTCAAGGGCACTGCCGGCGCGGCGATCCAGTCGGCGAACATCGCGCTCGGGTTCCCCGAGACGACCGGCCTCAGCGTGGACGGAGTAGCACCGTGAGCACCACAGCAGCCCAGGGCTTCGAGGCCGCGGGAGTCGCGGCCGGCCTCAAGTCGAGCGGCAACCTCGACCTCGCGCTCGTCGTCAACCGGGGTCCGCTCGCGAACGCGGCCGCCGTGTTCACGAGCAACCGCTCGAAGGCGAACCCGATCATCTGGTCGCAGCAGGTCATCGCCGACGGCACCGTCTCTGCGATCGTGCTCAACTCGGGCGGGGCGAACTGTTTCACCGGCCCCCAGGGCTTCCAGGTCACGCACTCCACAGCCGAGGCGGTGGGCGCCGCCCTGGGCGTGAGCGCGGGCGACGTGCTCGTGTGCTCCACCGGCCTCATCGGCGACCAGCTGCCGCTCGACAAGGTGCTCGCGGGAGTGGAGGCCGCGGTCTCCGCGCTCGGCGACCACGGCGACGACGCGAGCCGCGCCATCATGACCACCGACTCGAAGCCCAAGCGCAGCGTCCGCGCCGGCAACGGCTACACGGTCGGCGGCATGGCGAAGGGCGCCGGGATGCTCGCGCCGGGGCTCGCGACGATGCTGGTCGTCATCACGACGGACGTGGTGCTCAGCAGTGCCGAGCTCGACATCGCGCTGCGGAAGGCCACCCGGGTGAGCTTCGACCGGCTCGACTCCGACGGGTGCATGTCGACCAACGACCAGGTCTCGCTGCTCGCCTCCGGCGCCTCGGGCGTGGAGCCCGAGCTCGACGCCTTCACTGCAGTGCTCACGGAGGTCTGCCTCGACCTGGCCGAGCAGCTGCAGGGCGACGCGGAGGGCGCGAGCCACGACATCCGCATCGAGGTGGTCGGCGCCCTCACTGAGGACGACGCCGTCGTCGTCGGCCGCTCCGTCGCCCGCAACAACCTGTTCAAGGCCGCCGTGTTCGGCAACGATCCGAACTGGGGCCGGGTGCTGGCCGCGATCGGGACAACGGATGCCGCGTTCGACCCCTACGACGTCGACGTGAGCATGAACGGGGTGCGGGTGTGCCACCAGGGTGCGCCGGACCGCCCGCGGGACGAGGTCGACATCACGCCGCGGCGCGTGGACCTGCTCATCGACCTGCGGGTCGGCACGGAGAGCGCCACGATCCTCACCAACGACCTCACGCACGACTACGTGCACGAGAACTCCGCGTACTCCAGCTGATGACCTCCCAGGACCAGGCGGCGGCCAAAGCCGCAGTGCTCATCGAGGCCCTCCCGTGGCTGAAGCGGTTCCACGACGAGATCATCGTGGTGAAGTTCGGCGGCAACGCCATGGTCGACGACGAGCTCAAGCGCGCGTTCGCCGAGGACATGGTGTACCTCCGGTACGCGGGCGTGAAGCCCGTCGTGGTGCACGGCGGCGGGCCGCAGATCACCGCCGAGCTCACGCGCCGGGGCATCCCGAGCGAGTTCCGCGGCGGCTACCGCGTGACCACGCCGGAGAGCATGCCCGTCATCAGGCAGGTGCTCAAGGAGCAGGTCGGCGGCGAGCTGGTCGGGCTGATCAACGAGCACGGCGATCTCGGCAGGGGAGTGTCGGGCGACGAGCACGGGCTCTTCACAGGCGAGGTCCGCGGCGACCTGGGCCTGGTGGGGGATGTCACGGCCGTCGACCCCGCGCGCGTGCTCGAGATCATCGGCGCAGGCCACATCCCGGTCATCTCGACCGTCGCGAACGGGCCGGACTCCCTGCTCAACGTCAACGCCGACTCCGCGGCCGCCGCGCTTGCCGTGGCGCTCGGAGCCGCGAAGCTCGTCATCCTCACTGACGTCGCCGGCCTCTACAGCGACTGGCCCGACCGCGACTCCCTCGTCAGCGTCATCACCACGACCGAGCTCGAGCGGCTGCTGCCGAGCCTCGAGTCGGGCATGATCCCGAAGATGGCGGCGTGCCTCGAGGCCGTCGCCGGGGGAGTGCCGAAGGCCGCCATCATCGACGGCCGCGAGAAGCACTCAATCCTGCTCGAGGTCTTCACCCAGAGCGGCATCGGCACGGAGGTGGTACCCGCATGACCTGGCAAGAGGACTACCGGCAGAAGATCATGAAGTCCGCGGCGCTGCCGAGTGCCGAACTGGTGCGCGGCGAGGGCGCCTACGTCTGGGACTCGGAGGGGAACAAGTACCTCGACTTCCTCGGCGGTATCGCGGTGCTCTCGCTCGGGCACGCCCACCCCGTGCTGGTGAAGGCCGTCAGCGAGCAGATCGCGACCCTCGGCCACGTGTCCAACTACTTCGCGACGCCCCCGCAGCTCGAGCTAGCCGAGCGGCTGCTCCGCCTCACCGGCGGCGACCGGGTGTACTTCTGCAACTCGGGCGCCGAGGCGATCGAGGCCGGCATCAAGCTCGCCCGCCGCACGGGTCGCCCGCGCATCCTGTCCCTGCAGAACAGCTTCCACGGCCGCACTATGGGCTCCCTCTCCCTGACCGGCAAGCCCGTCCTGCGCGAGGCGTTCGAGCCGCTGCTGCCCAACGTGGAGCACATCGACTCCACCATCGAGGCGCTGGAAAGGGCGATCGGCCCGGATGTCGCCGCCCTCTTCGTCGAGCCCATCAAGGGCGAGGCCGGGGTGATCGACCTTCCCGAGGGCTACCTCGAGGCGGCGCGCGAGATCACCGCCCGCCACGGCGTGCTGCTGATCCTCGACGAGATCCAGACCGGTGCCGGGCGCACCGGATCGTGGTTCGCGTTCCAGAAGACGGGCATCGTGCCGGACGCGATCGCCCTCGCGAAGGGCATCGGCGGCGGCGTGCCGATCGGCGCCCTCGTGGCCTACGGCGCCGCGGCGGACCTTCTCGTCGCGGGCCAGCACGGCAGCACCTACGGCGGCAACCCGCTCGTGACCGCGGCCGCGAACGCCGTGCTCGGGGAGATCGAGCGCGCCGGGCTGGTGGAGAACGCCGAGCGGCGGGGGCGCGAGATCCGCGAGGCTCTCGCCGGGCTGCCGCTGGTGGCCGAGATCCGCGGGCAGGGGCTGCTCATCGGCGTGGGCCTGTCGAAGCCGGTGGGCGCGGCCGTCGTCGCGTCGGCCGCGGCCGGAGGGCTGATCGTCAACGCGCCCAACGACACGAGCATCCGGCTCGCACCCGCACTGATCATCGGCGACGCCGAGGTCGCCGAGTTCATCGTAAAGTTCACCAAGGCACTGGAGGCCAACGCATGACCCGCCACTTCCTGCGCGACGACGACCTGACCCAGGCCGAGCAGACCGCGATCCTCGACCTCGCGGAGCAGATCAAAGCCGACCGGTGGGGCCGCAAGCCGCTCGCCGGCCCGCAGACCGTCGCGGTGATCTTCGACAAGTCGTCGACCCGCACGCGCGTGAGCTTCGCCGTGGGCATCGCCGACCTCGGCGGGCAGCCGCTCATCATCTCGACGGCGAACAGCCAGCTCGGCGGCAAGGAGAGCCCCTCCGACACCGCCCGCGTGCTGGAGCGCCAGGTCGCCGCGATCGTGTGGCGCACCTACGCCCAGTCGGGGCTGGTCGAGATGGCGGCCGAGACGACGGTCCCGGTGATCAACGCGCTGAGCGACGAGTTCCACCCGTGCCAGCTGCTGGCCGACCTGCTCACGATCCGCGAGCACAAGGGCGCGCTGGCCGGGCTCACTGTCACGTTCCTCGGTGACGGCGCGGACAACATGGTGCACTCCTACCTGCTCGCGGGCGCGACGGCCGGGATGCACGTGCGCGTCGCCTGCCCGGCGGACTACATGCCCGACGAGCGGGTGGTGGCCGACGCCGACGCGATCGCGGTGCAGACCGGCGGGTCCATCACGATCTACACGGACCCGCTCGAGGCGGTCGCCGGCGCGGACGTCGTGGTGACCGACACCTGGGTGTCGATGGGCAAGGAGGAGGAGAAGGCCGCGCGCGTGGCATCCCTCTCCTCCTACAAGGTCGATGCCGACATGATGGCTCTCGCCAAGCCGGACGCGATCTTCCTGCACTGCCTGCCCGCCGACCGGGGATACGAGGTGACCTCCGAGGTCATCGACGGCCCGCAGAGCGTGATCTGGGACGAGGCGGAGAACCGCCTGCACGCCCAGAAGGCGCTGATGGTCTGGCTGTTGGAGCACCAGGCCGGTTGAGCAGGCCGCCCGCGGCCGTATCGAAACCTCGACATCCCTAGACTGAACAACGACTTACAAGGAGCAGCACACATGGCAGAACGCGTCGTCCTCGCCTACTCGGGCGGACTCGACACCTCGGTGGGTATCGGCTGGCTGAAAGATGCCACGGGCAAAGAGGTCGTGGCCCTCGCCGTCGACGTCGGCCAGGGCGGTGAGGACATGGAGGACATCCGCCAGCGCGCCCTCGACTGCGGCGCCGTCGAGGCGATCGTCGTGGACGCGAAGGACGAGTTCGCGGACGACTTCCTCATGCCGGCCCTCAAGGCGAACGCGCTCTACCAGAAGCGCTACCCGCTCGTCTCCGCGCTCAGCCGCCCGGTGATCGCCAAGCACCTCGCGATCACGGCGAAGAAGCTCGGCGCCGACAGCGTGGCCCACGGCTGCACCGGCAAGGGCAACGACCAGGTGCGCTTCGAGGCCGCCGTCGCCGCGCTCGCCCCCGAGCTGACCAGCATCGCGCCGGTGCGCGACCTCGCGCTCACGCGCGACAAGGCGATCGTGTACGCCAACGAGCACAACCTCCCGATCCGCCAGTCGGCGGCCAACCCCTACTCGATCGACAAGAACGTCTGGGGCCGCGCGGTGGAGACCGGCTTCCTCGAGGACCCGTGGAACGCCCCCATCGAAGACCTCTACGAGTACACGCAGGACCCGTCGGTCTACAAGGACGCCGATGAGATCACGATCACGTTCGAGGCGGGCATCCCCGTTGCCATCGACGGCGTCGCGTACTCGGCCCTCGGCATCATCGAGAAGATGAACGAGCTCGCGGGCAAGCACGGCGTGGGCCGCATCGACGTCGTCGAGGACCGCCTGGTCGGTATCAAGAGCCGCGAGGTCTACGAGGCCCCCGCCGCAATCGCGCTGATCGCCGCGCACGAGGCCCTCGAGAGCCTCACCATGGAGCGCGATCTCAACCGCTACAAGCGCGGCGTCGAGGCCGAGTGGGCGAACCTGGTCTACGACGGACTCTGGTACTCGGGCCTCAAGCGCTCGCTCGACGTCTTCATCGACGACACGCAGCGCTACGTCAGCGGCGAGATCCGCCTCAGCCTGCAGGGCGGCCGCGCGGTCGTCACCGGCCAGAAGAGCGAGCAGAGCCTCTACGACTTCAGCCTCGCGACCTACGACACCGGCGACACGTTCGACCAGTCGCTGTCGAAGGGCTTCATCGAGATCTGGTCGCTGCCGTCCAAGATCAGCGCTCGCCGCGACCTGAAGGCGTAGGCATGGCAGGCACGGGTGAGGGCTCGCTCTGGGGAGCGCGCTTCGCGAGCGGCCCCTCGCCCGAGCTCGCGCGTCTGAGCCGCTCGACGCATTTCGACTGGCAGCTCGCACCGTACGACCTCCTCGGCTCGAAGGCGCACGCGAAAGCCCTGTCGTCGGCGGGCTACCTCGACGACTCCGAGCTCGAGCGAATGCTCGGTGCGCTGGATGCCCTGGCTGCGGCCACGGCATCGGGCGAGTTCACCGCCCTCGACACGGACGAGGACGTGCACGGCGCCCTCGAACGCGGCCTCATCGAGCTCGCGGGGGCCGAGCTCGGCGGAAAGCTGCGCGCCGGCCGCAGCCGCAACGACCAGATCGCCACCCTCATCCGGCTGTACCTGCTCGACCACGCGGCCGCGATCGGCGAGCTCGTCATCGACCTCGTGGACGCGATCGCGGCACAGGCGGAGCGCCACGGCTCGGCGATCATGCCGGGCCGCACGCACCTGCAGCACGCCCAGCCCGTACTGCTGGCGCACCACCTCCTCGCCCACGCGTGGCCCCTCGTGCGCACGCTCGAGCGCCTGCGGGACTGGCGGGTGCGGGCATCCCTGTCGCCCTACGGCGCCGGCGCCCTCGCGGGGAGCTCTCTCGGCCTCGACCCCGCGCTCGTCGCCGCGGAGTTGGGGCTCAGCGGCCCGACCGAGAACTCGATCGACGCGACGGCGAGCCGGGACGTGGTGGCCGAGTTCGCCTTCATCGCGGCACAGCTCGGCATCGACCTCTCGAGGTTCGCCGAGGAGATCATCATCTGGAACACACGCGAGTTCGGCTTCGTCCGTCTCGACGACGGATACTCCACGGGCTCGTCGATCATGCCGCAGAAGAAGAACCCCGACATCGCCGAGCTGGCGCGCGGGAAGTCCGGCCGCCTGATCGGCAACCTCACCGGGCTGCTCGCCACCCTCAAGGGCCTGCCTCTGGCCTACAACCGCGACCTGCAGGAGGACAAGGAGCCCGTCTTCGACTCGGTCGAGACGCTCGAGGTGCTGCTGCCCGCGTTCACGGGGATGGTTTCCACTCTCGCGTTCGACACGGACCGCATGGCAGAGCTTGCGCCGCAGGGATTCTCCCTCGCTACGGACGTCGCCGACTGGCTGGTGCGCCAGCGGGTGCCGTTCCGCGAGGCCCACGAGATCAGCGGCGCGCTCGTGCGCTTCTGCGAGGAGAACGGCCTGGACCTCGACGGCCCTACCGACGAGCAGTACCTCGCGATCTCGCCGCACCTCACGGCCGGTGTGCGGGCCGTTCTGACCGTGGAGGGCTCCGTCGCCAGCCGCAACGGCGCCGGGGGCACGGCTCCCGAGCGCGTCGCCGAACAGCGGGCCGCGCTCGTCGCGCGCGTGCGCACCCTCACCAGAAGGAGCACCGAATGACCCTGCAGAACGACCAGGACCCCGGCTGGTGGCGGCGCGGGATGACCTCGCGCGGCATCACGATCGTGGTCGCCGTGTGCGCCGCGATCATCGTCGCGGGCATCATCGTCGCGGTGGCGATGGGCGTGCCGTTCTTCTGATCCCGTGATCGAGTTCCTCGACCGCCCCTCCACCGAGGTCGCCCCGCTCCTGCTGGGCGGCCTGCTCACCGTCGACGGCGTTACCCTGCGGATCACCGAGGTGGAGGCGTACCTGGGCGAGGCAGATCCCGGCTCGCACGCGTTCCGCGGGCGCACCAACCGCAACGCCGTGATGTACGGGCCTCCCGGGCACCTGTACACGTACTTCACGTACGGTATGCACGTGTGCGCGAACGTGGTCTGCTCGCCCGCGGGCACGGCGACTGCCGTGCTGCTGCGGGCCGGTGAGATCGTCGACGGGATCGAGGCGGCCCGGCTGCGCCGCGTGACGAGCAAGTCCGACGCCGATCTCGCGCGCGGCCCCGCGAGGCTCTGCGTCGCCCTCGGGATCACCCTGGCCGACGGGGGAGCGGACCTCGCCGGCCCCCGGTTCCAGCTCGAGCCCGCGGCATCCCCCTCGCCCTTCGCCACCGGGCCGCGCACCGGCGTCTCGGGCGAGGGCGGCACGCTCGACTACCCGTGGCGGTTCTGGATCCCCGGCGACCCGACCGTATCGCCGTACAAGGCCTCGGTGCCGAAGAGGCGCGGCTGATGGCGGCCAGGTTCACGCCGATCGAGCAGCGGATCGACGACTGGGCGCACCGCCGCCTCGACGGCGCACCTGCGCGCGGCGTCCGGTCGTTCGTCGTCGAGTTCCTGGTCTTCGGCCTCAAGCAGGCGTGGGCGAGCGTGTTCGCCGCGGCCATGCTCGGTGTGCTGCTCGCGACGCGAGTCTGGTATCCGGAGGGCATCGCGCTGGCCCGCAACGACTTCCTCGTGATCGCGGCGGTCGTCATCCAGGTGCTCATGGTCGTGTTCCGGCTGGAGACGCTGCGCGAACTGCGCGTCGTGATCCTGTTCCACATCGTGGGCACGGGCATGGAGCTGTTCAAGACGGCGGTCGGCTCGTGGACCTACGAGGGCGGGGGAGTGCTGCACCTCGGCGCGGTACCGCTCTACAGCGGGTTCATGTACGCCGCGGTCGGGTCGTACATGGTGCGGGTGTACCGGCTGTTCGACCTGAGGTTCGACGGGTATCCGCGCCGCTGGCTGACGGGCATCCTCGCCGCCCTCATCTACGCCAACTTCTTCACTCACCACTTCATCCCTGATGCGCGCTGGGTGCTGCTCTTCGCGGTCCTCGCGGTGTTCGGACTCTGCACCATGCACGTGCGGGTGTTCCGAGTGCGGTTCCGGATGCCTCTGGTGGTGTCCTTCGCGCTGGTGGCGGCGTTCATCTGGCTCGCCGAGAACCTCGCCACCTGGTCGAACGCGTGGATCTACCCCAACCAGGAGGATGGCTGGGAGCTCGTCTCGCCGGCCAAGTTCATCTCGTGGTTCCTGCTGATGATCATCTCGGTGGTGCTCGTGGCCTGGGTGTACCCGCCGCGCAAGCCGGACGAGCCCCTCACCACGCCGAGATGATGCCCGCGGTGCACACGGCCGCCCAGATCAGGCTGGCCAGAGTGCCGACGATGAACCGCTCGCGGGCGGCGGCGCTGTCGAGCTCGGTGAAGCGGCCGAGGCCCTTCACCGCCACGATGATCGCGACGGCGGCGGGCTGGCCGACGAGGATCGCGCCTGCGAGGCCGAACCGCTCGAGATAGCCGATTGTCGCGCCACCGCGGAGCACTTCGTGGCCCGCCTTCGTCCTGCGCTTCTTCTCACGGAGCGCATCGCGCTCGTCATCGGCCAGCACGATTCCGCCGTGCTTGCCCGCCGTGTGGGGCGACTTGACGATCACGCGCAGCACGAAGCCGACCAGCGGCCCGCCGCCTGCCGCTGCGAGGGCGACGAGCTCCGCGCCGAGCACAGGGGAGAACCACGCCTCCGCCGGGCTCGCGACTCCCGCCACGCGCAGCGCGAGCACGTAGCCGATGGCGAGCAGGATCGGGAGGGCCAGCCAGTCCCGGTTGAGCGCCGCTGCGAGCACCGAGAGCGCGATCGCGGCGCCGACGGCGACGAGAGCGATGTGCCAGAGGATCATGCGCTCAGGCTAACCAGCGCTACCGTCAGCCCGCAGCCCTACTCCCGGGCGTCGAGGCGCGAAAGCGCGTCCGCGAGCGCCGGTACCGCCGCTATCTCGGCTCTGACCGCTGCAGTCCGCGCCCGCTGGCTCGCCGCCTGCGGGGTGATGCCCAGGGCCTTGGCGGCTGCCGTCTGGGTGAGGCCGCCGGCGACGAGGTCGAACAGCTCCCACCCTTCGGCGGTTCGCCGCGCCCGGATGAGCAGCAGCAACTCGATGAGCGCTTCCACACCGGAGGCGTCGTGAGGCGACTCACTCTCGAGCGCGAAGCGGGAGTGCATTCCCTTCGCGCGCTCGACCGCCGCCCTGGCGGCGATGAAGCCCGGCCCGCTCGCCTCCCGGGTGTTGGCGGGCAGCGGAGTGCGCACATGGCCGACGCCGCACCCGACGCTCCAGTGTCCGCTGCGGGTGAGATCGGCGATGATCGCGAGCGCGGTGGATGCGTCGGCGGTGAGCGCCTGGATCTCATCGCCGGCGTTCCGGTCGACCGGGAGGGCGATGCGCTCGCGGTACCGCTCGTTCAGGTCGGTCACTGCCGGGCCGGCGAGATCCTCCTGATGACGGCTGTCGATCTGATCTGCGGTGATGATGAACACGGGTACCTCAAGCTTTCTAGCTTGATCGTTAGCTAATCAAGTATGGAGGAGCAACTAGACATTAATAAAGTCTATAGGCGCAACTAGAGTCTGCTCAAGCCCAGAGGCGCAAGTAGCGTGCGCAGGACAGAACCGGGACCCTGTAACCATGGCATTCGTTGAGCACTTCGAGATTCCGTCCACCGACATCAAACGCGCGCAGTCGTTCTACAAGGAGGTGCTCGACTTCAACTACGAGCCCTGGGGCGACGACATGGGCATGCTCCTGCAGCCCGAGGAGAAGGGGATCAACGGCGACCTCCACGTCGCGGGCGTGATCTCGCACCCCACGGTCGTGTTCACGGTCGACAAGATCGAGGAGACGGTGGCGCGCGCGGTCGCGAACGGCGGCTCACAGCTCGGCGACATCCAGCCCCTCACTGAGAACTCGCGCTGGGTGTACCTCAAAGACAGCGAGGGCAACGTGATCGGGCTGTTCGACAAGACGGAGTAGGTCCCCGCGCTCCGCTACGGTTGAACGCGTGTCAGCCCCCGCATCAGAATCGCTCAGCACCCAGCGCAATGACCCCTCCTTCCCCGACGTGTGGGAGGAGATCAACTGGCGCGGGCTCGTCCACGTCTCGACGAACGCCGAGGAGCTGAAACATCTCCTGGCCGGGCCGCCCATCACCTACTACTGCGGCTTCGACCCCACGGCGCCGAGCCTGCACCTGGGCAACCTCGTGCAGCTCCTGCTCATGCGCCGGCTCCAGCTGGCCGGGCACAAGCCGCTCGGGCTCGTCGGCGGCTCCACCGGCCTGATCGGTGATCCGCGACCGACCGCCGAGCGCACCCTCAACGACGCGAGTACCGTCGCGAAATGGGTCGGCTACCTGCAGGCGCAGGTGTCCAAGTTCTTGAGCTTCGACGGCGACAACGCCGCCCGGCTCGTCAACAACCTGGACTGGACGGCGCCCCTGAGCGCCATCGACTTCCTCCGCGATGTCGGCAAGCACTTCCGGGTGGGCACGATGCTCAAGAAGGACGCCGTGAGCGCCCGTCTCAACAGCGACGCGGGCATCAGCTACACCGAGTTCAGCTACCAGATCCTGCAGGGAATGGACTTCCTCGAGCTTCATCGCAGCTACGGCTGCGTGCTCCAGACCGGCGGAAGCGACCAGTGGGGCAACCTCACCAGCGGCACCGACCTCATCCACAAGGCCGAGGGGGTGAGCGCCCACGCCATCGGCACGCCGCTCATCACCAATTCTGACGGAACCAAGTTCGGCAAGAGCGAGGGCAATGCCATCTGGCTGGATGCCACGATGACCAGCCCCTACGCCTTCTACCAGTTCTGGCTCAACACCGACGATGCCGACGTGATCGAGCGCCTCAAGATCTTCACGTTCCTCACGCGGGAGCGCATCACCGAGCTCGAGGCGGCGGTAGCTTCCGAGCCCTTCAAGCGCGAGGCCCAGCGGACTCTCGCTTGGGAGGTCACAGCGCTCGTGCACGGTGCGGCCGCCACTGCCGCCGCAATAGCCGCCGCCGGCGCGCTCTTCGGCGACGGAGACCTGGCTGCGCTGGATGCCGCGACCCTCGAGTCCGTCATCGCCGAACTGCCCACCGCCGACGCCACGGGGGAGACGACTGTCGCACAGGCGCTGGTGGATACCGGGCTCACCTCGAGCCTGGGGGAGGCCCGCCGCGCGATCGTGCAGGGCGGGGTGTACCTCAACAACGAGAAGATCGGCGACGAGACTTCCACCCTCGCGGGCAGGTCACTGGCCGGAGGCATCGCCGTGCTGCGCCGCGGGAAGAAGTCTCTTGCGGGAATCCGACTGTCATGAGCGATAGCACGTCGCTCAGAGCCTCGCGGAATGACGCGCCGCGCCCGCCACGAAAATAGGCCCCGAACGGCGCGACACGCCCGGGATGCGCTGGAATTTGCCAGCCGTTCACGTCGCACGTAAAGTTCTTACTTGTCACCCCAAAGGTGCGGAAAGTTCGGAGCGGCTCGCGAGAGTCACTCGGCTTACCGGCCTCAAGAGGGACAAAATCCTAAGTCAAACAGCAGCAGTCCTCTTGCAGGAAGTTGTCTTCAGATCTTAGGATGGATACCCACCTCGTTGAAGCAATTCAGCTGAGTTGAGTCGCGCCGAAAGGCCCGAATCGCTCAAGTTGACAACTGCCGCGAAGGTGCTAAGTTAGACAAGTTGCCCAGCGCGAGAGCGTGAGGGTAGCACACAGATTCATTCTGTGACAACTAAGGCAAATGCCCTGGAACAACACGCCGCGAGGTTGAGTTGCAGGAGCGTCCGATCCTTGAGAACTCAACAGCGTGCACAATGTCAAATGCCAAAACCCGGCGTTCGATGACTGATCAATCCACTTCGGATTGATGCATCACGAGCGTACGGATTCCTTTGGAAAATGATTAACAACAAAAGCAAGTCAGTATTGATTTGTTCTTGTCAGTTTCAAACTTGCAGGGTTGATGCCTATTCCGGCTGATCCCTGCGCTAGATGTGCCGGCGATGTGTTGCTTAACTGCAGTGCTCGCTGTGCAATCAAACATTTATGGAGAGTTTGATCCTGGCTCAGGATGAACGCTGGCGGCGTGCTTAACACATGCAAGTCGAACGGTGAAGGAGGAGCTTGCTCCTTTGGATCAGTGGCGAACGGGTGAGTAACACGTGAGTAACCTGCCCCAGACTCTGGGATAAGCACTGGAAACGGTGTCTAATACCGGATACGAGCTTCAGCCGCATGGCTAGGAGCTGGAAAGAATTTCGGTCTGGGATGGACTCGCGGCCTATCAGCTAGTTGGTGAGGTAATGGCTCACCAAGGCGACGACGGGTAGCCGGCCTGAGAGGGTGACCGGCCACACTGGGACTGAGACACGGCCCAGACTCCTACGGGAGGCAGCAGTGGGGAATATTGCACAATGGGCGCAAGCCTGATGCAGCAACGCCGCGTGAGGGACGACGGCCTTCGGGTTGTAAACCTCTTTTAGTAGGGAAGAAGCGAAAGTGACGGTACCTGCAGAAAAAGCACCGGCTAACTACGTGCCAGCAGCCGCGGTAATACGTAGGGTGCAAGCGTTATCCGGAATTATTGGGCGTAAAGAGCTCGTAGGCGGTTTGTCGCGTCTGCTGTGAAAACTGGAGGCTCAACCTCCAGCCTGCAGTGGGTACGGGCAGACTAGAGTGCGGTAGGGGAGATTGGAATTCCTGGTGTAGCGGTGGAATGCGCAGATATCAGGAGGAACACCGATGGCGAAGGCAGATCTCTGGGCCGTAACTGACGCTGAGGAGCGAAAGCATGGGGAGCGAACAGGATTAGATACCCTGGTAGTCCATGCCGTAAACGTTGGGAACTAGATGTAGGGACCATTCCACGGTTTCTGTGTCGCAGCTAACGCATTAAGTTCCCCGCCTGGGGAGTACGGCCGCAAGGCTAAAACTCAAAGGAATTGACGGGGGCCCGCACAAGCGGCGGAGCATGCGGATTAATTCGATGCAACGCGAAGAACCTTACCAAGGCTTGACATATACCGGAAAAGTTCAGAAATGTTCTCCCCGCAAGGCCGGTATACAGGTGGTGCATGGTTGTCGTCAGCTCGTGTCGTGAGATGTTGGGTTAAGTCCCGCAACGAGCGCAACCCTCGTTCTATGTTGCCAGCACGTAATGGTGGGAACTCATAGGAGACTGCCGGGGTCAACTCGGAGGAAGGTGGGGATGACGTCAAATCATCATGCCCCTTATGTCTTGGGCTTCACGCATGCTACAATGGCCGGTACAAAGGGCTGCAATACCGCAAGGTGGAGCGAATCCCAAAAAGCCGGTCTCAGTTCGGATTGAGGTCTGCAACTCGACCTCATGAAGTCGGAGTCGCTAGTAATCGCAGATCAGCAACGCTGCGGTGAATACGTTCCCGGGCCTTGTACACACCGCCCGTCAAGTCATGAAAGTCGGTAACACCCGAAGCCAGTGGCCCAACCGCAAGGAGGGAGCTGTCGAAGGTGGGATCGGTGATTAGGACTAAGTCGTAACAAGGTAGCCGTACCGGAAGGTGCGGCTGGATCACCTCCTTTCTAAGGAGCACGCGCTGCGTCCTCTGTATACAGGGACATAAAAGCAGCCAAGCTGTACTGACCTGTTCGGGTCAGACAGCGCTCATGGGTGGAACATTGACATTGTGACCAGGTAAGAATCTTGCCTCTTAGTACGTGCCGCTTGCGGTACAGGAACGGATGCTCGACTCGAGTCTGGTCTTCTGCACGCTGTTGGGTCCTGAGGGACCGGGCCGGCATCGCAAGATGTCGATCGGACCTCTGGACCACCGACTCTTCGGAGTCACGGTCTTCGGACTTCGGTCTGGTTGGGTTTCGGCCCAGGCAGAAGGAGTACCGCCCGTATTTTGAGAACTACACAGTGGACGCGAGCATCTTAGATTCGAACAGCAATGTTCGGATCACATAAACGATGACTGTTGATTTCGATCAACAAATCATTGGTCTATCTCGAGCTCTTCGGAGCTCGCGATCGATTCAAACTCATGTGATATCAATTTTCTAAGAGCAGACGGTGGATGCCTTGGCATCTGGAGCCGAAGAAGGACGTATAAATCTGCGATAAGCCTCGGGGAGCTGATAATAGAGCTTTGATCCGAGGATTTCCGAATGGGGAAACCCCGTTAGGCGTTGCAAGACGACCTAATGACTCCCGCCTGAATATATAGGGCGGGTAGAGGGAACGTGGGGAAGTGAAACATCTCAGTACCCACAGGAAGAGAAAACAACCGTGATTCCGTTAGTAGTGGCGAGCGAAACCGGAAGAGGCCAAACCGATCATGTGTGATAGCCGGCAGGCGTTGCATGGTCGGGGTAGCGGGACTTTTCAGCTGTTACTGCCGTACAGCAAGCGTTACAACGTTATATAGACGAAGTGGATTGAAAGCCACGCCATAGAGGGTGCCAGCCCCGTAGTCGAAATGTAGCAATGGCGCGAAGAGTATCCCAAGTAGCACGGGGCCCGAGAAATCCCGTGTGAATCTGCCAGGACCACCTGGTAAGCCTAAATACTCCCAGATGACCGATAGCGGACAAGTACCGTGAGGGAAAGGTGAAAAGTACCCCGGGAGGGGAGTGAAATAGTACCTGAAACCGTCTGCTTACAAACCGTTCGAGCCTCCCTAGTAGGGGTGAGAGCGTGCCTTTTGAAGAATGAGCCTGCGAGTTACTGCTCAGTGGCGAGGTTAACCCGTGTGGGGCAGCCGTAGCGAAAGCGAGTCTTAATAGGGCGTTTTAGTCGCTGGGCGTAGACCCGAAGCGAAGTGATCTATCCATGGCCAGGTTGAAGCGACGGTAAGACGTCGTGGAGGACCGAACCCACTTCAGTTGAAAATGGAGGGGATGAGCTGTGGATAGGGGTGAAAGGCCAATCAAACTTCGTGATAGCTGGTTCTCTCCGAAATGCATTTAGGTGCAGCGTTGCGTGTTTCTTGCCGGAGGTAGAGCTACTGGATAGCTGATGGGCCCCAAAAGGTTACTGACGTTAGCCAAACTCCGAATGCCGGTAAGTGAGAGCGCAGCAGTGAGACGGTGGGGGATAAGCTTCATCGTCGAGAGGGAAACAACCCAGACTACCAACTAAGGTCCCAAAGCGTGTGCTAAGTGGGAAAGGATGTGGAGTTGCACAGACAACCAGGAGGTTGGCTTAGAAGCAGCCACCCTTGAAAGAGTGCGTAATAGCTCACTGGTCAAGTGATTCCGCGCCGACAATGTAACGGGGCTCAAGCACACCACCGAAGTTGTAGATTTCATGTATTAGCCCGGCATTTATGTCCAGGCGCATGGAGTGGTAGGAGAGCGTCGTGTGGCGAGTGAAGCGGCGGTGTAAACCAGCCGTGGACGCCACACGAGTGAGAATGCAGGCATGAGTAGCGAAAGACGGGTGAGAAACCCGTCCTCCGAAAGACCAAGGGTTCCAGGGCCAGGCTAATCCGCCCTGGGTAAGTCGGGACCTAAGGCGAGGCCGACAGGCGTAGTCGATGGACAACGGGTTGATATTCCCGTACTGACGAAGAACCGCCCAAACTAATCCAGTAATGCTAAGTGTCTGAATCCCTTTGACGGATCCCTTCGGGGTGAAGCGTTGGGCCTAGCACACGACCCTATGCTGGTGCGGTTAGCGTATTAACAGGTGTGACGCAGGAAGGTAGCTGAGCCGGGCGATGGTTGTCCCGGTCTAAGGATGTAGGGCGAACGATAGGCAAATCCGTCGTTCACATAGCCTGAGACCCGATGGGTAGTCCTCACGGACGAAATCAGTGATCCTATGCTGCCAAGAAAAGCATCGACGCGAGGTTCAAGTCACCCGTACCCCAAACCGACTCAGGTGGTCAGGTAGAGAATACCAAGGAGATCGAGAGAATCGTGGTTAAGGAACTCGGCAAAATGCCCCCGTAACTTCGGGAGAAGGGGGGCCTGAGGCGTGAAGGGATTTACTCCTGGAGCGTTTGAAGGCCGCAGAGACCAGTGGGAAGCGACTGTTTACTAAAAACACAGGTCCGTGCTAAGTCGCAAGACGATGTATACGGACTGACGCCTGCCCGGTGCTGGAAGGTTAAGAGGAACGGTTAGCCGCAAGGCGAAGCTGAGAATTTAAGCCCCAGTAAACGGCGGTGGTAACTATAACCATCCTAAGGTAGCGAAATTCCTTGTCGGGTAAGTTCCGACCTGCACGAATGGCGTAACGACTTCCCAGCTGTCTCAACCGCGAACTCGGCGAAATTGCACTACGAGTAAAGATGCTCGTTACGCGCAGAAGGACGGAAAGACCCCGTGACCTTTACTATAGCTTTGTATTGGTGTTCGGTGTGGCTTGTGTAGGATAGGTGGGAGACTGTGAAGCTTGGACGCTAGTTCAGGTGGAGTCATTGTTGAAATACCACTCTGGTCACTCTGGATATCTAACTTCGAACCGTAATCCGGTTCAGGGACAGTGCATGGTGGGTAGTTTAACTGGGGCGGTTGCCTCCCAAAAAGTAACGGAGGCGCCCAAAGGTTCCCTCAACCTGGTTGGCAATCAGGTGTCGAGTGTAAGTGCACAAGGGAGCTTGACTGTGAGAGTGACAACTCGAGCAGGGACGAAAGTCGGGACTAGTGATCCGGCAGTGGCTTGTGGAAGCGCTGTCGCTCAACGGATAAAAGGTACCTCGGGGATAACAGGCTGATCTTGCCCAAGAGTCCATATCGACGGCATGGTTTGGCACCTCGATGTCGGCTCGTCGCATCCTGGGGCTGGAGTAGGTCCCAAGGGTTGGGCTGTTCGCCCATTAAAGCGGTACGCGAGCTGGGTTTAGAACGTCGTGAGACAGTTCGGTCCCTATCCTCTGCGCGCGCAGGAAATTTGAGAAGAGCTATCCCTAGTACGAGAGGACCGGGATGGACGAACCTCTGGTGTGTCAGTTGTTCCGCCAGGAGCACCGCTGATTAGCTACGTTCGGAACGGATAACCGCTGAAAGCATCTAAGCGGGAAGCCGGCTTCAAGATGAGATTTCCATGACTTCGGTCGAGAGGCTCCCAGCTAGACTACTGGGTTGATAGGCAGGATGTGGAAGTGCGGACTAAAGACGCATGGAGCTGACCTGTACTAATAAGCCGATAAATTGATAACACTTCCACCCCTAGAGGGTGAATGAGAAGATGTCCTCGCGTCCACTTTGTGGTTCCCGATTTACGGTCGGGAACTACGCCAGATCTTCGATCTGGCTGTTTCGATACATAAATCAATAGTGTTTCGGCGGCCATAGCGAGAGGGAAACGCCCGGTTACATTCCGAACCCGGAAGCTAAGACTCTCTGCGCCGATGGTACTGCAAGGGTGACCTTGTGGGAGAGTAGGACACCGCCGGACTTCTTTGTAAGATGGCCGCCCCGTTTATCGGGGCGGCCATTTTGCGTTAAGTCACGTGAACAGCACCTTTTAGGAGATTCCGATGAGCGATACCCCGAGAAACGAGGGTCGCAGGCCCACTGGTGGACGCCCGGGCTCGGGTCGTCCGGGAGCAGGTCGGCCGGCATCCGGCAAGCCCGCGGAGGGTCGCCCGTACAAGGGCAAGCCCGCCGAGGGCAAGCCCGCCGAAGGCGGGCCGTACCGGGGCAAGCCCGCGGACGGGAAGCCCGCTCGCGACGGCGCGGGTTCGAAGCCTGCCTGGAAGAAGGACAAGCCCGAGGAGAAGCGACTCTGGACCAAGGGCGGCGCGCCCGCCCGCGGTGACAGTTCCGCTCGCGAGCGCGAGACGCCGGAGGATCGCGACCCGTTCGGCATCCGGTCAGTCCGCGCGTTCCACGAGGCGCCCGAGATCCCTGACGACGTCACTCCGAAGCAGCTCGACCGCGTTGCGCTGAACGAGCTCAAGACCCTGAGCAAGGAGAACGCCGAGGGAGTCGCCAAGCACTTGGTGATGGCGGCACGGCTCATCGAGTCCGATCCGAAGCTCGCCCACCAGCACGCGATCTCTGCCGCGCGTCGCGCCGGCCGGATTGGCGTCGTGCGCGAGACGCTGGCCATCACCGCGTACGCCACCGAGGACTACGCGCTCGCGCTTCGTGAGCTGCGCACCTACCGCCGCATCACCGGCCGGGACGACCAGCTGCCCATGATGGTCGACAGCGAGCGCGGTCTCGGTCGCCCCGAGAAGGCGCTCGAGCTCGGGCGCTCCGTCCCGCGCTCGTCGTTGAGCGTGCCCGTCCAGGTCGAACTCGCGATCGCGATGTCCGGTGCGCGCCTCGACCTCGGCAATGCCGAGGCGGCCCTCAACGAGCTGCAGATTCCCCAGCTCGATCCCGAGACCGCCTTCTCCTACAGCACGGGGCTCTTCGACGCGTACGCCGCCGTGCTCGAGGAGCTCGGCCGCAACGACGAGGCTGAGCAGTGGTACGCCCGCGCCGAGGTTGCCGCGGATGCGCTCGAGCAGGGGGACGATGAGGACGAGGTCATCGAGGTCGTCGAGGAGTTCGACGAGGACGAGGACGAGTCCACCGACGTGCCGGAGGGGTCCGATGAGCGGTAGTTCGCCGCTGGACGGGGTGCTCCTTGTGCTTGCCGACCTTGATGGCGTGGTCTACAAGGGCCCCGCCGCCATCCCATATGCCGTTGAGAGCATAAACGCGATCGACGACTCGGTCCGCGTTGCGTACCTCACCAACAACGCCTCGCGGACGGATGCCACGGTCGCAGCGCATCTCACCGAGCTGGGTCTTCGCGCCAGCGCTGAGGACATCGTCACGTCACCGCAGGCCGCGATGACCCTGCTCAAGGACATCGTGCCGGCGGGCTCGACGATCCTCGTCGTGGGCGGCGACGGCCTGGTCGACGAAGTCACGAAGGCGGGGTTCGCCGTGACGCGCTCTGCTCTCGATGCGCCAGCGGCAGTGGTGCAGGGCTTCGCGCCCGACGTCGGCTGGGTGCATCTCGCGGAGGCCGCGTTCGCCCTGAACGGCGAGGGCACCACGGGAGACCTACCGTGGGTGGCCACGAACACCGACTGGACGATTCCGCAGGCGCGAGGGACCGCGCCGGGCAACGGCACGCTCGTCTCGGCAGTGCATACCGCGGTCGGGCGTCTGCCGATCGTCGCGGGCAAGCCGGAGGTCGCCATCTACCGCGAGGCGATGACGAGGTTCGGCACCGAAGCCGCCCTCATGATCGGGGATCGCCTCGACACGGACATTCTGGGAGCGAACCGGGCGGGCATCCCGTCGGTGCTCGTCCTCACCGGGATCGACCAGGCCAAGCAGGTTCTGGGAGCGGTGCCTCAGGAGCGACCCACCTACATCCTGGAAGACCTGCGACAGCTGCACGAGCCGTACCCCGAGACTGTCGTGGTGGAAGGACCGGGCGTGACCCGGACCACCGTGGGCTCGGCGACGGTGCGCCGCGAAGGCGGCACCCTGACCGTCGAGAGCGGAAGCGGTATCGACCTGCTGCGCGCCGGCGCGGCCGCGATCTGGAACTCGGGCGCCGCGATCTACGCGCTCGACGTGCCCGCCGAACTATATTCGTGAGCATGAGCGACACCTCACCGACCGAACCGACCACGGAGACGGACGCCCTTCTCTCGCGCCTGCTCGTGATCGAGGACCAGCCGCTCGAGTCGCGGGCGGCCGCGTTCACGCAGTTGCACGACGAGCTGCAGCACCGCCTGGAGGGCGGGGACTCTGCCTGAGACCGGGGGCCGGGGCGAGTCGAGGCTCGACGCCGCCCTCGCGTCGCGCGGGCTCGCGCGGTCGCGGACCCACGCGGCGAAGCTGATCGCGGACGGCCTCGTCACGGTCGACGGCGCTCCCGTGGTGAAGCCGTCCTCGCCGGTGGGGGAGCAGCAGGTCATCGAGGTCGCGCCCTCCGACCACTACGTGAGCCGCGCGGCGCACAAGCTGGTCGCGGCGCTGGACGGGTTCGGCGTCGACCCTTCCGGCAGGCTCGCGCTCGACGTCGGTGCGTCCACGGGCGGGTTCACGCAGGTGCTGCTCGAGCGCGGTGCCCGCCGGGTGATCGCCACCGATGTGGGCCACGGGCAGCTTGCGCCGAGCATCCGGAGCGACGCCCGTGTCACGGTCGTGGAAGGGTCCAACGCGCGATACCTCACCGCCGCGACCCTGGCCGAGGAGAGCGGGACCGCGGAGGTGCCGACGCTCGTGGTCGCCGACCTCTCTTTCATATCCCTCACGACGGTGCTGCCGGCGCTCGTCGAGACGGTCGGGCTCGAGGCGGACTTCGTGCTGCTGGTGAAGCCGCAGTTCGAGGTCGGGCGCACGGGGATCAGGGAGGGGATCGTGCGCAGCGCGGGCCTGCGCGACGACGCCGTCATGGGCGTGCTGTGGGCCGCGTGGGACCTCTCGCTGCCGACCGCGGGCGTCCTGCCCTCCCCAATCGCCGGAAACTCGGGCAACCGGGAGTATCTGGTCTGGTTGAGCGCACGTGTCGGTGGGAATCCGACAGAATGGACAAGGCAGGTTTCCGCGATCGTGTGAAGAAGAGGTGTGGCCCGTGACATCCGATCGGCACATCCTCATCGTCGCGCACACCGGCAGGCAGGACTCGCTCGAGGCCGCCATCACGGTCTGCCGGCAGCTCATCGCGGCGGGCCTCACCCCGGTGCTCTCGCAGGACGAGTACGCCCACATCATGGCGGCAGCCCACGACCTCCAACCGATCGCGCTTCTCGGCGACGCCGTGAAGATCGGCGACCTCGAGCTCGTGATCGTGCTCGGCGGCGATGGCACGATCCTGCGCGCGGCGGAATTGGCGCGGGGATGCAGTGCTCCCCTTCTGGGAGTGAATCTCGGGCACGTCGGCTTCCTCGCCGAGAGCGACCGCGAGGCTCTGACCGAGACCGTCGCGCGGGCTCTCGCGCAGGACTACCTGGTCGAGGAGCGCATGACTCTCAGCGTCCGGGTGAAGGTCGATGCCGAGGTCGTCTACGAGACCTGGGCGCTCAACGAGGCCACCGTGGAGAAGGCCAGCCGCGAGCGGATGCTCGAAGTGGTGATCGAGATCGACGGCCGCCCCCTCTCCTCCTTCGGGTGCGACGGCGTCGTCATGAGCACCCCGACCGGCTCGACCGCGTACTCCTTCTCAGCGGGCGGCCCCGTGGTGTGGCCGAGCCTCGACGCCCTCCTTCTCGTGCCGCTCAGCCCGCACGCACTGTTCGCCCGCCCGCTCGTCGTAGGGCCGGACTCCGCGATGGCCGTGGAGGTTCTCGACCGCACGCAGGGCACCGGCGTGCTGTGGTGCGACGGCCGCCGCACGCACGACCTGCCGCGCGGCGCTCGCGTGGTGGTGCGCCGCTCGCCCGTCCCGGTGCGACTGGCGCGCCTGAGCCAGGGGCCGTTCACCGACCGCCTGGTCAACAAGTTCAACCTGCCAGTGCACGGCTGGCGCGGCCCCGTGGGCGAGGAGGGCCGCGCGTGATCGAGGAGATCTGGATCCGCTCCCTCGGTGTTATCGGCGATGCCCGTCTTCCGCTCGGCCCCGGCTTCACCGCGATCACGGGCGAGACCGGCGCCGGCAAGACGATGGTCGTCACAGCGCTGGGGCTCCTACTCGGGGAGCGGTCGGACGCGACGGTGATCCGCTCGGGCAGCAGCCAGGCGGTCGTGGAGGGCCGCTGGATCGTCGACCCGAACGGCGCTGTCGCCGAGCGGGCCCGTGACGCCGGGGGAGACCTCGACGGCTCGGAGCTGATCCTCGCGCGGTCCGTGTCGACCGAGGGCCGCAGCCGAGCCATCATCGGCGGCCGCACGACCCCGGTGGGCGTGCTCAATGAGCTCGGTCAGCAGCTCGTGGTGGTTCACGGGCAGTCCGACCAGGTCCGGCTGCGCTCCGCGACAGCACAGCGCGAGGCTCTCGACAGGTTCGCCGGCGCCGAACTCGCCCGACTGCTGGGGGACTACCAGGAGGCCTACCGAGGCTGGCAGTCGAAGCAGGGCGAGCTGGACGTGCTCGTCGCCGAGCAGGACCGCCGTACCCGCGAGGCCGAAGAGCTCCGGATCGCGATGACCGAGATCGAGCAGGTGGCACCCCTCCGCGGCGAGGACGTGGAGCTCAGCGAGCGCTCGGACCGCCTGACCAATCTCGAAGACCTCAGGGTGGCGGCGAGCCAGGCCCACGAGGTCATCTCGGCGCAGTCTGCGGAGGACGGCGCCGATGTGCTCACCCTCCTCGACGTTGCGCGCCGCTCTCTTGAGCGCGTCGTAGCCCACGACACCTCACTGGCTCCGATCGTCGAGGCGCTGCAGGGTGCCGTGGTCGTCGCGACCGAGATATCCGGCCAGCTCTCCAGCTACCTCGGCGACCTCGACACCGACGGCGGGCGCGAGCTCGAGGTGGTGCAGGAGCGCCGTGCCCAGCTGAACCAGCTCGTCCGCAAGTACGGAGCGGACCTCGACGAGGTGATCGACTACCTCGAGAGCGGCAGCGGTCGCCTGCTCGAGCTGGACAACGACGCGGACCGCATCGCCGCACTCGGCACGCAGGTTGAGGCCGACCGCGATCGGGTCATCGCCCTCGCGGGGCAGCTCAGTGACGTGCGGCGCGCCGCGGCCGAGCGGCTCGGGGCCGGCGTCACCGCCGAGCTCGCGGCTCTGGCGATGCCGAACGCTCGCCTGATCGTCGAGGTCGAGGACCGGCCGGAGTACTCCCTGACCGGCAAGGACCAGGTGTCGATCCTGCTGCAGCCGCACCAGGGCTCCGAGCCGCTGCCGCTCGCGAAGGGCGCTTCCGGCGGCGAGCTCTCCCGGGTGATGCTCGCGATCGAGGTCGTCATCTCGGCGAACGACCCCGTGCCCACCTTCATCTTCGACGAGGTCGACGCGGGCGTGGGCGGGGCGAGCGCCATCGAGATCGGTCGGCGCCTCGCGCAGCTGAGCCGCACGGCGCAGGTGATCGTGGTCACCCACCTCGCGCAGGTCGCCGCGTTCGCCACGAACCACCTCCGCGTGCTCAAGGACGACGGCGGCTATGTGACCGCCAGCAGTGTGGAACAGCTGCACGGAGAGCAGCGCATCGTCGAGATGGCGCGGCTCTTGTCGGGACTCTCCGACTCCGAGAGCGGCCTCGCCCACGCGCGCGAACTGCTCGAGATGGCCCGCACCCGCACCGACTGAGGCTGTTCGCCGCGAGCGCACCGCGCGTCACAGCGCCGGCACAGCGCGGGGGCATAGGATGAAACCCCGTGGTGGATAAATCTGAGCAGCACGTGACCAAGCACATTTTCGTCACCGGAGGTGTCGTCTCCTCCCTCGGAAAAGGCCTCACCGCCGCGAGTCTGGGCAATCTGCTCACCGCGCGCGGCCTCCACGTTGTGATGCAGAAGCTCGACCCCTACCTCAACGTCGACCCGGGCACGATGAACCCGTTCCAGCACGGCGAGGTGTTCGTCACCGACGACGGTGCCGAGACCGACCTCGACATCGGCCACTACGAGCGATTCCTCGACATCAACCTCGACCAGGCCGCCAACGTCACGACCGGCCAGATCTACTCCACGGTGATCGCGCGCGAGCGACGCGGCGAGTATCTGGGCGACACGGTGCAGGTCATCCCGCACATCACGGACGAGATCAAGCGCCGGATGCGACTGCAGGCCCAGCCCGGGCCCAACGGCGAGGCCGCCCCCGACGTGATCATCACCGAGATCGGCGGCACGGTGGGCGACATCGAGAGCCAGCCGTTCATCGAGTCCGCACGCCAGGTGCGCCACGAGCTCGGCCGCAAGAACGTGTTCTTCGTGCACGTGTCGCTGGTGCCGTTCATGAACGCGTCCGGCGAGCAGAAGACCAAGCCGACGCAGCACTCCGTCGCCGCGCTCCGCTCGATCGGCATCCAGCCCGACGCGCTCGTGCTGCGCAGCGACCGGCCCGTCTCCGAGAGCAACAAGCGCAAGATCGCGCTCATGTGCGACGTCGACGAGGCGGCGGTCGTCAATGCGGTCGACGTTCCCAGCATCTACGACATCCCCACGATGCTGCACGACCAGGGCCTCGACGCCTACATCATCGAGCAGCTCGGTCTCGTGGCATCCGAGGTCAACTGGGACGGCTGGAGCGAGCTCCTCGCCACGGTCCACGACCCCAAGCACACCGTCACGATCGGCCTGGTCGGCAAGTACATCGACCTGCCGGACGCCTACCTCTCCGTGACCGAGGCGCTCAAGGCCGGCGGGTTCGCGAACCAGGCCAAGGTGAACATCCGCTGGGTGCCGTCCGACGAGTGCGAGACCCCGGAGGGCGCGGCGCGCATGCTGAGCGACCTCGAGGGCATCGTGATCCCCGGCGGGTTCGGCGTGCGCGGCATCGAGGGCAAGCTCGGCGCGCTGCGGTTCGCCCGTGAGAACGGCATCCCCACTCTCGGGCTGTGCCTGGGCCTGCAGTGCATGGTCATTGAATACGCTCGGGATGTCGCCGGCCTCAGTGGCGCGTCATCCTCCGAGTTCGACCCCGACACCCAGTACCCGGTGATCGCCACCATGGCCGAGCAGGTCGACATCATCGCGGGGGGTGACCTCGGCGGCACCATGCGACTCGGCCTGTACGAGGCGGCACTCGAGCCCGGCTCGATCGTGGCGGAGGTGTACGGCAGCGAGCGGATCGCCGAGCGCCACCGCCACCGCTACGAGGTCAACAACGCGTACCGCGAGCAGATCGCGGACGCCGGCCTCGTGTTCTCCGGCATCTCGCCCGACCGCACCCTCGTCGAGTTCGTCGAGCTGCCGCGCGAGGTGCACCCGTACTACGTCGGCACGCAGGCCCACCCGGAGCTGCGCTCGCGGCCCAACAACGCGCACCCGCTGTTCCGCGGCCTCATCGCCGCCGCGCTCGACCGCCAGAACGCCACCCGCCTGTTCGAGGTGCCCGAGCCGACCGATGCCTGAGCGCGGTGCTTGCTGATGCTCAGCGATGACCCCGTCACTCCGGAGATAGTCCAGAGCGACATCGTGTTCGGCGGCAAGGTGTGGGACATCCGCCGCGACACCTTCCTGCTCGAGGGCGACAAGATCGTCCGTGAGTACGTGGACCACACGGGTGCCGTCGCCGTTCTCGCCCTCGACGAGCGCGAGCGCGTGCTTCTGATCAAGCAGTACCGCCACCCGGTGCGGATGCGCGACTGGGAGCTGCCCGCCGGACTGCTCGACATCCGCGGTGAGGCGCCGCTCCTGGCGGCGCAGCGCGAGCTCGCCGAGGAGGCCGACCTGGTCGCCGAGACCTGGGACCTCCTCGCGGAGTTCATGACGAGCCCGGGCGGGAGCAACGAGGTGCTGCGCGTCTACCTCGCCCGTGGCGTGAGCGCGGCCCCGGAGACGTTCGCGCGCACCGAGGAGGAGGCGGGCATCGAGCTGCGCTGGGTGCCGCTCGACGAGGTCGTGGACGGCGTGCTCTCCCGGAGCCTGCAGAACTCGATCCTCGCGATCGCGGCTCTGAGCGCGGCGGCCGGGCGGGCCAGAGGATGGTCGACCCTCGGGGATCCGAACGCGGCGTGGCCGCGGCATCCCCTAGAACGGCGATGACCGAGCAGGTCTCCCTCGCGGTCGCGGTCGACCGCTTCCTCCGGCACGTCTCGATCGAGCGCGGGCTCTCGGGCAACACCCTGCAGGCCTACCGCCGCGACCTGGAGTCGTATGCCGAGTCACTGGCGGCACGCGGCATCCTGACGCCGGAGGGCATCGGCCCCGAGGATGTCACGGCGTTCGCCCACGATTTGCGCACCCGCCCCGACCGCCCGCTCGCGGCCTCGTCGATGGCGCGCATGCTGTCCACGGTCCGCGGCTTCCACAGGTTCCTCGTTGACGAGTCTCTCGTGGCCGTCGATGCCGCCGCGGAGACGAAGCCGCCCAAGCTCGCGATGCGCCTGCCGAAGGCGATCTCGATCGAGCAGATGGAGTCGGTGCTGAACGCGGTGGGCGGGGACGACCCGCAGTCGCTCCGGGACCGCGCCCTGCTGGAGCTGCTCTACGCCACGGGCGCGCGCGTCTCGGAGGCCGTCGCGCTCAACGTCGACGACCTCGTGGACGGCGACATCGTGCGCCTGTTCGGCAAGGGCAGCAAGCAGCGCATCGTTCCGGTGGGCAGCTTCGCCCGCGCCGCGATCGACGCCTACCTCGTGCGCGCGCGGCCGGGGTTCTCCGTGCGCGGCACAGCGACGCCCGCGCTGTTCCTGGGCGCGCGCGGCCAACGGGTGTCGCGGCAGAACGCGTGGCTGATCATCCGGGCGGCCGCGGAGAAGGCGAAGCTCGGGGTGGAGATCTCACCGCACACGTTCCGCCACTCCTTCGCGACCCACCTTCTCGCGGGCGGGGCCGACGTGCGCGTAGTACAGGAGCTGCTCGGCCACTCGTCGGTCGCGACCACGCAGATCTACACGATGGTGACTGCCGACACGCTCCGTGACATGTACACGACCGCGCACCCCCGAGCGCGGTAGCTACTCGCCGACGGTGTTGACCAGGGGCACCGCGGCGCCCTTCTCCTGCTGCAGGAACAGTGCGAGCACGGCCGACACCGCGGCGATGGCGATGAGGATGCCGCCCACGAGGTGGAAGTTGTCGATAGTCGCCGCGAGGGTCGCGCCGCCCGCCACGATCGAGCCGAGGATGCTCACGCCGATCGACCCGCCGAGCCGCTGTGTGATGTTGAAGAGGGTGTTGCCATCGGCCAGCTCCTCCTCGGGCAGCGGGGCGAGCATGGCGACGAGCAGGGGAGTCGTCACGAAGCCGATAGCTATGGCGCGCACGGAGAGCGCCACCGCCGTGAGCCAGAGCGGCGTGTCCTGCTCGAGGAACAGGAGGTAGACACTCGACACGGCGAGGGCGACGAAGCCGGTGACGACGAGCACGCGGAGGGGCACGCGGCCGGAGAGCTTCTGGCCGACGAACGTGCCGAGGCCCATGATGATGCCCTGGGGGAGGAGCGCGATGCCGGTCTCTACCGCGGAGTAGCCCTGCACCGACTGCGTGAACACGGGGATGAGGAACACCGTGCCGAAGGCGACGACCGAGCAGAAGATCTGCAGCACGAGGGCGAGGGCCGAGTTGCGGTGCAGGATCATCTTCACGTCGACGGCGGGATGCGCGCGCCGCAGTGCCCAGAGCGTGTAGGCCACGAGCAGCAGGAGCCCGCCGCCGAGGGGCGCCCAGGCGAGTGGGGAGTCCCAGCCCTCCGAGGTTCCCTCGGTCGCCCCGAGCAGGGCGGCGGTGAGGCCCAGAGCGAGCAGCACGAAGCCGACGGGGTCGAATCGAGTCGTGGCATCCGGCTGCGCACCGATGCTCCGCGGCACGCGCAGCATGAGCAGCAGCCCGACGACGCCCACGGGGACGTTCACGAGGAAGATCCAGCGCCAGCCGCCGGCGCCGATGAGCAGGCCGCCCAGCGTCGGGCCGAGGGCGGGCGCGAGGAACAGCACGAGCGCCGCGGAGATGGGGATCTTGCCGCCCCCGATGCCGTCTTTGCCGAGCAGGATGCTCAGCGCGAGCGGCACGAGGGGAGCGCCCGCGAACCCCTGCAGGGCACGGAAGGCGATGAGGAACTCGATGTTCGGCGCGATGGCGCAGGCCGCGGAGACGATCACGAAGAGGATCATGCTGATGGTGTACACGCGCAGGGTGCCGAAGCGCTTGGCCAGGTAGGCGGTGAGGGCGAGCGAGACGCCGAGAGCCAGTAGGTAGCCGCTGACCACCCACTGGACGTCGTCCAGCTGCGCCTCCAGCTCGGTCGCGATGTCGGGCACCGCGACGTTCACGATGCTCGAGTCGATCATGCTCAGGAGCGGGCCGATGAGCAGCCCGTAGCGTGCGACGGCGCCGAGGGGTGAGCCGGTAGCGGTGCTCATGATCCTGCTTTCGTGGTGAGGTCGGTGATCCACTGGCGCTCGCGCTCGAACCGCTCGACGAGGTGGGCCATGCTGAGGTTGCGCCACTCGCGGGAGGGGGACTTCTCGCTCTCCGCAATGAGGGTGCGCACCTGCGAGATGCCGCGGTCGAGAACTGCCGCGCGGGCGTCGAGGATGCCGAGGCGCTGCTCGGGTGACAGTTCGTGGAAGAAGCTCACCCGCGCGAGGAACTCCTCCTCGCTGGCTGCCAGTTTGGCCGGGAGGGTGGCGATCAGGTCGGAGAACAGGCGCCGGCCGGTCTCGGTGATCGTGTAGACCTTGCGGTCGGGCCTGCCCTCCTGCTCCTCGACCGACTTGGTCACCGCGCCCGCCTCCTCGAACCGCCGCAGAACGGGGTAGAGGGAGTTGTTGCTCAGAGAGGTGAGGGTCGTGCGCTGCACGCGGCGCTTGAGCTCGTAGCCGTGGATCGGGCCTGCGCGCAGCACGCTCAGCATGATGATCTCGACGGCCATCCCGCCATCATGGCATAGGTTACGGTGACCTATAACCTTCAACCTCTGGTAGAGGCGAACCGGGCCGCGAAGACGCGTCGAAGGCCGGGGGTTCAAATCTGCCGCCGTACACTCGATTTATGACGGCCCAGAGAGAAGATGCGGCGGTACTGCCCGGTCTCGAGGCTCCCGTGATCGGCCCGACCGGGCGCAGGCAGACTGTTTTCGCCGACCCGCCGCCCCTCAAGGGCCACGGTCCCGCGCGGATCATCTCGCTGAGCAACCAGAAGGGCGGCGTCGGCAAGACGACCAGCACCATCAACCTGGGTGCGGCGCTCGCCGAGTACGGCCGGCGCGTGCTCGCCGTGGACTTCGACCCCCAGGGCGCGCTCTCCGCGGGGCTCGGCGTGCCGACGCACGATGTGCCGACCATCTACGACCTGCTCCTCGGCACGATCAAGAACCCGGCCGAGGCGATCGTCCACACCGACTACCCGAACCTCGATGTGATCCCGGCCAACATCGACCTCTCCGCCGCCGAGGTGCACCTCGTCAACGAGGTCGCCCGCGAGACGATCCTCGCCCGGGTACTGCGCAAGGTCAGCGACCAGTACGACGTGATCCTCATCGACTGCCAGCCCTCGCTCGGGCTGCTGACAGTCAACGCGCTCACGGCGGCCCACGGCGTGCTCATCCCGCTCGAGTGCGAGTTCTTCGCACTGCGCGGTGTCGCACTTCTCGTCGAGACGATCGACAAGGTGCGCGACCGCCTCAACCCGGCGATCGAGCTCGACGGCATCCTCGCCACGATGTACGACGCGCGCACCCTGCACTCCCGCGAGGTGCTGGAGCGCGTGGTCGAGACGTTCGGCGACCAGGTGCTCGAGACGGTCATCGGCCGCACGGTCAAGTTCCCCGACGCGAGCGTCGCGGGGGCCCCGATCACGAGCTTCGCCCCCGACCACAGCGCGTCGGACGCCTATCGCCAGTTGGCCCGAGAACTGATCCACCGTGGCGCCGTCGCCTAGCGACGTCGAGGAGGTGGAGTCGGAGGCCGCGGGCTTCTCCGTTTCGCTGTCCAACTTCGACGGCCCGTTCGACCTGCTGCTCTCGCTCATCACCAAGCACGAGCTCGACATCACCGAGGTGTCGCTCTCGAAGATCACCGACGAGTTCATCACGTACCTGCGCGGGCTCGACTCCGACGAGGAGCTCGATCAGGCGAGCGAGTTCCTCGTTGTCGCGGCGACTCTGCTCGACCTGAAGGTCGCGGGGCTCCTGCCGCAGGGCGAACTCGTCGACGCCGAGGATGTCGCCCTGCTCGAGGCCCGCGACCTGCTGTTCGCCCGGCTGCTGCAGTACCGCGCGTTCAAGGAGGCGGCGACCTGGTTCTCGTCGCACCTCGAGGCCGAGTCGACGCGGCACTTCCGCGCTGTCCGCCTCGAGGAGAAGTACCGCAAGCAGACTCCGGAGCTCGTCTGGACGCTGACGGCTGAGGACTTCGCCGCCATCGCCGCGCTCGCCTTCACGCCGCGGGAGATCCCCTCCGTCGGGCTCGACCACCTGCACGCGCCGCTCGTGTCGATCCGCGAGCAGGCGGCGCACGTCGTCGCGCTGCTGCGCCGCGGCGAGCCGATGACCTTCCGCCAGCTCATCGCGGGCGCCGACCAGAAGGGCGTGGTCATCGCGCGCTTCCTGGCGATCCTCGAGCTCTTCCGCGGCGCGTTCGTGGGATTCGAGCAGCTCGAGCCGCTCGGTGAGCTCACCATCCACTGGTCCGCCGAGCACTGGTCGGACGACAGCCTCGCCAATTTGGGGAACGACTATGGAAACTGACGAGATAGAGACGCCCACGCGCACCGTCGCCGACCTCGAGCGGGCGCTCGAGGCCGTGTTCATGGTGGCGGACGAGCCGCAGAGCCTCGTCTCTCTCGCGACCGCCGTGAACGCGCCCGTGCCCGCGGTGCGGCAGACGATCGAGCGGCTCGTCGCGGACTACGACGGCGTCGGCGGGGGCATCCGCCGCGGGTTCGAGCTGCGCGAGGTGGGCGGAGGCTGGCGCATCTACGTGCGCCCCGAGCACGACGACCTCGTGCGCGACTTCGTACTCACGCAGAACCCCACGCGACTCAGCCAGGCAGCACTCGAGACCCTCGCGGTGATCGCGTACAAGCAGCCGATCAGCCGCGGCGCGATAGCCTCGATCCGCGCGGTGAACGTCGACTCCGTCGTGCGCACCCTCCTCGGTCGCGGCCTCATCACGGAGGCGTTCACCGACAACGAGACCGGTGCGATCCACTACGAGACGACAGACCTCCTCCTCACCCAGCTGGGCATCAACTCGATCGAGGAGCTGCCGCACATCTCGCCGCTGCTCGAGGACGGCGCGGACGGTTTCGATGAGCGACGCTGATTTCTCGACGGGCTCGACCAACCCTGAGGGCGAGCGGCTGCAGAAGGTCATGGCCGCGTCGGGCGTGGCATCCCGCCGCGTCTCGGAGGACCTCATCGCGCAGGGGCGGGTCACCGTCAACGGCGAGGTGGTCGACGAGCCGGGCCGCCGCGTGCTGCCCACCGACCGCATCACGGTCGACGGCACCGCGATCCAGACCGACACGACCAAGCGCTACGTCATGCTCAACAAGCCGGTCGGCGTGGTCAGCTCGATGGCCGACGAGAGCGGCCGGCCCGACCTCCGCGAGTTCACCCGCGAGTACGAGGAGCGCCTGTTCAACGTCGGCCGCCTCGACGCCAACACCTCGGGCCTGCTCGTGCTGACCAACGACGGCGACCTCGCGCATGTGCTCGCGCATCCCTCGTTCGGTGTTTCCAAGACCTACATCGCGAAGGTGTCCGGCACAGTGAGCGCGCAGACGATCTCGAAGCTCACCAAGGGCTTCGACCTCGACGACGGCTTCATCGTCGCCGACAAGGCCCGCATGCTGGGGCCGGCATCGGGCGGGGCATCCCAGGTCGAGATCACGCTGCACTCGGGCCGCAACCGCATCGTGCGCCGGATGCTCGACGCCGTCGGCCACCCGGTGCTCGAGCTGGTCCGGCGCCAGTTCGGTCCGCTGCACCTCGGCAGCCTCAAGGTCGGCCAGACCCGGGATCTCACTAAGGTTGAACTCGGCGAACTGCTGACGCTGAGCCGCCCGCCGCAGGGCGGCGAGAAAGAGGAGACCGGTGCCTGAACGACGCCTCGCGGGCCCCGTGCGCATCGTCGGCGCTGGGCTGCTCGGCACGAGCATCGGCCTCGCCCTCCGCGAGCACGGGGTGGACGTCATCCTCGACGACAGCTCGCCCTCCGGCCTCAGCCTCGCCATCGACTACGGCGCCGGCCGTCGCGCGCTGCCGGACGACGCGCCCGAGCTCGTCGTCGTGTGCGTGCCCCCGGATGTCACGGCGCGGGTGGTGGCGGCGGAGCTCGCCGCGCATCCCGACGCCCTCGTGACCGACGTCGCGAGCGTGAAGGTCGCCCCGCTCGAGGAGCTGCGCGCGAGCGGCGCCGACCTCTCCCGCTACATCGGCTCGCACCCGATGGCCGGGCGTGAGCGCAGCGGCGCCATCGCCGCCCGCGCGGACCTCTTCATCGGCAGGCCGTGGGTGATCGCCGGCCACGATGCGATCACGTACCGCCGCGCGGCCGCCGTCGAGCAGCTCGCGCTCGACCTCGGAGCCCAGCCCATCGAGATGGATGCCGCGGAGCACGACCGCAACGTGGCGCTCGTGTCGCACGCGCCGCAGCTGGTCTCGACACTGCTCGCGCGCCGTCTGGGAGGAGCGACGGACTCCGCTGTCTCACTCGCCGGGCAGGGACTGCGCGACACGACCCGCATCGCCTCGAGCGACCCCGAGCTGTGGGTGCAGATCCTCGGCGCCAACTCCGCTCCCGTGGCCGAGATCCTGCGCGCGCTGCGCTCCGACCTCGACACCGTGCTCGCCGCGCTCGACGACCCGTCGGCGCCGGGGGCGCGCCGGGCCATCGCCGAGACTCTGGCCGGCGGCAATGCGGGGGTTGCGCGCATCCCGGGCAAGCACGGCCAGGCCAGCCACTTCAGCCAGATCGTCGTCAAGGTCGACGACACCCCGGGCGAGCTCGCCCGGCTACTCACCGAGATCGGCGAGGCGGGAGTGAACATGGAGGACCTTCGGCTCGAGCACTCGCCGGGCGCGCAGATCGGCCTGGCCGAGATCTCGGTGCTGCCGGAGGCCGAGGAGCGCCTCGTCTCCGAGCTCGAGGGCCGGGGCTGGAAGATCGTAGGAGCGTTCGCATGACCGTAGTCGTCGCCATCGACGGGCCCGCCGGCAGCGGCAAGTCGAGTGTCTCCCGAGCGGCAGCCCGAGCGCTCGGCTTCGGCTACCTCGACACCGGCGCCGCCTACCGCGCACTCGCGTGGCACTGCCTCGAAGTCGGAGTCGACACCCTCGACCCGAGCGACATCGCCGACGAGCTGCCCCGCTTCGAGTACACGATCGGCACCGACCCCGACAACTACTTCGTCCGCGTGGGCGCGGATGTGATCACGGAGGACATCCGCGAGCCCCGCGTGACCCACATCGTGAGCGCTGTCGCGCGCGTTCCCGAGGTGCGCGGCTACCTCGTCGAGCTGTTCCGGAGCATCATCGCGGCGTCCGACCGGCCCGGCATCATCATCGAGGGGCGGGATATCACCACTGTCGTGGCACCCGATGCGCCGGTGCGGATTCTGCTCACGGCATCCGAGGAAGCTAGAATGGGCAGGCGTTCCGCGGAACTCGCCGGAGTCGATGCGTCGGCAACAGCGAAGGCCCTCTCAGACCGGGACGCACAGGACTCGCGCGTCGTGGACTTCATGAACGCAGCAGATGGTGTGACCACCATCGATTCCACCGATCTCGACTTCGACCAGACCGTAGCGGCTGTCGTGAGTCTCGTACGTTCTGCTGGTTGAGTAGCGGAGCGTATCGAAACCATTAAGGACTGAACATGGCTGACGAGGATGACTTCCCCGAGCTCGATACCGCTCTAGCCGACCGCATCCGCGGGCTCGACGACCAGGAGGCGGCGCAGCGCGCGAGCGCCCTCCGCCAGGGCCTCGCCGACTACGAGCTCGATGCCGAAGACCTCGACATCCTCGAGACCGTCACCGACGACCCCGATGCGATCGTCTACCTGCCCGCCCTTCCCGTGCTCGCGATCGTGGGGCGGCCCAACGTCGGCAAGTCCGCGCTCGTGAACCGCATCATCGGCCGCCGCGAGGCCGTCGTGCAGGACACCCCTGGCGTTACGCGGGACCGCGTCAACTACAAGGCCGAGTGGGCCGACCGCAAGTTCACCATCGTCGACACCGGTGGCTGGGAGCCGGATGCCAAGGGCATCAACGCCTCCGTCGCCGCCCAGGCCGAGGTCGCGATCGACCTCGCGGACGCCGTCCTCTTCGTCGTCGACGCGACCGTGGGCGCTACAGCCACCGACGAGCACGTCGTCCGGATGCTCCGTGCCACCAAGAAGCCCGTGATGCTCGTCGCCAACAAGGTCGACGACGTGCGCCAGGAGCCAGAGGCGGCCGTGCTCTGGTCGCTCGGGCTCGGCCAGCCGTGGCCGGTCTCCGCTGTCCACGGCCGCGGCGTCGCCGACCTGCTCGACCACGTCATGACCGTCCTCCCGACCGTCTCCTCGGTCGCGAAGGAGGAGGTCGGCGGTCCGCGCCGCGTCGCGATCCTCGGCCGCCCCAACGTCGGCAAGTCCAGCCTGCTCAACAAGACCGCGGGGGAGGAGCGCGTCGTCGTCAACGAGCTCGCGGGCACCACCCGCGATCCCGTCGACGAGCAGATCGAGCTCGGCGGCAAGTTCTGGCGCTTCGTCGACACCGCCGGTATCCGCCGCCGCGTGAGCCTCGCGCAGGGCGCCGACTTCTACGCCACTCTGCGCACCTCTGCCGCGCTGGAGAAGGCCGAAGTCGCCGTCGTCGTTCTCGACGTGAGCGAGCCCATCAGCACGCAGGACCTCAAGATCGTCGACCTCGTGCTCGAGTCGGGCCGCGCGCTCGTGCTCGCCTACAACAAGTGGGACCTCCTCGACGACGAGCGCCGCATATACCTCGAGCGGGAGATCGAGCAGGACCTCTCGCACGTGTCGTGGGCCCCGCGCGTCAACATCTCCGCGAAGACGGGCCGACACCTCGAGAAGCTCGTGCCGGCGCTCGAGCTCGCGCTCGAGTCGTGGGACACCCGCATTCCCACCGGCAAGTTCAACGCGCTGCTCGCCGAGCTCACTGCCGAGCATCCCCACCCCGTTCGCGGCGGCAAGCAGCCGCGCATCCTGTTCGGCACCCAGGCCGCCTCGCGCCCGCCGACGTTCGTGCTGTTCACGACCGGATTCCTCGACCCGCAGTACCGCCGCTTCATCACGCGGCGCCTGCGCGAGATCTTCGGCTTCGAGGGTAGCCCGATCAACGTGAACATGCGGGTGCGCGAGAAGCGCAAGCGCTAGCGATGACGCCGCCCAACGACCTGCCACGCCGCCCCCACGACAAGGGCGACGCGTGGGTGTTCGGCCCGGGCGGGGAGCGGTACTGGGGCACGTACGGCGCGGCCGGGCTGCTGGTGTGGCACCGCACGCTCGGCGTGCTGCTGCAGCACCGGGTCGAGTGGAGCCACTTCGGCGGCACCTGGGGGCTGCCCGGTGGCGCCCGCAAAGAGGGAGAGAGCGCGGTGGATGCCGCGTTCCGCGAGGCCAACGAGGAGGCCGGCGTTCCCGCCGACCTCCTGCGCGTGATGTCCACGAGCGTGTACGACCGCGAGGTGTGGAGCTACACCACGGTGGTGGCGGAGGCGCTCGAGGAGTTCACTCCGGTCATCGGGGATGCTGAGAGCGAGGCTCTCGCGTGGGTCGCGGTCGCCGACGTGGATGGGCTGCCGCTGCATCCCGGATTCGCGGCGAGCTGGCCCGCCCTGCGCCTCTTGCTGGTTGAGTAGGCGGGTTGAGTAGGCCGCCCGCGGCCGTATCGAAACCTGGTCTCGATACGAGCGCCAGAGCGCCCTACTCAACCGCCTGAGGACTAGTGCCCGCCCTCGGCGCCGGCGTGGTCGAACTCGACCGGCTTGGGCACGAAGAGCGCGGCCACGATGGCGAGCAGCGAGATGAACGCGCCGGCCATGAAGGCGTTGTGCACGCCGACCGCTTCCGCGGATACGCCGTCGGGATCGCCGCCGGCCGTGATCGAGCCGATGGTGAACAGCGCGACGAAGAGCGCCGTTCCGGCAGCACCCGCGAGTTGCTGCACGGTGGCGATCGTGGCGCTGCCGTACGAGTAGAGGCGCGGGTTGAGCGCGGCCATCGACGACGTGAACAGCGGCGTGAACATGAACGCGAGACCCACACTGAGGAACACGTGCAGCCCGAGGACGACGCCCCACGGAGTGCCCTCGCCCAGCAGCATCCAGAAGCCCCAGAGTGCGATGCTGACGACAACGGCGCCGGGCACGATCAGCGGCCGCGGCCCGAAGCGGTCGTACAGGCGACCGATGAACGGGCCGGCCACACCCATCAGGAGGCTGCCGGGCACGAGCAGGAGCCCGCTGTAGACGGGGTCGATGCCGAGCACCTTCTGCGTGTAGATCGGCAGCAGGAAGACGGTGCCGAACAGCGCGCCCATCATGATGACCATGAGCACGATCGCGACGGTGAACCCGCGGGACTTGAAGGTGCGCAGGTCGAGGAACGCGCGGTCGCCGCGCTGCAGCACCAGCTGCCGCACGATGAACAGGACCAGTGCCGTGCCGCCGACGGCGAGCGGGATCCACGGCGCGACCGGGGCGGCGCCCGCGGCCGACTCGCCCAGGCTCGAGAGCCCGTAGATCAGGCCGCCGAATGCGAACGCCGAGAGGATGACCGACAGGGTGTCGAGCGGCACCTTGCGCGGCTCGGTGACGTTCTGCACGCGCATCGCGCCGAGCACCAGCGCGGCGATCGCGATGGGCAGCACGATGATGAAGATGAAGCGCCAGTGGAGGCCCTGCACGATGGCACCGCCGATTGCCGGGCCGAGGGCCGGCGCCACCGACATGACGATGGAGATGTTGCCCATGGTCTTGCCGCGCTCGTGCGGCGGGACAAGGGTCATCACCGTCGTCATGAGCAGCGGCATCATGATCGCGGTGCCGCTCGCCTGGACAATGCGGCCGGCGAGCAGGATCTCGAACCCGGGCGCGATTGCCGCAATCGCCGTTCCGAGGCTGAAGAGGCTCATAGCGAGGATGAACACGGTGCGCGTGTTGAGCCTCTGCATGAGGAACCCGGTAGTCGGGATGACGACGGCCATCGTCAGCATGAATGCCGTCGTGAGCCACTGGGCCGTGCTCGCGGGAATGCTGAGGTCGGCCATGACTGCCGGGATCGCGACACTGATGATGGTCTCGTTGAGGAACACCACGAAGGTGGCCACGAGCATCAGGTTGATGACGAGGCTGTTGCGCCGACGGTGGTCGGGAGCCACGCCCGTGGCGGCTGGTGCTGTAAGGGTGTCGTCAGACATGGATGTTCCCGTCGATTGAGCTGCGGAGGACACGGGCAACCCGGCCCGCACGGAAAGTAAACGTTGTGAACATCATGTCTTATTCCACCGACATTGCTCCACTGGAATCGGCGACTGAGCTTTCGCCCCTCGCGAACACGCTAAGCTATTCGAGTTGTCACGGGCTGTAGCGCAGCTTGGTAGCGCACCTGACTGGGGGTCAGGGGGTCGCAGGTTCAAATCCTGTCAGCCCGACCGAGATGACAGAAACGGCCACCGATATCGGTGGCCGTTTCCGTCTTACCTGCGGGGCATTGCTGTTGTCTTCAGCCAACACCGCTCATCTCCGCGAGACCTTGCGGATTTCTGGCCGTCCCGAGTGTGTTCCGATGCGCTGCGGAAGCCCTCGACTCCGTGACCCCCGAAGTGGGGTAGCCCACTTCCGAGCAATCTTTGCGTTCACTCTGGCGTTCCTGTGAGCTCGCCCCATACGTTGGCCTCACTCCCGCAGCGCTCCCGAGCTCGGGTCGTCCTGGGTCTGGTGAAATTGAAGCTGCTCCGTGCTGTGCCATTTGTCGCGATCGCTGCAACTTGGGCACTGGTCGTCACCCTCTTGACGCCGGTCCCGGCGACCGCGGAGGAGGTCGTGCTGCCGTCAGCAGCGGACGTTCCGGTGCTGCCCTCCGCACCGGTGGTGCCGGAGGTTCCAACGCCCCAGGACGGCGACTACACGGTCGCCCAGGAGCTTCCGGTGCCGGTATCCGAGGAGGTCGGTCGAGGCACGGGCTACCGTCCCACTGAGCCGAGCAACTTCGATTTCGATCCGGATGCTCAGCCGCCTGTGGAGCAGACCGAGTGGTCCAACGCATACGAACTAGGCGACGGCAGGATGATCGCCGAGCTGTCCGCCGATCCGATCAACGCGCTCGTCGACGGTCAGTGGCAGGACGTCACGACGGTCATCACGCGGGGGAGCGACGGCAACTGGGGTGTCGAGGCGCACCCGTTACAGCCTGAGTTCGCCGACCATGCAGATGAGGACGGCGCATTCACTGTCACGCGCGACGGGCACACGGTAGCGATCTCCCTCGTGGGTGCGGAAGCCGCATCCGCGCGAGTCCATGACTCGGACGACGGCACTTGGCGCGACGAGATTGTGTACGAGGACGCCCTAGAAGATGCCGACCTGACCTACAACGTGGACGCGGGCAGGATCAAAGAGACCATCGTGCTCAACTCCGCGCCGGCGCCCGGCGACAACCGCTGGGTGTGGGACATCTCCGCCCCGGATCTGACCCTGGTGCGCGGCGCGGCAGGCGACATCAGGTTCAAGGATTCCGACAACCGGGTTGTGATGACGATTCCGGCGATGGTGATGTGGGACTCGTCCGGAACGGACGGGGAGCGGCAGGATGCGTTCCCTCTGGCGACGTCGCTCGCGAAGTACGGCGACATCTGGCGACTGACCGCGATCGCGAGCGATGAGTGGCTGGACGACCCGCAGCGCGTGTACCCGGTGTTCGTTGACCCGACCCTCCAGACCGATCCGATAGCCGCCAGCAGCTTGATCGCCTACAAGTCCGACGGGCCCGTCGACTCCAGTTACGTTCAAGTGGGCAACAGCGGTGAGGCGACCGCGAAGTACTGGCGCACGGTCGTCCACTACCCGTATGACGCGCTCTTCGGCAAGCAGGTCCTCGGGGCCGGAATCCAGGCCGCGTACCTCAACGGGAGCGAATCGACGTTCACCGGCGGTCTTTACGCGACGAGTTGTTGGGCGTACTCCTGCCCGTCCGCGGCCTACATGCAGCCCCTCACGTTCACTGGTGATGTCGACTGGGCGACGGATACCCAGAACCTGGCACACGGCTCCCTGGCTTGGTACCTGGCAGCGTGGGTGAAAGCATCGGCACCGGCGGGAAACCTGCTGATGACAGGGGACGAAGGAAGTAGTTACAGCCGCAAGGCGATGGATACCCGGCTGGTAATCATCTACCAGAACATGCCCACTGTTCCCACTGTCGTCACGCCCTATTCGACCGTCAGCGGCGGCATTGGCGGCGCAAAGTTCCAAGTTGCCTCGACCGGGCCAAACGCGCTGCAGTACAGATTCAGAGTCGGGACGACTGTCGCTTCCCTCGGTGCGGGCGGTACACCGCTGCACGTGAGCACCTGGTCCGACAAGCCGCAGTATCAGGTGCCTTCCACCGCAGGGCTTGTCCCAGGGGCGCTGTACTACTGGCAGGGCTGCGTACGAGATGCCTTCTATGAGGGCCGGCTCGACCAGACCACTGAGAGATGCACGACGGTGAGCGCGACGACGTCCTTCACCGAGCAGCCCCGGATGCCCGCACCGCCAGCAGCGCTCGCACCCCTGGACAACGCAACACTGACCACCTTGCAGCCGAAACTGTCCGTCGCCGCCGTCACGTCGCCCGATGCGGTGATCCCGCAGTACCAGTTCCGGATTGCCACCGGTAGCGACGGGCAGAGCGGCGCGATCGCCAGCTCAGGTTGGTTGGACGAGCCGTTCTGGGACAAGGTTCCGATGGGTGCGTTGCAGGACGGCGGAACCTACACCTGGTCGGTATCGACCTACAACAAGAGGGACGTCACGGCGCCCGCGTTCACCGGTCACTTCAAGGTCAATCTGCGCCTGGGGGCATCCGGCCCCTCGCCATATGACCAGGCCGGGGCGGTCTCAGTGAATCTGGCCAACGGCAACGGCAACCTGAGCTTCTCGTCGCCGACGGTCACCACGCTGGGCGGCCCGATGGGCCTGACGTTCACGTACAACTCCCTCCGCACGCCGGAGAGCTACCACGGGCTTGTCGGCTCGTACTACAACGCGCAGGGCCCGGGCGCGACGGCACCGACGTACGACATCACGAACAAGACTCCGGTGATGGTGCGCACCGACCCGTCGATCAACTTCAACTGGGAGGACAAGTCGCCGGCCGAGGCTGTCGATCCAAACAAGTTCCTGGCGAGTTGGTCGGGGTACCTGACTGTGCCCACCGGCAGCTCTGACCCGTTGCTCAAGAACGGCAACTACACCTTCGGCGTCACTCGAGACAACGGTGTGAAGATCCTCTGGGGGCAGACCAAGATCGAACTTCTGAAGTCGTGGGTGGTCGGCAACGTGACCGGATCCACGAAGCAGTGGGCGACCACTACAGCGGCGATCACGCCGGGCACTCCGTACAAGTTCCAGCTCGACTACTTCGAAGACACCGGCTCCGCGTCGGTGGACCTCTGGTACCGCCCGCCCGGCGGCTCGTCCACGGGCTCTGACGACAAGCGGGTGCCGTCGGAGTGGTTCTCGCCGGACATCCGGACGCTTCCCGAGGGGTGGTCGACGTCCACGGCGATCGCCGGCGCAGGCAGCGCCTACTCGGCGGCGCGGATCACGGAGAGCGCCGTCATCCTGACCGACAGTAGCGGCGGGGTACACACCTACGCCAAGAACGACACCGGCGGGTATACCGCGCCGTACGGGGAGTACGGCATCCTGTCGCTCGACAAGGGCGGGCTAGTGGTGCTGACCGACGACAGCGGCACCGTCTACCAGTTCACTGCGCAGGGCAAGGTCTCCAGCGTCACCGGGGCGGCCGACATCCTGAAATCGGCTGCGCCCGTGATCTCCTACCGGCCGACGGGCCAGGCCGACAAGATCACCGACGCCGTGACAGTCCGGTCGGGCGGTACGCAGCGCAAGGTGCAGTTCGTCTACGGCGGAGACCTTGTGACGAATACCTCGCTAGGTCTGGGGGCGGCGGACGCCGGTGCGTCCAGTTCCGCGTGCAAGACGGCCACGGGCACGGTCAACGCCCCCGTCGGGATGCTGTGCCGCATCGTCTACCCCGGCCATGTGCCCGGTACGGACGACACCACTCAGCTGTTCTACAACGCCAACGGCCAGCTGGTGCGCATCCAGGATCCGGGCACCGCTGCAACGAGTATGAGCGTTGTCAGCTTCGTCTACGACGGCACGGGCCGCATATCCGAGATCACCAACCCGCTAGTGACGGAGTGGCTCGCCACCCAGCCGTCGGTGAGCGAGACGGCGATCCACCACACCTCGATCGTGTACGACACGGTGGGGCGCATCACCTCCGTGACTCTGCCCGACCCAGACGGCGTGAGCCCGGTCGAGCGGCCGGCGCGCTTCTACGACTACGGCAAGCCGACGAACGAAGGCGCTGGAACGACCGTCGTGACGGCTGCGGGCGTGACCGGGCCCGTCTCAACGGTGACCTACGACGCTTCCTGGCGGCAGGAGACGGTGACCAGTCCGATGGGGCTGACCGCCTCGCAGACTTGGACAGCGAAGGACGCAATCGCGACCTCCACCAGCCCTCAGGGGTTGAGGACCACGACGACCTACGACGACCAGGACCGCCCAGTGGGCACGACAGGGCCGGCTCCCGTTGGTTGCTTCGACACGCCCTCCTCCTGCCCGATCACCCCAGCGCACAGCTCGACTGCGTACGACAGCCTCAGCGGTCTGCACACCGCCTACTACGCGAACTCGAGGCTGTCGGGCCAGCCCCGCCTCTTCAGCCTGGGCTTGACCGGGTCGGCAGCTGTCGACGCGGACGACGGTGCGGTAGACGAGGACTGGGCGAGGCTGGGGCCGTACGGCGTGGGCGCCAACGACAACTTCTCGGTCAGGATGAGCGGTCTGATCACGTTCCCGGACGCGGGCGCGTACACGCTCAGCACCTTCTCCGACGACGCTACCCGCGTGTGGGTGGACGACCTCCTTGTCGTGGACAACTGGAACACCAGTACCGCGATCAAGGACTCGCCCACGGGTGTCCCCATCTCGACGACGGCCGGGCAGAAGCACCGCATCCGCATCGAGTACGCCGACTTCACGGGCACCGCCAGACTCCGGCTCGACTGGAAGACGCCCGGCTCCCTGACGTATACACCGGTTCCCGTCAGCAACCTTTCGCCGGACTACGGGCTTGCGGTGAGGTCAACGACGGACGACTCTGCGCCCGCTGGCTTCACCAGCGCTGATGTGCCATCGACGGTTATCGAGAACGGCTACGGGGACCAACCGTGGATGCGCACCGCTCTGTCGACAACCGTCGACCCGGACGGGCTCGCACTTCGCACCGAGAACACCTACGAGGGGCTCACGGCGACCAACGCGTTCCAGGCGAGCTCCGCGGCGACAGTCAGCACGGGATGGGCGAGCTACAAGTCCGTCCTCGCTCCGGGCGACTTCAACGGCGACGGCAACTCCGACCTCATGGCCATCCAGACCGACGGCGTGCTCAAGCTCTTCTCAGGCGACGGCGTCGGCGGGTATGGCGCGGGGGCCACCATCGGTACCGGCTGGGCGGGCTTCAAACAGGTCATCACTCCTGGCGACTGGAACGGCGACGGAAAGGTCGACGTGCTCGCCCTCGCCTCCGACGGCGCGCTCTACCTATACCCCGGAAACGGGGCGGGCGGGTGGACCGGGTCGTACCCGCAGATCGGCTCGAGCTGGGAGACGTTCAGGATCGTGATCGCCCCCGGCGACTTCAACGGCAACGGCACCTCCGACCTGATCGCCGTCAAAACAGACGGAACCCTGCAGCTGTATCCCGGCACCGGAACCGGAGGATTCAGCGGGCCGTACCCGACGATCGGCTCGGGGTTCGCGAGCTACGGCGCCTTCGTCGGTGCGGGCGACTTCACCGGTGACGGCAACGCAGACGTGCTCGCCGCACTCTCCGACGGCTCCCTGAAAGTTCACGCCGGCACCGGAAGCGGCGGGGTCAGCGCGACCGGTGTTCTCCTCGGCTCCGGCTGGTCGGGGCTCAAGTCCCTCCTCTGGGCGCGCAGCAACAACGGATCTGGACAGATGACCCTGCTCTCGATCCCGACAGCGACCGGCGACCTCAAGGTCAACAGCGGCAACCCCACCGGGTGGATGCGCCGACTCACGAAAAGGCTGCCCTCCGCCGTAGCCCAGGATCTGCCCGCCGACACTGCTGGCTCCACCTTCACGTACTGGGGAGACACCGAGAAGCTCGGCTCGATCATCTGCGGCCTTCCCGCCAACACACCGCAGTACGGCTTCCTCAAGTCCAGCACTGGCCCGACCCCCGGCACCGGCGCTGCGGTAGTGACGGAGTACGTGTACGACCTGTTCGGCCGCACCGTCGGCACGAAGCGCACGGGGGACGACGGCTGGTCGTGCACCTATTTCGACGCTCGCGGCCGAGTCAGTTCGACCGTGCTGTCGTCGTTCAACGGGACCGCCGCGCGGACGGTGACGAACTCGTACCGCGACGCGACCACCTTCAACCCGCTTGTCACCTCCGTCGGTGACGGCGCGGTCGATGGCTCCCCGAACGGCTCCCGCATCACGACCGTCTCCGATCTGCTGGGCCGGGTGGTGTCGTACACCGACGTGTGGAACACCGTCACGACCCCGAGCTACGAGCCGCTGACCGGCCGGGTGCTGTCGGTGTCGACCACTCCGCCGGGCGGGGCGGCGTCGGTGCAGTCGTTCGACTACGACCTCGACGGCAAGGTGGAGAAGTTCTACCTCGACGGTGTGGAGTACGCCGACCCCGTCTACGGCTCTGACCAGCTGCTGGCGTCGGTGAACTACGTCAACGGCAGCACGTTGGCGGCGATCACCCGCGGTGCGACCGGGTCGACGGACGGGATCACCTGGTCGTTCCCGGATGTCGCGACCGCGGCATCCACGGTTCCGCACTCGGACTCAACTGTGTATGAGGCCGGGTTCGAGGCGGGCCACGACGGATGGGTCGCGAGCTCCGGCGAGGCCACCAGCGCAAACGCGCACGGCGGAGCTCTGTCTGCCGTCCTGGAGCAGACTGGACCGGACCCGGTGACCCTGACCCGCATCGTCGAGGGTCTGACGGTTGGCCGGTCGTACACGGTCCACGCGTGGCTGGCCTCGGTCGACGATGCGACGGTGGTCACGACTTCCTCGCTCGGCGTCACTGATGTCGGCGCTGGTGATGGTGTGCTGGCGGCGGGTGCCGTGTCGGGTGTGCCGGTGTGGGCGGAGTCGACGTACACGTTCACGGCGACGGCGGCCAGTCACGAGGTGACGGTGTCGGGGTTGGCGGTGACGGAGGATGCGAGCATCCTGGTCGATGACATCTCGGTGGTCGAGGATGCGTGGGACGAGGAGGTCCCGGCGGGCACTGCGCCTCAGGCGTCGGTGACCGACAGTGTGATCCGGTCGCAGTCGGGCCGGATCCTGCAGAACACGCTCACGGACGGTGCCACGGTGGAGGTGTCGTCCTACCGGTACGACGCGGCGGGCAGGTTGATCTCGGCGGTGATCCCGCGGCACACGCTGTCGTACGCGTTCGCCTCGACGGGCGGGTGCGTGTCGAACCCGAACGCGGGGATGAACGGCAACCGCACCTCGTTCACCGATGTGCAGGATGGCGGAACACCGTCGGTGACCTCGTACTGCTACGACAACGCCGACCGGCTGGTGTCGACCAGTGCCACCAACCCGCCAGCCGGGGCGAGCCCGGTGACGGCCGGGGCGCTGACCACGGTCGGGCCGAACCCCAAGCTGGCATATGACGGGCACGGCAACACGACGGTGCTGGCGGATCAGACCCTGACGTATGACGTGGCGGACCGGCACATGAAGACGGTGCTGGCCGATGGCACGACGGTGGAGTACCAGCGGGATGCCACGGGGCGGATCGTTGCCCGCACGGATGACCCGGTCGGTCCGACGGGTGCGACGACGATCCGGTACACGTTCGGCAACGGGGCCCAGTTCGGGGTGCTCAACAGTGTCGGCACGCTGATCCAGCGGGATCTGTCGTTGCCGGGCGGGGCCAGTGTGTCCATCCCGGTGTCGGGCGGCACCCAGTCGTGGTCGTACCCGAATCTGCACGGCGACAGCATCCTCACCGCTGACAGTGCTGGTGTGCGGGTCGGGGTGCGGGCTAGCTATGACCCGTTCGGGCAGCCCATCGATCCGGTCACGGGATGCATCGGGACCCTGACCGCGGACGACTCCGTCGCGGACAACTCGCCGGGGGAGGCGGACTACGCCTGGGTCGGCGGCGCTAGAAAGCTCCTCGAGCACCAGGGCTCGATCGCGACGATCGAGATGGGGGTGCGGCAGTACGTCGCAGCGTTGGGACGGTTCCTGTCCGTCGACCCCGTAGAGGGCGGGGTGAGCAACAGCTACGACTACCCCGCCGACCCCATCAACAGCTCGGACCTTTCCGGTCGCAGCGTTTGCGGTGGTATGGCTGGTATGGAGTACTTTCAGTGCGAAGGATTTCTGGCTGCCGGAAACTGGACCGACCAGGACCTGTACGTGCAGGCTGTTGCGATGGATCAGGGGTTGCAACTCCTTGAGATGTATAGCCTTGCGGAGGCTGGATGGGCGAGTTCAACCATCCGTGCCGGTCGGATGGCCTTCTCAACCGCGGCCGGTGCATTGGATCGCGAAGCGCTTGCCATCTCGGCGGCGGCGGCAAGATACGCGGCTCAGTCGATCAAGGCCAATAAGAGTATGCCGGGGTCAGTCGAAGCCTCGATTCAGGCAGGAAAGGACTGGGTCGGCAGCAATCCAACCGTGCGAATCACCGCGGACGGTGGTGGAATTTTGCTTACATCGACTCGTGCGGCAACTTTAGGGAATACGTATCGCATTCCCTATCTCAATGTTCAGGGACAGTGGAGATCAGTATTCGGTGCGGTGGGCGTTCGCGGCGGGCTGCACGTGATGCACCGAATTTAGTTAGGAACGGACGGACGCATGAGCATCCATGACCTGAACCCTCTAACGTGGCCGAGAACTGGCCGAATTGGGTACTGCCATGACGGAGACATGGTGGGGCGGTACGTGTTCCTTCACCTCGCAACTGAAGATCGAGATCCTAACGCCGCCTTCTGGCAGGCGTTCTTCGAACCCAGTCCCGACGAGTTCGGTGGCGAGATCTTCGTGGACCATCGTTCAGGTCTAATGCAGAAGGTTGTTGATGAACTCAAGGTGGATTGGGCACCCGACGACCTCGATCTCGAAATCGAGGACCGCGTCATGGGCCTACGCCGGAAATTCGCTCTGGCAGGCTCGCCGTTCTACTCGACCGCGGTCCCTGACGCGCGAGGCGAACTCGGATCAATCTCCGGGTCGGCGGGTAGATGGCCTTAGGCCAGAACACGCTCACGAATGGTTCTGTAGCGGAGACGTCGTCGTACTGGCACGACGCGGTCGGGCCGAGCCCCACGCTGGTGTACGACGGGCACGGGAACACGACGGTCCTCGCGGACCAGACCCTGACCTACGACGTGGCCGACCGGCACGTGGGCACGGCCCTGGCCGACGGCACGACGGTGGAGTATGAACGGGATACCACGGGGCGGATTGTGGCCCGCACGGATGACGCGCCGTTGAGTCAGTTCGATGGACTTATGCGAAGCTTGGCCAAATGGGGATGAAATGAGCGGTTGGCTGCTTCACCTGTGGCGCGCAGGGTGGGTCTGGGTATTGCTCATTCCGCCAGTTCTTCTCGTTTTCTTTGGCGGTCCGGTTGTGACCAGGGTACTCACGTGGGCGTTAGTCTCGGCGGCCATTCTCCTCGCGTCGGTTGTCCAGTATCGCCGCGCCCAAACTAAACGAGAAGTGTTCAGCGAGGCCGAATCAGTCAAACGCTCCAGCCCGGCCTTGCCGTCGGCTTCCTCAATTGACCTCGACGAACCGCTAATCGGAATCGTCACCGACGGTCGGTACAAGGGTTCCTACGTATCGATTCGTTGGACGCAGTCGGATGTATTGCGCGCTGACTGCAAGTTCGTCCCCGGTGGATGGCGACGAATGACACCCCCTGACAGCGGGGGCCTGACGATGGCCGAACTCCGCAGGTTCCTTTCACAGGAGAGCATCGGGATACTCCCGAAGAGCAACTATTCCGAAAATTTGTGGAATCACTGGCTCAAGGACGTTGTCATCGACGACTAGAGATGCCCGGGTCGGGTCTAGTGTCTCGCTACGGGAGACGGCAACCGCACCTCGTTCACGGATGTGCAGGACGGCGGAACACCGAGTGTGACGTCGTACTGCTACGACAACGCGGACCGGCTGGTGTCGACCAGTGTCACCAACCCACCGGTAGGGGCGTCGCCGGTGTCGGCCGGGACGTTGAGCACGGTCGGGCCGAACCCCACGCTGGCATATGACGGGCACGGCAACACGACGGTGCTGGCGGATCAGGCGCTGACCTATGACGTGGCGGACCGGCACATGAAGACGGTGCTGGCCGATGGCACGACGGTGGAGTACCAGCGGGATGCCACGGGGCGCGTCGTTGCCCGCACGGACGACCCGCCCGGTCCGACGGGCGCGACGACGATCAAGTACACGTTCGGCAACGGGGCCCAGTTCGGGGTGCTCAACAGTGTCGGCACGCTGATCCAGCGGGATCTGTCGCTGCCGGGCGGGGCCAGTGTGTCCATCCCGGTGTCGGGCGGTACGCAGTCGTGGTCGTATCCGAATCTGCACGGCGACAGCATCCTCACCGCCGACAGTGCTGGTGTGCGGGTCGGGGTGCGGGCTAGCTATGACCCGTTCGGGCAGCCGATCGACCCGGTCACGGGATGCATCGGGACCCTGACCGCGGACGACTCTGTGGCGGACAACTCGCCGGGGGAGGTGGACTACGCCTGGGTCGGCGGCGCTAGGAAACTCCTCGAGCATCAAGGGTCGATCGCGACCATCGAGATGGGCGTGCGGCAGTACGTCGCCGCGCTTGGACGGTTCCTCTCCGTCGACGCCGTCGAGGCGTGGCACAAGTGACAGCTATGCGTACGCCATAGATCCGATTGGGCGCTGGGACCTGACCGGCGCCGCCGAGTCGGACGTCACGTTCGACATCTTCGGATTTGATATCTCGCTCCGCGTCGTCACGCAGGTACTCTTCACGTACGCGGTTGCGTCGCTAGCAGTCGCAGGGGCCGCCGCGGTTTGTGGGGCGACAGCGGGATTGGGATGTGTCGCCATCGGAGCGATAGCAATCGCGATGCCGATCATGGTGCCTGGGCAGTTCCTGATTGACGGTGCTTTTGGGCACAAGACGGAACCGCTAGAGGCTGTGAGCTATCTTGTGGATCCGGTGACGCGCGGAACAAGCGGAGCGGTCATGAGAGCGCTTAGAGAGGGAATTGTGGACGGTGCCAGAATTCGCGTTGGGCTCGCCCCTAAACCTCCGAAAGTTTCGAAGGTCTTCTGGGGTCACCTGATGGGTCGGAAGTAGTAATGGGACGTGGGAGCGGTCTAGCAATCAGAAGAGAGAGTGTGGGACGGTGAGCACAGGCAAACAAATCTTGTGGTGGGTCTCGGCGACGGTCGTCGTGTTCGCAGGTCTCATCGCGGGATTTCCGCCTTCGAACCTGCCGCGCCTCTGGGTGTGGGCTGCGTCCTTGCTTCTTATCGCGATATTCGCACCAATTGCCATCTGGCTTGACCGTGAACGTCGTCGTGCCGCCGCGAAGAGGCACGACGACGACTGAGGTACTCCTGCACCGCATGGTCGGCACGGCGTCGTCTCGAGACTTATAAGGAATCCAAAGGCGCCATCCCTTCAACGGGGGGCATACCGCTCGGACAATCCGGGTTGGTTGGCTACGGCTCCAGGGCGCATGTGGGATCAAGGGACGCCTGCAGGAGCTTGCAACTGGTGAGTCGGATCACAATGGCGAAAGGATGAGTCAAATGAGGCCAGGCAACCGCTCGGCGATGCTCGCAATAGCCATCTTGCTCGGATTGATTGCCCTTCTAGGTGGTTGTTCATCCGACGCTCTGCGCGTGAACCTGGACCAAGCAGGTCCGTTCGAATTGGAGGTGGGCCCGTGCGTGCAACTTGCGACCTCGGCGCAGCTACGTGAGGATCAGGCACCAGTCAATAGCGTGATCCTTACAATTACATCCGCCGATCAGCGGGTCGCTGATGGCCTTTATTATGACGTGACAGGTGACACCCAAGTGCGGGCGGGCAACACCCTTACCTACCAATGGTCATGCACAGTTCATGTTGACGGGTCTGGCAAGAAGCTCGACGCCGAGTTGACCAGCTTTGTCGCGAAGTGAGCGTCGTCACGATGATCGCCTTCCTGGCGGACGCCTTCGTAGTCGTCAACACTGCTCTCGGGCAGGCTATGGCGATCCAGTTTTCTTGCGGATGGCACCCCGAGAACTATCGCGGTCGTGGCCGTGAACCCAACGACTAGGTTGATCATCACTATGTGGGCTAGGTCGGACGGGAGGCGAGCTTTTTGAGCGTGCACGATCAGAGCGTGCGAGACCAGATCCGGGATCTATTGTGGGAATTTGACCCAGCCGGAGTCCGAGATTTTCGGGATGAAGCAGCGACCGAGTACGACGCTCTTGTGTCTGGTGTCATGCATATTTCGCCCACCGACGTCTCAGGTCAATTGGAGATGATCGTTACGCTGCCTGGAAACTATTGAGGCGCAAGAGAATGGGAAGATGAAAGATGCGGTGTCTGATCCTGTCAAAGTTGCAGAAACCATCTACGGCCTGCTTCCTAGCGTAAAGTCGGGTTCCCTCGTGGTCTTCGGCGACGTTTTTGGTGGCCGGATCGACAACATCCACTCTGTCGTCGCCGCGACCGTCGGCGACTCCGGGCAGCTAGTCGTCATGTTCAACCTCGGTGAGACACTTGAGGTATGGAATCCGACTGACGTTACTGTCGACCACGACTCGTTTCGAATAGGCGACGCGCGCCGGGTTCGGTGGGAGTGGCCGTACTACGGCCGCCCTGACCTACCCGAGAATCGTGGGTGGATCGAGCACACCAGGTCGGGCAATGAAATCCTGGTCTCGACTGCTGACGCCGGGGTGCCATCCGTATTCGCCCCATCCGCCCGGCAGCCGGCTGTCGAACTAGTTTCCATGGCGGATGAACTGTCGGGTAGGTGGACGAGAAACTAAACCGGTTGGACTGAGACGCAGAGAACCGACGTCAGTCTCCGGGTACGAGTGGTGGTCAAGGCGGCGATCGTCGACGCCGTGTCGCCGGTGTCGGCGGGGACGCTGACCACGGTCGGGCCGATCCCGACGCTGGAGTACGACGGGCACGGCAACACGACGCTGCTGGCGGATCAGACGCTGAGCTACGACGTGGCGGACCGGCATATGAAGAGACCTCACTGGCGAATGTAGCCCGCTGCGCACGCGGGGTGGAGTACATCACTCATCAGGAGCTGGTCACTCTGGAGCGGTCCTCGAGGGAGGTCCGGTTCGCGTTCGTCGATCCCTGGATTGACGTGCCCGCTCCGACCCAGCCTGCCAGAGTAGTCCCATGCCCTCCCCGCAGTCCCTCAGTGAGACCGACCGCCGCATCGTGGCACTCTGGGCGGCCGACTGCGCCGAGCGCGTGCTCCACCTCTTCGAGGCCGAGGCGCCGGAGGATGACCGGGCGCGCGACGGCATCGCCCGCGCGCGGGCGTTCGGCCGCGGCGAGCTGACCGCGGTGGGGGAGATCCGCCGCCGCTTCGAGGCGGGACGGGCCGCGAACTCCGCCACGAGCCCGGCCGCGATCGCCGCCGCCCGAGCCGCCGGGCAGGCATCCGGCGTTGCTCACATGGGGGCGCATGCCCTCGGCGCGGCAGCCTATGCAGCGAAGGCGGCGGAGCTCGCGGCTCCGGGCACGCGCGACGACGAGGTGGGGTGGCAGCTTGAGCACATGACCGAGGAGGTCCGTGAGGCGCTCCGCAGGCTGCCCGCGCTGGGCACGGATTCAGCCGGCCCGCTGGGCGCAGGGCTGCTAGCGAAGGGTGGCCTCGGCGAGGTCATCCGGGAGCTTCAGGTGGCGCTAGGAAAATAGTTTCGCGACGATGTCGATATCCGCTCTCGCCAGTCGACGTGTGAGTATGAGGCCGCATCGGGCGGCCCCGGTCTAAGGAGAAACACCATGAAGTACATGCTCATCATGCGCGGCTCGGCAGAGGCAGTCGCGGCGTACGAGAAGCTCGACTTCGAGGAGGTCATCAATGCGATGGGCGCCTACAACGAGTCGATGATCAAGGCGGGCGTGCTGCTCGCGGGCGAGGGCCTCACCGACGCGGCGCAGGGCTTCGTCGTCGACTTCTCGGCAGAGAAGCCGATCATCACCGACGGCCCCTACGGCGAGATCAACGAGCTGTTCAACGGCTTCTGGATCATCGAGGCGTCCTCCAAGGAGGAGGCCGCCGAGTGGGCGAGCCGCGCTCCGCTCACGCCCGGCAACAAGCTCGAGGTGCGCCGCGTGACCGACGAGAGCGATTTCGCCGACTACGCCGACAACGAGTTCATCCAGAAGGAGAAGGGCTGGCGGGCCGAGGAGGCGAAGAAGGCGTGACCGACATCCGTCGCACGGTCGACGCCGTCTGGCGCATCGAGGGCGGGCGCATTGTGGCCACGCTCGCGAAGATGACCGGCGACCTCGGCCTCGCCGAGGACCTCGCGCAGGAGGCTGTCGCCGACGCGCTCGTGCAGTGGCCGGAGTCGGGCGTCCCGCAGAACGCGGGCGCCTGGCTCACGGCCGTCGCGAAGCGCAAGGCCATCGACGGCTGGCGCCGGCGAGAGCGGCTGGATGCCCGCCACGAGGCGATCGCGCACGACCTGGCCAGCCGGACGGCGGAAGACGAGTGGGAGCCGATCGACGACGACCTCCTGCGTCTCGTCTTCACCGCCTGCCACCCAGTGCTCACCCGGGAGGCGCAGGTCGCCCTCACCCTCCGTGTTGTGGGCGGTCTCGGCACGGAGGAACTGGCGCGGATGTTCCTCGTGCCGGTGGCCACCATCCAGCAGCGCATCGTGCGGGCGAAAAGGACGCTCTCGCTCGCCAAAGTGCCGTTTGAGGTTCCGGATCCGAGTGAGTGGTCGGAGCGGTTGGCCGGCGTGCTCGCGGTGGTGTACCTGATCTTCACGGAGGGGTATGCCGCGACATCCGGCGACCGCCTGATTCGCACCGAGCTCGCCAATGAGGCGCTGCGACTGGGCCGGGTGCTCGCGGTGCTGCTGCCGCGGGAGCCGGAGGTGCACGCGCTGGTGGCACTGATGGAGCTGCAGGCCTCCCGGTTCGGCGCCCGGACGCGGCGCGACGGCACCCCGGTGCTGCTCACCGACCAGGACCGGTCGCGCTGGGACCGCGCCCAGATCGCCCGCGGCTCCGCGGCCCTCGCCCACGCAGACGCGCTGGGCCGTGGGCGCACCGCGTACGCGCTGCAGGCCGCGATCGCGGAGTGCCACGCGACCGCGCCGAGTGTGGAGGAGACGGACTGGGAGCGGATCGTCCTGCTCTACGAGGCCCTCGGCCAGCTCGCGCCCAACCCGGTCGTCGAGCTCAACCGCGCGGTCGCGGTCTCGATGGCGACCGGGCCGGCAAACGCTCTGCTCATCGTGGACCGGCTGGCGGCGGAGGGCACCCTCCGCGGGTCGCACCTGCTGCCGAGCGTGCGGGGCGAGCTGCTCGCGCGGCTCGGCCGCACGGAGGAGGCGCGGTCAGAGCTCGTCACGGCGGCCGGGCTCGCGGGCAACGACCGCCAGCGCGACCTGCTTATGGCCAAGGCGGCGGCGCTCAGCTGAGCAGTACCAGCTGCTGAGTCGCCCGCGTCATGGCGACGTACCGGTCGACGGCGCCCTCGATGCCAGCTCCGAAGCGCTCCGGATGCACGAGCACGACGAGGTCGAACTCGAGCCCCTTCGACAGCTCGGGCGCGATCGACTGCACCCGCGGCCCCGAGGGGAGCGCGGGCTCGCCGATCACGCACGCGATCCCCTCGTCGTGGGCGGCGAGCCAGGCGTCGAGGATCGCGCGCAGCTCTTCCACCGCTCCGCGCAGCACGGGGATGCCGCTGCTCCGGATCGAGGTGGGCACGTTGGCATCCGGCAGCACCGCCCTGATCACGGGCTCCGCCTCGGCCATGACCTCCTCGGGCGTGCGGTAGTTGATGCTCAGGGAGCTCAGCGACACTTGGGTGAGTCCTACCCGCTCGAGCCGCTCGCGCCACGACTCCGTGAACCCGTGCCGCGCCTGCGCGCGGTCGCCCACGATGGTGAAGCTGCGGGACGGGCAGCGGGCGAGGAGCATCTGCCACTCGGCATCCGTAAGCTCCTGCGCCTCGTCGACGACGATGTGCGCGAACGGGCCGGCCAGCACGTCCGGGTCGATGCTCGGCAGGGCGGCCTCGTCGACGAGCGTGGAGCGCAGATCCTGCCCGCGGAGCATGGACATGATCTTCAGATCGGAGTCGTCGCTCGCGATGAGGTCGTCCACCACGTCAGACATCCGCCTGCGCTCGGCGGCCGCCGCGGCGCTCTGCTGCTGGCGGCGTCGGGATGCCTCGGGGTCGCCGAGCAGCAGGCGGGCGGCGTCGAGCAGCGGCAGGTCGGAGACCGTCCACGCCCGGGCATCCGACCGCTGCAGGGCCTCCACGTCGTCGGGACCGAGCCACGGCGCGCACCGGCGTAGGAACGACCGGTCCGTCCAGAGCCGGGCCACGACGTCCGCCGCCTCGAGCAGCGGCCAGGCCCGGGCGAACGCGGCGGCGAGCTCGGGGTCGTCCGCGAGCCCCTCGCGGAGCCCGCCGTCCCGGTCGCGGGAGAGGCCGTACGCGTCGAAGTCGGCGGACTCCTCCTCGCGCTCCTCCCCGAGCTGGTCGAGGAGGATGTCGAGCAGCGCGTCCCAGACCTCCTCGCGCGCCTCGTTGTGCGGGGTCCCGGCGTCGGCGGCCTCGAAGGCCTCGGCCCAGTCGGCGGGGGTGATCCGGATGTCGGCCCACGCGGTCTCCACGGTCACGGTCCTCGTCGGCGGGAGCTCGAAGACGCGGACCGCGGTCTCGACCGCGCCCACGAGCTCGGCGGACGACTTGAGCCTGGCCGCATCCGGAGTGTCCTTGATCGCGGCAGCCCCCTCGGTGACGAGGTCGCGGAGGGTGCAGGTGTGCACACCCTCCTCGCCGAGGCTCGGGAGCACGTCGTCGACGTAGGCGAGGTAGCCCTGGCTCGGCCCGACGAAGAGCACGCCGCTGCGGCTCTGGCTCAGGCGCGGGTCGGAGTAGAGGAGGTAGGCGGTCCGGTGCAGGGCCACGACCGTCTTGCCGGTGCCGGGGCCGCCGTCCACGACAAGGGCGCCGCGCGCGCCCGCCCGGATTATCGCGTCCTGGTCCGCCTGGATCGTGCCCAGCACGTCGCGCATCCGCGGCGACCGGCTGCTGCCGAGGCTGGCGATGAACGCCGACTGGTCGTCGAGCGCGGCGGCGTGCCCCTCGAGGCCGTCGGCCGTGAACACCTCGTCCCAGTAGTCGTTGATGCGCCCGCGGGTCCAGCGGTATCGGCGGCGGCTCACGAGGCCCATCGGGTTGGCGTGGGTGGCGCCGAAGAACGGCTCCGCGGCGGGGGAGCGCCAGTCCAGGAGGAGGCGCCGACCGTCGCTGTCGGTCAGCCCGAAGCGGCCGACGTAGACCGGCTCGGAGCCGTCGTCGGCGACCATGCGCCCGAGGCACAGGTCGAGGCCGTAGCGCCGCAGCGCGCGCAGCCGGGCGGTGAGGCGGTGGACCTCCAGATCGCGCTCCAGTGCCGCCTGGCCGGTGCCGCCGGGGGCCCTGCGCTCCGCGTCCAGCCGGGCGGAGAGTTCTGCGACCGAGTGCTCGAGGCTCGCGCCCAGCGCGGCGAAGTGCGCCTCGTCGGTGGCGATGAGGGCGGGGTCGGCTTTGGCGGAGAGTCGGGCGGGCAGGTCGAAGGCGCTGGTAGTCACGGTCATCGATCATCCGCCGCGAGGGGGTCTTGCGGCAAGCCCCCCACTCGGATATACCTTGAAAATGGAGAGAGTTACTCTTTCTCCCGAGCCTCGATCGCCCGCAGCACCGCGATCATGTCCGACGCTCCCTCCCCGAGGTCGAGCGCTTCCGCGTAGAGCGCATAGCTCTCCTCGAGCAGCGGCGCGGCAATGCCCGCCTCTCGCGCCGACTCGGCGACGAGGCGGCTGTTCTTGAGCACGTCCGCGATGGCCGCCTGGGCCGAGTAGTCGCCGGCGGCCAGTTTGGCGAGCTTCAGGCGCGAGATCGGGCTCGCCATGGGGCCGGCGTCGAGGACGGCGGCCACGGTCGCGATATCGAGTCCCTGCCGCTGCGCGAAGTGGACGGACTCCATCAGACCGGTGACCATCGTGATGAGGTAGATGTTCACGGCGAGCTTCGTGAGCAGTCCGCCCGGCACGGCGCCGCACTCGATGCGCTCGTGGCAGATCGGTGCCAGGAGAGCGGACACCTCCGCCACAGCCTCCGGGTCGCCCGCGAGCATCCCGACCAGCATGCCGTTCTCGGCGGGCACCTTCGAGCCGGAGACGGGCGCCTCGACGTAGCGCCCGCCCGCGGCCCGCACGTCGGCTTCGAGGTCGCGCGAGTAGCCCGGCGAGACTGTGCCCATCTGCACGACCGTGCGGCCCGCGACGAGCCGCGCGAAGTCGGGCGTGCCGCGCGCGAGCACGGCGTCGGTGGCCGCCTCGTCGATGAGCATGAGAATGACGGTGAATGCCGCGGCGAACACCCCGGCCGGATCCGCCGCGACTCGCGCCCCCGCAGCGCGCAGGGGCTCGCACCGGGCGGGGGAGCGGTTCCACACCACGAGCTCCTCGCCGGCGCGCGCGAGGTTGAGCGCCATCGGCTGTCCCATGATGCCGAGGCCGATGAATCCGGTTGCCATGCTCCCGTTCTAGCGGGCGGCGGTGCTGCCCGTCGTGAACGGTTGTGCGACGGCGCTGCGCCACGCGGCGGCCGTGATGCCGTAGGTCCGCTTGAACAGCCTCGACAGGTGGCTCTGATCGGCGAACCCGGACTCCGCTGCGGCCGTCGCTACGGCAGCGCCGGTCATCAGCAGCCGACGGGCCTGATCGAGCTGGCGCATGATGCGGAACTGCGTGGGGCTCGTGCCGTACGCCGCGCGGAACTGCCGGGCCAGCTCCCAGCGGGTCAGGCCGGAGACGGCCTCGAGCTCGGCGAGGGAGTGCTGCGCGGCGGGGTCGTCGCTGATGAGCCCACGGACGCGCGCGAGTGCGTCCACCGCGAGCGGCCCGCGCCGCGCCGGGCGCTCCGACGAGCCCTGCCGAAGGCTGTCCGCGAGCGCCGTCACCAGTTCCACCGCCTCGAGCTCGCCGAGCGGCTCGTCCAGGTCGCGGAGGCTGGAGAGCAGCGCCGGCGCCACCGCACGGCGCTCGACCACCGGGTCGGCGACGAACGGAAGGGCGCCGCCGTCCAGGGCGCGGTGGATGAGCGCCGGGTCGACGTAGACGATGCGGTAGCGCAGGCCGGCCTCGGTGCCCGGCACGCCGTCATGCAGCTCGTCGGGGTGGAGGATGTGCCCTTCGCCGGGCAGCCCCGCGTGCTGCGACCCCCGGTACGCGAAGCTCTGCACCCCCTGCAGCGTGACGCCGATGGCGTAGCGGTCGTGCCGGTGCGGCTCGAAGCCGCCACCCCGGAACGTGGCCTCCATGCGCTCGATGCCCTCGGCACCGCGGCCGAACCGCAGCCGGGTGGAGGGCTCGTCAGCCGACAACAGTGTCATCGCGGTGCGCGCCGTAGAAGTCGGACTGGGCGGCCATGAGCTCGGCCATCGTGGTCTCGCGGGTGGCGCCGTAGACGGTGCCCACGAAGTCGAGCTCGCGCTGTACAGCCCAGATCGCGTCGTGCTGGTCGGGCGGGAAGAGCTGTGCGGGGTCGCCCACCGCGACCCAGGCGATCGGCACCACGGCCCCGGGATCCAGACGGGTGTTGACCTGCACCACCGCGTTGATGCGCACCTCGGCGCCGTCGCCGACCACCGCCCCGGGGAAGAGCGAGGCGCCGGTCGCGATGAAGACTCCGCTGCCGATCGTCGCGCCGTTGACGTGCGCGTGGGGCCCGATCATGACGGCGTTGCCGACGGTCGCGGGGTGACCCGCCCGGCCGCGCACGAGCGCCTGCTCCATCACCACCACGTTCTCGCCCAGCACGACAGCGCCGTCCTCGGCGGTCACCACCGCCCCGTGCAGGATGCGCGCGCCCGCGCCCACGGACACCTCCCCGCTCACGACCGCGGTCGGCGCGATGAACGCGGTGGGGTGGACCTGGGGCCGGATTCCGCGGTGTTCGACGAGCATCCTCGAATGATAGCTACGCTGGAACGGTGAGCAGGTTCTTCTCGATGCCCTTCGCCCGCGTGTACCCGCTGTACGTCGCCAAGGTGGAGAAGAAGGGCCGCACCCGGGCCGAGCTCGACGAGCTCATCGAGTGGCTCACCGGCTTCGGCCAGGCGGAGCTGAAAAAGCATCTCGACGCCGGCACCACGTTCACGGACTTCTTCGCCGAGGCGCGCCTCAACCCGCACGCGGCGCTCATCACGGGCGTGATCTGCGGGGTGCGGGTCGAGGAGATCGAGGATCCGCTGATGCAGAAGATCCGCTACCTCGACAAGATCGTGGACGAGCTCGCGCGCGGCAAGAAGATGGAGTCAATCCTCCGATCGGGCGAGCTCCACCCCTAGCCAGTCCGCGAGGGACTGCAGTTCCGCGTCGAGGTCGGCCCGCGAGAACGGCGCGTCCTCGTGGACGGCGCGGACGACGAGGGCGCCGCGGGCGCGGTCGGCCGTGGCATCCACCTTGCCCACCAGGCGGTCGCCGTGGAGGATCGGCAGCGCGTAGTAACCCCACTGCCGCTGGGCCGCGGGCTTGTACATCTCGAGCGCGTACTCGAACTCGAAGAGCTCCTTCATGCGCTTGCGGTCGCGGATGAGACCGTCGAAGGGGGAGAGCAGCGCCGTGCGTCCCTCGAACGGCAGGTCGAGCGCGGCCGGGTCGAGCCGGTAGGCGCCCTTCACCCCCTGGATCGTGGCGGGCACCCCCGCCTCGCCGACGCGCGTGGTCTCCACGGGCAGGTCGGGCGTCCTGGTCGGCACGAGCCCCTGCGCGGTGAGCCTGCGGGATGCCCGGATCCGCAGCGCCTCGTCGAGCGGGACTGTCGGCGTGTCCGAGTGGTAGACGCGCTCGGCGAGATCCCACACGCGGTCGCGGCCCTCGCGCTTGGCCACCGCGATGTCACCGCGCATCATCATGCACTCGAGCATCATCATCACATTGCGGTTGTTGTTCCACCCGCTCGACGGCCAGGAGACGATGCTGGTGTCGGGGATCTCGCGGGCGATCAGCGGCCCCTCGACCTCGAGCCGGTCGAGGATGTCCTGCCGGAACTCGACGTTGTCGTCGAGCCAGCGCGCGGTCTGCTCGTACTTGGGCGGCCCGGCCATCTCCGCGCGGAACAGCGGCAGGTCGTCCATGGGCCGCACGAGCAGCGCGAGCTCGAAGAGCGAGTTGTCGACCTCGAGCGCCGTGGTCAGGTCGGCCGGCTCGTAGCCCTGGCCGAGGCGGCTCCACAGCACGAGGTCGGCGGTGGGGGCGACCGCTGCCGTGGGCTCGAGCTGGACGAACGTCAGCTGCCGCACGGTGTCGACGAGGTCGGCGGGGCGGCGGGCATCCAGCAGCTGGGCCCGCACCGCGATGCGCCGGGCCTCGTCGCGCGACAGGACGTGGGTCACGCTGGCGAGGCTACCTCGCGAAGAGGTGGAGCCGCACCTCCCACCCGTAGGGAGGTGCGGCCCCGGTCTCTGCCGACTAGCGAACCACCGCCACTCGGTCGATGCCGACGGCGGCAGACGTGGCTCCCGAGATGCGGATCACGTTGCTCCCGGACGTGAGCGAGAGCCCGAGCGTCTTCGTCGCCACGGCGGTGGCCGACCCGGTCGCGGGCAGGCTCACGGTGATGGCCGTGCCGCCGTTCACCTGGAGCTGGACGGTCTGGGCCGTCGCGCTCGCGTAGTCGATCCGCACAGTGTGGTTTCCCGCCGCACCGACGGTGAGCGCGTTGACGTCGAGCTTGCCCGTGCTGTTGAGGGACGTGACGAACGTCCCGCCCGAGCATCCCGCGCAACTGCCTGTCGCGGCGCCGCCCGACAGCGTGTTGCCCGCAGCCTCGGCCTCGGTCAGACGCGCGATCGTGAGCGCGTCGATGTCCGGGGCGAACGCGCTCGGGTTGTCGAACTTGATCGTGTTCGAGCCGGCGACGAGCGGCACGTCCACAGTCCACTTGTTGACGAACTCCCAGCCGCCCGAATCGGGCAGGGCGGCGGTGGTGAGCACCGTGCCGTTCACCGTGATCCGCACCGACCTGGGGTCGGCCGAGGTGTAGGTGAACGTCATCTTGTGGGTTCCCGCCGTGGTCGCCGTCACGCCGTTGAACGTGACCGCGCCTCCCGAGCCGACGTTGCCGACCTTCCAGCCCGTCGAGCAGCCCTTGCAGCCCGACGCCGAGGCGCCGCCCGCGAGGGTGTTGCCCGCGGCCTCGGCCTCGTACCGGGTGTCGCCGGAGCCGATCTGGGCCAGCGGCGTCTTCGAGATGTGAACCGAGACCCCACCGGTCGCGATCATCGGCAGCGACAGGGTCGTCGCGCTCGTGACGGTCTGCGTGGATGTCACCAGCCGCCCGAAGGCGTCATCGGCGAAGATCGTCGCGGTGTAGCTGCCCGACCCGAGGAAGGACAGCGGAACGGATCCGGTCCGTGCGGGCGAGGTCATCGCGCCGATGAACCAGTCGGTGCCCGAGCGCCGCGCGACGGTGATGTGGTCGCCCGGGAACCCCTCGACGACCTTGGACTCGTCCCAGGTGGTCGGGATCGCGCGCATGAGGTGCCGACCGGGCCACTGCTCGTACGCCGCCGCGGAGTCGGCGTAGTTGATCATCCCGGAGGTGAAGACGATCGCCTGGGCGAGTGTGTGGGCCTGGGTGAGCACGGACGCGTTCTGCGAGATCATCGCGGGCGTGTAGTCCATGCTGCCGAGCGGCCCGCGGGTGAAGGGGTAGGTCACGTCGGCGGCGGCGGTCGTGGGCGGCGGGTACTTGTAGTGCTCGGTGCCGGCCACGGCCTCCGAGGTGAGCACCCACGGCCAGGTGCGGTTCTCGCCGCCCGGCTTGGTGCTGCCGTGCAGGTCGAGCATGAGGTTGTGCGAGCCGGCGGAGTCACCGATGGCCTGATACCAGGCCTGCACTGCCTGCGAGTCGCTCAGGAAGAAGTCGACCTTGAGGCCTGCCACTCCGTAGGCCGCGTGCTGCGCCATGAGCGCGTCGGCGAGTGCCGGGGTCGCGAAGGGCGACGCCGTCACCCACGCGAACACCTTCACGCCGCGCTGTGCCGCGTATGCCGAGATCGCGGGCAGGTCGGTCGAGGGCGTGTAGCAGCAGTCGACCGTGACGTACTCGAAGCCCATGGAGGCCGCGAAGTCCACCATCTGCTTCTGCTTGTCGAGGTCGGAGGCGCTGTCCTCATCCGAGTACCACGACCACGCCGCACGGCCCGGCTTCACCCAGGACGGCGTGCTCGCCGCCGGCGGGTTCAGGTTCTGAGCGAGATCGGAGTTGTAGAGGATGTCGAGGTTGGACGCGATGATCGCGAACCGCCACGGGGTCTGGAACGGATAGGCCGCTGACATCGGGAACGCCTGGTCGGGCGTCCTCGACACTTTCAGCAGCCCGGTGCCGAGGCCGTCGCCCTCGAGCATCGCGGGGGCGAAGCTCGCGCCGGAGTTGTAGACGTTCGCTTCGCTGATGAGCGTGTAGAACGCGTTGTTGTTGATCGAGATGAGGGCCGGCATCGTGAGGTCGGTGCCGGAGTTCAGTCCGGCCGCGTTCCGGTAGATGTAGTCCTGCTCGTAGTTCGAGTTCCACGGCGCTGCCCAGCCGCCCGAGGCGACGGGGATGCGGAACCCGCTCGTCTCGCCGGTGATGCTCACCGAACCGCTGCCGGGGAGCTGGTACCGGAACGCCACACCGTCGTTGTAGGCGCGCACGACGAGCTTCATCGTCACGCCGCCCTTCGTGTAGGTGAGCGCCATCTCCCGGCCGTCGTTGAGGTAGCTGGGGTCCGTGCCTGCGGGCAAGGAGTAGGTCTCGGTGATCACCGTGCGGACCTCGCTCGCATACGTGAGCCCGGTCGTCAGATCAGTCGAGCTCGTAGCGATACCGAGCGGTGAGTCGTTGAAGATGGTGGTTCCGCTTGCGGTCACCGTATAGGTGAGGTTGCCGCTGGGCTGGTCCGTCACGATGAACTGGATCAGCCCGTTCGGGGAGGTGAGGGTGTGGGTCACGAGCGCCGCAGCGGGGCTCGCGGAGAGGAGAGGCAGGCTGAGCACCAGCGCAGCCAGCGCTGCGAGCGCCAACTGCCTGGGACGCCGTCGTCCCATTGTGTTCGTCATGATGTCCCTTGCTGTCGAAGGTTTTCGAGCGCTCGGGCACCGGGGTGGCGCCCGGGTGACTCCGAGCGTAGAGACGGCGCTGGGCTGTGCGAATGCGCTTTCCGGTCGGCGGCATGGACATTCCTGCGAAATTCCTGACCGCTAGAGGTATGCGGCGAGATCCGCCTCGAGCGTTCCCTGGGGCTTGGCGCCGACCATGGTCCGCACCACCTCGCCGCTATCGAACACCTTCATGGTCGGCAGCGAGAGCGCTCGGTACGTCATCGCGGTCACCGGGTCGTCGGCGTTGACCTTGACGACGGTGAGGCCGGGGTGCGCGTCGGCGATCCGCTCGAGGATCGGCGTGAGCACCCGGCACGGCGGGCACCACTCCGCCCAGAACTCGACCAGAACGGGCCCGGATGCCCGGAGCACTTCTCTCTCGAACGTCTCATCGGTGACCTCCAGCAGGCTCACGCGCTCCTGCCCTCCGCTTCCGCGAGTGCGACGGCCACCGAGTCCCGGCGGCGGGAGAGGTCGGCGATCCGCTCGTCCAGCTCTCCGATCACCGAGCGGTACACCGCCAGCGGTGCCGCACAGTCGTCGCCCTTCTCGCGGCCCGAGACCAGGCACTCGAGGAAGGGCTTCGCCTGCTCCACCCTGATCCCGAGGGTCGCGAGGCTCCGCACCTCGCGCACGAGCCGGACGTCGTACTCGTCGTAGTCGCGGTAGCCGTTGGGCAGCCGGTCGGCGTCGAGCAGCCCCACCGACTCGTAGTACCGCACTGCCTTCGTTGTCACTCCCGCGCTGCGCGCGAGCTCTCCGATCCTCATGCCCGCAACGCTAAACCCTGACCCACGGGGCAAGGTCAAGTGGCACGATGGATCGCATGTCCCACGAACTCCACATCACCGGCGATGTCGATGCCGACGCCCTGCTCTCCTCCGACCCGCTGGCGCTCCTGGTCGGCATGCTCCTCGACCAGCAGGTGCCCATGGAGACCGCGTTCGCGGGCCCTGCCAAGTTGAAGACCCGGCTGGGGTCGTTCGATGCGGCAACCATCGCGGACTACGAGCCCGAGGCGTTCGCCGAGGCCATGAGGCAGTCGCCCGCCGTGCACCGGTTCCCCGGCTCGATGGCCGGCCGGGTTCAGGCACTGTGCGCCGCCGTCGTATCGGAGTGGGGCGGCAGCGCCGAGAAGATCTGGACCGAGGGCGCTCCGGACGGCACAGAGATCCTGAGGCGGCTCACCGCGCTGCCCGGCTTCGGCGAGCAGAAGGCGAAGATCTTCCTCGCACTGCTCGGCAAGCGCCGCGGGCTCACGGCCCCGGGCTGGGAGACTGCGGCGGGGGCCTACGGCGAAGCCGGCTCCTACCGGTCCGTCGCCGACATCGTGGACCCCGAGTCGCTGCTCAAGGTACGCGCGACGAAGCAGGCAGCGAAGGCCGCGGCGAAGATGGCCTAGAACCGTATGGTCGGCTCGTCGCTGACCGACAGCGTCAGCACGACCTTCTGCACGAGCTCGTTCTCCTCGATGGCGCGCTCAAGGGTGCGCAGCTGACGGGCGACGTCCTCCTCGCGGCGGTCGCCGGTGAGGTCGACGGCGGCGACCACGAACAGCCTTGCGGGGCCCACGAACTCCAGGTGCAGGTACGTCACGCGCTCGATCTCGGGATGCTCCGCGAGCGCCTGCCCGACGGCGGCCCGCACGACGGGGCTCGGCACGGCGCCGACGAGGAACCTTCGGTTGCGCCCGATCAGCACCACGGCGACCACGCCGAGCAGCACTCCGATCGCGAGGGACCCGGCCGCGTCGTACGCGGGGTTGCCCGTGAGCTGGTGCAGGAGGATGCCGAGGAACGCGATGACCAGCCCGGCCAGCGCCGCGGCATCCTCGGCAAGAACCGCACGCAGCGTCGGGTTGGACCCGTTGAGGGCGTAGTCGAGCGCGCCGCGGTTGAACCTGCGCGCGCCCTGCCGCACCTGGACGACCGACTGGAGGAAGGAGATCCCTTCGAGCACTGCCGCGATCGCGAGCACGATGTAGCCCACGAGGTAGTCGCTCGCGGGTTCCGGGTCGAGCAGCTCCGAGATGCCGTGCTGCACCGAGACCACGGCGCCCGCGGTGAACAGGCCGACAGCTGCGAAGAGCGACCACACGTAGGCATCGCGGCCGTAGCCGAGGGGATGCCCCGAGTCCGGCTTTCGCGCACTCGAGCGCTCGGCGATCAGGAGGAAGACCTCGTTGCCCGCGTCTGCCCAGGAGTGCGCGGCCTCGGCGAGCATCGACGCGGAGCCGGTCACCACCGCAGCCGCGGTCTTGGCCCCCGCGACCAGGAGATTCGCGACGAAGGCGATGACGACGGTGCGCAGCTTGGCGGGTTGCTCAGTGGCCTGTGTCACTTCTCCACGCTAGACCGCTACTGTCGTGCCATGAGAATCCTTTTCGCGGTTATCCGTGTCGCTGTCGCCGTCGCGATCGTGGCCGCCATCGTCGCCCAGCTCAACCAGAGCGTTGCCAACTGGACGGCCGCCGGCGTCACCAACTTCGGGATCACCTTCACGAACTTCTTCAGCTTCTTCACGATCGAGTCGAACGTCGCCACCGTGGTCGTGTGCCTGATCGGGGCGTTCTTCCTTCTCACCCGCAAGGGCGCGGCTGACCCTGCTTGGTTCAACGGCCTCCGCGCCGCGATCGTCACGTACATGGTCGTCACGGGTGTCGTCTACAACCTGCTGCTGCGAAACGTCGAGCTTCCCCAGGGCACCACGGTGCCGTGGTCGAACGAGATTCTGCACGTGGTCGGGCCGCTCTGGATGCTCCTCGACTGGCTGCTCGTCTCGGGCCGGCTTGCGCTCGCGTGGAAGTCCATCCTCTTCATCGTGATCTTCCCGCTCGTGTGGGGCATCTACACGCTCATCCGCGGACCGCTCACGCCAGACGAGATGCAGGGCAAGGACTACTGGTACCCGTACCCCTTCCTCAACCCGAACATCTCGCCGAACGGCTACCTCTCGGTCGCCTTCTACATCATCCTCATCGCGGTGGTCATCGGGATCACGGCCGCGGGGGTCGTCTGGGTGTCCCGTCGCAAGAGGGCCGTCACCGCCGAGTAAAGCTCAACCGATAGGGTCGGGGCATGATCCCCTTCATCCCCGACCCCACGCTCGTTATCGTGATCGTGGCGATCGTCGTGATCGCCCTCATCGTCGTGATCGTCCTGCTCAGCGGCATCAAGGTCGCCAAGCCCGACGAGGCCATCATCGTCACGTCGCGCCAGAAGCCGCTCAAGACGGGGCAGGTCGAGACCGAGAACGCCGGCCAGCGCGTCGTCTTCGGCTCGCGTGTCTTCGTCAAGCCGATCGTCGAGGCCTACTTCAAGCTCAGCCTGCGCAGCAGGCAGCTCAACGTGCAGGCCACGGCTCAGACCAAGGACGCCATCACCATCCGTGTGAACGCTGTCGCGGTGGTGAAGGTCGGCGGCTCCGAGTCGATGGTGCGCGCCGCCGCCCAGCGCTTCCTCAACCAGCAGGACCAGATCGAGACCTCCACCGAGGAAGTGCTGAGCGGTTCGGTCCGCTCCATCGTGGGCCAGCTCACCGTCACCGAGATCATCACCAACCGCTCTGCGCTTCAGGGCCAGGTGCTCGAGGCGGTGCGGGAGTCGCTCGACGTTCAGGGCCTCACCATCGACACTCTCCAGATCAAGGAGATCGACGACGACAACGGCTACATCAAGGACCTCGGCCGCGCCGAGGCCGCCCGGGTGAAGCAGGTCGCCGAGATCGCGGAGTCCGTCTCCCGTCAGGCTTCCGAGGAGGCGCGCATCGCCGCCGACCAGGCGGTCGCCGAGTCGCAGCGCAAGCTCGACCTGCGCAACGCGGAGATCCAGAAGGAGACCGACAAGGCCCGCGCCGAGGCCGCCGCCGCAGCCCCGCTCGCCGAGGCCATCGCGCAGCAGGAGGTCGTCGCCCAGCAGGAGCTGACCGCGGGCAAGCGCGTCGGCCTCCGCAAGCAGGAGCTTGACGCCGAGATCCGCGCGGTCGCCGACGCCGAGGCCTACGCCATGGAGAAGAAGGCCCAGGCGGATGCCGCCGCCGCCGTCGCCGCGGCCAACGCCGACCGCGACTCTCGCCGGTCGAGCGCAGAAGCCCTCGAGGCGGAGGGCCTCGCGGAGCGCAACCGCCGCCGCAGCGCGGCCGAGGCGCTCGAGGCCGAGGGCGTCGCGGAGAAGAACCGCCGCATCGCCGCCGCCGACGCACTCACCGCGGAGGGCGAGGCCGAGGCCGCGTCGATCCGCGCCCGGGGCAACGCCGAGGCCGACGCGACCCGCTCGAAGGCGGACGCGCTGGCGGCGGGAGCGGGCGACCTGCTGCGCCAGCAGGTGATCGCGCAGCTTCCGGACATCGTGCGCGCGGCATCCGAGCCGCTCTCAGCGATCGGCAGCATGACCGTCATCTCGTCCGACGGATCGGGCACTGAGCAGGTCGGACAGAATGTGGCCTCGCAGCTGACCACCGTGAACCAGATCCTCAAGGACCTGGTGGGAATCGACATCTCCGAGATCGTCACGGGCCGGGCCACGGGAACGGCTATCGGCACCGCGGCGGCTGCGCCCGCGAAGAAGGCGCAAACGCCGAAGCGGGTCGAGTAGGCCGCCTTCGGCCGTATCGAGACCGGGCCGGATGACGTCCCGGTCTCGATGCCCGCGCCGCAGCGCGTTACTCAACCCGCTCGAGCAGCTCAGTCCTTGCGCTTGCTGGCTGCCTTGTCCTTCTTCTCGGCGCGCTTCTCCTTGAGAGATTTGCTCGCCGTCGTCTTGGCGGTGTTCTTCTTGGGCGACTTGTCTGCCATAGGTTCCTCCTCGGAAGTATGCGGATGGTCCTAAGCCGAGGTTAGTCCCGACCGAGCAACTTCTCGATCTCCCGGCGCTCCCGCTTGGTGGGCCGACCCGCGCCGCGGTCGCGGCGGGGGAGCAGGGCCGTCTCCTCCGGGGTCGGCAGCGGCGGGCTGTTGTCCACGAACGCCTCAGCGGCGACCGCGGCGCCGACCCGCTTGACGAGCGTCTCGCGCACCTCGAGGATCCGGTCGAACCCCGCCACGCGAATCCGGACCTCGTCGCCGACCTTCACCGGCTGTGCCGCCTTCGCCCGCTCGCCGTTCACCTTCACGTGGCCGGAGCGGCACGCGGCCGTGGCCAACGACCGCGTCTTGAACGCGCGCACCGACCACAGCCAGCTGTCCACCCGCACGGCCACGTCAGTACCAGCCCACATCTTCGGAGTGCGCCCAAGCGCCGCAGGGGGTGTCGTACCGCGAGTAGATGTAGGCGAGGCCCCAGTTCACCTGGGTCGTGTAGTTGGTGCGCCAGTCGGCGCCCATGACCGCCATCTTGCTCCCGGGCAGCGACTGCGGGATGCCGTACGCCCCGCTCGACGCGTTGTAGGCGTTGGTCCGCCACCCGGACTCGCGGTTCCACAGCCACAGCAGGCAGTCCGCCTGACCGGAGCCCAGTCCCGCCGCCGCGAGCTGGCCGAAGGCGTACGAGCGCGCGGCGGCGACATCGTTGACCTCGCCGCCGGGCACGACCACCTCGCCGCCGTCATCGCCGCCGCCGCTGTTGCCGCCCGGGTCGTTCGATGCCTGCTGCCCCGCGCGGTACTGCTGTTCGAGCGCGGCTGTGGTGTTCTTCAGGGCCGCGAGCTGGTCGTAGAGCCGCGTGAGCCCCGCCTGCTGGGTCGCGACGGCGGCGTCAGCGGCCTGCGATGCGGCGGCAGCAGCGGCGGCGGTCGACTGGGCGGTGGCGGATGCCGCGGCGCGCCCTGCCCGGGCGACCGCCGCCTGCGCGCTGAGGGCTGACGACTGGTTCCGGTCGGCGTCGGCCCGCTGCACGGCGAGCTCGAGCCGCTGCCCGAGCCGGTCGAGGCTGCCGAGGCGCTCGAGGAGGTCGTCGGCGGTGTCGCCGGAGGTGAGCAGGAGGGTGCCGGTGAGGTCGGTTCCGCCCGACCGGTAGAGGGCGGCGGCCACCTGGGCGGCGCGGCTTGCGGACTGCGCCGCGAGGGCTGCCGCGGCATCCGCTCGCGCTGACAGCGAGTCGGCCTCCCGGGTTGCCCGTGCGAGCGCGGCACGCGCGGCGTCGGCCTCGGCGCTGCGGGCGACGGCGGCGTCGCCGAGCCGCGCGGCGTCGGCCTCGAGACCGGCGAGCAGCGTGTCGATCCGTGCGATGGTCGCCTCGGTCTGCGCCTGGTTGCCCCGGGCGGCCTCGACCTCGTCCCACGAGGGGTAGTCGTCGCGCTGGGCGGCGGTCGCGGGGGAGAGCACGGCGACCGCCAGCGCCAGCGCCAGCGCGCCCGCGAGCACGCCAGAGCGCATCCCGCGAATACCCATTGCTACAGGCTACGGCCTGCTGTGACGAAAGTGAACGGTGTGACTGGTGTGACTAGGCGTCCGCCAGCTCGCGCTTCCACGACACGAGGCCGCGCACCGTGGCACTGCGGTCGGCCGCGAGGAGCTCCATGGCGTCCTGGGGGACGAAGAAGTTGAGCGCGAGGAATCCCCGGACCCTCTCGGACGTGTCGTTCGCGAGCGAGCGGAGCACGTCGCACGGCGCCGACTCGTTGCGGGCGACGCACGCGCGCACGCCCTCGTCAGGGTCTTTCGCGAGCGTCTCGAAGACGTCCTCCGGGGTGTGGTAGCTGCTTGCCGCGCTCTCGCGGATCTTCGGATTCGCGTCAGCAGCAAGCAGCCTCAGGCGCTGGATCTTGCTCTCCGTGACCTCGGGCGCGGGATGCAGCGCCGCCGCCTGCTCGGACGTCAGCATGACGGGCGCCATCGCCTTCATCTGGGCACGTTGCGCGGGGGTGTTGAAGCGGATGCACGACATGCGATCACGCTACGCCGGAGCAGAGACCTTCGACGCGCGACGCGGCGGCCAGGGCACGATCGGGGAGGTCGTGGCCTGGTAGTCGGCGTACTCGGGGTACTTGCTCTTCGTGATGCTCTCGGTGAAGATCGTCGACCCGATGAACAGGGTCGTGAGCAGCACCGCGCCGAGCACCGTCCACTGCAGCAGCGAGCCGGCCGCGACCGCGCCGAAGAAGAAGAGCGCCCACCACTGCGCCTGCTCGAAGAAGAAGTTCGGGTGGCGGGAGAACTTCCACAGTCCCGACTGCAGGAAGCGCGGGCGGAACTCGGGGCCGCCTGCCTTCTTCGCCTTGTGGAAGTTCCACTGCTGCTGGTCGGAGACGGTCTCGCCCACGAGCAGCCCGAGGAAGACGACGGCGATCACGGCGTCGAGCACGCCGAACGGCGTCGAGCGGTGCTCGTAGGCGGTGAGGGCGGGCAGCGTGATGAGCAGCAGGATGACGTTCTGGTACAGGGAGATGAAGAAGAAGTTGAAGATCTCGAACTGCCAGCGGTTCATCCGGGCGCGCAGGATCGGCCAGCGGTAGTCCTCCGTGCCGGTGTACCCGCCCTTGCGCGCGAAGTTGAAAGTGAGGCGCGCGGCCCAGAGCGTCACGAGCACCGCCATGACGTTGAGGCGCGGGTCGGCCAGCCCCGCGTATCCCGCGAACACCCACACGTAGACGGCGGGCACGATCGACCAGATGCGGTCGACCCACGAGTGGTCGTGGGTGATGAGGGATGCGATCCACACTCCGAGCACGACGAGGGCGGCGAGGAGGAGCACGGTCTGGAGCGGGTTCATGGGGAAATCCTATTCCTGGGATGCGGCTCGCTAGACTCGTCGATCGTGGAGCAACGGGCGGGCGAGGTGAGTGGCCGGATCCTCACGGTGCCCAACGTCCTGAGCTTCATCCGGCTCGCTCTCGTCCCTGTCTTCCTCGTGCTGATCATCGCCGGCAAAGACGGCCTCGCGCTTCTCGTGCTCGTGGTCTCCAGCGTGAGCGACTACCTCGACGGCGTCATCGCCCGGCGGTTCCGGCAGATCTCGCGCCTCGGCCAGCTGCTCGACCCCGCGGCGGACCGCGCGTTCATCTTCGCGGCCCTCATCGGCCTGGCCGTGCGCGGGGTCATCCCGTGGTGGCTGTTCGTCGCCATCGTCGCGCGCGACCTGATGCTCGTCGTGCTCGGCCTGGTGCTCGCCAATCACGGCTACGGACCGCTGCCCGTGCACCACCTCGGCAAGGCCGGAACACTGTGCCTGTTCTACGCCCTCCCCATCCTCATGATCGGGCAGGCGTTCCCGGATGCCACGGACATCGCCAACCCCGTCGGGTGGGCCTTCGCGCTCTGGGGCGTCTTCCTGTACTGGTGGGGCGGAGTGATCTACGCGCGCCAGACCATCCGTCTCGTCGGAATTCTCCGGGACGAGGACCCCTCGGTATCGGCTACTCTGGAACGCTAGGGAGGGACACCATGACGGAGCACGACGAACAAGGCACCGCCGCTGAGGGCGCTGCCTCCGAGACGCCCGCAGGGGCGCCTCACCGCGACGACGCGACGGTCACCTATGGGGATGAGTTCGCCGCACAGCTGGCAGCGCTCGACAACGACGCCTCGCCCGAGGAGCTTGATGCGATTGCCGCACTGCCCTCCGGCTCAGCCCTCCTGGTGGTGCGCCGCGGCCCCAACGTGGGTGCGCGCTTCCTCCTCGACGCAGACCTCACGACGGTCGGCCGCCACCCGGAGGCCGACATCTTCCTCGACGACGTGACGGTCTCGCGCCGCCACGCGGAGTTCCTCCGCCACGGCACGGCCTTCGAGGTCAAGGACCTCGGCTCGCTCAACGGCACGTACTTCGACGGGGTGCGCATCGATACTGCTCTGCTCAGTGATGGTGCGGAGGTGCAGGTCGGCAAGTTCCGACTCACCTTCTACGCCTCGCGCCTCGATCTCGCCCACCTGGCCGGACGTTAGTGGCAGGCGTTGCCTCCCAGGCCCGAGTGCCTGGGAGTTCCCCCCTTCTCAGCATCGGGCAGGTGCTGGCGAAGCTGAACCCGGAGTTCCCCGACCTCACCCCCTCGAAGCTGCGGTTCCTCGAGGAGCGGCAGCTCGTGTCGCCGGCCCGCACAGAGTCGGGCTACCGAAAGTTCTCGTCCACCGACATGGACCGGCTGCGCTTCGTCCTCACGATGCAGCGCGACCACTACCTCCCGCTCAAGGTCATCCGCGGCTATCTCGCCGAGATGGATGCCGGGCGCACACCCGAGCTCCCGGGCGGTGGTTCCGCCGCACCGTCGATGCTGTCGTCGGAGCGCCGCTTCAGCCGCGACGAGCTCATCCGCGAGGCCGGTGCCAACGCGATGCTGCTCGGCGACGCGATCTCCGCGTCCCTCATCGTGCCCGCCGACCACTTCGGCGAGGACGTGCTCGCCGTCCTCAAGTCCCTCGTGGAGCTCCAGCGCTCCGGCATCGAGCCGCGCCACCTGCGCGGCTTCCGCGCGGCGGCCGAGCGCGAGCTGGGCCTGATCGAGAACGCGCTCATGCCGGTCGCGCGCCGCAAGGACTCGTCGAGCCGGGCGCGCGCCGCCGAGATGGCGCGCGAGATCGCCGGTCAGCTCGAGATTGTGCGGAGCAGTCTCATCCGATCCGCCCTCACGCGCCTCGATTCGTAGTACCGTCGAATCCGACACGCCTGAGCGGTGTCGGCGATCACCGCGGTCGGGTGGGTACCGTGGAGTCAACGAACATTAAGTGTCAACTTAAACCTGAAGGTTTGAGTGACGGGGCAAGTAAAAGGGGAAAAGCATGCGAGATCTCAACCGTAGTGAGGAATCCCGCTACGATCTCGGCCTGCTCTTCACCGACGGGATGCCCGAGCTCGACGACGACGCAGGCTACCGTGGCGCGATCGCAGCCCGCGCGGCCGGCATCAGCTACCGCCAGCTGGACTACTGGGCCCGCACGCAGCTCGTCGAGCCGACGGTGCGCGGCGCGGCAGGCTCGGGCTCGCAGCGCCTCTACGGCTTCCGCGACATCCTCGTCCTCAAGCTCGTCAAGCGACTTCTCGACACCGGCATCTCACTGCAGCAGATCCGTGTGGCGGTCAACCAGCTGCGCGAGTCCGGCATCAACGACCTCGCCCAGACGACTCTCATGAGCGACGGCGCGAGCGTGTACCTGTGCACCTCCAACGACGAGGTGATCGACCTCGTGAGCCGCGGCCAGGGCGTGTTCGGCATCGCCGTGGGCAAGGTGCTCCGCGAGGTGGAGCACGACCTCGTCGAGCTCGACTCCGTCAAGGGCGAGGACCCCATGGACGAGCTCGCCAAGCGCCGCGCGGTCAAGGCCTCCTAGTCGCCCGCTGGTTGAGTAGGGCGCTCTGGCGCTCGTATCGAAACCAACTCGTATCGAGCAGCGCTGGAATCGAGACTAGACAGGCTCGTTCGCGAAGTCGCCGATGCGCGCCGTGCGCATCACGCGCTCGAGCAGCTGGTCGAAGTTGCGCGCCATCTCCTGGGCGCTCTCGCCGGGCCACACGTGCAGCGGCTTCGCGGCACCCTGTGCCTGCTGCAGCGAGGTGCGCTCCGGCAGCTGGGGCGAGAGCACCAGTGGACCGAACATGTCGCGGAGCTCCTTGATGCGGAACTGGTGCTCGAGGGACTGAGACCGCAGCCGGTTCACGATGATGCCGAGCGGCTGGAGCCGTGGAGAGAGCCCGCGGCGGATCTCCTCGATCGCCCGCAGCGCGCGGTCGGCGGCGGCGACGGAGAACAGCCCGGGCTCGGTGACGATGGTGACGCGGTCAGAGGCGGCCCAGGCCGTGCGGGTCAGGGCGTTGAGCGAGGGCGCGCAGTCGATGAGGACGAGGTCGTAGTCGGCCTCGACGTTGGCGAGCGCCTCCTCGAGCTTCCAGATGTCGCGGATGCTCGGATGCGGCCCGTCGAAGTTGATCGCCGAGGGCGAGCCGATGAGCACGTCGATCTTGCCGGGGCGCCCCTTCGTCCAGCCGCTGGGAGCGATCGCGGCCCGCACGATCTTCTCCTTCGGCGAGGCGAGCACGTCGGCGATGTTGAGGTGGCCGCCCACGTCGATGTCCATGCCCGTGGACACGTCCGACTGCGGGTCGAGGTCGACGACGAGGGTTCGGAGGCCGCGCGCGAAGGCGGCGGAGGCCAGCCCGAGCGTCACTGTGGTCTTTCCCACGCCCCCCTTGAGGGAGCTGACGCTGAGTACATGCACGAGTAACGACGATACCTTCACTACAGTTAAAGAACCTAAATCTTGAGGCGTGTGGGGCGACCTGCGGAGCAAATTGCCAGTGTTCCGCAGCCCTAGGCTTGGTCTAAGAAAAGTGTGGATGTCGAAGGGACCGGATGTTCAGGAAGATTCTCGTAGCCAACCGAGGTGAGATCGCCATCCGCGCGATGCGCGCTGCGTTCGAGCTCGGGGCGAAGACCGTCGCGGTCTTCCCCTACGAGGACCGGAACTCCATGCACCGGTTGAAGGCCGACGAGGCCTACCAGATCGGCGAGAAGGGGCATCCCGTCAAGGCCTACCTCGACGTCGACGAGATCATCCGCGTCGCGAAGGAGTCGGGTGCGGACGCGATCTACCCGGGCTACGGCTTCCTCTCCGAGAATCCGGATCTGGCCCAGGCCGCCGCCGAGGCGGGCATCACCTTCATCGGCCCGCCCACACGAGTGCTCGAGATGGCCGGCAACAAGGTCACGGCGAAGGAGCACGCCATCGCGGCGGGCGTCCCCGTGCTGAAGTCCACGCCCGCGTCCCGCAACCTCGACGAGCTCCTCGCCGGTGCCGACGAGATCGGCTTCCCCATCTTCGCGAAGGCCGTTGCCGGCGGCGGCGGCCGCGGCATGCGCCGCGTGGAGAACAAGGAGGACCTGCGCGGGGCTCTCGAGGAGGCCATGCGCGAGGCCGACAGCGCGTTCGGCGACCCCACGATGTTCCTGGAGCAGGCCGTGGTGCGGCCGCGCCACATCGAGGTGCAGATCCTCGCGGACGGCGCGGGGGAGACGGTCCACCTCTTCGAGCGCGACTGCTCTGTGCAGCGCCGCCACCAGAAGGTCGTGGAGATCGCGCCCGCGCCGAACCTCGACGAGGGCATCCGGCAGGCGATGTACCGCGACGCGATCGCCTTCGCGAAGTCGATCAACTACGCCAACGCGGGCACCGTCGAGTTCCTGCTCGACACCGTCGGCGCACGCAAGGGCCAGCACTTCTTCATCGAGATGAACCCGCGCATCCAGGTCGAGCACACCGTGACCGAGGAGGTCACCGACGTCGACCTCGTGCAGTCGCAGATGCGCATCGCGGCGGGGGAGACCCTCGCCGAGCTCGGCCTGCAGCAGGAGAACCTGCACCTGCGCGGCGCGGCGCTGCAGTGCCGCATCACCACCGAGGACCCGGCGGCGGGCTTCCGCCCGGACACCGGCAAGATCACCACCTACCGCTCGCCCGGCGGCGCGGGCATCCGCCTCGACGGCGGCACGGTCGCGGCGGGCGCCCAGGTGAGCCCGTACTTCGACTCGATGCTCGTGAAGATGACGTGCCGCGGGCGGGACTTCGCCGCCGCCGTCGTGCGCGCGCGCCGTGGTCTCGCGGAGTTCCGCCTGCGCGGCGTCACCACGAACATCCCGTTCCTGCAGGCCGTGCTGGAGGACCCCGACTTCATCGCCGGCGATCTCAGCACCTCGTTCATCGAGGAGCGGCCGTGGCTCGTGCGCGGCCACCAGTCGAAGGACCGCGGCACGAAGATCCTCAACTGGCTCGCCGATGTGACGGTCAACCAGCCCAACGGCACGGGCACGGGCCTCATCAACCCGGGCCTCAAGCTCCCGGTCGTCGATCTCGACGCCCCGGCACCCGCAGGATCGCGCCAGCGCCTGCTCGAGCTGGGCCCGGTCGGGTTCGCCGCCGCACTGCGCGCGCAGACCCCGCTCGCCGTGACCGAGACCACCTTCCGCGACGCCCACCAGTCGCTGCTCGCGACACGGGTGCGCACCCGCGACCTCGCCGCCGTGCTGCCGCACGTCGCGCGACTCACGCCCGGCCTGCTCTCCGTGGAGGCCTGGGGTGGCGCGACGTACGACGTCGCCCTGCGGTTCCTCGGGGAGGACCCGTGGGAGCGCCTCTCGACCATGCGGGAGGCCCTGCCGAACATCGCGATCCAGATGCTCCTGCGCGGCCGCAACACCGTCGGGTACACGCCGTACCCGACAGCGGTCACCGACGCCTTCGTCAAGGAGGCCGCCGCGAGCGGCGTCGACATCTTCCGCATCTTCGACGCGCTCAACGACGTGGACCAGATGCGGCCCGCGATCGACGCTGTGCTCGAGACGGGCACCGCCGTCGCCGAGGTGGCGCTGTGCTACACGGCCGACCTCCTCGACCCCGACGAGAAGCTCTACACGCTCGACTACTACCTCAAGCTGGCCGACCAGATGGTCGGGGCCGGCGCGCACATCCTGGCCATCAAGGACATGGCGGGACTCCTTCGGGCGGATGCCGCGTTCCAGCTGGTCTCGGCACTGCGCGAGCGCTTCGACCTCCCGGTGCACGTGCACACCCACGACACCGCGGGCGGACAGCTCGCGACACTGCTCGCCGCGTCCCGCGCCGGAGCGGACGCGGTCGACGTCGCGAGCGCTCCGATGGCGGGAACCACGAGCCAGCCGAGTGCCTCCGCCCTCGTAGCGGCCCTGGCACACACCGACCGCGACACGGGCATCTCGCTGCAGGCGGTCTCCGACCTCGAGCCGTACTGGGAGGCCGTGCGCCACGTGTACAAGCCGTTCGAGTCGGGGCTTCCGGGCCCGACCGGCCGCGTGTACAAGCACGAGATCCCGGGCGGCCAGCTGTCGAACCTGCGCCAGCAGGCGATCGCCCTCGGCCTCGCCGACCACTTCGAGAAGATCGAGGACCTCTACGCCGCGGCCAACCGCATCCTCGGCCGCCCGCCGAAGGTCACGCCCTCGTCAAAGGTCGTGGGCGACCTCGCCCTCGCCCTCGCTGCGGCGGACGCCGACCCGGCCGACTTCGAGCAGAACCCGGACAAGTACGACATCCCGGACTCGGTGATCGGGTTCATGGCGGGCGAGCTGGGCGAGCTGCCCGGCGGCTGGCCTGAGCCGTTCCGCACGAAGGTACTCAAGGGCCGGACCGTGAAGATCGGCGTGGAGCCCATCTCCGACGACGACCAGAAGGCCCTCGACGGCACGTCGGAGGAGCGCCGCAGCACACTCAACCGCCTGCTGTTCGCCGGCCCGACCAAGATCTTCGAGCAGGGCCGCGACACCTACGGCGACCTGTCCGTGCTCGAGACCGTGGACTACCTCTACGGCCTGCACCAGGGCGTGGAGCACACCGTCGAGATCGAGAAGGGCGTGAGCCTGCTCGTCGGCCTGGAGGCGATCGGCGAGGTGGACGAGAAGGGCATGCGCACTGTCATGGCCACGCTCAACGGCCAGCTGCGACCGGTGACCGTGCGCGACAACTCGGTCAAGGTCGACATCAAGGCCGCCGAGAAGGCGGATGCCGCGCGCCCTGGGCACGTCGCCGCGCCGTTCTCGGGAGTGGTGACGCTGCAGGTCGAGGAGGGCTCCGTGGTCGAGGCCGGGCAGACCGTGGCATCCATCGAGGCCATGAAGATGGAGGCCGCCATCACGGCCGCCGTCGCCGGAACGGTCAAGCGACTCGCCATCCCGAAGACCCAGCAGGTGGATGCCGGCGATCTCCTGCTCGAGATCGAGGCCGGGTAGCAACCTCCCGAACGGGGGTGGGGTGCTTCGGCTAAACTGGAGTGTTTGCACCGAAGGAGTAGTACCCATTGGCAACTAGACGCAGCACTAAAGACGAGCCCGCCGAGGGCAGCAGCATCCCCACCGACGTCGCCGTACCCACGGAGAGCATGACCTTCACCGTCGCGCTTCCCGTGCAGGTGCACGAGACGCCCGAGGACGAAGCGGCGGTCAGCATCGACGACGTCGCCATCAACCCCGACTACCTGGCGACCGCGGGACCGGCCACCACGACCATCCAGCTGGTGGCCGAGGATGTCGCCATCATGCCGCCCCCGGAGGAGGAGCCCGTGATCCCGGCCCTCCCCGAGCCCGACGACGTGTACGCGAGGCGCGGACGGCCCCGCCCGGAGGTCTCCGCGACGCCGGAGCCCGCGACCATGCTCACCCCCGAGCGCCTCATCCACACGCCGAAGCGCAAGCGCAAACCGGCGCCGGAGGGGTTCCTGCAGCGCCTGCTCTACGACGCGACATTCCGCCTCGTCAACGTCGGCGACTCGTACCGGGTGCGCGAGCGCAAGGCCCTCGACGCCCGCATCGGCAAGCCCTTCGAGGGCGGCACGCGCTTCGTCGCGGTGCTCACCCGCAAGGGCGGCGTCGGCAAGACCACGATCTCGACCCTGCTGGGCATGGCCCTGGCGGACGTGCGCGAGGACCGCGTCATCGCGATCGACGCCAACCCCGACCGCGGCACGCTCGCCGAGCGCATCATCAAGAGCACCCGCGCGACCGTGCGCGATGTCGTGACTCGTGCGGCGACGCTCAGCACGTTCACGGAGTTCCAGACGCTCGTCTCGCGCGACGTCACCCGCCTGGATGTGCTCGCCTCCGACACGGATCCGACCGTCGCCGAGGCCTTCGACGAGGACGACTACAACGTGGTCGCCGACATGGCCGAGCGCTTCTACTCCGTCGTCGTGACGGACTGCGGCACGGGCATGCTCCATTCCGCCATGAAGGCGACGCTTCAGCGCGCCGACTCCGTCGTGGTCGTCTGCGGCGGAAGCGTCGACGAGTCGCGCCTCGCGTCGGAGACGCTGACCTGGCTCGAGTCGAACGGCTACGAAGGTCTTGTGAAGAACGCCGTCGTCGCCCTCAACACGGCCACGCAGGGCACGAACCTGGTGAAGCTCGAGGAGATCGAGGCGCACTTCCAGTCGCGCGTCCGCGATATCGTGCGCATCCCGTACGACCCCGCGCTGGCCACGGGCTCGCTCATCCGGTTCGACGAGGTGCGCCCGCTCACCCGCGCCGCCGCCCGCGAGCTCGCCGCTCAGGTCGTCGACGGACTGCCGCAGGAGAGGACCGCCTGAGAGTGGCAGAACGCCCCATCCGCCTCTTCGGCGACCCTGTGCTGCGCTCCGCGTGCGACCCGATCCGCGTGGGCGACCCGCGCGCCGCGCAGCTCGTCGAGGACCTCCTCGAGACCGTGCAGCTGCCGGGCCGCGCCGGCCTCGCCGCCAACCAGATCGGCGTCAGCATGCGGGCGTTCAGCTACAACGTGGACGACGTCGTCGGGTACATCATCAACCCGGTACTCGCGGAGGTGCGCGGCGAGGTCGAGCTCGTGGACGAGGGCTGCCTCTCGGTGCCCGGCTTCTACTTCCCGCGCCTGCGGCACCCCTGGGCGCGCGTGACCGGCGTCGACCTCGACGGCAACCCCGTCGAGCTGGTGGGTGAGGGGCTCATGGCCCAGGCGCTCCAGCACGAGACGGACCACCTGGACGGGCACCTCTACATCGAGGAGCTCGAGCCCGCAACGAAGAAGGAGGCCATGCGGTTGATCCGCATGGCCCCCTGGTACTAGTTCTCCTAGTGGTTGAGTGACACGCCCTCGGTAGCGGGGGCGGCGTTGTACATGCCCTCGATCTCGTTGGCGAAGTCCTTCAGGATCACGTTGCGCTTGATGCTGAGCTTCGGCGTGAGGTGTCCGCTCGCCTCCGTGAGCTCGGCATCGAGGATCACGAACTTGCGGATCGACTCTGCTCGCGAGACTGTTGCGTTCGCGACATCCACCGCCTTCTGGACCTCGGCGAGGACCTTGGGGTTCTTCGCCGCGGCATCCACGGACATCGACTCGTCGAGGCCGTTGTTCTTCAGCCAGGTGGGCAGCATCTCCTCGTCGAGAGTGACGAGGGCGGAGATGAACGGCTTCTGGTCGCCCACGACGATGACCTGACCGACGATCGGGTTGGCGCGGATCGGGTCTTCCAAGGCGGCCGGAGCGACGTTCTTGCCACCGGCGGTGACGATGATCTCCTTCTTGCGGCCGGTGATCCCGAGGTAGCCGTCCTCGTCGATGACGCCGATGTCGCCCGTGCGGAACCAGCCGTCGTCGAACGCGTCGTCGGTGGCCTCCTTGTTGTTCCAGTAGCCGGCGAAGATGTCGACGCCCTTGGCTTGGATCTCGCCGTCGTCGGCGATGCGCACCGAGACGCCGGGCAGGGGCGGGCCGACCTTGCCGATCTTGAAGTTGGAGGCGAGGTTGACCGAGATCGGCGCCGTGGTCTCGGTGAGGCCGTAGCCCTCGAGGATCGTGAGGCCGAGGCTGCGGTAGAAGTGGCCGAGGCGCAGGCCCAGCGGCGCCGAGCCCGACACCGCGTACTTCACGCGGCCGCCCATCGCCGCGCGGATCTTGCTGAGCACGAGGCGGTCGAGCACCGCGAACTGCAGCTTCATGCCCAGCGGGACGTGGCCGGCGTCGACGGCCTTGGAGTGCGCGATCGCGACCTCGGCGGCCTTGCGGAAGATCTTGCCCTTCCCGCCCGTCTCCGCCTTCTGCTCCGACGAGTTGTAGACCTTCTCGAACACGCGGGGGACCGCGAGGAGGAAGGTCGGCCGGAAGGACTGCAGCGAGGGCAGCAGGAGCTTCGTGTCGGCCTGGTGGCCGACCTTCACGCCGCCGTGCACGCCCAGGACCGCGATGAAGCGCGCGAACACGTGCGCCATCGTGATGAAGAGCAGTGTGCTCGAGTCGGGGTTGACGACCTCGGGGATCGCCTTCTGGGCATTGCGGCTCAGCTCGACGAAGTTCGAGTGCGTCAGGATGCAGCCCTTCGGCTTGCCCGTGGTGCCCGAGGTGTAGATGAGCGTGGCGAGGTCGGAGCCCTTGGCCAGGTTGCGGCGGCGCTCGATCTCCTCGTCCGTCACGTCGACGCCGGCCTTGGCCAGCTTGTCGAGATCGCCGAGCTCGATCTTCCAGGTGTGGGTGACGGCCGGGACATCCGCGGCGATCTCGTCGAAGCGCGCGAAGTGCTCGGCGGTCTCGGTGATGATGCCGATGGCGCCGGAATCGGTGAGGTTCCACAGGATCTGGCTCGGCGCCGAGGTCTCGTAGATCGGCACCAGTACGGCGCCGGCGTACCAGACCGCGAAGTCGATGAGCGTCCACTCGAAGCGGGTCTTGCACATCATGCCGATCTTGTCGCCGGGCTGGATGCCGGCGGCGACGAAGCCCTTCGCGAGGGCGATCACCTTCTTCTGGAAGTCGGCCGCCGTGAGGTCGGTCCAGCCTCCGTCCGCAGTGGGGAGCGCGAACAGCGCGCGGTCGGGCGTGGCCTTGACCCGCTCGACGAGCAGGTCGGTCGCATTGGCCTCTGGGTCGGCTTTCACAAGGGCGGGAACATCGATCTGTTTCACGGCAACTCCTTTGGCACCGGTCGGGGTCATTTCAGCCATCCTACCCGGGCGATTCCGCCCCTCACCGGGTATTCGGAGCACTCCCACCCTCGGTAAGCTCGTTCCTCGTGCATGCCATCGGAATCGACATCGGCGGAACCAAGATCGCGGGAGCTGTGGTCTCCGAGACCGGCGAGATCCTCGTCGAGGAGCGGGTCGCCACCCAGGCCGGTGATTCTGAGGCGATCATCGACGCCGTCGTCGGGATGATCGAGCGCCTCGCCCTCGGCCGCGCGGTCACCGCCGCCGGGGTCGCCGCGCCCGGGTTCATCGACGCGAAGCAGTCCACCGTCTACTACACGCCGAACATCAACTGGCGAAACGAGCCCCTGCGCGAGCGCCTCCTTCAGCGGCTCAACCTCGACATCACGATCGACAACGACGCCAACGCCGCCGGCTGGGCCGAGTATCGCTTCGGCGCCGGCCGCAACCTCAACGACATGACGATGCTCACCATCGGCACGGGCGTCGGGGGAGCCATCGTGAGCCAGGGCCGGCTGTTCCGCGGCGGATTCGGCACCGGCGCCGAGCTCGGCCACCTTCGCGTCGTGCCCGACGGTCTGCCCTGCGGCTGCGGCGCGCGGGGCTGCATCGAGCAGTACGGCTCGGGGCGCGCCCTTCTGCGCATGGCCAACGAGATCGCCGACGTGGGCGGTATCGGCCTCGCCCTGGCCGACGCGCGCCGCGAGCACGGCGAGCTCGACGGCGCGATCGTCGGCACCCTGATCGCCGCGAACGACCCGGGAGCAGTCCACGCCCTCGAGCAGCTCGGGCACTGGCTCGGCCAGGCGTGCGCCTCGCTGAGCGCCGTGCTCGACCCGGAGGTCTTCGTCTTCGGCGGGGGAGTGTCGATCGCCGGCGATCTGCTGCTCGACCCGATCCGCGAGTCCTACCGTCAGAACGTGCCGGCGCGGGGCTACCACCCCGAGCCCGACTTCGTGATCGCCGAGCTCGTCAACAACGCCGGGGTCGTCGGTGCTGCCGACCTCGCCCGCATCCACGCCCAACAGAGTTAAGCTAGAGATTTCCCGGCCGGAGGTAGCGCGATGTTCTACTGGTTCATGAAGAACCTCGTGGCGGGCCCGTTGCTCAAGACGGTGTTCCGGCCCTGGGTGACCGGCCTCGACAACATCCCGAAGACCGGCGGCGTCATCCTGGCGAGCAACCACCTGTCGTTCATCGACTCGATATTCCTGCCGCTGCTCATCGACCGCCGCATCTACTTCCTCGCGAAGAGCGACTACTTCACCGGCAAGGGCCTCAAGAACTGGGCGGTCAAGCACTTCCTGCTCGGCACCGGGATGCTCCCCATCGACCGTTCGGGCGGCAAGGCCTCCGAGGCATCCCTCAACACGGGCCTCGACGTCGTGGCGAAGGGGAACGTCCTCGGCATCTACCCCGAGGGCACCCGGAGCCCCGACGGCAAGATGTACCGCGGCCGCACCGGCGTCGCGCGCATGATCCTCGAGGGCCACGTCCCGGTGGTCCCGGTCGCGATGGTCGACACCGAGAAGGTCATGCCCATCGGCAGCAAGCTCCCCAAGGTCCGCCGCATCGGCGTCATCTTCGGCGAGCCGCTCGACTTCTCGCGGTTCGAGGGGCTCGAGGGCGACAGGTTCATCCTGCGCGCGATCACCGACGAGATCATGTACGAGCTGAGCCGCATCAGCGGCCAGGAATACGTGGACGTCTATGCGAGCTCGGTGAAGGACAAGATGGGTTCCCGGAGCCGGTAGCCTAGAACTTCCTGCCCGCACAGCAAGCACCAAAGGAACTCCCTCGTGGTTGACCCGTCCGAACCCGTTGTCGATGCCGATCCCGAAGTGATCGCCGGTCTCGACTATTGGCGGACCCTTCCCATCAAGCAGCAGCCCGACTGGCCGGATGCGGACGCCGTGGGCGCCGCGTCCGCGAAGATCGCGACCCTCCCGCCGCTCATCTTCGCCGGCGAGGCCGACGTGCTGCGCGACCGCCTGGCGAAGGCGGCCCGGGGTGAGGCGTTCCTGCTCCAGGGCGGCGACTGCGCGGAGACGTTCGCGGGCACCAACGCTCAGAACATCCGCGACCGCGTCAAGACGATCCTCCAGATGGCGGTCGTGCTCACCTACGGCGCCTCGAAGCCCATCATCAAGATGGGCCGCATGGCCGGTCAGTTCGCGAAGCCGCGGTCGAGCGACACCGAGACCCGCGGAGACGTCACTCTGCCCGCGTACCGCGGCGACATCGTGAACGGCTACGACTTCACCCCGGAGTCCCGCGAGGCGGACCCGTCGAGGCTCGTCGAGGGCTACCACGCCGCGGCATCCACCCTCAATCTCGTCCGTGCTTTCACGCAGGGCGGTTTCGCCGACCTGCGCCAGGTGCACTCGTGGAACAAGGGCTTCGCGGCCAACCCCGCGAACCACCGCTACGAGAAGGTCGCCGGCGAGATCGACAAGGCCATCAAGTTCATGGAGGCCGCCGGCGCGGACTTCGACGAGCTCAAGCGCGTCGAGTTCTACTCGAGCCACGAGGGCCTGCTCATGGACTACGAGCGCCCTATGACGCGCATCGACTCGCGCACCGGCACGCCGTACAACACGAGCGCGCACTTCCTCTGGATCGGGGAGCGCACCCGCGACCTCGACGGCGCCCACATGGACTACTTCTCCCGCGTGCGGAACCCCATCGGCGTGAAGCTGGGGCCGTCGACCACGCCGGAGACGCTCAAGGGCATCATCGACAAGCTCGACCCGAACCGCGAGCCCGGCCGCCTGACCTTCATCACGCGCATGGGCGCCGGGAAGGTGCGCGACGCGCTGCCGCCGTTGCTCGAGGCGATCAAGGGCATGGACGCCACGCCCCTGTGGGTCAGCGACCCGATGCACGGCAACGGGCTCACCACCCCCAACGGCTACAAGACGCGACGGTTCGACGATGTCGTGGACGAGGTCAAGGGATTCTTCGAGGCGCACCGCGCCGCGGGAACCTACCCGGGCGGCATCCACATCGAGCTCACCGGCGACGACGTCACCGAGTGCCTCGGCGGCTCCGAGCAGATCGACGAGGCGACCCTCGCGACGCGCTACGAGTCGCTGTGCGACCCGCGGCTCAACCACATGCAGTCGCTTGAGCTCGCGTTCCTCGTGGCGGAGGAGCTCACGGCGTTCTAACGTCAGTGCCCTGCGCCATGCTCTGCGCATGAGCGATTTCGATTTCCTGTACGGCGAGTGGACTGTTCACAACCGGCGGCTGCGCGAGCTGTTCGCCGGTAGTGACGAGTGGTACGAGTTCGAGGCCACGTCGTGGGCGCAGCCGCTCCTCGGCGGAGTCGGCAATGTCGATGAGATGGACTGCCCGAGCGAGGGCTTCTCCGGTGCCACGATCCGGCTGCAGGACCAGCAGACGGGCGAGTGGTCGATCTACTGGGCTGACAGCACGACGGGGCGCCTCTTCCCGCCGGTGGCCGGCAGGTTCGAGAGCGGCGTCGGGCATTTCTACGGGGATGACACGCACGAGGGCAACCCCATCCGTGCCCATTTCACGTGGTCCGACATCACGCCGGCGTCGGCGCGCTGGCAGCAGGAGTTCTCGGCTGACGGGGGTCAGACGTGGGAATGCAACTGGGTGATGGAGTTCACGAGGAGAAGCTGACCTTCACGGTGCTGCCCTTGTCGGCGGTGGTACCGCCGTCGGGGCTGAGTTTGGAGACGGTGAAGAACTGCGGTCCCGCGTCCGCGAAGATGTTGTAGTCGAGCTGGAAGCCTGCGTCGAGCAGCTTCTGCTTCGCGGTGTCCCAGGTCTCGCCGACGACATCCGGGATCTCGACTTGCTCGATGCCCATCGACGTGATGATGTCCACCGTGTCGCCCACGCGGACCGGACCGCTGCCGTCGCCGATCTGCAGTTTGATGGCGTTGCCCTCGGGAACGTCGTCGTCGTAGACCTCCTCGCGAACGGCACCGGCCTCGAGCCCCGCTGCCTCGAGGGCCGCGGTCGCGTCGTCGACGGACATGCCCTTCACGTCCGGAAGCGGGCCCGCGGAGACGACGAGCGTGACGGGCTGCAGCTCGCCGTACGTCGCGACGCCGGTAAGGGAGGTCCCGTCGGCCGCGAGTGCGTCGATGACGGTGCCCGACGCGATCTCGGGGTCGAACTGCCGGATCGTCGGATCCGCAAGAGTGAACGGGGCGGACGTAATCGCGTCCTTCGCCTGGTCCTCGGTCATGCCCGCGAAGACCGGAACGGTGATCAGTTTCGGGCCGGTCGAGATCAGCAGCTGGACCGTGCCTCCGTGCGCGACGAACGAGCCCACCGCGGGATCGGTGTCGGCGACGAGGCCGACGGCGATGGTGGGGGAGTCGGTCTCCCCGTTCTTCGGATTCAGCTCCAGGCCCAGGGCCGTGAGGGCTTTTGTGGCATCCTCGACCGACATGCCCGCGATGTCCTTCGGGATCTCGACCTTGGAACCGGGTCCTACGCCGAAGTACCAGCCCAGCGTCGCCGCGATGGCGACGAGCAGGGCGACGACCCCCGCGAGGATCCAGCCCCGGCCGCGCTTCTTCCGAGTGCGGGCCGCGAGGGCTGCCGCGTTGTCCGGGACCGCGACGGTGCCCTGGCCGCCGCGAGGGCGCAGCGGTCCGATCACCTGCGTCTCCGCGGTGGCGCTCGGGTGGGGCGCCGGCGTGGCCGTGGGCATCACCATAGTGCGCTGGGCGGACGTCGCCGCGCTGGAGGGGAGGGAGGTCATGAGGGCGCTGTGCGTCTCGTACAGCTGATCGAGCATCGCGCGCGCGTCGCGCGGGCGGTCCTCGGGGTCGCGCTCCGTGGCCCAGGCCACGAGGTCGTCGAGCTCCGCCGGGACCCGCGGGTTCTTGCGGCTCGGCGCGGGCACGGCGTCGTTGGCGTGCTGGTACGCGATCTGCATGGGCTGGTCGCCCTTGAAGGGCTGCTCGCCGACGAGCATCTCGTACATCATGATGCCGACGGCGTAGATGTCGCTGCGGGTGTCCGCGATGCCGCGCGTCACCAGCTCCGGCGAGAGGTAGGCGATCGTACCGAGCAGGGCTGCGCCCGTGGCGGTCTGCGAGCTCGCCGCACGGGCGAGGCCGAAGTCGCCGATCTTGATACGCCCGTCGTCGGCCAGCAGCACGTTCTCCGGCTTGAGGTCGCGGTGCACGATGCCGGCCTTGTGGGCGGCGGCCAGGCCGGCGAGCACCGCCTCCATGATGTCCAGGGTCTGCTCGGTCGTGAGCACCTTGTGCTCCTGCAGGAGGTCGCGGAGCGTGATGCCGGGCAGGTATTCCATCACCAGGTACGCCATGTCGCTGTCCTGGCCCTGGTCGAAGACGTTGACCACGTTCGGGTGTGCGAGGCGGGCGGCGGAGCGGGCCTCCTGGATGAAGCGCTCCTTGAACTTGCTGTCGTCGGCGAGGTGCCCGTGCATGACCTTGATCGCGACGCGGCGCTCGAGCCGGAGGTCGGTGGCGAGGTACACCGTCGCCATCCCGCCGCGAGCGATGCGGGAGCGGATCTGGTACCGGCCGTCGAGAAGACGCCCGATCATGGGATCCGTGCTGTTGACGCTCACCACCCGAGTCTAAAGTTCGAGCCTGTGCGGATGCCGCCGGGACACGGCTCGGCGGCATACCTGCTTGGCGGGGATCAGAGCTCCGCCAGCCACCCTCGAGCTGCAGACTCCCACTTGGCGTAGGCGTCGGGGTAGGCCGAGATCTGCACGCGCTGAGCGGCCTCGGTGAGCGGCATCGACTCCCAGCCCGAGATGTCGAGCAGGCCGCGGGTGTAGCCGGAGCGGCCCTCGTAGAAGAGATGAGCGGCGGTGGCGGGGTCGGTGAGCTCCTCGACCGTGCCCCAGCCGGAGCTCGGCCGCTGCTGGAAGAGGCCGACCGAGTCGCGGTCGCCCCAGGAGAGGTTGCGCAGGCTCGACTCCTGCATCGCGGTCGCGAGCGCGATGACGATGCCGTAGTCGGAGACCCCGAGGTCGCGGCCCACCTGCACGATAACCGCGGCATTCGCCCGCATCTCGTCGTTCATGGTGCTGCCGGAGGTGGAAGCGGCGGCAGGGGCGACCGTGCCGCCGCCGGGGATGGTCAGGGTGTGGCCCGTGTAGATGACGCTCGACCAGTCAAGGCCGTTCGCGTCGAAAAGGGCCTGGGTGGTGATCCCGAAGCGGGCGGCGATGGTGCTCACCGTGTCGCCCGAGACGATCGTGTAGGTGGTCGTGACCACCGGCGCGGGGGCCGGTGCCTCGACGGGCGCGGGGGGAGCCACGACCTCGGGGGTCTCGGCCACCGGCGCGACGGCCTCCTCGATCGGCGCCGTGAAGACCACGGGCACGATAGCTTCGGCCTCGGGCGTTCCCGGGCCGACGAGACCAGGAATGGCGATCGTCTGACCGGGGTAGATGATGCTCGACCAGCCGAGCCCGTTGGCGGTGAGGACGGAGAGGGTGGAGACGCCGAACCGCTCCGCGATGGCGCTGATGGTGTCGCCCGCGACGATCGTGTACCGGCCGCTGGGCGTCGCGTCGGGCGTCGGCTCGACCGAGGGGACCGCGCCGGACGCGGAGAGCTTGAGCTCCTGGCCGGGGAAGATGATCGACGACCAGCCCAGCCCGTTGAGGGCGAGCACAGACGCAGTCGACAGGCCGAACTGCCCGGCAATGCTGCTCACCGTGTCGCCCGGGGCGACCCGGTACAGGGCCGGCGCGGGGGCTACCGCGGCGCGCGCCGCGGTAGTGATGGCGGAGCTCGCGGCGGTGACGGCCTCACGCAGCGTCTTGCCGAGCTCGAAGTTGTTGCCGCGGGGCTTCGGGAGCGGCCGCGCCTCGACGGCGCTCACCGGCCCGGTCAGGCCCATGGCGGCCATGGATCCGGCAAGAATCACGGAGCCCGTCGCGAACGCGCCCTTGGCCATCCGGCTGCGCGACGCCAGGCTGCGAGCTGGTTCTTCCGGCTCGACGGGAAGGCGCGGAGCGAGCCCCGCGAACACCGATCGAGCGACGCCTTGGGCGTCATCCACGTACTTGTCCATGATCTTCCGTTCTCTCCCCACCCCGAGAAGGTCGATGCGCCCGCAGGGACGGCATCGCTACCACCGTGACACACCTGTTATGCAGTGTCAACCAATGTGATTATTGTTGATTGAATTTACCTGCCGGAAACATTCAGGTTCCGGAGGCGTCACCGACTGTTTGCCGGAGCCCGTGGCACGCTTATGCTGTGACCGAAACGCCCGCCATCGACTGGCTCACGATTCCCGACCTCACTGAGATGCTCGGGCTCAAGGTGAGCCAGGTCCGCCGACTCATCGAGGACCGCTCCCTGCTCGCGAGCCGCATCGACGGGGTGTGGAAGGTCCCGGCGCCGTTCATCGTGGACGGCGAGCCGATGCACGAGCTCCGCGGAACGATCATCCTGCTCGGCGACAGCGGCTTCAGTGATGACGAGGCTATGAACTGGCTTCTCGCGCCCGAGGAGAGCCTGGGCGTCTCTCCGATCGACGCGCTCAAGGCGGGCCGCAAGGCAGAGGTGCGTCGAGTCGCGCAGTCGCTCGCGTTCTAGGACGACGAGCTCTCGAGGCCGATGAGCCTCAGTACGCCCGACGCGTCACCGTGTCGGCGAGTTCGAGCAGCTGCGCCCGGGCCGATGCGGCGAGCGGGGCATCCCGGAGCGCCTCTTTGGCCAGGGCGACGTTGCGGTCGATCATCCGCTCGACCTCGTCGACCGCCCCGCACTCGCGCAGGGTGTTGCGCATGATGTCGACCTGCTGGGCGTCGAGGTCGGGGTCGCCGAGCAGTTCGTCCATGAGCGTGCGCGCCTGGCTCGACAGGTGCTGGCGAGCGAGCGCGATGAGCACCGTCCGCTTGCCCTCGCGGAGGTCGTCGCCGGCGGGCTTGCCCGTCACCGCGGGGTCGCCGAACACGCCGAGCAGGTCGTCGCGCAGCTGGTAGGCGATGCCGAGGGGCAGGCCGAAGGCGCGCAGGGCCGTGAGCTGCTCGATGCTGGCCCCGCCCAGCGCGGCGCCGATGGCGAGCGGCGCCTCGACGCTGTACTTCGCGGACTTGTAGACGATCACGCGATGTGCTCGGCTCAGGGCCTCCGACTCGGGATGCTGCGTCCAGGCGCTCTCTTCCAGGATGTCGAGGTACTGCCCGGCCGTGACCTCCGTGCGCATCCGGGTGAACTCGGCTCGGCCCGCGCGGCCGGCGGACCGCTCGGCGAGACGCGACGTGCCCGCGTCGAAGAGCTCGTCGCTCCAGCCCAGGAGCAGGTCGCCGAGCAGCAGCGCCGACGAGAGTCCGAACTGCGCTGCGTCGCCGGTCCAGCCCTCGTCGGCGTGCATCGCCTCGAAGCGCCGGTGGGCGGCGAGGGCGCCCCGGCGGGTGTCGGACCTGTCCATGATGTCGTCGTGGACGAGCGCTGCGGCGTGGAACACCTCGAGCGCGGAGGCCGCCAGCACGATGCCGGGGAGGTCTGAGGAGACCGAGTCATCCGGAAGCGGGTCGAAGCCCTGCGGAACGCCGCTCGCCGACTGCCACCCCCAGTAGAGGAAGAGGGCCCTGAAGCGCTTCCCGCCGGCGAGGAAGGAGGCTGCGAGATCGGTGAAGCGCACCAGCTCGGGCGCAATGGCGCCGAATTCGGTCGCGCGCTCGGCGAGGAAGTCGTCGATTCCCAGTTGAACGAGGTCAACTAACCGGTTACTCTCAGCCACCCTTCTAGCCTAGCTACCGCGGCGGGGCGTACTATGAAGGTTCAAGCGTCGATCCCGAGGGACGAGGGGAACAGGATGCCACTTTCTGAGCAGGAGCAGCGCCTCCTGGAAGAGATGGAGCGCAGCCTCTATCAGAACGATGCTGACTTCGTTGCGACAGTCAATCCTCGCCGGGGCCGGCCGAACTACACGGTGCTCGTCGTCGGCGTGCTGATCGCGCTGCTCGGCATCGCCACCCTCGTCGCCGGCGTGATCATCCGCCAGCCGCTCGTGGGCGTTCTCGGCTTCGCGATCATGTTCGTGGGCGTCCTGCTCGCGGTAGCGCCGCCGCGGAGCACCCGGTCGCGCACGTCGGGCTCGTTCCCCGCGCAGGACATTCCCCGCGCCTCGGGCAAGCCGCGCTCCAACTCCTTCATGCAGGGTCTCAACGACCGCTGGGACCGCCGCCAGGACGGCCGGGACTAAGCACTTCCTGCACCTCTTTTAGGGGCCAGCCTTCGGGCTGGCCCCTTTTTTGCGTTCTTTTGGGGCAAGTTGCTCCACTTCCCTCCACCCTCGCGATCCGCATGATTCCGGGGCACTCGGGGTACAAAGCTGCGATTTTGCGGCCAATTTCTAGGATTGGTGGTGGAAAGTGGAGTAAAGTGGGGGATACCTGATCCGGGCCGGAGAATGAGGGGAGGCATCCGTGTTCCTTGGCACCTATGCCCCCAAGCTCGACGACAAGGGGCGCGTCATCCTCCCGGCGAAGTTCCGGGAGGAGCTCTCGAGCGGCCTCGTCGTCACGCGCGGCCAGGAGCGCTGCCTCTACGTCTTCAGCCAGCGCGAGTTCGAGGAGATCCACGGCAAGATCCGCCAGGCCTCGATCACGAGCAAGCAGAACCGCGACTTCCTCCGCCTCTTCCTCTCCGGCGCCAACCAGGAGGTCCCCGACAACCAGAACCGCGTGACGATCCCCGCGAACCTGCGTGAGTACGCCGGCCTCGGCAAGGACCTCACCGTCATCGGCGCGGGCAACCGTGCGGAGATCTGGGACACCGAGGCGTGGAACACCTACTACGAGAGCGCCGAGTCCGACTTCGTGAACACCACGGAGGAGGTGATCCCGGGCCTCTTCTGACTCCTCGACGCTGACTCCCAGCCGTACGCCCTGGCTTTCTTCCCCGATGCCAGGTCGCACCGGATGGGGATCAGCACCGAGGATGCAGCGCCCTGCACCCATGGCAGACAACAACCAGATCCACACCTCCGTGATGCTCGAGCGCACCATCGAGCTCCTGGCTCCCGCACTCGACCACCAGGGCGCCGTCCTCGTGGACGGCACCCTGGGGATGGGCGGCCACGCCGAGGCGTTCCTCGGCCGATTCCCCCGACTCTCGCTCATCGGCATCGACCGCGACCCGGATGCCCTCGCCATCGCCCGCGAGCGACTGGCGCCGTTCGGCGACCGGGTGAGGTTCGCCCACGCGGTCAACGACGAGATCACGCGCGTGCTCGCCGACTTCGGCGTCCCGCGCGTCTCGGGAGTGCTCTTCGACCTCGGCGTCTCGTCACTGCAGCTCGACCGCGTCGAGCGCGGGTTCTCGTACTCCAAGGACGCCCCGCTCGACATGCGCATGGATGCCACGAGCGAGCGCACGGCGGCCCTGATCCTGGCCACCTACAGCGAGCACGAGCTGCGCCGCATCTTCTACGAGTACGGCGACGAGAAGCTCGCCCCGCGGTACGCGAGCCGTATCGTCCAGCGCCGCGAGGACGAGCCGCTCGAGACGTCCGCGCAACTCGTCGACCTGATCATCGCCGCGACCCCGGCCGCCGCTCAGCGGGCGGGCCACCCGGCGAAGCGGGTGTTCCAGGCCCTCCGCATCGAGGTCAACCAGGAGCTGGCCGTGATCGAGCGCGCCGTCCCGGACGCCGTCGACGCGCTCGAGGTGCACGGGCGCATGGTCGTCCTTTCCTTCCAGTCACTGGAGGACCGCATCGTGAAGCGGGTGTTCCAGGCGCGCTCCACGTCGACCGCGCCCCGCGGCCTCCCGGTCGAGCTCCCCGAGCACAAGCCTGAGCTCAGGCTGCTCGTGCGCGGCGCCGAGCAGGCTTCCGAAGAGGAGCGCGCGGCCAACCCGCGGGCGACTTCAGTGCGCCTGCGCGCGGTCGAGCGGCTGAGGGACGTCGCATGAGCAACCTCGCCTACGCGCCGCGCCGCGAGCGCCCGGTCCCGCTCGACGACCCGCGCCAGCACCCCCGCCACATCGAGATCGTGGCCACGCGCGCCCAGCGCCGTGCGCGCCCGAAGCTCGCGTACGCCGTCGTGACAATCGCCAGCCTCTTCACGATCTTCGCCGCCCAACTTCTGCTCAGCATCGTCGTCTCGGACGGCGCCTACCAGGTGTCCGCCCTGCAGGACGAGCAGAAGGACCTGCTGCGCACCGAGGACGCGCTGACGGAGAAGCTCAACGTGCTCGACTCCACCCAGAACCTCAGCGCGCAGGCCGCGCACCTGGGCATGGTGCCCAACAGCGCGCCGTACGCGATCGACCTCGGCACGGGGCGGGTCTACGGCCTCCCCGGTAGCGCCGACCCGGCCGGATGCGGCGGGAAGTGCAACCTGATCACCAACTCGCAGCTCGCCGGCGTCCAGATGGTCGATCCGAACGCGCCCGCGACGACGACGGGACACGCCGACGGGGCTGCCGCGCCGCCCGCCGCCGCCACGCAGACTGAACAGGCGCCCGTGGACTCGATCCCCGCGCCCGTGACCCACTAGACGACAGCAGCGGAGACAGGCATGAGAACGCGACGCAGCCGGGCGCGCATCTCCCTTGCAGTAGTCGGGGTGTTCCTCGTCATCGTGGTCTTCGTGGTGCGGCTCGTCGACATCCAGATCGTGCGGGCCGACGAGCTGAACGCCGAGTCGCAGGACAAGCGCGCCCGCACCCTGGTGACCTACGGCACGCGCGGCGACATCGTCGACACCAACGGGGCCGTGCTCGCCGACAGCGTGCTGCGCTACGACATCATCGCCTCGCCGAAGGTAGCGCTGAGCCGCAAGGATGCCGCGACCTCCGTACCCGATGCGCTCGGCCGGATCGCCGCTCTGACGGGGCAGGACCCGGCCGCGATGTACACCGCGTTCGCCTCAGACCCCGCCTCCGACTTCGCCTACATCGTCAAGAGCGTGACCCTGGACATGTACCAGAAGATCGACGCGCTCGGCATCTCGTGGGTGATGGCGACACGCCACCCCGAGCGCACCTACCCGAACGGCCAGATCGCCGGCAACCTCGTGGGGTTCACGAACGTGGACGGCGCGCAGGCCGGTCTCGAGCTCAGCGAGGACGACTGCCTCGCGAGCACGAACGGCACCGCCACCTACGAGAGCGCCGAGGACGGCACGCAGCTGCCCGGCAGCGTCGTGACGACCCAGGAGACCAAGGACGGCGGGACGCTCAGGCTCACCATCGACCGCGATCTGCAGTTCTACGTGCAGGAGCGCATGCAGCAGGCGGCGAGCGACCTCGGTGCGACGTGGGCGACAGCCGTCGTCATCCGTATCAAGGACGGGCATCTCATGTCGGTCGCGGACTGGCCGACCATCGATCCCAACACGGTGCACGACGGTCCGACCGGGCAGGCGACGGGATCTCGTGCGTTCAGCACGCCGTACGAGCCCGGCTCGACTATCAAGGCGCTGACCGCGGCATCCCTCGTCGATGCGGGAGTGGCGAATCCCGAATCGGGAGTCGTCGTGCCCTACAGCCTCGAGCAGCCCGACGGCAGTTCGATCCACGACGCGTTCTACCACGACACCGAGAACCTGACCCTCGCCGGTGCGCTCGTCGAGTCGTCGAACGTGGCGGTCTCCAAGTTCTCCGACCTGCTGCCGGCACCGCAGCGCCACGACTACATGGCCGCGTTCGGACTGGGGGAGAAGACCGAGGTCGGCTTCCTCGGCGAGTCCGCGGGCGACCTGCCCGACGCCGACCAGTGGTTCGGCCGCAGCAACTACTCGGTGCAGTACGGCCAGGGCATCTCCGCGACGTCGGTGCAGGTCGCGAGCATCTTCCAGACCATCGGCAACGGCGGGCTCCGGATGCCCGTCACCCTGGTCGAGGGCTGCGAGTGGCCCGACGGAACCGTGACCGACACCCCGCCCACGGAGGGCCGGCAGGTCATCAAGGAGGACACGGCCCACCAGACCGTCGCGATGATGGAGCAGGTCGCGAACAAGAGCGGCTCCGCCCCGAACCTGCAGATCCCGGGCTACCGCACGGCGGTCAAGAGCGGCACGGCCGAGGTCGCTGAGAACGGCGAGTACGGCGACAAGGTGGTCATCTCCTACGCCGGAGTCGCCCCGGCCGACAACCCCCAGTACGCCGTGGTCGTGACCGCGGGCATCCCCGATAGTGTGTACTCGGGCCTCATCGCCCCGGTATGGCGCGATGTCATGGCCCAGACGCTCACCACTTTCCGGGTCCCGCCGTCGACCTCGTCGGCTCCGGACCTGCCCGTCTACTGGTGAGCTGACGCGGCACTCTCACACCCAGGAGCACGACAGCGTGATCGAACTCAGCATCGCCGATATGGCGCGCGCGATCGGCGGCAGGCTCGTCGGGACCCCGGATGCCGCGGCAGCCGTGGTCTCGGGCGACGTGCACACCGACTCCCGGAGCGTCACCCCCGGCGACGTGTTCTTCGCCCTGCCGGGGGAGACCACGGACGGGCACCTGTTCGCCCCCGCCGCCGTGGCGAACGGCGCGGCCCTCCTCGTCGTCGAGCGCGAGCTCGACACCGCGGTGCCGCAGCTCGTCGTCCCGGACGGCGTCGTGGCTCTCTCCGATCTTGCGCGCGAGGTCGTGGCGCGCGTCCGGGCCGGCGGTCAGCTGAAGGTTGTCGCCGTAACCGGCTCGAACGGCAAGACCACCACCAAGAACATGATGCGGGCGATCTTCGGCGCAGAGGGCAAGACCGTCGCACCGACGGGCTCGTTCAACAACGAGGTCGGAGCGCCGATCTCCATGCTCGGCATCGAGCACGACACTCGATTCCTGGTCGTCGAGATGGGTGCTGACGGCGTCGGCGACATCGCCAAGCTCGTCTCCGTCGCCAAGCCCGATGTCGGGATCGTCCTCACCGTGGGCCTCGCGCACATCGGCAAGTTCGGCTCGGCCGATGCGATCGAGCAGGCCAAGGGCGAGATGGTCGACGACCTTCGGGCAGACGCTGTGGCGGTGCTCAACCGCGACGACCCCCGCGTAGTCCGGATGGCGCAGCGCACGAGCGCGGCAGTGCAGTGGTTCGGCCTGTCCGATGCGGCGGACGTGCGCGCGGAGGACATCGAGGCCACGGCCTCCGGCACCGCCTTCACCGTCGTCGCGGACGGGGAGCGCACCCCGGTGCAGCTCAGGATCCTGGGCGAGCACCACGCCATGAACGCCCTCGCGGCCATCACCGCCGCACGGGCCCTCGGTGTGCCGGTCGTCCGTTCGGCTGCGGCCCTCGAGCAGCTCGTCCGCGCCGAGCGATGGCGCATGGAGGTGCTCGAGCGGCCGGACGGCATCGTCATCATCAACGACGCCTACAACGCCAGCCCCGACTCGACGGCCGCCGCCCTCAAGACTCTGGCGCAGATCACGCGCGGCGACGCGCACCGCTCCATCGCCGTGCTGGGCGAGATGGCCGAGCTCGGAGACTTCGCCGACGACGAGCACGACCGCATCGGGCGGCTCGTCGTGCGCCTCAACGTGCGGCAGCTCATCGTCGTGGGCCACAACGCGCGGCACATCCACAACGCCGCGGGCCTCGAGGGGTCGTGGGACGGGGAGTCGGTGCTCGTGGACACCCCTGAGGAGGCATACGATTTGCTGAGTGACCGAATGCGCGAAGGGGATGTCGTTCTCGTGAAATCCTCCAAGTCGGCCGGGCTCAGGCTCCTCGGCGACCGCCTCGCAGGGGTCGCCTCGTGATCGCCCTCCTCGTCGCCGGCGGGTTCTCCCTCGCGTTCACCCTCTTCCTCACGCCGCTCTTCATCAAGCTGTTCAAGCGCCTCAAGTGGGGCCAGTTCATCCGCGACGACGGCCCGGAGTCGCACCACACCAAGCGCGGCACGCCCACGATGGGCGGCATCATCTTCATCCTGGGCGCGACCATCGGCTACGTCGTGGGCCATCTTGTCGGCGGCACGGACATGACCCTCGTCGGCGTCCTGGTGATCTTCCTCATGGGCGGCATGGGCCTTGTCGGCTTCATCGACGACTTCCTCAAGACGCGCAAGCAGCGCAGCCTCGGGCTCGGCGGCTGGCAGAAGATCGCCGGGCAGGTGATCGTCGCTGCGGTGTTCGCGGTGATCGCGCTGAGCTTTCCCGATGAGCACAACCTCACGCCGGCCTCGACAATCATCGACGGGGTGCGCCACACGTACATCTCGGGCGTTCGTGACATCACCTGGTTGGACTTCGCGAGTTTCGGGCTCATCGGCGGCGGGATCATCTTCGCGATCTGGACCACGCTCATCATCGTCAGCGCGTCGAACGGTGTGAACGTGGCCGACGGCCTCGACGGCCTGGCCACGGGAGCCTCGATCTTCGCTATCTCGGCCTACATCTTCATCGGCTTCTGGCAGAACAACCAGGCGTGCTACAGCGACCGCTTGCAAGTCGAAGACAAGCTGTACTGCTACACGGTGCGCGACCCCCTGGACCTCGCGGTGATCGCCGCCGCCATCGCCGGTGCTCTCATCGGCTTCCTCTGGTACAACACCTCGCCCGCCCAGATCTTCATGGGCGACACCGGCTCGCTCGGCCTCGGCGGTGCGCTGGCCGCGCTGGCGATCCTGTCGCGCACCGAGCTGCTGCTGGTTCTCATCGGAGGCCTGTTCCTCATCGTCACCGGCTCGGTGATCCTGCAGCGCGGGTACTTCAAGCTCACGAAGTGGCGGTTCGGCCAGGGCAGGCGGATCTTCCTCATGAGCCCCTTGCAGCACCACTTCGAGCTGAAGGGCTGGGCGGAGATCACCATCGTCGTGCGGTTCTGGCTCATCGCCGCGCTGTTCGTCGCCGTCGGGGTCGGCATCTTCTACCTCGAGTGGGTAACGCGCTGACCGTGCGAGATCTGGACGCTCTGACCAGCTGGCACGCCGACTGGCGCGGGCTGCGAGTCGTCGTGCTCGGGCTCGGTGTCACCGGATTCTCCGTCGCCGACACTCTCGCGGAGCTCGGCGCCACGGTTCTCGTCGTCGCCACGGGGGCCACCGAGGAGCGCACCGCGATGCTCGAGGTCATCGGGGCATCCCTGGTACTGCAGCCGGATGCCGACGTGGTGCCGCCGAGCGTCGAGGCCTTCGCCCCCGAGCTCGTCATCGCCTCCCCGGGCTACCCGCTCGACCACTCACTGCTGCGGTGGGCCCAGGCCCGGAGCGTTCCCGTCTGGGGCGATATCGAGCTCGCCTGGCGCGTGCGGGACAAGCTCGGCGACCCCGCCGACTGGATCGCCGTCACGGGCACCAACGGCAAGACCACGACGGTGCAGCTCGTCACCCACCTGCTCGCGTCGAGCGGGTTGCGCGCGGCGGCCGTGGGCAACATCGGCGTCCCGGTACTGGACGCGATCCGCTACCCGGCGGGCTTCGACGTCTTCGTCGTCGAGCTCTCGAGCTTCCAGCTGCACTGGATGCCGCGCACCGGCCCGGGCGCGATCGCCCCCGCCGCGAGTGCCGTGCTCAACATCGCGGACGACCACCTCGACTTCCACGGCTCGCGCGAGGCGTACGCCGAGGCGAAGGGCACCGTCTACTGGAACACTCGGCTCGCGTGCGTCTACAACCGCGCGGACGAGGCGACCATGCACCTCGTCGAGGAGGCAGAGGTGCAGGAGGGCTGCCGCGCGATCAGCTTCGGCCTCGACACCCCGGGCCCGAGCGACCTCGGGATGGTCGGGGACATCATCGTCGACCGGGCGTTCCTGCCGGACCGGCACAAGGCTGCTCTGGAGCTCACGACGCACGGCGAGCTCGCCGAGGCGGGGCTGGCGAGCCCGCACATGGTGGCGAACGTCCTCGCGGCCGCGGCGCTCGTCCGCGCGGTCGGGATGAACGCCGAGAGCGTGCGCTCCGGGCTCGCAACCTTCCGTGTCGACCACCACCGCACCGAGACGGTGGCCGAGGCATCCGGTGTCACCTGGGTCGACGACTCGAAAGCGACGAACCCGCACGCGGCGGACGCAGCGTTGAAGTCGTTCCCTTCCGTGGTGTGGATCGTGGGCGGCCTGCTCAAGGGCGTCGACATCGCGCCCCTCGTGCAGCAGCACGCTCGGCGGCTCAAGGGAGCCGTCGTCATCGGGGTTAACCGTCAACCTGTGGTTGAAGCATTTGGGCGACACGCCCCGGAAGTCCCGCTCATCGAAGTCGACGCGACGGACACTGGCGAGGTGATGCCGCACGCGGTGCGGGTCGCCGGGGGAATGGCGTCTCAGGGGGACACCGTGCTCATGGCGCCGGCCGCGGCATCCATGGACCAATTCACCGACTATGCGGACCGGGGCGATCGATTCGCCAGAGCCGTCGAAGAGTACTTGGGAGGGGCAGGCAGTGACCTCGACGCGCACCCCTCCGACCCAGGCCCAGCGGGCGAGGGCGGCGCAGCAGGCTAAGGCCGCGCAGGCGAGGGCGGCGAGGGCCGTGCCCCCGCAGCCCCGCGCGACCCGTGCGGGTGCGCCGCAGCAAGCGCGGGACCCGCGGCCGGCCGTGGCCGTCATCCCGGTCCGCAAGCTGTTCTCGGCCGCCCAGACCAACTACTTCCTGCTGCTGGGTGTGACGCTCTTCCTCGTCATCTTCGGCCTCGTGATGGTGCTGTCGTCGTCGACCATCGAGTCGTTCAACGACGACGAGGGCTTCTTCGGGAGGTTCGTGCGCCAGGGGCTGTTCGCAGTGGTGGGAATCCCGCTCATGCTCCTCGCATCGCGCATGCCGCCGACGTTCTGGAAGCGCTGGGCGTGGCCGGCACTGCTGTTCGGCGGCGCGCTTCAGATGCTCGTCTTCGTGCCCGGCATCGGCCTGGGCTACGGCGGGAACAACAACTGGATCCGGGTGGGCAGCTTCACGGCCCAGCCCTCCGAGTTCGTCAAGATCGCGCTCATCGTCTGGGTCGCGTGGGTGCTGACGACCAAGCAGGATCTGCTTGCCGACTGGAAGCACGTCGCGCTTCCGATCGCCCCGGTCGCCGGTCTTGCCATCCTGCTCGTGCTCGTGGGCAACGACCTCGGCACGGCGTCGGTGATGCTCATCATCGTGCTCGGCTGCTTGTTCTTCGCCGGGGTGCGGATCAAGTTCCTCGCGGTGGCGGTCACCGGCCTCGCGCTCGTGGCGACGATGTTCGCGATGACGAGCTCGTCGCGCACCGAGCGCATCTCCGCCTGGCTCAACGGCTGCACCGCCGATGACTACTCCGGCTACTGCTGGCAGCCCGAGCACGCGAACTGGGCCCTCGCGGCGGGCGGCCTGTTCGGCAAGGGGCTGGGCAACTCGGTGGCCAAGTGGAACTGGCTGCCCGAGGCATCCAGTGACTACATCTTCGCCATCATCGGCGAGGAGCTCGGCCTGATCGGCGCCGTGGTCGTGCTCGCCCTGTTCGTGGTGCTGACCATCGCGTTCGTGCGTATCATCCGCACCACGCGCGACACCTTCGCCCGCATCACGACGGCGGGCGTCATGGTGTGGGTCATCGGCCAGGCCTTCGTGAACATCGCGGTGGTGCTGGGCGTCCTCCCGGTGCTCGGCGTGCCGCTCCCGCTCATCTCCGCGGGCGGCTCCGCGCTCATTGCGACGCTGCTCGGGATCGGGGTGGTGCTGTCGTTCGCGCGCACCAGCTCGGCCGATCCGGTGGACGAGGTCGTGCAGTCGCCCGCCGAGCGATCGCGCCTTCTCGCCGAACAGCGGGTACGCTCGCGCGCATGACCACGTACCTCCTGGCGGGCGGCGGCACCGCCGGCCACGTCAACCCCCTGCTCGCCGTGGCCGACCGCCTCCGAGAGCGCCACCCGGATGCCACCGTGCTCGTGCTCGGCACCAAGGAAGGGCTTGAGGCGCGCCTCGTACCCGACCGCGGCTACGAGCTGCTCACGATCGACAGGGTGCCGCTGCCGCGCCGGCCCAATCGCGCGGCCCTGCAGTTCCCGTCCCGCCTCCGCGGCACGATCGACGCCGTGCGCGCCATCATCCGCGACCGTGGCGTCGACGTGGTCGTGGGCTTCGGCGGCTACGTCGCCGCACCCGCGTACCTCGCAGCTCGGGCCGAGCACGTGCCGTACGCCATCCACGAGGCGAACGCGCGGCCGGGCATTGCCAACCGGCTCGGGGCGCGGTTCACGCGGTTCGTCGGCACAGCCTTCCCGGGCACCCGGATCCGCGGCGGCCAGGTCGTGGGCATGCCGCTGCGGCGCGAGATCGAGTCCCTCGACCGCTTCGAGGGCCGCCGCGAGGGCGTGCGGTACTTCGGGCTGGACGACACGAAGCCCACCCTCCTCGTCACGGGCGGCTCCTCGGGGGCGAAGCGCATCAACGACACCGTCTCGCAGTCCGTCACCCGCATCCTCGGCGCGGGCTGGCAGGTGATCCACGTCACGGGCGAGTACCGCGATGCCGTCGCAGACCCCAAGCTTGCGGGATACCTCGTCCTGAAGTACGCGGACCGCATGGACCTCGCCCTCGCCGTGGCCGACCTCTCGCTCTCGCGGGCCGGCACGGCCACCGTCGCCGAACTGTCGGCGCTGGGCATCCCGGCCGTCTTCGTGCCCTACGCGGTCGGCAACGGCGAGCAGCGCTTCAACGCGCGCGGCGCCGTCGAGGCCGGGGGAGCGGTGATCGTCAACGACTCCGCGTTCACTCCCGAATGGGTGGCGGCCGAGCTCGTGCCCCTGCTGCGCAACCGCGCGCGAATCGCCGACATGGCGGCCCGGATCGCGACGGTCGGCACGCTCGACGGCACCGACCGGATGGTCGACCTCATCGACTCGGCCCGCTCCGACGGCCCCGACGGCGCCGCCCGCGTAAAATCGATCCAATGATCAAGCCCGACCTCTCCATGCCCCTGCCCGCCGAGCTCGGCGCCGTGCACTTCGTCGGGATCGGCGGATCCGGCATGAGCGGCATCGCGCGGCTGTTCCTCGCGTCGGGGCACCGCGTGACGGGGTCGGACCGCTCGGAGAACCACAACACGGAGGACCTGCGGGCGCTGGGCGCCACCGTGTCCATCGGCCACGACGCCGCGAACGTGGCCGACGCCGACGCGCTCGTGTACACCGGCGCGCTCTGGCCGGACAACCCCGAGTACCTCGAGGCCGTGCGCAGGGGCATCCCGGTGCTGCACCGCTCCCAGGCGCTCGCCTGGCTCATCAACCGCAAGCGGCTCGTGGCGGTCGCCGGGGCGCACGGCAAGACCACCTCGACCGGCATGGTCGTCACCGGACTTCGCGCGCTCGGGGCCGATCCGAGCTTCGTCAACGGCGGCGTCATCCAGTCCCTGGGCGTGAGCTCGGGCTTCGGCAAGGACGACCTGTTCGTGGTCGAGGCCGACGAGTCCGACGGCTCCTTCCTGCTCTACGACACCGCGGTCGCGCTCGTGACCAACGTCGACGCCGACCACCTCGACCACTACGGCGACCACGACGCGTTCGACGCGGCTTTCGTCGAGTTCGCGAACCGCGCCTCCGAGCTCGTCGTGATCTCGAGCGACGACCCCGGCGCGGTGCGCGTGACATCGGCGCTCACGCACCCCAACGTCATCACCTTCGGCGAGGATGCCGCGGCCGACGTCCGCGTCCACTCCGTCGTCACCGAGGGCCCCGTCTCCTTCGCCCTGTCCTGGCGCGGCGCCGACTACGCCGCCACCCTCCGCGTGCCCGGACACCACAACGCCCTCAACGCGGCCGGCGCGTTCGCCGTCCTCGTCGGGCTCGGGCTCGACCCTCGCGCGGCGCTCGACGGCATCGCGGAGTTCGGCGGCACCGAGCGGCGCTTCGAGCTGCACGGGGTCGTCCGCGGCGTGAGCGTCTACGACGACTACGCCCACCACCCGACCGAGGTGGACGCCGCCCTGCGGGCCGCGCGCAGCGTGGTGGGGAACGGGCGCATCATCGCGGTGCACCAGCCCCACCTGTACAGCCGCACCCAGGCGATGGCCGGGGAGTTCGCCCGCACCTACGAGGGGCTCGCCGACCACACCATCGTCCTCGACGTCTTCGGCGCGCGTGAGGACCCGGTGCCCGGAGTCACCGGCGCACTCGTGGCCGACCGCTTCGAGGACGCGTCGCGGGTGGACTACCTGCCCGACTGGCAGCGGGCCGCTGACCGCGCAGCCGCGATAGCGCGAGACGGCGACATCATCATGACCCTGAGCTGCGGCGACGTCTACCGCATCGTGCCGCAGGTGCTCGCGTCTCTCGGCACGGGCACGGGCACGGGCACGGGCACGGGCACGGGCGCGGGCGAAGGCGACTAAGTCCGATGAAGCGCCCCGAGGGGTTCGACCCGCCCGGGGCGGCACAGCCGCCCCGCCGGCCTACTAGGGCGGCGTCCCAGCCGCCGGTCCAGAAGCCGCGGGTGCAGCAGCCGGTGCAGCCGCAGCGCTCCCAGCCCGCCGCCACGCCGCAGCGCTCCCAGCCCCCGCAGCCGGTGCGTCAGCCGAGGCAGCCGTCCGCGAAGCCAGCACCGGCGAGAGCGCGGGCGACGGGCATCCCGAGCCGCAGCCCGCGGCCCGACGCGGCCGCCCGCTCGGATCTCCGCAGGGCCGCGCGGGAGCGACGCAGGTTCGAGCGCGCGGAGGTCAAGCGGTTCACCCGTCGCGCGCGCAACCGCAGGATCGCGATCGCGGCGGTGGGCGGGCTCCTCCTGACCATGGCGCTGCTCGTCGTGACAGCGGTGTACTCGCCCCTCCTCGCACTGCGCAGCATCAGCGTGGAGGGCGCGTCGCGCATCGACCCCGCCGAGATCACCGCGGCCGCCGACGACCAGCTCGGCACGCCGCTCGCCCTTCTCGACTACGACCAGCTGACGCGCGACCTCTCGGTGTTCCCGCTCATCCGCAGCTACGTGACCGAGATCGTGCCGCCCGACCGCCTGATCATCCACGTGACGGAGCGCCAGCCCGTCGGGAGCATCGCCTCGTCCGCGGGCTTCGACCTCGTCGACCCCGCGGGCATCGTCGTGCAGCAGTCGGCGGAGCGCGTGGCGGGTGTGCCGCTCATCGACCTCGGCGGCGCCGACCTGACGAGCCCGGCGTTCACGGCGGTCGTGGAGGTGCTGCTCGCGCTCCCGCCCGACCTGCTCGCGCAGGTGGACACCATCAAGGCGCGCTCGAAGGACGACGTCACCTTCGTCCTGACCGGCGTCGGGCAGGCCGTGCACTGGGGCAGCGCCGACCAGTCCGACAAGAAGGCGGCGCTCCTGGCGGGGCTGATCTCGGTCACCGATTCAGCGGCGCCCGGGACGTTCGACGTGTCGGCTCCGGGAAACGGCGTGTTCCGCCCGAGCTGATGCAGCATCCACACAGCGCGGCAATCCGACACGCTGGCTCCGTTGCGAGCACTGGGGGAGCGGCCGACCTACCCTCAACACAAGAAATGCATACCGGGCATTACTTTATACCTCAGGTAGAGGTTGAAGGTTGGCTCCGGCACGCACCATTTCTGCAACAGGCAGCGGAGGCCGGAAGTGACGTCAAACCAGAACTACCTCGCAGTGATCAAGGTAGTCGGCATCGGTGGCGGCGGCGTGAACGCCGTCAACCGCATGATCGAGCTCGGCCTGCGCGGCGTCGAATTCATCGCCATCAACACGGATGCCCAGGCGCTGCTCATGAGCGACGCCGACGTGAAGCTCGACGTGGGCCGTGAGCTCACCCGCGGCCTCGGCGCCGGCGCGGACCCCGAGGTCGGCCGCCGCGCAGCGGAGGACCACGCGGAGGAGATCGAGGAGGCCCTCGCGGGCGCCGACATGGTCTTCGTCACAGCAGGCGAGGGCGGCGGCACCGGCACCGGCGGCGCTCCCGTCGTGGCGCGCATCGCCAAGTCGATCGGCGCGCTCACCATCGGCGTCGTCACCAAGCCCTTCGGGTTCGAGGGCAAGCGCCGCTCGGCCCAGGCCGAGATCGGCGTCGTCAACCTCAAGAACGAGGTCGACACGCTCATCGTCGTCCCCAACGACCGACTCCTCGAGATCAGCGACCGGGGCATCAGCATGCTGGAGGCGTTCGCGACCGCCGACCAGGTGCTCGTCGCCGGTGTGCAGGGCATCACCGACCTCATCACCACACCCGGCCTCATCAACCTCGACTTCGCCGACGTCAAGTCGGTCATGCAGGGTGCCGGCTCCGCGCTCATGGGCATCGGCTCCGCGCGCGGCGCTGACCGCGCCATCAAGGCTGCCGAGCTCGCCGTGGCGAGTCCGCTGCTCGAGGCGTCGATCGACGGTGCGCACGGCGTGCTGCTCTCCATCCAGGGCGGATCGAACCTGGGCATCTTCGAGATCAACGATGCGGCCCGCCTCGTGCAGGAGGCCGTGCATCCCGAGGCCAACATCATCTTCGGCGCGGTTATCGACGACACCCTCGGCGACGAGGTGCGCGTCACGGTGATCGCCGCGGGCTTCGACGGCGGCGAGCCCGTGACCCGCGTGCGCGAGGGCCGCCGCACCAACTACGTCGTGCCGGACGCCCCGGCGAGCGCCCCGGCGCAGACCGACTCGACCCTCGCCGACACCCAGGCCTGGACCCCGGAGCCGAGCCTCGTTCACACCCCCGTCGACCGCAGCTTCGACGAGGACGAGGGCGACCTGGACATCCCTGACTTCTTGAAATGAGCCTGGCCGACCGCTTGGCGGCCGTGCAGACCGGTGTCGCGGATGCCGCGGCGCGAGCCGGGCGCGATCCGGGGTCGATCAGCACGATCGTCGTGACCAAGTTCCACCCCGCCCAGCTCGTGCGCGACCTGTACGAGCTCGGGGTGCGCGATTTCGGGGAGAGCCGTCACCAGGAGGCCCAGCCGAAGCTCGCGGAGCTCGCCGACCTCGGTGCACTGGGCGACCCGACGACCTGGCACTTCATCGGCCAGCTGCAGTCGAAGAAGGCGAAGCAGGTGGCGGCGTACGCCGATGTGGTCCACTCGTTCGACCGGGACGGGCTGGTCGGCCCCCTCGCGGGCTCGCGCGTGTTCATCCAGGTCAACCTCACCGACGACGCGGATCGCGGGGGAGCGGCCCCCGCCGACCTGGAGCGGCTTGCCGGACTCGCCCTCGAGGGCGGTCTCGAGGTGCTCGGCCTGATGGCCGTGGCGCCTCTGGGCGAGGAGCCCCGAGCGGCCTTCGCCCGCGTGCGGGAGCTCTCTGAGCGGCTGGTGCGCACCGCGCCCGGCGCGACCGCGCTCTCGATGGGGATGTCGGGCGACTACGCCGACGCGATCCTCGAGGGCGCGACACACCTAAGAATCGGCACGGCAATCACCGGAAATAGACCCGCCAAAGGTTAATGTCGTGGTGGAAGCTTCAGTAAGGGGAATCACATGGCAAATCCGCTGCGCAAGACGATGGTGTACCTCGGCCTCGCCGACGAGGACTACGAGTACGAGCAGGGCCCCTCGGCTCCGGCCGCGCCCGTCGCCCACCACCAGGCCGCCCAGGCGCCCGGCCGCGCGCCAGTCACGCCCCTGCGCCGCGCCAGCTCTGCCCGCCCCGCCGCGGCCGAGATGAACGAGATCCTCACCGTTCACCCGCGCCAGTACAAGGACGCGCAGCTCATCGCCGAGAACTTCCGCGAGGGCATCCCGGTGATCATCAACCTTTCTCAGATGAGCGAGCCGGATGCCCGCCGCCTCATCGACTTCGCGAGCGGACTGTCTCAGGGGCTCTACGGCAAGATCGAGCGGGTCACCAACAAGGTGTTCCTGCTGTCGCCGGCCCACGTCGCCGTGAGCGGGGACCACGCCGAGGTCGAGTCCGACGTCGACGCCTCGTTCTTCGCGCAGTAGCCGCGCGGCGGGCGCCGCTTCGCGCACCGGTTAGTCTTTCGAGGTGTCCTTCGTCTCGCCTGTCTCGATCATCGCCATCGTCGTCTACATCGCCCTGACGATCTTCTTCGTGCTGATGTGGGCGCGGTTCATCCTCGACCTCGTGCGCACCTTCGCGCGCAACTGGCGGCCCCGGGGAATCGGCCTGGTCTTCGCCGAGGCCGTCTTCGCCGTGACGGACCCGCCCATCAAGCTCGTGCGCCGCGTGATTCCGCCGCTGCGCATCGGGGGAGCCGCTCTCGACTTCGCCTGGACGATCGTGATGCTCGTGACTGTCATCCTGATTTCTGTCTCGCTGGGATTCGTCAACTGACATCTTCGCTGTACTGTGGACTCAGGTCTGGTGGGGACGACTGGTTCTACCCGCGAGATGGAAGTTAATTCAATGTCTTCCCGATGTTCCGAAAACATCTGGCAGGCGGTGCGGCTATAGAAAGTGTTTGAGGTGACGGCAATGGCTTTGACTCCAGAAGACGTAGTCAACAAGCGGTTCCAACCCACGAAGTTCCGTGAGGGGTATGACCAGGACGAGGTGGACGACTTCCTCGACGAGGTGGTCGTGGAGCTTCGCCGTCTCAACCAGGAGAACGAGGAGCTGCGCCAGCGCCTCGTCGCGAGCGACGGCCGCATCAACGAACTCCAGCGCGCGGGCGCCGGGCAGGCCCAGCCCCAGCAGCAGGCGTTCACGCAGCAGCCCGAGCCCGTCGCGGTTCCCGCTCCTGCAGCAGCCCCGGCCTTCGCCGCCGCGGGTGCCGGCCTCGACGCGAACCCGATGGACCCGGGCAACACGAACAACCTTCTCCAGCTCGCTCGCCGACTCCACGAGGAGCACGTCCGCGAGGGCGTCGAGAAGCGCGATGCACTCATTGCCGAGGGCCATGCGACCGCCGCACGCGTCGTGGCCGAGGCCGAGACCCGCCAGCGCGCCCAGCTCGGCTCGCTCGACCAGGAGCGCCAGCAGCTCGAGTACAAGATCGAGGAGCTCCGCACCTTCGAGCGCGAGTACCGCCAGAAGCTCAAGGGCTACATCGAGGGCCAGCTGCGCGAGCTCGACGCCCCGAGCGCCCTCAGCACCGGCCCCAGCGCGGCCCCGGCCGCCGCACCGGCCCCGGCGTTCGCGGAGGTTGCTGCCGCGCAGCCCTACGAGACACAGCAGCCCTCGTACGACTCGCAGCAGCCGGCCGCGTACGACGCCCAGCAGTTCAACGCTCCTGCCGGCACCCAGCCGCCGGCCAACTACCCCGGCTTCGCCGGCAACTAGTCCGATCCAGCCGACGGCCGGTGGGCGCGGGTATCCCGCTCCGCCGGCCGTCGTTGCTGTCCAGCCCCTGAAAGCCTGACCGTGGAATCCCGCAGCCTCTTCGTGCCCGACGGACTCGCGGGCGACCGCGTCGACTCCGCGATCGCGAAACTGCTGGGGTTCTCCCGCACCTTCGCCGCGGAGGTGATCGAGGCCGGGGGCGTGCTGCTCGACGGCAAGCAGCTGTCGAAGTCCGACCGGCTGCCATCCGGCGGGTGGCTCGAAGTCTCCTGGGTCTCGAAGTCCGAGCCGGTGATCGTTCCGATCGTGGTCGCCGACCTCGGCATCGTCTACGACGACGACGACATCGTGGTGGTCGACAAGCCGGCGGGCGTCGCTGCGCACCCGTCGATCGGATGGGAGGGCCCGACCGTCCTCGGGGCCCTCGCGGGAGCGGGCTTCCGCGTCGCGACCTCGGGCGCTGCCGAGCGGGCGGGCATCGTCCACCGCCTCGACGTCGGGACGAGCGGGCTCATGGTCGTCGCCAAGACGGAGACTGCCTACACCGCGCTCAAGCGCGCCTTCCACGACCGGGAGGTCGACAAGATCTATCACGCCGTCGTGCAGGGGCATCCCGACCCGCTGGCGGGCACGATCGACGCGCCTCTCGGCAGGCACCCCGGCGCGAGCTGGAAGTTCGCGATCGTCGCCGACGGCAAGCCGAGTGTGACTCACTACGAGACCCTCGAGGCGTTCCCGTCCGCCGCTCTGCTCGAGATCCAGCTGGAGACGGGGAGGACTCACCAGATCCGGGTGCACATGGCCGCACAGCGGCACCCGTGCGTCGGCGATGCGATGTACGGCGCGGACCCGACCATCTCGGCCCGCCTGGGGCTCGCCCGGCAGTGGCTCCACGCGAAGCGGCTGGGGTTCGAGCATCCGGCGACACGGGAGTACGTGCAGTTCGAGAGCGACTATCCCGCCGACCTTCAACACGCGCTTGAGGTGCTTCGGGCCGACTAGCAGCGCGGCGGGAATCTCCTGCCGGGGGTCGGGCTTAGGGTTGAGGAACCCCCTCGAGCAAGTCGGAGAAACAGTGGCATCCAGCGACTCATTCGTGCACCTCCATGTGCACAGCGAGTACTCGATGCTCGACGGCGCCGCTCGCGTCGGGCCTCTCATGCAGGCCGCCGCGGAGCAGGGGATGCCCGCCATCGCGGTGACCGACCACGGCAATATGTTCGGCGCCTACGACTTCTGGAAGCAGGCGACGGCCAACGGCATCAAGCCGATCATCGGCACCGAGGCCTACATCACGCCGGGCACCGCGCGGGGCGACAAGACCCGCGTCCGCTGGGGCAGCAGCGGCCAGTCCGGCGATGACGTCGGCGGGTCGGGCGCCTACACGCACATGACGCTTCTCTCCGAGAACAACGAGGGGATGCACAACCTCTTCAAGCTCTCGTCGCTCGCGTCGATCGAGGGCTTCTACTTCAAGCCGCGCATGGACCGCGAGCTGCTGAGCCGCTATGCCAAGGGCATCATCGCGACCACCGGCTGCGTCGGCGGCGAGGTGCAGACCCGCCTTCGCCTGGGCCAGTACGCCGAAGCGCGTCAGGCCGCTGCCGACTTCCAGGACATCTTCGGCAGGGAGAACTTCTTCGCCGAGATCATGGACCACGGCATCGACATCGAGAAGCGGACCATGCAGGACCTGCTGCGGCTCGCGAAAGAGCTGAGCATGCCGCTCGTCGCCACCAACGACCTGCACTACACGCACGCGCACGACTCGACGGCACACGCGGCCCTCCTGTGCGTGCAGTCGGCGTCGACCCTCGACGACCCCAACCGCTTCAAGTTCGACTCCGACGAGTTCTACCTGAAGAGCGCGGCGCAGATGCGCGAGCTGTTCCGCGACTACCCGGAGGCGTGCGACAACACCCTGCTCATCGCCGAGCGCTGTGAGGTCAATTTCGAGCACCGCGACCTCATGCCGCGCTTCCCGGTGCCCGAGGGCGAGACCGAGGCGAGCTGGTTCGAGAAGGAGGTCGCCGTCGGCATGAAGCGCCGCTTCAACGACGCGCCCGACGAGGCGCACCTCGCGCAGGCGCAGTACGAGGTCGACGTCATCAAGCAGATGGGCTTCCCCGGCTACTTCCTGGTCGTGGCCGACTTCATCGCGTGGGCGAAGAGCCAGGGCATCCGGGTCGGTCCCGGTCGTGGCTCGGCTGCGGGCTCGATGGCGTCCTACGCCATGGGCATCACCGAGCTCGACCCGCTGGCTCACGGGCTGATCTTCGAGCGCTTCCTCAACCCCGAGCGCGTCTCCATGCCCGACGTCGACGTCGACTTCGACGACCGCCGGCGCCCGGAGGTCATCCGGTACGTCACCGACAAGTACGGCGACGACCGGGTGGCGCAGATCGTGACGTACGGCACGATCAAGGCGAAGCAGGCCCTCAAGGACTCGTCCCGCGTGCTCGGCATGCCCTACTCGGTGGGGGAGAAGCTCACCAAGGCGATGCCCCCGGCCATCATGGGGAAGGACATCTCCCTCGGCGACGTCATGGACAAGACCGCCGAGCGCTACAAGGAGGCCGCAGACCTCCGCGGCATCATCGAGACCGATGCGGAGGCCGCGAAGGTCTTCGAGACGGCCCTCGGCATCGAGAACCTCAAGCGCCAGTGGGGCGTCCACGCAGCGGGCGTGATCATGTCCGCGGAGCCCCTTCTCGACGTGCTGCCGATCATGAAGCGGGAGGACGACGGCGCGATCATCACGCAGTTCGACCAGCCGCCTCTCGAGTCCCTCGGGCTCATCAAGATGGACTTCCTCGGGCTGCGCAACCTGACGATCATCGAAGACGCGCTCCGGATGATCGAGAAGAACACCGGCAAGCGGCTGGTCATCGAAGACCTCGACCTCGATGCCGACCCCGCCACCTACGACCTCCTCGCGCGCGGCGACACGCTCGGCGTCTTCCAGCTCGACGGCGGCGCCATGCGGGCGCTCCTCAAGCAGCTCAAGCCCACCAACTTCGAAGACATCTCGGCGGTCATCGCGCTGTACCGCCCGGGGCCCATGGGCATGAACTCGCACACGAACTACGCGCTGCGCAAGAACGGCCTGCAGCAGATCGAGGCGATCCACCCCGAGCTGGAGGAGCCGCTGCGCGAGATCCTCGGCACCACGTTCGGCCTCATCGTGTACCAGGAGCAGGTCATGTCCGTGGCGCAGAAGGTCGCCGGGTTCACGCTCGGCCAGGCCGATGTGCTCCGCCGCGCGATGGGCAAGAAGAAGAAGTCCGAGCTCGACAAGCAGTTCGAGGACTTCGAGGGCGGGATGCTCGCCAACGGCTACAGCAAAGACGCCGTGAAGGTGCTCTGGGACACCCTGATGCCGTTCGCCGACTACGCCTTCAACAAAGCGCACAGCGCAGGCTACGGCGTGCTCAGCTACTGGACCGCGTACCTGAAGGCGAACCACCCCGCCGAGTACATGGCGGCGCTCCTCACGAGCGTCGGCGACTCCAAGGACAAGCTCGGGATGTACCTGAGCGAGTGCCGCCGCATGGGCATCAAGGTTCTCGCGCCCGACGTCAACGAGTCGAGCGTCGACTTCACCGCCGTGCCCTCGGAGGGCACCCGCGGCGACGTGCGGTTCGGCCTCGGCGCCGTGCGCAACGTCGGCTTCAACGTCGTGGAGCTCATCTCGCGGGCGCGCACCGAGAAGGGGCGCTTCACCTCCTTCCACGACTTCCTGCGCAAGGTGCCGCTCCAGGTCGCGAACAAGCGCACCGTCGAGTCGCTGATCAAGGCCGGCGCCTTCGACTCGCTCGGCGCGACGCGGCGCTCACTGATTGAGATCCACGAAGACGCGGTCGACTCCGCCTCGAGCGTCAAGCGCGCCGAGGCGAACGGCCAGGTCGGTTTCGACTTCGACAGCCTCTGGGACGAGCCGGAGGCCGCCGACCACGTGCCGGAGCGGCCCGAGTGGGCGAAGCGCGACAAGCTCGCCTTCGAGCGCGAGATGCTCGGCCTGTACGTCTCCGACCACCCGCTCGCGGGACTCGAGATCCAGCTCGCGAAGCACATGACGGCCTCCATCACCGAGATACTCGGCGGCGACGTCGCCGGCGACGGGGAGCACGTCACGATCGCGGGGCTCGTGACCAGCGTCCAGCACCGCATCGCCCGCAACAGCGGCAACCAGTACGGCATCGTGACCGTCGAGGACTTCGCCGGCGAGATGAGCGTCATGTTCCTCGGCAAGACCTACCAGGAGTTCTCACCCGCGCTCACGAACGACGCGATCGTGGTCGTGCGCGGCCGGGTGAGCCTGCGCGACGACGGGATGAACCTGCACGCCGTCAGCATGTTCACCCCCGATGTCGGCCCGGGCCTCGGCACGGGGCCGCTCGTCATCCACCTGCAGGAGCAGCGCGCCACCACCCAGGTGGTCGGGGCGCTGAACGACGTGCTCATCCGGCACGCGGGCGACAACGAGGTGCGCCTCAAGCTCATCAAGGGCAGCACGGCGAGGGTGTTCGAGATCCCGTACCCGGTGACGGTCTCCGCCGACCTGTACGGCGAGCTCAAGACCCTGCTCGGCCCGAACTGCCTGGGCTAGCTACGCGGTATCGCCGGGCTTGAAGTACCGGCGCTCGTGGTAGAGCAGCGCGTCGTCCTCGGCACCGAGGGCGCCGTTCTCGATCTCGACCACCACCACGGCGTTGTTGTGCACGGGGTGCACCTCGATGATGCGCGCGAGCATCCACGCCGTCACGTCGTTGAGGATCGGCACGCCGTGCGGTCCGGGTGCCCAGTGATCGCCCTCGAAGCGCACCTGGTTGGCGGCAGCCATGCGCTCCGCCTGGTGGCGGCTGCGCGGGCCGAGCATGTGGATCGCGACGCGGTTGCCGACGGTCATCGCGGGCCAGCTGCTCGAGACCTGCGCCATGTTGAAGGTCGCGAGCGGCGGAACCGCGGCGAGGGAGGCCAGCGAGGTGGCGGTGAATCCCGCGGGGCGGCCGTCCGGCATGAGCGCCGTCACTATGGCGACCCCCGCTGCGTGCCTGCGGAAGGCGCTCTTGAAGGCGTCGATGCTGTCGACGGGCTGTTCTTCGGGTGTTTCGCTCATACGTCCGTATCAATCGTGGCCGGGACCACGATATTCCTCTTCGGCGGGCCAACTAGCATTGGTCAGGCCATGATGCACACGATCGATCTGCGTGACCGCCAGTCCACCCGCGCCGAGCTCGCACAGCTCGTTCCCCGTGCGGCGACCGATGTCGCCGTCGCCACGGAGGCTGCCGAGGGCCTGATCGCCGACGTGCGCGCGCGCGGCGAGCTCGCGCTGCTCGATCAGGCGGAGCGCCTCGACGGCGTGCGGCCCGATCGCATCCGGATCCACGCCGACGAGATCTCCAAGGCCGTGAAGGCTCTCGACCCGGCGGTGCGCGCCGCGCTCGAGGAGGCGATCTCGCGGGTGCGGGCGGCGACGCAGGCGCAGGTTCCGGCCGGAACGGTCACCCAGCTCGGCCCGGGAGCCGAGGTCATCCAGCGCTGGCAGCCCGTCAGCCGTGTCGGTTTCTACGTGCCCGGCGGCAAGGCCGTCTACCCGTCGAGCGTGATCATGAACGTCGTCCCGGCGCAGGTTGCGGGAGTGCCATCCGTCGCCTTGGCCTCGCCGGCCCAGAAGCAGTTCGGGGGAGCGGTGCACCCGACGATCCTGGGCGCCGCGGGCCTCCTCGGCGTCGACGAGGTCTATGCGATGGGCGGTGCGGGCGCGATCGGCGCCTTCGCGTACGGCGTCCCCGACATAGGCCTCGACCCGGTCGAGATCATCACGGGCCCCGGGAACGTCTACGTGGCGGCGGCCAAGCGGCTGGTGCGCGGCGTTGCGGGCATCGACTCCGAGGCGGGGCCCACCGAGATCCTGGTGATCGCGGATGCCACGGCCGACGCCAGCCTGGTCGCCGCCGACCTCGTGTCCCAGGCGGAGCACGACGAGCTCGCGGCCGCGGTGCTCGTGACCGACTCGCCCGAGCTGGCGGACGCGGTCGCGGCGCGCGTCGAGGAGCTCGCGGCATCCGCCCACCACGGTGAGCGCGTGCGCGCCGCGCTCTCCGGCCAGCAGTCGGCGACCGTGCTCGTCTCCGACCTGGCGGCCGCCGCCGCGTTCAGCAACGCCTACGGGCCGGAGCACCTCGAGATCCAGACCGCCGAGCCCGGCGCTGTACTCGACCTCATCGAGAGTGCCGGGGCGATCTTCCTCGGCGCGAACTCGCCCGTCAGCCTCGGCGACTACCTCGCAGGCTCGAACCACGTGCTGCCCACTGGCGGGCAGTCGCGCTTCTCGTCCGGCCTCGGGGCGTACACCTTCCTGCGGCCCCAGCAGGTCATCAACTACACGCGCACCGCGCTGCAGGCCGTGGAGGCCCAGATCGTCGCCCTCAGCGCCGCAGAGGACCTTCCTGCACACGGCGCGGCCGTCACCGCACGCTTCGCGCGGTAGCGGCGTACGCTGGGTGCACCATGTTCTGCCCCTTCTGCCGCCACCCCGACAGCCGCGTCATCGACTCCCGCACCAGTGACGACGGACTCTCGATCCGCCGCCGCCGCCAGTGCCCCGAGTGCGGCCGCCGCTTCTCCACGACGGAGACGGCGTCGTTGAGCGTGATAAAGCGCAACGGCGTGGTTGAGCCGTTCAGCCGCGAGAAGATCGTCTCGGGCGTGCGCAAGGCGTGCCAGGGGCGTCCCGTCACGGACACCGACCTCGCCGTCCTCGCCCAGCGCGTCGAGGAGACCATCCGCGCGACGGGCGCGGCCCAGGTCGAGGCCAACGACATCGGCCTCGCGATCCTCACCCCGCTGCGCGAGCTCGACGAGGTCGCCTACCTGCGATTCGCGAGCGTCTACCAGGGCTTCGACTCGCTCGAGGACTTCGAGACCGCCATCACCCTGCTCCGCGTGGACCACCAGCACGCCGCCGAACTGCCCCAGGACTAGCGCTGTACGCCTTCATCTTCCGGACGTTCTTCGCGCGCATGGACCCCGAGCGCGCCCACCACCTGGCCTTCGGCGTCATCCGCCGCCTGCCCGGCTTCCTGCGGGGGTTCTTCCGTCCGGATGCCTCGCTCCGGGTCAGCACGCTGGGGCTCGAGTTCTCCTCGCCGTTCGGGGTGGCTGCAGGGTTCGACAAGGAGGGCACGGGCATCCGGGGCCTCGGCGTTCTCGGATTCGGCCACGTCGAGGTCGGCACCATTACCGCGCGGGCCCAGCCGGGCAACGAGAAGCCGCGTCTGTTCCGGCTGATCCCCGACCGCGCGGTGATCAACCGCATGGGCTTCAACAACCACGGCGCAGCGGCCGCCGCCATGATCATCGCGGCCGCGAGGGCGAAGAAGCGCCGGCCCGTCATCGGTGTGAACATCGGCAAGTCCCGGGTGGTCGACGTGGATGCCGCGATCCCCGACTACCTCGAGAGCACCCGTGCGCTGGCGCCGCTCGCCGACTACCTCGTGGTCAACGTGAGCTCGCCCAACACGCCCGGGCTTCGCGGGCTGCAGGAGCTCGACAGGCTCACGCCCCTCCTCACCGCCGTCAAGGAAGCCGCGGGCGCAACGCCGGTGCTCGTGAAGATCGCCCCCGACCTGACGGACGACGAGGCGCGCAAGGTCGCTCAGCTCGCCGCCGGGCTGCTCGACGGGATCATCGCGACGAACACGACCCTGTCGCGCGCGGGGCTGGCTACTGCGGCCGAGGTCGTCGAGGCGGCCGGGGCCGGCGGTCTCTCGGGCCCGCCCGTCGCGGCGCGTTCCCTCGAGCTGCTGCGGCTGATCCGGGCCGAGGTCCCCGCGGACTTCTGCGTCATCTCGGTCGGGGGAGTGGAGACCGCCGCCGACGTGCGCCAGCGGATCGCCGCCGGTGCGACGCTCGTGCAGGGCTACACCGCGTTCCTCTACCGCGGCCCCCTGTGGGCGCGCGCGATCAACCGCGGGTTGAGTAGCACCGTCTAAGGCCCCGGTGGGTTGAGTAGGGCACTCTGGGGCGCGTATCGAAACCGGCGGGTTGAGTGGGGCCCTCTGGGGCGCGTATCGAGACCGGCGGGTTGAGTAGGGCCCTCTGGGGCGCGTATCGAAACCCCCTCCACAGAAACACCCGCCTTCGGCCCAGACCTGAGCCGTGCGACGTAACGTCGCACGATGCCCTTCGTGTACATGCTGCACTGCGCCGACGGCAGCTACTACGTCGGTAGCGCCCGCAGCCTCGACAACCGCATGGCGCAGCACCTCGCAGGCAAGGGCGGCGACTACACCTCGAAGCGAATGCCTGTGACTCTGGTCTTCGCGCAGGAGTTCGATCGCATCGACGACGCGTACTTCATGGAGAAGCGCATCCAGGGCTGGTCGCGCGCGAAGCGGAAAGCGCTCATCGAGGGGCGTTTCAATGATCTGCCGCGGTTGAGTAAGAAGGTCTTTCGTAGGGAGTGAGGGGCTCTGGGGCGTCGGTGCGATGGTTTCGATACAGGCGCCAGAGCGCCTTACTCAACCCACCGGGTTTCGATACAGGCGCCAGAGCGCCTTACTCAACC
>NZ_JBXATB010000001.1:363235-901295 GCF_058809925.1 Rhodoglobus sp. GW821-FHT12B09 | reverse complement strand
GTTTCGATACAGGCGCCAGAGCGCCTTACTCAACCCACCGGGTTTCGATACAGGCGCCAGAGCGCCTTACTCAACCCGCCGCTACTCGTAGCGCAGGGAGTCGATCGGGCTCTGGCGCGCTGCGCGGGACGCGGGCAGCACGGCCGCCACGAACGCGATTCCCATCACGAGCAGAAGCACGGTGCCAATGGCAGCGGGCGTGAACGTGAGGATCTGAAGCCCGGCGAGGTCCTTCAGCAGTCCGTTCGCGAGCACCCGGCTGATGACGCCGCCCACGAGCATCGCCACCCCCGCGCCGATCGCGCTGCCGAGGAATCCGATGAACACCGCCTCGGTGCTGAACAGGGCGAAGATGCGGCCGCCGCTCATGCCCATGGCCTTCATGAGGCCGATCTCGCGGGTGCGCTCCTGCACACTCATGAGGAGGGTGTTGATGATCCCGAACCCGGCGGCGAGCAGCGCGATGATCGCGAAGGCGTTGAGGACGAGGATGATGCCGTCGATCACGGACTGGAAGGTGCCGATCTGGTCCGCGACCGTGGTGCCCGAGTATCCCGCGTCGACCAGGTCACGCTTGATCGTCGCGATCTGGGCGTCTGTCGAGTCCGGGTCGAAGTGTGCTGTGGCGCTGCCGTACTGGTTGGTCGAGTCGGCGGGAATGCCCACGTTCTGGGCGTCGTACAGGGCTGTCGTGAGCGGCTCGTTGAGGCTCGGCGAGGCGCCGAACAGGGTGGGCTCCTGCACTCCGACCACCGTCGCCTCGACCGTGGTCTGCTCGCGCAGGGCGTTGGTGATGCCGATCGTGACCGTCTTGCCGACCGCATCCTTGTCGGAGCTGAAGCCCAGGGTCTCGATGTAGGTCGTCGGCAGGATGATCTGCAGATCGGTCGTGCCCTTGTCGAACAGGGCGCCGGCGGCGAGTTCGATGCGCACTCCGGCACTCAGTGGGCTGACACTCAGCTGGAACTTGCCGGCGTCGCCGTACTCGATGTAGTCGGGGGATACCGCGACGCTGGGGTCGACGGAGGTGATGCCGTCGATCGCACGGATCGAGTCGAGGTCGTCCTCCGTGAGGGCGAGGACTGAGCTGCCCGGCCGTCCGCCCGACACTTGGGTCGGGTCGCTCGCCTCGTACGGCTTGGGGCCGGTGGTGGCATCCGTCGCCTCGACGGGCTTGGTGACGGTCATGACGTCCGGCGCGCCGATGGAGGCGACCTGGCTGTCGATGTAGTTGTTGATCCCGGCGCCGAGGCCGTTGGTGATGGTGAGCGTGAACGCCCCGATGAAGATCGCGATGACCGTGAGGGTCGTGCGCAGTCGGCTGCGGAAGGAGTTGCCGATCGCGGTGGCGACGATGTCGATGGCCCTCATGCTGCGAGCCCGTCGCCGCTGTGCTCGTCAACGATCAGTCCGTCTTTGAGGTAGATGCGCCGGGATGCCCGTGCCGCGAGCTCCTCGTCGTGCGTGACGATCACGAGCGTGATGCCCTGCTCCTCGTTCAGGCGGAACAGGAGGTCCTCCACGACCGCCCCAGTGGCGGAGTCGAGGTTGCCGGTGGGCTCGTCGGCGAAGATGATGCGCGGATTGTTCACGAGCGCCCGCGCGATCACGACGCGCTGCTTCTGCCCGCCGGAGAGGTCGGTCGCCTTCGACTTCGCCTTGTTGGCGAGCTCCAGCTGCTCGAGCGCCTCGAGCGCGCGGCGTTTCCGGTCGCGCGAGCCGACCTTTGCGATCTTGAGCGGCAGCATCACGTTGTCCAGCACGCTGGTGTTGGGCGTGAGGAAGAACTGCTGGAACACGAAGCCGAACGTGCGGTTGCGCAGCGTGTTCAGGCGCGCGCCCTTGAGCTTCGCGGCATCCGTGCCGTCGACGGAGAGCTCGCCGGAGGTGGGGGAGTCGAGGAGCGCGAGGATGTGCATCAGGGTCGACTTGCCCGAGCCGCTCTTGCCGACTATCGCGACGGACTCGCCCTCGGCGATGTCGATAGTCACCCCCTTGAGGGCGTCGAAGCGAGCTGAGCCGGAGCCGTACTGCTTCGTGAGATTTCGGGTGGACAGTACAGAAGTCGCCATGCACCAAGTCTGCGTGCGGGATGCCCGCGCCGAATCGTCCGGCGGGTGACTCCCGGCCTACTCCCGGGGGACTACGCCGGGTACTGTCCGCGCTTGACCTGAGGCTTGGGCAGGCGCATGAGGCGCAGCTGCAGGGCGCGCATGGCCGCGTACCAGCGAACCTTCTCCACCTTGTCCGCGCCGAACTTCGCGGCGAGCTTCCGGTTGAGCGTGAAGCCCAGCACCACGACGTCGATCACGGCGATGGCGAAGAACGCCCAGAGGGCGAAGAGGCCGATGGTCTGCACTTCGGGCTGTGGGAAGAACGTGAGGATGATCACGGCGAACATCAGCGGGATGAGCAGCTCGCCCACGCTGAACCGCGCGTCCACATAGTCGCGGACGTAGCGCTTCTGCGGGCCGCGGTCACGGGCGGGAAGGTACTTCTCGTCGCCGTTGGCCATGCCGATGCGGGCCTTCTCGCGCTGGATCTGCATCTGCGCCCTGGCGTTCTTGCGCGCGGCGGTGCGGTCGCTCGACACGAGCGGCTGCTTGCGCGCCGCCTCCTTCTCCTTGCGGGTCGGGGTGGGGCGGCCCTTGCCCGACGTGATGCTGTCGGTGTTCAGGTCGTAGTGCTTCTCGGAAGCAGCGGGCTGCTCAGTTGTCTTGGCCACGGGGTCCTCGCTCTGTCGAGCCTTAAGATTACTCGCATGACCTCAACGCCGCAGTCCCATCCGCTTCTCGAGCAGCTGAGTGAGGCGGTGCGCGGCGGGATGCCCGTGGCGATCTCCGACCTCGGCCGCCTGGTGCGCATCCCGTCGGTGTCGTGGGACGGCTTTGACGCCGACCACGTCTCGTCCAGCGCCGCCGCCGCGAAGGAGCTCCTCGAGGGCCTCGGAGTGTTCGACAGCGTGGAGGTCTCGCGTGCTCCCATCGACGACGCGCGCACCGGCCAGCCGGCAGTGCTCGCCACCCGCAAGGCAAAGAACGGCAAGCCCACGATCCTGCTGTACGCCCACCACGACGTGCAGCCGCCCGGGAACTCGGATGACTGGGAGTCCGAGCCGTTCGAGCCCACCGTGCGCGGCGATCGGCTCTACGGCCGTGGCGCTGCCGACGACAAGGCGGGAGTCATGGCGCACGTCGCCGCGATCCGCGCGTTCGTCGAGACAGTCGGCACCGACTTCGATCTGGGTCTCGTCGCCTTCTTCGAGGGAGAGGAGGAGTTCGGCTCCCGCTCCTTCGCGAACTTCATCGTGCAGCACCGCGAGCAGCTCGCCGCCGACGTGATCGTCGTCGCGGACTCCGACAACTGGGACATCAATACCCCGGCCCTCACCGTCGGTCTGCGCGGCAACGTCACCTTCAAACTCAAGATCTCGACCCTCGACCACGCCTCGCACTCTGGGATGTTCGGGGGGGCGGCGCCGGACGCGATGCTGGCTGCCATCCGCCTGCTGTCGACGCTCTGGAACGAGGACGGCTCCGTCGCTGTCGCGGGACTCACGAGCCGCGAGGGCTCCGACCTCGAGTACGACGAGCACAAGCTCGCCGAGGAGGCCGCCTTCCTCGAGGGCGTCACCTCGATCGGCCACGGCTCGGTGCTCTCCCGCATGTGGGACCAACCGTCCGTGACCATCACGGGCATCGACGCCCCGACGGTCGTCAACGCCTCGAACACGCTCGTGCCCTCCGTGACGGTCAAGGTGAGCGCGAGGATCGCTCCCGGCCAGACCGCCGATGACGCCTTCGCCGCGCTCGAGGCGCACCTGCGGGCAAACGCGCCCTTCGGCGCGCACCTCGACATCTCCGACATCGACCGCGGCAACCCGTTCCTCGTCGACACGAGCGGGTGGGCTGTGGCCGAGGCCAAGGACGCGATGCACCAGGCGTGGGGCGTCCCGGCCGTCGAGACCGGCATCGGCGGATCCATCCCGTTCATCTCCGACCTCGTGGCGGTGTTCCCGCAAGCACAGATCCTCGTGACCGGCGTCGAGGACCCGGATTCGCGCGCCCACAGCCCGAACGAGTCGCTGCACCTCGGCGTGTTCCAGCGCGCCATCCTCACCGAGGCGGTTCTGCTCGCAAAGCTCGAGACCCGGGCGTAGGATTGTTGACATGACCATGATCGACGACACCACCACGAAGGCCCACGGCGTTGGTCTCACCGACGTCGCCGCGGCGAAGGTCAAGAGCCTCATCAGCCAGGAGGGCCGCGACGACCTGAAGCTGCGCCTCGCCGTGCAGCCCGGCGGCTGCTCCGGCCTCATCTACCAGCTCTACTTCGACGAGCGCACTCTGGAGGGCGACGCTGTCGTGGAGTTCGCCGACGGCGTCGAGGTCGTCGTCGACAAGATGAGCGTCCCGTACCTCGACGGTGCGACTGTCGACTTCGAGGACACCATCCAGAAGCAGGGCTTCACGATCGACAACCCGAACGCCCAGGGTAGCTGCGCCTGCGGGGACTCGTTCCACTAGATCTTTTACATTTCGTAGAAAACGCGTCCGAAAGGGCGCGTTTTTTGCATTCAGGCGCGCCGTGGGGTGATCGGGCGGGGGTGAGGCTGGTTATAGACTGACAGGACTCAGTCAGTGTTTTGCGAGAGGTCACAGGTGCGCTCAATCCGTAACCGTCGTCTGCGATGGGCTGCGATTCCCATCGCCCTTGTGACGACGCTAGCCCTCGCAGGATGCACGCAGGAGCAGCTTCAGGGCTGGCTCCCCGGCAGTCCAGACACGACCAACCACACCTCGAGCATCATCGGCCTCTGGGTCACCTCGTGGATCGTGCTGCTCGTCGTGGGTGTCATTACCTGGGGGCTTATCATCTGGGCCGCCGTGGTCTACCGCCGCCGCAAGGGCCAGACCGGCCTCCCGGTGCAGCTGCGCTACAACCTCCCGATCGAGATCTTCTACACGATCGTCCCGCTCATCCTCGTGCTCGGGTTCTTCGCCTTCACGGCGCGCGACCAGGCGCAGATCGAGGAGCCGACCAAGAACCCCGACGTTCAGATCGAGGTGTTCGGCAAGCGCTGGGCGTGGGACTTCAACTACGTCACGGACAACGCCTACAGCGCCGGTGTCCAGGCCGACTTCAACCCGGACGGCACGATCGACACGGCCAACCTTCCGGTGCTCGTGCTCCCCGTCGACAAGACGATCGAGATCAAGATCGAGTCGCGCGACGTCATCCACTCGTTCTGGGTCGTGGACTTCCTGTACAAGAAGGACATGATCCCCGGTAAGAGCAACTACATGTACTTCACGCCGACGAAGATCGGCGAGTACCAGGGCAAATGCGCGGAGCTGTGCGGCGAGTACCACTCCCTCATGCTCTTCAAGGTCAAGGTCGTCTCGGAAGCGGACTACCAGGCCTACATCGCCAGCCAGAAGGCCGCGGGCTTCGAGGGCCAGATCGGCGAAGAGTACAACGTGAACCAGAACCTGCCCGGCAACGGCAGCGACAAGTCGGAGGGCTAGTCATGTCGACTGCCGCGTTTGATTCGGGAGCTCTCACCAGCACCACCACCCCCGCCATCACCGGCGCCACAGAGCGCAAGGGCAACATCGTCGTCAACTGGATCACCTCCACTGACCACAAGACGATCGGGTACCTGTACCTCATCACATCGTTCCTCTACTTCCTGCTCGGCGGTGTGATGGCTCTTGTCATCCGCGCCCAGCTGTTCGCGCCGGGCCTCTCGGTTGTCGCGACGGGCGAGCAGTACAACCAGCTGTTCACGATGCACGGCACGATCATGCTGCTCATGTTCGCGACGCCGCTCTTCGCGGGCTTCGCCAACGTGCTCATGCCGCTGCAGATCGGTGCGCCGGATGTCGCGTTCCCACGCCTCAACGCGTTCGCGTACTGGCTCTACAGCTTCGGCTCGCTCATCGCCGTCGCCGGCTTCCTCACCCCTCAGGGCGCCGCGTCCTTCGGATGGTTCGCGTACGCGCCCCTCTCGAACACGACATTCTCGCCCGGCTACGGCGGCAACCTCTGGGTGTTCGGGCTCGCACTGAGCGGTTTCGGCACCATTCTCGGCGCCGTGAACTTCATCACGACCATCATCACGATGCGCGCCCCGGGCATGACGATGTTCCGGATGCCGATCTTCAGCTGGAACACTCTCGTCACCTCGTTGCTGGTCATCATGGCGTTCCCGGTGCTCGCGGCGGCGCTGTTCGCACTCGGTGCCGACAGGGTGGTCGGGGCACATATCTACGACGCGGAGAACGGCGGCGTCATACTCTGGCAGCACCTGTTCTGGTTCTTCGGGCATCCCGAGGTCTACATCATCGCGCTGCCGTTCTTCGGCATCATCTCCGAGGTGCTGCCAGTCTTCAGCCGCAAGCCGATCTTCGGCTACAAGACGCTCATCTACGCGACGATCGCGATCGCGGCTCTCTCCATCACCGTGTGGGCCCACCACATGTACGTGACCGGCTCCGTACTGCTGCCGTTCTTCGCGCTCATGACCATGCTCATCGCGGTGCCCACCGGCGTGAAGATCTTCAACTGGATCGGCACGATGTGGCGCGGTTCTGTGACTTTCGAGACTCCCATGCTGTGGGCGATCGGGTTCCTGATCACGTTCACCTTCGGTGGTCTCACCGGTGTGATTCTGGCGTCGCCGCCGCTCGACTTCCACGTCTCCGACACGTACTTCGTCGTCGCGCACTTCCACTACGTCGTGTTCGGCACAGTCGTGTTCGCGATGTTCAGCGGCTTCTACTTCTGGTGGCCGAAGTGGACGGGCAAGATGCTCAACGAGCGGCTCGGCAAGATCCACTTCTGGCTGCTGTTCATCGGGTTCCACACGACGTTCCTGATCCAGCACTGGATCGGCGTCGTGGGCCTGCCCCGTCGCTACCGCACGTACCTCGAGGAGGACGGCGTGACGTGGATGAACCAGGTCTCCACAACGGGCGCCGCGATCCTCGCGATCTCGATGCTGCCGTTCCTCTACAACGTCTACAACACGGCCCGCAAGGCGCCGAAGGTGACAGTCAACGACCCGTGGGGCTACGGCCGCTCGCTCGAGTGGGCGACCAGCTGCCCGCCCCCGCGCCACAACTTCACCTCGATGCCGCGCATCCGCTCCGAGTCTCCGGCATTCGACATCAACCACCCGGAGGCCGGGATACCGGTCGGGGTCGGGGGAGTCGGATTCAAGGACGCCCCGGAAGCTCCCGTGTACGACCTCGGCGATGAGAAGGTGAAGTAGCCATGGGTACCAACGCACGTCTGTTCTGGATTCTCGCGGGGTTCTTCTTCGCCGCAGACATCGCCTATATTCTCTGGTCGCTGCTCGTCTCTGCCCGGCCCGCCGCCTCCGCGGCGCCCGAGGTCGAGTGGGTCGGCGCGGTCGCTATCGGGCTGACCGGTGCGCTCTCGGTGCTCATCGCGTTCTATCTCGGACGCATCCACAAGTCGCAGGGCGGCGAGCTCCCGGAGGACCGCCTCGATGCGAACATCGATGACGGTGAGGCCGAGCAGGGCCACTTCAGCCCGTGGAGCTGGTGGCCCATCGTCCTGGCGACCGCAGCGGCGCTCACCTTCTTGGGCATCGCTATCGGCCCCTGGATCTCGTTCATCGGCGTCTCGATCTTCCTCATAGCCATCGTTGGGTGGGTCTATGAGTACTACCGTGGATACTTCGCCCGCTAACCCCGAGATCCGCGCGGCCCGCCCCGCGGATGCCGACAGGGTGTACGCCCTGCTCGAGCAGCTCGAGCCCGCCTATTCGCCGGACCGTGTCGCGTTTGACGCCAACTTCCCGCTCCTTCTCGACGACTCCTCGACCTCGCTGCTGCTGGTGGCGGCGGATGCCACGGGCTCCGTGGTCGGTTATGCGCTGACCACGATCACCCCTCTGCTGCACGCGAACGGCAGTTCCGCACACCTGCAGGAGCTCGTCGTCGACGACGCGCACCGTGGCGAGGGCGTCGGCACGGCGATCGTGGAAGAGGTCGAGCGGCTCTGCCGCGAGCGCTCCGTCCGCCAGATCACGGTAGCGAGCCGGCGATCCGCGGACTTCTACGAGCGCATCGGCTACCGTTCGAGCGCCGACTTCCTCAAGCGCACCTTCTAGCGCCTAGTCCGTTTCGAACGGCAGCGGATCACCGGCAGGTGACTCCAGCACGCCCGTGAAGGGCGTGAGCGGCCGCCAGACACCTTCGGCGTTGGCCAGCATCAGGATGACCCGCCCATCGGTCTCGAGGGGATCGGGTACGGGGTCGGCCCCGCAGGTCATCGGGGTCTGTGCGACCGTGAGGGACTCGGGGGCGTCGCCTTTGAGCACCTTCTCGACCCTGACCGGGTGCACGGGCACGTCGACGCCGAGCACCTTCACCGTCCCGGTGGGGGCGCTCGAGGTGCCGATGACGACCAGCGCAGCGTCATCGTAGGCGTCCTGGGCGCTCTCGTAGGTCACCCAGTCCGCGCAGGTCGTCTCCGTCGTACAACCCGCGAGGAACGCCAGCAGGGCGGCGGCGAGCATCCCGTTAACTGCGGAACGCCGCAGCGCAGGGGCTGCGGCGTTCCGATGGAGGGAGATCAGTGCTCCCCGTGGCCAGACTTCTCGATGTCGGTGCGGGTCACCGGGGCGATGCGGTCCTCGAAGAACCAGCTCGACGCTCGGGCGCGGAGGCGCTCACCGGCGGTGATGCGACCCTGCGCGTTCGGGCGGAGCATGAGGGGCTTGTAGTCCTCGTAGCTCACGAGCTTCCAGCGCTCGTACTCGTCGAGCTGCTCGTGCACCTCGATGTACTCGCCGCCCGGAAGGCGCACGATGCGGCCCGACTCGTAGCCGTGCAGGGCGATCTCCCGGTCCTTCTTCTGCAGCGCAAGGCACACCCGCTTCGTCACGATGTAGGCGATGACAGGCCCGAGGATCAGCAGGATCTGGCAGGCGTGGATCACACCCTCGATGGTGAGCCGGAAGTGCGTGGCGATGAGGTCGGAGCTCGCGGCGGCCCACAGCATCGCGTAGAACGTCACGCCCGCCGCACCGATAGCGGTGCGAGTGGGTGCGTTGCGCGGACGGTCGGCGATGTGGTGCTCGCGCTTGTCGCCGGTGATCCACGCCTCGACGAACGGGTACAGCGCGACGACGGCGAGGAACAGCACAAGGACGAGCGTCGGGATGAACACGTTGAGCGACAGCGTGTACGGGCCGAGCTCAAGCTCCCAGCCCGGTGGCACGAGGCGCAGGGCGCCATCGGCGAAGCCGATGTACCAGTCGGGCTGAGTACCTGCCGACACGGGGGAGGGGTCGTAGGGGCCGTACGTCCAGATCGGGTTGATCTGGAAGAGCGACGCGATGAGCACGATGACGCCGAAGATGATGAAGAAGAACCCGCCGGCCTTCGCGGCGAACACCGGCATGATCGGCACACCGACGACGTTGTCGTTGGTGCGGCCCGGGCCGGCGAACTGAGTGTGCTTGTTGATGACGAGCAGGAGCATGTGCACGCCGAGCGCCGCAACCAGGATCGCCGGAAGCAGCAGGATGTGCAGCGTGTAGAAGCGCCCGACAACATCGGTGCCCGGGAACTCACCGCCGAACAGCAGGTAGGAGATCCACGTGCCGACGATCGGCACGCCCTTGATGAGTCCGTCGATGATGCGCAGGCCGTTGCCGGAAAGCAGGTCGTCCGGCAGCGAGTAGCCCGTGAAGCCCTCGGCCATGGCCAGCACGAAGAGCACGAACCCGATGAGCCAGTTGATCTCGCGCGGCTTGCGGAATGCGCCCGTGAAGAAGATGCGCAGCATGTGCAGGCCGATGGAGGCCACGAACAGCAGCGCGGCCCAGTGGTGCACCTGGCGCATGAGCAGGCCGCCGCGGATGTCGAACGAGAGGTCGAGTGTCGAGGCCATCGCCGCGGACATCTCGATGCCCTTGAGCGGCACGTAGGAGCCGTCGTACAGGACCGGCACCATGCTGGCCTGGAAGAAGAACGTCATGAACGTGCCCGAGAGCAAGATCACGATGAAGCTGTAGAGCGCGACCTCGCCGAGCATGAACGACCAGTGGTCGGGGAAGATCTTGCGGCCTAGTTCCTTGACGAGGCCCGAGATGCTGGTGCGCTCGTCTACGTAGTTGGCAGCCCAGCCGGTGAAGCGCTGGCCCTTGGTGGGCTCGAGCGCGCTCGTGGCGGGGCGTTCGTCGGTGGAGGTACTCATAGCTTCCTCTCCCAGAAGCTCGGGCCGACAGGCTCGGTGAAGTCGCTGCGAGCGACGAGGTAGCCCTCGGCGTCGACGGTGATCGGCAGCTGGGGCAGCGGGCGCTTGGCGGGCCCGAAGATGACCTTGGCCTCGTGCTTGATGTCGAACTGCGACTGGTGGCACGGGCAGAGGAGGTGGTGGGTCTGCTGCTCGTACAGGGCGACAGGGCATCCCACGTGCGTGCAGATCTTGGAGTAGGCGACGATGCCGTCGTAGTTCCAGTCCTCGCGACCGGGGGACACGTTGAGGTCCTGCGGCTTGAGGCGCATGAGGAGTACCGCGGCCTTGGCCTTCTCCTCGAGCTTGTCCTTCGAGTCGTTGAGCCCCTCCGGGATCACGTGGAAGGCGGAGCCGAGCGTGACGTCCGAGGCCTTGATCGGCGCGCCGGACGGGTCGCGCGTGAGCCGCACGCCCTTCTTCCACATCGTGTGCTGGAGCAGGGGCACAGGGTTCTCTGCCGGCGCGAGATCGCGGAACAGCACGACAGCCGGCAGCGGGCTCACGGCCAGCGCGCCGATAAGGGTGCGGCGGATGAGCGTGCGGCGCCCGAAGCCGGACTCCTTGTTGCCCAGTTCGAAGACCTCGATGGCCTTCTGGCGCGTGGCGTCCGTGCCACGGGTGCCGTGGCGCTGCTCGACAAGGTCGTGGCCGTCCATGAGGGACTTGGACCAGTGCACCGCGCCGATGCCGATGGCCAGCAGAGCGAGAGCGATTCCCAGGCCGAGGAACAGGTTGTTCATCCGGATCGAGCCGGGCGTGCCGTCGATCGGGAAGATGATGTACGCACCGATGGCGAACACGCTGCCCACGATGGAGAGCACGAACAGACCGGAGACGCGGCGCTCCTGCGCGCGGGCCTTGGCCGGATCGAGGTCGGCCACGCGCGCGCGGAAGGGCTCGAAGCCCGGGTTCTCCACGGAGTCGGACGAGACGACCGCGGTGCCCGCGGCGGGCATGTTGTGCTCGCCGTACTTCTCGACGGTCGTGCCAGCGCGGGGGTTGGTCCCGTCGTGGTCGTTAGCCATTCGCTTCCCTTGCCTATGCCTAGTTCGACTTCGCGGTGAGCCAGATCGTGATGCCCACGATCGCGCCGAGGCCGAAGATCCAGATGAAGAGACCCTCCGAGACCGGCCCGAGGTCGCCGAGGCCGAAGCCGCCGACGGAGGGGGTCTCATCCAGGTACTTGAGGTACGTGATGATGTTGGCCTTGTCCTCCGGCGAGATGTTCGCGTCGTTGAACACGGGCATGTTCTGCGGGCCCGTGATCATGGCCTCGTAGGCGTGGACGGCCGAGACACCGCCCAGCGGGGGAGCGAACTTGCCCTCCGTGAGGGCACCGCCGGCGCCCGCCACGTTGTGGCACATGGCGCAGTTGATGCGGAACAGCTCAGCACCCTCTGCGGCGTTGCCGTCGCCCTTGAGGTACTCCTCGGAGGGGATCGCGGGGCCGGGACCCTTGGTGGCGACGTACGCGGCGAGTGCCGCGACCTGCTCCTCGGTGAACTGGACCGGCTTCTCCTCGGCCTGCGGGCCGGTGGCGGCAAGAGGCATCCGGCCGGTTCCGACCTGGAAGTCAACAGCTGCGGCGCCGACGCCGATGAGGCTCGGGGCCTGCGTGGTGCCCTGGAGGTTCATACCGTGGCACGTGGCGCAGTTGGCGGCGAACAGCTTCGCGCCGTCCTCCACCTGCTGCTCTGCTGCTGCCGAGGTCTCGGCGGTCGCGCTCGTCGTGAAGAGCGCGTAGGCGCCGCCCGTGCCGATGAGGCCGACCATGATCAGGGCGACCGTCGCAAGGGGGTGACGGCGACCGCGATCCCGGCGAGCGGAGGTTTTTGGCTTGTTTGCCATGCTGCGTATGGTTCCGTTCTCGTTTAGCGGAGCAGGTAGATCACGGCGAACAGGCCGATCCACACCACGTCGACGAAGTGCCAGTAGTACGACACGACGATCGCCGTGGTCGCTTCCTTGTGCCCGAAGGTCTTGACGGCAAAAGCGCGCCCGATCACGAGCATGAAGGCGATGAGGCCGCCGGTGACGTGGAGGCCGTGGAATCCGGTGGTGATGTAGAAGGCGGAGCCGTATGCGTCGCTCGACAGGCTCACGTGCTCGCTCACCAGAGTCGCGTACTCGTAGATCTGGCCGACGACGAACGTGGCGCCCATCGCGTAGGTGAGGTAGAACCACTCGACCATGCCCCACTTCCAGAACTGGCCGAGGGTGCCGGTGCGGCGGGCCTGCAGTCGCTCGGCGGCGAAGACGCCGGCCTGGCAGGTGAAGGAGGAGAGGACGAGCACGACGGTGTTGATCGCGGCGTAGGTGACGTTGAGTTTCGCGGTCTGCTCCGTCCACAGCTCCGGCGACATCGCCTTGAGCGTGAAGTAGATCGCGAAGAGACCCGCGAAGAACATGACTTCGCTTCCCAGCCAGACGATCGTGCCGACGGCCACGACATTAGGACGTTGGACGGTTTGAGCTCCGACCGAGCGAGAGAGCGAGGCAGTGGTCACTCTCCCATTATGGTCGATATCCGTCGGCCGTTTTGTCATTCCGAGGGCCAGTCGCGGGCGGGTCGTTAGGATCTGAGGCATGGCACGCGAGCACACCTGGCCCGGCATCCTCGGCTCCCTCGTCGACGGCAACGACCTGTCGATCAGCGAGGCCGAGTGGGCAATGCAGTCTGTGATGGCGGGGGATGCCACGACAGCCCAGCTCGGAGGCCTCCTGGTCGCCCTCCGGATGAAGGGCGAGACCGTCGACGAGATCGTGGGATTCCGCGACGCGGTGCTCGCCAACGCCCAGCCGCTCGATGTCGACCCCATGGTCCTCGACATCGTCGGCACCGGCGGGGACCCGTACGGCGCCGTCCTCAACATCTCCTCGATCGCCTCCGTGATCGCAGCGGCCGCGGGCGTTCCCGTGGTGAAGCACGGCAATCGCGGAGCCAGTTCGGCCTCCGGCGCGTCCGATGTGCTCTCGGCGCTGGGGCTCAACCTCGACATCCCGCCCGCGCGCGTCGCGGAGGTGCTGGGCGAGACTGGCATCACGTTCGCGTTCGCGGCCCTCTTCCACCCGGGCTTCCGGCACGCCGGACCGACGCGCAAAGAGCTCGGTATCTCGACGCTCTTCAACATCCTCGGCCCGCTCTGCAACCCGGCGCGGCCCGAGGCCTCGGCAGTCGGAGTCGCCTCGCTCGAGCGCGTTCCGCTGGTCGTGGGCGTGTTCCGCACTCGCGGCGCCACGGCTCTGGTCTACCGCGGAGACGACGGTATCGACAAGCTCACGACCACCGGCCACAGCCACATCTGGGAGGTGTCGCGCGGCTTCGTGACGGAGCACGACCTCGACCCTGCGGACGTGGGCATCGCGCGGGCCGACATCAAGGACCTCCTCGGTGCCGACCCGGAGCACAACGCGTCCGTGGCGCGCGCGGTGCTGGCGGGGGAGCCCGGCCCGGTCAGGGACATCGTGCTGCTCAACGCGGCCGCGGGCCTCACCGCGTTCGAGCTCGCCCGCGATCCGGAGCAGCTTCGCGAGCCGATCCTCGGGCGGCTGGCCGCGCAGCTCGAGCGCGCGGCGGCGGTCGTCGACTCGGGTGCTGCGGCGCAGAAGCTCGACGACTGGGTGGCGGCGACGAACCACTAGCGGGTAGAGAAGGTAATCGAACCGGGTTTCGATACGCGCGCTAGCGCGCACTACTCAACCGGCGGCTGCTCCGTGTCGTCGTCGACCCAGTCGAGGGTCTTCGAGACCGCTTTCGTCCAGTTGCGCATGAGCCGGTCGCGTTCGGCGGCCTTCATGTCGGGCTCCCAGCGCTTTCCCTCCTGCCAGTTGGAGCGCAGTTCGTCCCGGTCCTTCCAGAATCCGACGGCGAGCCCCGCGGCGTAGGCGGCGCCCAGGGCGGTGGTCTCCGCGACGACGGGCCGGATGACCGGCACGTTCAGAATGTCGGCCTGGAACTGCATCAGCGCGTCATTCGCGACCATGCCGCCGTCGACCTTGAGTTCGGCGAGGTCCACTCCTGCGTCGGCGTTGACGGCGTCCAAGACCTCGCGGGTCTGGAACGCGACAGCCTCGAGCGCGGCCCTGGCAATGTGGCCGCGGTTGGCGAACCTGGTGAGTCCGAGGATGGCGCCACGGGCATCCGGCCGCCAATGGGGTGCGAAGAGACCGGAGAAGGCGGGCACGAAGTAGACGCCGCCGTTGTCAGTCACGGATGCCGCGAGCTTCTCGACCTCGGGGGCGCTCGAGATGATGCCGAGGTTGTCGCGCAGCCACTGGACGAGGGAGCCGGTCACGGCGATGGAGCCCTCCAGTGCGTATCGCGGAGCTTCGTCGCCGAGCCGGTACGCCACCGTGGTGATGAGCCCGTTCTTCGAGTGGACGATCTCCTCGCCCGTGTTGACGATGAGGAAGTTGCCGGTGCCGTAGGTGTTCTTCGACTCGCCCTTGGTGAACGCGGCCTGGCCGAAGGTGGCGGCCTGCTGGTCGCCGAGGATGCCCGCGACCGGCACCTCTCGCAGCAGGCTCGAGGACTCGGCGGTGCCGTAGACCTCGGAGGAGCTGCGGATCTCCGGGAGCATCGAGGCGGGGATGCCGAAGAGGTCCAGGAGCTTCTGGTCCCACTGGAGGGTGCCGAGGTCCATGAGGAGCGTGCGGCTCGCGTTCGTGACATCCGTCGCGTGCACTCCGCCCTTGGTGCCGCCGGTGAGGTTCCAGAGCACCCAGCTGTCCGTGGTGCCGAAGGCGAGCTCGCCCGCCTCGGCGCGGGCGCGGGCGCCGTCGACGTTGTCGAGGATCCACGCGATCTTGGTGGCCGAGAAGTAGGTGGCGAGCGGAAGGCCGGTCTGCATCTGCAGTCTCGCGGTGTCGCCCTTGGCGATCGAGTCGACGAGGGGCTGGGTCCGTGTGTCCTGCCACACGATCGCGTTGTAGACGGCCTTGCCGGTCGAGCGGTCCCACACGACTGTCGTCTCGCGCTGGTTGGTGATGCCGATCGCGGCGATGTCGTGCCGGGTGACGTTGGCCTTGGACAGCGCCTGGCCGACGGCCTCGCGGGTGTTGTCCCAGATCTCCTTCGGGTCGTGCTCGACCCAGCCGGCCTTCGGGAAGATCTGCCGGTGCTCGAGCTGGCCGGTGGTGACCGGAGAGCCGGAGTGATCGAAGATCATCGCGCGGGTGCTCGTGGTGCCCTGGTCGATCGCGAGCACGTACTTCGGTTCGGTCATGGCTTCTTCCTCCTGCGGGAGATGACGGCCTCGAGCGGGCCGGAGAGTGCGAACAGCGCGAGGCCCCACAGGCCTACGCCGGGCAAGAGAACGGCGATGAGGAGCGCGAGCACCATGATCGCCACGGGCGTCACGTACGGCCGCAGCTCCAGCGTGCCGCGCACCTCCTCGGCCTGCAGCTCCGGATGCCGCACGATGATCGCCTGCATGATCAGCTCGGCAAGGGTTGTGACGACCATCGTGCCCACGTAGAGCGCGTACGTAGCGCGGTCGCCGCTCGGGGAGCTCGCCAGCAGGGCGGTCGGGAACGGCAGGAACACGATGCTCAGCAGCCACAGCAGATTCGCCCAGAGCAGCCCGCTGTTGTAGCTCGAAATCCGCTCGAAGGTGCGGTGGTGGACGAGCCAGAAGTTGCCGATCACGGCGAAGCTGAGGAAGAACACCAGCAGCTTGCCCAGGTGGTCCATGACGAACTTCCCGGTGTCGCCGTCGTAGTCGCTGGCGGAGTCGACGAGCGGCAGGATCAGCAGGGTGATGGCGATCGCGACGACGCCGTCGCTGAAGCCGACAAGGCGGCCGTAGCCGTGCGCGGTCTTCACGCCAGCGCCTCCCGGCCCAGTTCCGCGACGCTCCGGTGGCCGCTCAGCCCGAGCACGAGGTCGAATTCGGCGATGATCCCGCGCAGCACGGCCTCGGCACCCGCAGCGCCTCCGACGGCGAGGCCGTACGCGTACGGCCTGCCGACCAGGACCCCGGATGCACCGAGCGCGAGTGCCTTGAACACATCCGCCCCCGACCGCACGCCGCTGTCGAAGAGCACGGGCACGCGGCCGGCGACACGCTCCACGATGCCGGGCAGCGCCGCGGCGGACCCGATCGCGCCATCGACCTGGCGCCCCGCATGGTTGCTCACCACGATGCCGTCGATGCCAGAGTCCAGCGCCTTCGCCGCGTCATCCGGATGCTGGATGCCCTTGAGCATGATCGGCAGGGAGGTGTGCTCTCGCAGGAAGGCGAGGTTGCCCCAGGTCAGCGAGGAGCGGGAGAAGACGTCGAGGAAGGTCTCGACCGCGGCGCGCGGGTTCGGGAGCGGGATGTTGCGCCTCATCGCCAGCAGAGTGCGAACGGCCTCGATCGTGACGCGAGGCCGCGGGCCGGGAGTCGAGACCCGTTCGGCGACGAGCTGGCGGAACACCGGGTCGCTCGTGTACTGCGCAATGCCCTGTCCGCGGATGAACGGCAGGTACGCGACATCCAGGTCTCGCGGGCGCCAGCCGAGCATGTGGGTGTCGAGCGTCACCACTATGGCCTGTGCGCCGGTCTTCTCCGCGCGCTGCACGAGGCTCGCGACGAGGTCGTCAGAGCTGCTCCAGTAGAGCTGGAACCAGTGCGGGCTGTCGCCCATGACGCCGGCGACATCCTCCATGCTGTGCGAGGCCTGGTTCGAGAAGACGTACGGGATGCCCAGGGCGGAAGCCGCGCGGGCGACGCCGGTGTCGGCATCCCGGTGCGCGAGCTCCAGCACCCCCACGGGGGCGGCGATCACGGGGGAGGGGTAGCGGTGGCCGAACAGCTCGATACCGAGGTCGCGCTCGGAGACGTCGCGGAGCACGCGCGGCACGATCCGCCACGCGTCGAGGGCGCTGCGGTTGTTCGCCGCGGTCTCCTCGGCGCCACTCGAGCCCGCGATGTACGCCCAGGCCTCGCGGCTCATCGCCCGCTTCGCCGCCCGCTCGAGCTCGGGCCAGCTGGTCGGCACCACGGGCCGGCGGCCGGTGGCCCCGTCGCGGTAGATCGAGGATTGGGTGTCGCGCCCGACGTTCACGTCAGTCTCCGTCCACGTAGTACCACTGGCCGTCTTCGCGCACGAACCGGCTCACCTCGTGCTGGCTGCCGGGCTGGGTGTCGATGCGGTAGCTCGCACGGAATTCAACGGTGCCCTCGGTGTCGAGCATCCCGCCGCGCGTGCGGTTCAGGATTTCCAGCCGGTACCAGCGCAGGCGAGTGTCGAGCACGAGGTCGTCCGGCCGGGTCGACGGGTGCCAGGTCGCGAGGAGGTACGCCGGCTCGCCGAGTGCGTAGGCGGAGTATCGCGAGCGCATGAGCCGCTCGGCGGTCGGGGCGGCTGCCTCACCGTGGTGGAACGGGCCGCAGCACTCGTCGTACGGGAGTCCGGAGAGGCAGGGGCACGGCATGTGCCCATCCTGCCATCTGGCCTGTTCTGGTGGTGAGGTGCGCCCCACTGCGCGGCATCAGCCCTCGCTGACGAGCCTCGCGAGGTTGTCGAGCTCGTTGGCGCGGCCCTCGAGCAGTCGCTGCGTCCAGATCTCGTCGTGCATGGGCTCGACGATCATGACTACCCGCGTCCCGCCGTCGACCTCATGGAGCACGACCTCGGTGAGCTGCTCGTACGGCGCGTGGTCGGGCACGAAGTCCACGAGCGAGCGGTACGAGAGCCGGTCGGGCTGGTGGATCTCGGTGAAGACCTTCCGTGAGACGTTGGCGAGGGGCATCCCGTACTGCTCCATGAAGGCGACCTGCTCAGGGGCGACGGCCGTCATCGTGTAGACGAGGTCGCCACCGGGGCTGAGGTCGAGGACGTCGACGTCGGTGCGGAAGCCGTCGGGCGCCCACCACTTCTCGATGCCGGCGGCGGTGGTCCACAGCTCCCAGACGCGCTCACGCGGGGCTGCGATGATTCGTTCGATCGTGTCAGACATGGGGTGGTTTCCTTTCGATTGGGATCACCATATATTCGTCTAGACGAATGTGTCAAGACGCGAGATGATACTTCTATGGATGCCCAGCGCGTGCTCGCGGCGATTGCCGAACCGACGAGGTTCCGCATCGTCCAGCTGCTCGCGGCCGCGCCCAGGACGGTGGGGGAGATCGCCGCGCATCTCGGCGCGCTGCAGCCTCAGACCACCAAGCACCTGCAGGCGATGGAGGCCGCGGGGGTGATCACGGCCCACCGGCTCGGGCGCCGCCGCGTGATGTCCCTTCGGCGCGACGTGCTCGAGCACCTGGCCGGGGGACTGGCCGCGCTGGCCGCCGGTATCCCGGACGAGCCCGTGCTCGAGCAGTATGAGCGCGCGATTGCCGAAGAGCAGGCGCGCCCGGCGGGGGACAGGGTCATCCGGGCGGTGAGGGATCTCCGGGCGGCGCCGTCCGCGGTCTACCGGGCGTGGACTGAGCCTGAGACGTTGAGGCGGTGGTGGGCGCCCCAGTACTTCGAAGTTGTGGTCTGCGAGATCCGGCCGAGCGCTGGCGCGCCGATCCGGATCGTCCTGCGCGAGGGCGACGGCGCCGAGTACACGGCGGCGGGGCGCGTGGTCTCTGCCGTTCCCGATCGCGAGATCGTCTTCGAGCTCGCCCCGGTCGACGGCGACGGCGTGCCGCTGTTCGCCGCGGAGTACACGGTGCAGGTCGCGGGGGATGCCCGGACCGAGCTCACCGTCGAGATCAGGGTCACGGGCATCCGGCCGGAAGCGGCGCCCGCGATCGCGGGGCTCGAGGTGGGGCTGCCTCACCTGCTCGACCAACTCGCCGAACTGGTGCAAGGCTGAGACCGTGTTCGCCCAGCTCTCCGATACCGCTGAACTCCGTCCGCTCGAGGTCTGGCAGGCGGAGGAGTTCGCCGCGCACATGGATCGCGCGCGCGAGCACATCCGCCCGTGGGTCGGCCCGAGCTTCGTCACGGCGGATGTCGCGGGTGCGAAGGCCACGCTGACCCGGTACGCCGAGGGCGCCGCTCGCGACGGCGCGCGCATCTACGGCATCTGGGATGCCGGCGTGCTCGTGGGCGGCGTGATGTTCGTGGAGTTCAGCGCCGCCGCCGGCACCTGCGAGATCGGGTGCTGGCTGGAGCCGGGCGCGGAGGGGAAGGGGCTGATCACCGCCGCCTGCCGCGCGCTGCTCGAGTGGGCCTTCGAGGTGCGCGGCATCCATCGCGCCGAGTGGCGGTGCCGCGCCGACAACGGACGCAGCTCGGCGGTAGCGGAGCGACTGGGCATGACCTTCGAGGGCGTGCTGCGGGAGGCGTGGCGGATCGGGGACACGTACTACGACAAGCAGGTGTGGGCGCTCTTGAACTCCACCGTGTGATCTTCAAGGTCCAGGCGAGGGCGAGCCGCGCGCACTGATATCGTTCGGTCATGAAGAGGCCTCAGCTTGTCCGCGCTGTGTCGGTGATCGCCGCGATCATCGTGTCGACGTTCGCGCTCACGACCCTCACCCCGGTCGCGTCAGCCTCGGCTGCGACCTACACGGATGCCCCGATCCCCGCCATCTCGGGTACCGCTCAGGCGTACCAGACGCTCACCGCAGTACCGGGCACGTGGGTGCCGGCACCGACCAAGCTGACCTACCAGTGGTATGTCGCGAGCACCGCGATCCCGGGTGCGATCACACCCACCTTCGCCGTGCCGGTCAGCGCCGTGGGTAAGACCATCAAAGTGAGGGTGACCGGCACCAGAAGCGGGTACACCACCGTCGCGCGCATCAGCGTGCCAACCGATCCGGTGGCCGCCCCGTTCGCGTTCGAACTCGTGACGGCGCCGACGATCAGCCTCGACACTGCACGAGTCGGCTTGCCCATCACCGTGGACGCCGGCAGCTGGAGTCCGACTCCGGAGAGCTTCGCGTACCAGTGGTACGCGAACGGTACGGCGATCGCGGGGGCAAAAGCGGCGAGCTTCACCCCGACCGCGGCCCTATTGGCGAAGCGCCTGACCGTCCGGGTCATCGCGTATGCGGCAGGCCACACGCCTAAAGTCGTGATGAGCAACGCCTCGACGCCGATCGCCAAATCCCTGCCGTTCGGGGTGGCGCCGGTCCCCACGATGATCGGCACCTACCGGGTGGGGTCACTGCTGACGGCGGTCGAAGGGGCATGGTCGCCCACGCCGCTGCGGTACGCATACCAGTGGTACGCGAACGGGGTTGCGATAGCGGGTGCGACGGGGAAGAACTACACGGTTCCGGCGTCGGCTCTGAAGAAGCAGATCACCGTCCGCGTGCTCGCAGTGCTCCCGGGGTACGTCTCGACCGCCCAGATGAGCGCGAAGACACCGCGGATCGAGCCGTCGGCCCTCAGCGCGCCCACCATCTACTCGATCGACCCCGCCCCTCTCGGCGTGCAGGTCACCTGGCAGCCCAACTCGGAAGGCCAGCTTGTCACCGCCTACACGGTGCGGGCGAGCCGGACGGCGACGAAGAACCCTGTCGGATGCAACAGCCCCGCCATCGTTGCGGTCACTGTCTCCGCGTCCAACACTCTGGCCGTCGTCGACGGGCTGTGCGTCGGCGCCGCCTACACCGTGATCATCCGAGCTGAGCGCGTCGGTGAAGTGGGGCCGTACTCCTCGGCGTCGCTACCGGCGGCACCGGCGCCGGCCGCCGTCCCCAGCGCACCGGTGATCGTGGACGCATTCGGCCGCGACGGCGCGGCCGTCGTCACCTGGCGCGCGGGTACCTCCGACGGAGGGGCCGCCGTCACGGGCTATGAACTCGTGGCAGACGACGGCGCCACCCAGGTCACGGCAACGGCCGAACCCGGCGACACGACGGCCACGATCTCGGGGCTCACGAACGGCGTCGACTACGACCTCACCCTGGTCGCCCAGAACAGCGTGGGCGACTCCGACGCGTCGATGCGGTTGGTGACACCCTCCGCCGCCTACGTGCCCTCCGCGCCGCAGAACGTGTCGGCGATACCCGGCGACGACACCATCGATGTCTCGTGGGAAGCGCCGGCCGATGACGGCGGCAGCGACCTCACCGGCTACCGGGTCACCTACCAGCAGGTCGAACAGCTTGTCGAGGGGGTCTGGACGCCCGTCGCGGACGCTACTGTGCACACCGTCGACGTGGATGCGGCCGGGGCCTCCACGTCGCTCGACGACTTCGAGGAGGCGACCGGCACGTACTCAGTTGCTGTGATCGCGATCAATGCTGCCGGTGGCAGCGCCGCGGCGGTGGCGACGACACCGGTGAGCCCGACCGTCGTCGTGCAGGAGGGCGTGGTCATCGTCGCGGACGCCGACCTGCGCGCCCTATTCGACGCGACAGCCGAATCGCTGACCTGGCATGACCCTGTGCCCGCTGCAGTCGCGTCGCTGACGGCGGGAGACGTGCTGGTCGGCGGGGTTGCTCCGCTTCTTCCCGAAGGTCTGCTGCGCGAGGTTGTGTCGATCTCGGCCACCGCCGGTGGCGCGACCGTGACGACGCGCTCCGCCTCTTTCGACGATGTCTTCACCGACGTGAGCATCTCGGCGAATATCGCCGCGGCGGCAGAGAACAGTCCTGGCCGCGACCCGCTCGTCGCACCGTCCTTCCGACCCACCGCGCCCGGCGTGACCGCCCCTGACGCGCTCGCCCGCGGACTCGGCCTGGACTTCTCGAACGAGTACCAACTGGGAATATCCCTCTCGCTTCCCGACAGCTCGAGCGGCCGGAAGACAGAGCTCGAGGGAAGTGTCACGGTGGCACCGCACCTGCACCTCGGCCTGGATGTCAGCCCCTTCAACGGCGTCTCGGTCGATGCGAGCGCGACGACCAAGTTCGAGCTCGAAGTGACCGGCAGCATCCAGCAGAGTCACGAATGGCAGCTCGGCAGGTTCAACCTGCCCCCGCAGACCTTCTTCGTCGGCCCGGTCCCGGTGGTCGTCCGGCCCGTCATCCCGGTCGAGTTCGAGATCGGCGGAAAGGCCTCCATCTCGGTGTCGGCCTCGCAGACATTCGGCAGCGGCCTCGCCTGGTCGTCCCAGGATCCCGGTCGCCTCGTACTCTCCGACCTGTCGAAGCCGCTGACGATCAGCGGCGACCGGTCGGGCGGGCCTCAGGTCAGCTTCTCAGGGTGGGCCGCGCTCAAGACGGGCCCCATCCTCAAGCTCTACGACATGTTCGGACCGGGCATCGAAGTCGCTCTGAAAGCCGAGGCGACCGTCGACGTCAACCCGCCAGTAGACGAGCCATGGCTGACGATCAAGCCGTCGCTCGAGATCTCTGCGGTGCTCAAGTTCGAGGCGTTCGGTGTCGATGCCGAAGCAAGCGCGAAGCTCGCCTCCATCCCGCTGCCGAAGTTGACCCTCGGCGGGGCACCGCCCCCGAGCTACGTCGTCACGGCGCCGACCGCGAGTGTGGATCCGGGGAAGCCCCTCAAATTCACCGCGACGCGATCCCGCGGAGATGCCATGCCGGTCGTCTGGGGCATCACCGGAGGTCTTCCGGGCGACAAAATATCCTCGGCCGGCGTCCTGACGCCGGTCGCGCCTGCCGGGCGCAATATCACGGTCACGGTGCGTGACGCGAGCGGTGCCACCGGCCAGCTGAGCGTGCGGGTCGGAAAACCGTTCGACCCGCCGGGGAACCTGGTCCTCACCGGCAACCTCACCTCCCTGGTGGCGACCTGGACTGCACCGCCGCGCACGGGCAGCGGCACTATCTCTCGCTACATCGTCGAGACGATCCCGACGTCGTCGTCGCTTTCGGTGACCACCCGCACGGCCACGATCTCGAACCTCTCGCCCGGTGACTACAAGGTCCTCGTGCGCGCGGTCAATTCGGCCGGTCAGGTGTCGTCGGCGACGTCGGCGAAGATCTATGTGGGTCCGCCGCCGACGGTTGTGGATGCGAGCGCGGCGATCAAGTTCCCGAACCCGCCCGGGATCGACACCCTCGGCCTCGGCGACCTGCAGTGCAGTGGCTCGACGAACTGCAGCGTCGTCGCCAGCGCCGGCGTGGACAACAACTACGCCACCGCGCTGTACACCCTCGCCGGCACAACGTGGAGTTCCACCTACCTGACGGGCCCGCCGAACCCCAGCACACAGACGTATACGCCCTCGATGACCTGTCCGGCCGCGAACTGGTGCCTCGCCTCGGCGATCGACGCGCCGGTCTCGGGAACTGTACTCGGGACGCCTCTCATCCGGGTGCTGAGCGGTGGGTCGTGGACGACGTCCGAATTGCCCATGCCGCCCGGTAAATCGGCGAACACCTGGATGAGCCTGAGCTCCGCTTGCCCGACAGCATCGCTCGACGGGTGCGTCGTCGTCGGCTGGCACCAGAGCAACACCTACTGGGCGTGGACGTACTCCGGGGGAGCCTGGCAGTACGCGCAGCTCACCGGCATCGGCCTGTTCACAATCGACTGTCCCGCGAAGCTCGCTTGCGTCATCGCCGGAATGGACGGGACCGACTTTCGCGCGCGGGTCGCCGTGCAGACCGGACCGACGTCGTGGAACATCACCAGCCTGGGCACCGCCGCAGACCGCATCGGCGGGAGTCAGCTGAGCTGCGGAGGCGCCGGCTCGTGCGCTCTAGTGACCGAGCACTACTCAAATCTGTCCAAGAACCTCTGGGTGCTGTCGGGAGGCGACTGGACCAAGAATCCAGTGCAGCTGCCCGCCGCGGGTACTGCCCAGAGCGGGTATTTCGACTGGTACGGCATCGACTGCTGGGCGCCCGGCTCCTGTCTCGTCGCCGGCATCAAGGTCGCGGCAGGTAGCGGCCTCGCGCGCTTCGCCTTCAGATCGGCGGGTGGGGTGTGGGAGGAGATCGCACCCGCGAGCGGCGGCATCCCTAGCTCCTTCAACGGGCTCGGCGAGGTCGAATGCACGAACAGCGGGTTCTGCGTCTACGCGGATGAGGCGATCGTCGCGACTACGCGTGCGACGAGTTCGACCTGGACGCAGATGACAACGGATGCGCCGGTGTTCGACGTCGCCTGCCCGCCGAGCGGGACCTGCACCCTTCTGCTGATGCGGGACTCGAACGGCCGGGACTGGGCATCGCTGCGGGTGTCGACCGGTTAGTGTTCGGTCACTCGTCGATCACTCCACGGGCAGCCACAGCTCGCACGTCGCCGTGCTGAAGTCATCAGCGCGCTCGAGCACGGCTACCATCGACGGCCCCGGACGCAACCGCCACGGGTTTGACGGAAACCACTCGGTCGCTGTCGCCGCCCACGTCGACTGCAGCGCCGCCGGGTACGGTCCGGTCGTGCGGAACACGGCCCAGGTTCCGGCCGGCACTTCGATCGAGTCGAGGTCGTGGGGGAGTGGGGTGCCTTCGTTGACCGCGACCCCGTGGAGATAGGTCAGGTCGGTGCCCTCCGTGTAGTCGGGGTCGACGTCCGCGCTCACCTGCAGCAGGCCCGCCGGCTCGGTGCTGCTCAGCTCTTTGAGGCGCAGGTGCTCGTCCTGGGGGAGTGAGGCGATGTGCTCCTGGATGTGCGGGTTGACCCCGTGGTGCAGGAGCGGCACGCGGGCCGAGTGGCCCACGAGCCGGAAGGCCGGTCGTTCTGCGATGCGGGCGTCCATGGTGATGTTCCCTTCGACGGTCAGGCGGAACCTGAGCAGTGGTTGAGTGCGAAGGGGTCCGCCATCGCGGCGCACCGTGGCAGGTGCGGCGCCGTGTACCGACTGGAACGCCCGGCCGAACGCCTCGGTCGAGCTGTAGCCGTAGCGCACGGCGATCTCCAGCAGTTCCCCGTCAGCCAGGACCTCGCCCGCAGCGACAGTCATGCGGCGCCGCCGGACGTACTCGGAGAGCGGCATCCCGGCGAGCGACGAGAACATCCGGCGGAGGTGGTACTCGGTGGTACCGAGGCGTGCGGCCAGCCCCGGGACGTCGATCTCCTCGACCAGATGGTCCTCGATGTGCTCGACGAGCCGGTTGAGCGCTGCGATCACGGTTTCCCCTTTCGCCGTCAAGCCTGCTCGTTGCGTCTCGGCCGCGCCCGACCATTCCGGTCGGATGCGGTCAGGTGAGCGAGGCGCGCGGGAGTGCCCGCCATAGTATGTCGAGAGCAGTGCCGTTGATATCAAGCGTGGGGGAGCGACCTGTGGAACGTAACGTGATCTTCACTCAGGATGCGCCTTGGCCGGCCGAGGGGTCCAGCCAAGCAGTCTCGTACAACGGACTGCTCTACGTGTCGGGCCAGCTTCCGATCGACCCGGCGACCGGACAGATGCTGCCTCGACCGTTCAACCCGGTGTTCGGAGGAGGGGAGCAGGCGGTCAACGCTCAGACGAGACAGTGCTTGACCAACCTGAACGCGATCTGCCTGGCCGCGGGGGCCGACCTGTCGAAGGCGATCAAGCTCACGGTCTACACGCCCGTGCTGATCGAATTCGCCAGCGCCATCGATCAAGTCGTCCGCGAGTTCTTCACCGTGGCGCCTCCCGCGCGCTCGCTGATCGGCGTAAACGTGCTCCAGGGCAATGCGCTGCTGCAGGTGGACGCCATCGTGCCGCTCAACTAAGAGGGCCGGCGCGAAGCGGCCCTTCTCGTGCATAAATATCGATTACTGGTGAAGACCATTATCCGTTTTCACGCTGAAGGCGGTTCGGCATCCTCAGTTCGGATCACGGAGGATGTCCTCGCGTGCGCGAGAATGGTGCCGTGAAGCCACTGTCATCTGAAATCCGCGTCATCGCGGCCGCGGAGGCGCTGGCTCGCACGCTGGGGGATGATGCGAACCACACCGTCGCGGCTGCCGCGATGGATACTCAGGGGCGCATCCACACGGCTGTGAACATCTACCACTTCACCGGAGGGCCGTGCGCCGAGCTTGTCGCCCTCGGTGTGGCCGCAGCCGCGGGCGCGGGGCCGCTGATCACGATGGCTGCTGCAGGGGACAGGGGGAGGGGGCTGATTCCGCCCTGCGGGCGTTGCAGGCAGGTCATGCTTGATCTGCAACCTGACATCTTGGTCGCTGTGCCGTCCGACGATGGACCTCAGATGAGGCCGATCCGAAAGTTGCTGCCCGACACCTATTTCTTCCCCGATGCAGGAGCGCGTCGTATCGTGCGTTTCAACAGTCGATACTTCGATGCTGTGATGAGCGGCGAGAAGACGACTACGATCCGCTGGGACGATCCGACCGCAGTCGGTCCTGCGATCTTCGTGTTCGAGGACCACGCTGACGCATCAAGTGTCGAGGGTGAGGTCTTGTCAATCGAGACTTTCGACCTTCCAACCCTGACGCCCCGACAGGCCCAGCTGCGCGAGGGCGAGAGCGTGGAAGCCCTCGTCGCGGGCCTTCAAGAGCACTACCCAACGATGCCGCCTGATGCCCAGGTTGACGTCGTGAGATTCCGCCTCAGCGCCCATTCATAGGGCTTCGTCAAGGCTTTCTTCCTAGTACCGTGCGGAGAATCCACCATCTGTGTTGAGCAGTTGCCCGGTTATCCAGCGGCCTTCGTCGGAGATGAGGAAGGAGACGATGTTCCCGATATCGGTCGGCCTCCCCAGGCGCCCCAAGGGATGGCGCTCAATGAGGTACTCGCGGAGATCATCGTTCATCCAGCCTGTGTCGATCGGGCCTGGATTGACGACATTGGCGGATATCCCACGGGGGCCCAGTTCTCGAGCCGCCGAGATGACGATGCGATCCAGAGCAGCCTTCGACGCGCCATAGGGCAGGTTCCCAGTGGTGGCGTCACTGGTGAAAGCGACTATGGCGCCGCCGCCCTCCGGGACCTGCCGGGCAAACGCGGCGATCAGGAGTAGCGATGCACGGGCGTTGACTGCGGTGTGTTTGTCGAAGCTCTCGGCGGTGGTATCGAGGATGCCCGATTCGATGTCGTGTGCGTGGCTGAGAATCAGCCCGGTGACCGGACCACGGTCCGTGTTGACTCTCTCGATCAGAGCTGCTGGACCGTCGGGTGTTGAGAGGTCGCACGGGTAGTCCCCGGTGTCAAGGTCGCTCGTGACCACCCGCCAGCCGTCGGCTGCAAGGCGAGGCACGACTCCTGCGGCGATGCTGTTGGCCCGTGCGGCACCTGTGACGAGGGCGAGTGGCATGCAGAAGACGCTACCGGAGGAACTGGTTCGGTACGCTGAGGAGCATTGGCCGCCAGACAACGACGGCCCGTCCCGACGCTAGGTCAATCCATATCGCGTTCGGCCACGCGCCACGAATTCGTCGATGTCGATGCGTCCGGTGGCGTATTCCTCTCCGTCGGCACGAGCGGCGGCGGTGATGTCCAGGCCCTCCATGTTTCCGCTGTGTTCGGCCTGTGCGAGCGCAGTGCGTCGGCGAGCGATCGCGACAGGTGTGATTGCTGGCTGGTCACCGATGGTCATTTTCACTCCCGCCGCGATGTCGCTCAATTTTACCGCCGGCCTCCTCACGGTGATTGGTTTGCTGCCGGCGAAGGTCGACGTAGTCGGACATCGGAGCACCCGCACGAGAAGCGTGCTGGGTGACGATCGTTCCGCTGTAGCCCAGGAGATCGATCAACGAGCGGGCGTCGACCTGGCGCACGAGGTCTTGGAGGGTGGTGTTTCGGGCCCGCTGAGGGTCGATGCCGAGCACAAGGAATCGTTCGCCGAGCGTGCGGTGATGGACGTGCTGGCCAGCCCGGAAGCCCGGGAACAGCCACCTGGTGCCGGTGTTAGCGGTCTGCTGGTTACCCCGGTTGGAGAGGTGCTCCCAGAACAGCGGCGCGACTGGTTCTGGAACGGCTGCCGGGTTCTCGCCGAGTTTGATCGTCATTCCAACGGGAAGGCGCTCGAGCTGGTCGATTGTCAGGCCCGCGATCTTGACGAGAGGATGGGCCCAGAGCAGGGAGATCAGGCCAGCGATGCGGGTGGAGAGCGCTACCTGCTCGAATTCGAGACAGTTGCGGACGAGTTCGAGGCGCTGGCTTTGGGTCAGCATCGGGATGGATCTCGCCGTTCGGTACGGAACGGTTACTGTCCGGCTCCGGGGTCGTCCGGGGTGGAGCCAGTGCACGAAGTTGCGGATGTGCTTGCGGGTGCTTGTGCCCTCGGCGAGGTACTGGTCGACGTGCGCCTGTTGGATGCCGTCGGCGACCACACCGTGCTCCTCTACCAGCCATCTCAAGAACTTGCCGGCTTCGGTGATTTCCTGCTTCGCCGAGAGTGTCGCCGTGTTCATGTTCGTAGCGCCGGCGTCGAGTTTCTGGCGGAGGTTTTTGAGATGGTGCCAGCGGGCGAATCGTTCGACTGGGCCGTGGATGTCTGGCCACTCCTCGAGTTCGGTGAGCCGTATTACAAGCCATTGCTCGAAGAGCGCGAATGGCAGGCTTGCTCGGTTCGGCAGCATCCCGTGGTGCACCAGGATCTCGCGGAGGTGGCCGGCGGCCGCAGGGGAGCGGGAGTAGGCGTCGAAGGCCTCGTGCGTGAGATCGATCTCGCGCCGACCGATCAGTTCCAGTAGCTGCTTGGGGGCCTTGAGGTTCATCCAGGTGTAGACGCTCTCGGGCCTGGCGGAGTCGGCCAGGATCGTCACCAGTCGCTTGAGTCGGAGATCGGCAGGTGAGTTCGGCTTCAGGACGGTTTCGAGGTCCTCGCGCACAATACATCGAGCGCAGACACCCTTGCGGAATCGCTCGGCCTCGCTGCCGCACCGATCGCAGACGAGCAGGGTCGTGATCCCTGCGCAGTCGCGGCAGATGTGCTCGTCGGCGGGTGAGCGGCCAGGGAGCATGCGCTCCTCGCCGCATCCGGAGCATCGGCCGTACTCGTGCACGGCCGAAGTGAAGCACGCTCCGCAGACCGCCCCATCGGGCCAGCGCACGCGGATTTTGGCGACGTTCAGCCGGCAACGGTCGCAATGCTTGTCGCCCGTGGACCTCGGACGGCCGCGGCGTCGAGGCTGCGCGAGGTTCTCGATCGTCGCGGAGCGGGATACTCCAATCCCGTTGGTCGCCGGCCTTCCGGTCGGCTTACTCGTCGACGTCATCCGTGACGATTCGCGCCCTGACCGGACGGTAGTCGCGAAGGTCGGGCAATTCGGTGCCACCGGCGGCCTTGCGACGCAGCGTTCGCGCATCGGTCGCTGTGAAGACGATCAGCTCGTTGACCTGAACTCCGAGGATGTCGCACAGTGCACCGAGTACGGCGAATGAGATTCGTTCGGGGTCTTTGGTGACGAGCCGCCACACCTGGGTGGGGGAGAGGGTGATTCCGCGCTGGCGGAGCAGCTCGGTGAGTTCTTTGCTGTTGTAGATGTGGCTGCGGGCCATGAACTCCCGCACCTTCCACTCGTAAGTGATCTCGCGTGTCATGGGTTCCTCTTTCGTGGTGGCAGTGCTCGTGCGGACTCAAGGGTTCGGTTGTGGACCCTTTCGAGAGCCAGGCGCTGGTAGTCGGGGGAGGGGATCGAGTAGATCGATGTCGTGGAGGCATGCTCGTGGCCGAGTTGCATCTGCACGAAGGAGACGTCGAAGCCCTCCGCGGTGATCAGGTGAGTCGCATACGAGCGACGGAACGAGTGAAGGTCGAGTCCAGGCGGAAAGCCAAGTTCGTCGAGCAGTCGATGCAAAACGTCAAGCAGATGCGTCCCGCCCAGGATGGATCCTGTCGATGTCGGGAACAGGTCGGTAAGCGGAGTGCCGTAGCGGGGGAGTCCGCGCTCGACCCAGTCGCGGAGGACCTCTACCGACCATTCCCACACGGTGAGGACCGATCGCGGCTTCTTCGCCGACCCGCGATGGGGCTTTCCCCAGCGAACCCGCATCACCCCGTAGTCGCCGAAGTAGGGCGCCTTGTAGTTTCGTGAGAGATCGACGACCTGCAGGTGGCGGAGCTCGTTTGAGCGAAGGCCCCAGGCATAGGCCGTCTTCAAAGCGACCGAGTCACGCCATGCACTCAACGCGCCGTGACGGCCGGAGTTGAGGATCCTGTCCACCTCGAGGTCGGCCAGGTCGAACAGCTGCTGCAGCTCGGATTGGGTGAACGGGCGCTTCGCCGGTCGGGTCTCGCTGGGTTGGGAGTGGGTTACCCGGTTGAGTTCGGTGATGACTTGGGTGAACACCGTGCCGAACAAGTTGGCGCAGGCGACCGACCAGTCGTATCGCGGGTTGCATGCGTAGTCGCAGAACAGTTTGATCGCGCCCTGATAGGCGCGAACCGTAGAGTGCGACAGGTTCTTCACCCCGCGAGCGTGAGCGAAGAACTCGTCGGCATCGCCGATCGACCACTCCCACGGATAGTGCCCGGAGAAGTCGACGAGCTTCACTACGACCGCTCGGCGGGTGCGAATCGTGTTCGGCGAGAAGTCGCTGGCCCGCTGCGCACGTTCCCACCCCTCGAGCACGCGATCGAGGAACGCATCAGGATTCTGAGCATCGCTGGCGACGGGGAGGTACGCGACGTTTCCCGATCCATCCGGCACCGATCACTCCTCCTCTCGTTTGCAAGTTTTGCATTCTGATTGCACTTTATGCAATCAATGAGAGAGAAATACCTGATCAGACGGGCTTGAGCAGGCGGAAACATCAGCAGGATCTCGGCACTGTGCAGTCGCGATTTGCCAGCGTGCTCTGAGAGAAAGTCCTGATCAGAGAGACAGCCGGGGAGTGGCTCGGGTGTTACCCGTTTCCACTCTGATTGCAAAAAGTGCAATCAGAGTAACTTCCACTTGACATAATGTGCATTATCGGAGGTCAGGTAGCACCGCGATGACTCAGGCCTCGTGGCGCCCGCCGCGCTCGCCCAGGTATCGCTGGATGGCTTCGACGGCTGCCTCGTGGTCCGTGCCATCGGGTTCACCGGACATTGTGAGCGTTCCGACGATCTCGCCGGCGACTCGCAGCGGCACGGAGCCGCCGTGAGCCTTCAGCGCGGCGTGGTCAATGTCGTCACGGTCCTCGAACGGCGTGCCCGCCTCGAGGTGGCGCGTCTTGACGAGTAGCGACGGCTCGCCGAACCTGACGGCGGTGGCGGCCTTGCCCTTGAGCCACGGATCGTTCCCAGCGCCGGTCGACTTGAGCTTGGCGCGGAACACCAGGTCGTCACCGAGCACGATGTCCACAGCGAGGCTCAGATCCCATTCGCGGATGACCGACACGGCCACCAGGCCGAGCGCGACGGCGTCGTCGTTGGTCATGCTCTCGAACTCGATCCTGTTGAGCGGCTCGAGGTTGGCGACCGTGTATTCAGGGATGGGACGTGGCATGGGGTTGCTCCTTGCTGACGAGTTGCTGGTTCCCTACTCTGTCAGAGCCGGAACGTCGTCGCGCGCCGGAACAGCCTCCAGGGGTGCCGCCTTGCGCCTCCTCACCGCGAGCACGATGTTTGCAGCCGCGAGTCCAAGAACGACAACGCCGCCGGCGATGAGCGCCCACAGCGGTACGGCCAGCACGCCCGCACCGCCTGCGCTCGGCGCGGTGTACTCGAGGGACTTTACGTCAGACAGTGTCACTCCCCCGGCGAGCTCGGCGACCGGCGTGAACACGCCGGTTACTGTGTACGTGGCATCCGGTACGAGCTTCGTGCTCAGTGCTACTCCAACCGGCTCTGTGGCGCCCTGGGCCACGGGCGCCTCCACGCTGAAGACGGCCTCGCCGTCGGAGTCGGTGACCGTGAAGGACCAAGTGCCCGCGGGGCTGCCCTTCATCTTGTCCATCCATGTTCCGGAGAGCGTGCCCTGAATCATCGGTTCTGGCGATGTCGTGACCAGCTCGACAGCGCCGGCGAGGGTGAATGGGGTGATCGTGACTTGGATCGGCGTACTCGTCTGACTTGTGGAGAGGTATCCCCCCGGCGCGGGCACGAAGACTGCGGTGAGATTGTGGGTGCCCGCGGGCAGCAGCGGTTGCGCAAGCGGCTGAGAGATGTAGACGGATCCATCCGCGGTGATGGGCAGGCCCTTCGACCAAGGCTCTGAGATGCCCTGTACGTAGACGTCGACGGTCCCCTGTGCAGGCGGAGCGGGCAGGGTCGCCCCTCCCCCAATCGGCATGCGAACCACCGCTCGGGCGTACCAATCGCTCGCGAACGGGGTCGTGATCGGTGTGAGATCGGCGAACTCGATCTTTGCCGACGAGTCCGCCAAGGCCGGCGACGTCCCCAGCGCAAGGGTTGCGGCGATCCCCACAGCGGCAAGGGCCGCGGCGACCCTCGGGCGGATCACGCCTCGACCTCGGAGATAGCGGGGGCCGCGGGCGGCGCCGCCTTGGGTCGACGGCGTACGAGATTCACGACGAGCAGCGCCGTTAGACCCGCAAGAACGAGGACGACTAAGGCTGCCGACCACGCAGGCAACGGCACCGTCGAGGAGGTCTGCTCTGCGTCGGGCAGCGCATCCGGTGCAGACGCAGGTGCGCTCGCCGTCGACGTAGGAGTAGGTCTGAGGGCGCTGCTCATGGTGAAGGGATACTCGTTACCTTCCGCGACGCTGAACCGGGTTGCCGATATGCCGCTCGCGGTGAACGTCGCGGTCGCCGAGTACTGGCCTCCCGGCTTTGCCTCCGTCCAGTACTCGGTCACTGCGAGGTCGTTGCCACCCTCGGCCCTCTCGACGTCTCTTTCGAAGACCGTCTTCCCTTCGGAGTCCGCAATGACGAGGTGCCAGACGCCCGCTGGTGCGCGAGCGGGGCCGAGGTACGCAAACTCGTCGACGAATCGCCCCGTGAGACGTGCGGAGAGGATGGCATTGCCGGGCGCCGCTGGGTCAGACGCCAACCGGACCTCGACGTTCAACTTGGCCGGGGTGATCGTGAGGGGCTCGGGAAAGTCCCGGGGATCGAAGATCGGAAGCCTGAGGGTGAGCACGTAGTCCCCCGGCTCAAGCGGCGGGGTGTCAGGGGGGCTTGAGACGGTGATGTTCGTCGAGTTTGTCGTCTCTTCCAGGTGCGAGTAGACGCGCGGGGTCACGCTCGTCGGACCCGTCATTGTTGCGTAGACCGGGCAGTCGCAGATGCCGTAGTAGGTGGGAGCGGCGACCGCTTGAAAGCCCCACGACTCCCCGTACTCGAGCGTCTGGTTGGGTTGCGCAAACGTGATCGTAATACCGTCGGCGTCGTCGGCGTGCGCCGTCGTCGGCAGCACGAGCAACACCGGTATGGCGAGCAGTGCGAGAAGTGGGCGTCTCATCGATGAAACTCCGATATTAGGGATGATCTACCCTCACATACTGGCGGAAGAATCCGACTCGCGAGCTAACAGGACGGTAACTGTCTCCGGACGAGGTTGACGAGCTCAGGGGGCTCGTACGCTTCATCGGTCGCAATGAGCTCCGAGAGGGTCCACCACTTGTGCGCCAGCACGTCCACGCGCTCCTCGTCGGTCCAGTGGGCGTCGGACGGCTCGAACGCGTCGACCGTGGCGGTGTAGAACTCGGCGTGGCCGGTGTCGTGGTCCGCGGAATCCCACTCGACAACGAAGTCGTGCGACCAGACCGGCTCCCCCACGCTCTCCAGAACGAGGCCGGTCTCCTCCTCGAGCTCGCGCAGTGCCGCCTCGTGGTGGGTCTCCCCCGCGTCCACTCCCCCGCCTGGCGTCAGCCAGCGGGCGACGCCGCTCGTGTCGGGGGCCTTGGTGAGGAACAGCAGCACCCGGTTGTCGCGGTCGAGCAGCAGCACGCGGCTCGTGAGCCGGTTGACGGTCACAGGTACCGCCCGAACCACTCGATGATCGCGTCGAACCGCTGCACGCGATGGCGCGGACGACCCGCTCGGCTGAGCTCGTGGTTCTCGCCGGGGAAGATCAGGAGCTCGGCATCCACCCCCTGCAGCTTGAGCGTCGCGTAGTACGTCTCCGCCTGCGCGAGCGGGCAGCGCAGGTCCTGTTCCGAGTGGATGACGAACGTCGGCGTCGTAACGAGGTGCGCGACTTCCTGCGGGCTCTGCCGGCGCTGCAGCTCGCGGTCGGTGCCGTTGTACTGCTGTGGGAAGGTCGCGCCGATGTCTGACGACCCGATGAACGACGACGGGTCGAGGTAGCCGCGCTCGACGATGGCGGCCTTGAAGCGGTGGTCGTGCGCGATGGTCCAGGCGGTGAGATAGCCGCCGTAGGAGCCGCCGAGGATGCCGAGCCGGTCGCCATCCAGGTCGTCGTGGGCCGCGAGGGCCCCGTCGAGGAAGTCGAGCACGTCGTGCATGTCGAGCCCGCCCATGTCCTCGCGGATGGCGCTGCCGTGCGCCTGTCCGTACCCCGAGCTCCCCCGCGGGTTGCAGTACACGACGGCGTAGCCCGCGTCGACGTAGACCTGCGTCTCGTCGAAGACGTGCACGCCGTACTGCGTGTACGGCCCGCCGTGGATCATGAGCAGCGTCGGGTGCTTGCCGTCGCCCTCCGGGCGCGCGACCCAGCCGTGCACGGGGTACCCGTCCCGTCCGGTCACCGTGAGCTCGGCGGGCTCGACGATGCCGCGGGTGCGCAGGTCGGCTGAGAAGTCCGTGAGCGGGGTGAGCGCGCCGTCGTCGACCACCGCGACATCCCCGAAGCTCGTCGGCGACTGGTACGAGACGACAATGCGGTCGCCGGATGCCGCGGCGCCGGTGACCTCGACATCGCCCGACGTGAGCGCCCGCAGGCCGCCGGACCCGAGCACCTCGTACAGGTGCTCACGACCGCGCTCGATTCCCGGTACCAGGACCCGCTCCCCCGCGAACGTCAGCAGCGCTCCCCCGAAGTCGCTCGTCTCGGGGTCGGTCAGGCGCACCGGGGTTCGGCCGTCCAGCCGGTAGACGGCGCCGTTGCGGCCGACGAAGTCCACGCCCGTCTCACCGAGCTCGTGGGCGAGAAGGTAGACCGTTCCGTCTACTGTGCTGTCGAACGTGCCGATCTCGATCGTGCCGAGGTCGGTGAGCGATTGCGGCTCCTCCCCCTCGGCGACCGTCCACAGCTGGTTGAGCAGGTCCCGGTCACGGCCCTCGTGGCGCGCGGAGAGTGCGGCGACGCGATCGCCCAGGTATCGCGGCGCGTACCAGGAGAAGTCGCCCGCGGTGAGCTGGATGCTCTCCGGCACCAGGACGGCCTCGGGCGTGGTGCCGTCGGGCAGCGGGGCCGCGACATAGGCGGGCTCGGCGTCGAGGGCGGGAACTCGGACGGTGAAGACCTGCGTGCGCTGGTCGCCGATGTACCCCGTTCCGTTGTACTTGTAGACGAGGTTGGTGATGTGCCGTCCGGGCTCGGAGCCGGGGGCGATACCCTCGACCGTGCCGTACCGGCCCTGCTCGGGAACGGGCGCCGTGTAGGCGATGCGCGAGGAGTCGGGCGACCAGGAGAACGACTCAACCCCGAGCTTCGCGTCCGTGAGCTTGACCGGCTCGCCGCCGGCCGCATCCACGGCGAACAGCTGCGGCGCGGCGCCCTTGTCTCCGCGGATGAACGCGATCGCGCTGCCATCCGGGCTGAACATCGGCGAGCTGTCGCTGCGCCCCCGCGTGAGCCTGCGGGCCGGTGAGCCGTCGAGAGGCACCGACCAGAGCTGGCCGACATTCCCGTCGGCGTCGATTGACGGATGCGACGCGCTCACGACCGCGCGGGAGCCGTCGGGCGCGATCGTCGGGCGCGAAAGGGTTGTGAGCGCCTCGATGTCCCCCGACTTCATCGCTTAGGCCTGGAGGAAGTCTGAGACGTCGCCGACGTAGCGGGTGTGGTTCTCGGGTATCGGCTCGACCGCGGCCAGCGCGACCTCCGCGGCGAACTCGCTCACGTTGTACAGGCGGCCGGCGGCCTCCTTGCGAGCCTCGATCGCGCCGGGGTTGGCGCGCTGCAGGAGAGTCGCCGTGATCGTGCCCTCGATCATGTCGCCCGAGACGACCACGAAGCCGATGCCGTTGTCGTCGAGCATCGGGATGAGGTCGCGCAGGGCATCCTCGCCCGCCCGCTTGCTCAGCGCGACCGGGAGGTACTCCGGCATGGTCTCGACGGTCTTGATGAAGTGCGCCTGGTGGCTGGTGACGAAGACGATGCGCGAGCCGTCGTGCAGCAGGGGCAGCATTGCGCTCAGGAACTCGACCTGGGCGTCGCGGTTGAGCTTCATCGCGTAGTCCTCGGCCATGCCGCTCTCCATGCCGCCCGAGGCGTTGAGGACGAGGATGTCGAGGCCGCCGTAGCTCGCCTTGATGGTGTCGACGAGCCGCTCGACGTCTGCCGGGTCGGTGAGGTCGGCGCCCACGGCGATCGCCTCGGCGCCCTTCTCCTCGAGCGCGGCCACGAGCTTCAGCGCCCGGGCCTCCTTGTTGCGGTAGTTGACGACGACGCGCGCGCCGGCCTCCGCGAAGTAGGTGATGGTGTCGGCGCCGATGCCGCGGGACGAGCCCGTGACGAGTGCTCGGAGGCCGGACAGGGAACCAGGTGCCAGGGGGTTGCTCACGAACAACGACCCTACCAAGCGCGCCGCTGGGGTGTAGTTTTGACGAAGAACCGACACACGAGAGGTGCCGATCATGATCCTGGATTTCCTGGTCTCCTATGCATGGATCGTCTGGATCGCGCTGATCCTCGTATTCGGCATCATCGAGCTCACCACCCTCGAGTTCACCTTCCTCATGCTGGCGATCGGCAGCCTCGGCGGCCTTCTCTCCGGTGTCCTCGGGGCGCCGTGGTGGGTGCAGATCATCGTCGCGGGCCTCCTCTCTGTCCTTCTCCTCTTCGCGCTGCGACCTGCACTTCTTCGCTCGCTCAAGAAGGGCGGCGACCCAGCACTGAGCAATGTGGATGCCCTGCTCGGGCTCGCGGGAACCGTCACCAACGACTTCTCGGGCAACGCCAGCCACGTGAAGCTCGCCAATGGCGAGACGTGGACCGCACGACTCACTGGCGCCGACCGCACCCTCGTCGAGGGTGAGCGCGTCGTCGTCACCGCAATCGAAGGGGCGACCGCCGTGGTCGTTCCCGCTGAAAGGACAGATACGTGACCGACTCAGGCCAACTCATCGGCCAGATCTTCCTCGTCATCCTGCTCGCGATCATCGCGATCTTCGTGCTGGTGGTGCTCTTCCGGTCGATCCGGATCATCCCCCAGGCGAACGCGGGGGTGGTCGAGCGGCTGGGCAAGTACCACAAGACGCTCATGCCCGGCCTGAACATCCTGGTCCCGTTCATCGACCGGGTGCGGCCGCTCATCGACATGCGCGAGCAGGTGGTCTCCTTCCCGCCCCAGCCGGTGATCACCGAGGACAACCTCGTCGTCTCCATCGACACGGTCGTCTACTTCCAGGTCACGGATGCCCGTGCCGCGACCTACGAGATCGCGAACTACCTCGGCGCAGTCGAGCAGCTGACCACGACCACGCTCCGTAACGTCGTCGGTGGCCTCAACCTCGAAGAGGCGCTGACCTCGCGCGACAACATCAACGGCCAGCTGCGCATCGTGCTCGATGAGGCGACCGGCAAGTGGGGCATCCGTGTTGGACGCGTCGAGCTCAAGGCGATCGACCCGCCCCTCTCGATCCAGGACTCGATGGAGAAGCAGATGCGCGCCGAGCGTGACCGCCGCGCGCAGATCCTGACGGCCGAGGGAACCAAGCAGGCCGCGATCCTGCAGGCCGAGGGCTCCCGCCAGGCGAGCATTCTCGAGGCCGAGGGTGACGCGAAGGCCCAGGTCCTCCGGGCCCAGGGTGAGGCTGAGGCCATCACGACCGTCTTCGGCGCCATCCACGCGGGCGGCCCGTCGGCCGATCTGCTGGCCTACCAGTACCTCCAGACGCTGCCGAAGCTCGCGGAGGGCGACTCCAACAAGATGTGGATCATCCCCTCCGAGCTCACCGAGGCCCTCAAGGGCATCAGTGCGGGATTCCTGGGCGGAGCCGCCGGTGGTAAGGCGCCGACCGCCAAGTAGGACTCCGGCGGAGAACTACCTCTCCCCCGCGAGGCCCCGCGTGTTCGCACACCGGGGCCTCGCGCTCGAGGCGCCGGAGAACACCATGCTCGCGTTCGCCAAGGCGGTCGCAGCGGGAGCGATCTACGTCGAGACTGATGTGCACGCCAGTGCGGACGGCATCGCCGTCATCGCGCACGATCCCGATCTCAAGCGGGTCGCGGGCCGTGACGTGCGGATCGACCAGCTGACCTTCGCCGAGCTTCGCCGCATCGACCTCGGTGACGACCAGACGTTCTGCTCGCTCGCCGAGGCGCTCGACGGATTTCCCGACACCCGGTTCAACATCGACGTGAAGTCGCGTGCGGCCGTCGACCCCACGATCGCCGCCGTGCTCGCGGCCCGGGCATCCCAGCGCGTCCTCGTCTCGTCGTTCGACGAGGGCCGGCGGCGCGCGGTGCTCAAGGGACTGCCCGGGGTGGTCTCGTCGTCGTCCGCGCGGCTGTTCCTGGTCGCGCTTCTCGCGGGCAAGGCGGGCCTCTCCCCCGTCCTTCGCCGGGCGCTGCGCGGGCTGGTCGCGGTCCAGGTGCCCGAGAAGGCGATCGGCCTGCGCATCACTTCGGCCCGGATGATCCGGCGCCTCCACGACGCGGGCGTCGAGGTGCACATCTGGACCGTCAACGACCCCGCGCGCATGAACGAGCTGCTCGATCTCGGGGTCGACGGCATCGTCACCGACCGCGCCGACCTCGCGCTCGAGGTGGTTCGGTCGCGCTCCTAGGCGCTTTTCAATCCGAGTGAATCCTGTGAACCGTCTGTGAACGGGCGCGGGCTTGAAAGGATATGCCCAGCTTGTGGGTTTATACCTGTAACGACCGCATGAGAAGGAGGCCACACAATGGCAGACCGGAGTTTGCGCGGGATGAGGCTGGGCACGCAGAGCTTACAGAGCGAAGTGGGCGTGGAGTTCTCCCCGCGGAAGAAGAGCACGTACCGCGCCGCCGACGGCACCACCTTCGAGGTGGTCTTCGCGGCCGACGCAGAGGTTCCCCAGCAGTGGGAGTCTCCCAAGACCGGCCAGGAGGGCATCCTCCTCGACAGCGATGGCGAGCTGACCGTCCTGGACGAGACCGAGACCAAGGTTCCCCGCAGCCACTGGGACATGCTGCTCGAGCGCCGCACGCGCGCCGAGCTTGAGGAGCTGCTCCAGGAGCGGCTCGATTTCCTGCGCAGCCGCAAGGGCCAGCAGAAGATCGGAGCCTAGCGCTCGGTGCTCAGAGTTTCAGGGCCGCCGCCACCCCCCAGGCGGTGACCCTGAACAGCGCCTCAACCACGATGCCCACGTGCATCTTCGAACGCCCCGTCGCCCTCTCCACGAAGGTGATGGGGTGTTCTTGTACCCGGTTACCGGAGCGCTCGAGCCGCCACGCCAGCTCGACCTGGAAGCAGTAGCCCTGTGACGAGACCTCGGCGAACTCGAGCTCCTTGAGCGCGGACACCCGGTAGACGCGGAAACCGGCGGTGATGTCCCGGATGCCCGAGCGCAGCACCCACCGCGAGTAGGCGTTGCCCGCCCGAGAGACCGCCTGCCTGAGCCAGGGCCAATTGCGCACCGCGCCGCCCTTCACCCAGCGCGACCCGATCACGAGATCGGCTCCGCCCTGTGCGAGAGCAATCATCGCCGGTAGCTCTGCCGGGTCGTGCGAGCCGTCCGCGTCGATCTCGACCGCGTAGTGGTACCCGCCGGAGATCGCCTCCGCGAATCCGGCGAGATAGGCCCGCCCGAGGCCCTCCTTGCCCGCGCGGTGCAGCACGGCGATGTGGCCGTCCGAGGCGGCGAGACGGTCGGCGAGCTCCCCCGTGCCGTCCGGGCTCGCATCGTCGACCACGAGGAGGTCGGCGGTGGGCACCGCCTGCCGCAGTCGCCCGATGATGAGCTCGAGGCTCTCGATCTCGTTGTAGGTCGGGACGATGACGAGGACCTGCGCTGGTTCAGAGGGTGCCACGCCGCTTCTTCCTGCTGGTGAAGCCGGCAATGACGATGCTCGCGAGCCCGAGTCCGGAGACGAGCCACTCCAGCTGGCGGCCGACGAGCACTGCGGGCGTGATGGCCGTGCTGAGCGCGACGTCCTGCACCATGGTGCCCACCGAGTACCACGGCAGCTGCTGCACGATCGAGCCGTCCGGCGCGATCACCGCGCTCAGGCCGACGGTGGAGATGTTCACGACGCTGCGGCCGAGCTCCATCGCCCTGATGCGGGCGATCGCGAGCTGCTGGGCGCTCTCATCGGTGTGGCCGAAGTCCGCGTTGTTCGACGACGCGAAGATGACCTGCGCGCCCTCCTCCACCGACTCGGTGAGGATCTGGTCGTCCACGATGTCGAAGCAGATGTTGATGCCGACCGTGACGCCGTTCACGTCGAAGACGTTGTCCGTAGTGCCCGGCGTGTACTCGCGCTGGATGAGGTCGATCAGGTCCGGGGCGAAGGGGCGCCAGAAGGCACGGTCGGGGATGTACTCGCCGAACGGCACCGGGTGCTTCTTGTCGTAGAGGTCGAGCGCGCCCTCCCCCGCCTGCCAGAGCACGGCGGTGTTGTAGTACACCCCGTTGCGGTGGGTCACGCCCTGCGCGATGAGCGGGGCATCCATCTTCTCGGAGACGTAGTCGAAGACCTGGCCCGTGTACTCGTCGGTGAGCGGGTCGGCGTAGGTGGTGCCCTCCGGCCACAGCACGACGTCGATGTTCTTCTGCCCGAACAGGGGCGCCGTCGCGTCGTACTGGGCCTGCAGCAGCTCGTTCGCGGTAGAGCCGTCGAAGTACCCCGCCTTGGCATTGCCCTGGGCCGCGGCGACGCGCATCGTGCCGTCGGTCGCGGTCGGCCAGGCCGGCAGGCCGACGAGGACGACGCCGAGGGCCACGACGGCGGTCGCCCGGACTAGCCGGGGAATACCGGCATATCGCACTGCCTCGACGGATGCTGCGGCGAGCAGCACCATGACGAAGCTCGTGCCCGAGATGCCGAGCCACGGGAAGAGCGAGGCGAGCGGGCTGTCGGACTGCGACATCGCGAGGCGCCCCCACGAGAAGCCGCCGTACGGCCAGACCGCAGACCACGCCTCGCGGGCGGTCCACAGCCCGGCGATCGCAATCGGGAGCAGTGCCAGGCGGCCGAGGGCGGTCGGCCACGCGAGCGGCATCCAGCGGTACGCGAGGGCGATCGCGATGCCGCCGAGCCCGACGAAGAGGGACTCCAGGAACGCGAGGGCGGTCATCGGCAGCAGCCCGAGGAACAGCGAGGCCCATTGGATGTGGAGCAGGTAGAACGAGAGTCCCGCGACGAAGGCGACGAGGAAGGCGCTGCCCGCGCGGCGCCCGATGAGTGAGACGAGCACCATGGCGGCTGCGGGGAACGCGAGCGGCCAGATGCCGAGGTCGGGGAACGCGGCATCCATCACCGGGCCCGAGGCAGCGGCGACGATGAGCGCAGCCCAGAGAGGGAGTGCGGGTTGAGTAGCGCGCTCTGGCGCGCGTATCGAAACCGGCAGCGCACGGTCAGGTTTCGATACGGCGCTGGAGCGCCTACTCAACCCACCGGGTTTCGATACGGCGCTGGAGCGCCTACTCAACCCACCGGGTTTCGATACGGCCGCGGACGGCCTACTCAACCCGCTCATGCGACGCTCGAGTACGCGACGATCCCGCGACGGATCGAGTCGAGCGCCTTCCGCGCCGTACGGCCCACCTCTCCGTCGGCGACCACCGAGAGCTGGTCGAGCAGGTCGATGACCTGCTTGGTCACGCGGACGAAGTCGCCCGCCGCCATGTCGGCCTCCTGCAGCACTGCGTCCAGACCGGTGCCGCTCGCCCAGCGGTACATCGCGAGGGCGAGTCCGCCCGCGAGGGGCTGGCTCCCCGGGAGCTTGTGGAGGCGCTCGAGATCGTCGAGCTCGCTCCACAGCGTGCCGGTCTTGTCGAAGGCGTCGCGGAATCGCCCGCGCGGGAGGTGGCGGTCGCCGAGCTGCCCCTCCTCGCGGCGGGGCTCGTACACGAGGGTGGTGGCCATGGCGGCGAGGGACGCCGGGTCCAGCTCGTCCCAGAACCCGCGGCGGAGCGATTCGGCGACCAGGAGGTCTCGTTCGCCGTAGATGCGCCGCAGCATCCGGCCGCTCGCATTGAGGGTGAGGTCACCCGCCTTGTCCGACTCGACAGGCTCAACCCGCAGATAGCCGAGCTGCACCAGCACGTCGGTCACGCGGTCGAAGATCTTCGCCACAGCACCCGTGCGCGTGCGGATCTGCGCGGTCAGCTGGTCGGTCTCGCGCTTGAGCTTCCAGTAGCGCTCTGCCCAGCGCGCGTGCGACTCGCGCTCGGGGCAGGCATGGCAGGGGTGCTGTTTGAGGCGCCGGCGCAGATCGGTGAGCTGGCGCTGACGGCGGTCGCGCTCGGCCCGCGATGCGGTGTTCGAGATGCCCTTGCGCTCGAGGTCGGTGAGCTCGCGCCGGATGCTCGAGTACTCCTGGAAGTCCCCGAGATGGCATTTCATCGAGTTCGCGTAGCCCTCGAGCGACTGCTGCTGCGACCGCACCTTGCGCGCGAGGTCCACGACGGCGCGGTCGGCCTGGAACTGCGCGAAGCTCGATTCCAGGATCTCGCGCGTGCGCTCGCGCCCGAACTGCTCGATGAGGTTGACGGCCATGTTGTACGTCGGCTTGAAGCTCGAGTTGAGCGGGTAGGTCCGGCGGCTCGCGAGGGAGGCGACGGCCTGCGGGTCGAGCCCGTCCGTCCACTGGATCACCGAGTGGCCCTCCACGTCGATCCCGCGTCGGCCGGCACGGCCGGTGAGCTGCGTGTACTCCCCCGGCGTGATGGGCACGCGGGCTTCGCCGTTGAACTTCTCGAGCTTCTCGAGCACGACGGTGCGGGCGGGCATGTTGATGCCCAGGGCGAGCGTCTCGGTTGCGAACACGACCTTGACCAGCTTCTTCTGGAAGAGCTCCTCGACAACTTCCTTGAACGCGGGCAGCAGGCCGGCGTGATGGGCGGCCACGCCACGCTCGAGACCGGTGAGCCAGTCCCAGTAGCCGAGCACGGCCAGGTCCTCGTCGAGCAGAGTGCGGCAGCGCTCCTCCACGATCGCGCGGATCTCGTCGCGCTCCGCGGGCGTCGTCAGCCGGATGCCCGAGCGCAGCACCTTGGCAACGGCCTGGTCGCACCCCACCCGGCTGAAGATGAAGAAGATCGCGGGCAGCAGGTTCTTGCTGTCCAGGAGCTTGACGACCTCGGGACGCTCGACGCGCGCGACATCCGGCCGCCCGCCCTTCGAGTGGCGCCGCCCGACGTCCTGCATCTGCCGGGAGCTGATCGTACGGCCGCCGTAGCGCGCCATCTGCACGAGCTCGGGATTCACCCGGTGAGTCGCGACGAGGCCCGAGGAGTCGAACAGGTCGATGAGCTTGCCGCGCATGAGGATGTGCTGGTCGAGCGGGACTGGCCGCTCCTCGGACACGATGACCTCGGTGTCACCGCGCACCGCCTGAAGCCAGTCGCCGAACTCCTCCGCGTTGGAGACGGTGGCGCTGAGCGACACCATCGTCACGTGGGCGGGCAGGTGGATGATGACCTCTTCCCACACTGCCCCGCGGAACCGGTCGGCGAGGAAGTGCACCTCGTCCATCACGACGACGGCGAGGTCGCGCAGCAGGTCGGAGTCGGCGTAGAGCATGTTGCGCAGCACCTCGGTGGTCATGACCACGATGCGCGCGTGCGAGTTGATGTTGGTGTCGCCGGTCAGGAGGCCGACGCTCTCCTCGCCGTACTCGGCCTGCAGCTCCTGGAACTTCTGGTTGCTCAGAGCCTTCATGGGCGCGGTGTAGAACACCTTGTCCGACTGCTGCTGCATGGCCCGGTAGATCGCGAACTCGGCGATGATCGTCTTGCCAGCTCCCGTGGGGGCAGCGACCAGTACGCTCTTGCCCTCCTCCACGACCTCGCAAGCGGCGAGCTGATAGCTGTCAAGGTCGAACTTCTGACGCGCGCGGAATGCCTCGAGCAAGGGATGCCCGTTGCGCTTCTTCGCCGCCGCGAACCGCTCGGCGGGGGTCAGCTGGCTGGTCACAGCGGTGTCACCGGCAGGCTCTCCGACTCGATGCGAGCGAGGCGGCGGGCGGCCGCGCGGTCGTGGATCGTCGCGACGAGAACTGCCGCGAAGTAGAGGGCGACCATCGGGATGGCCAGGAGGAACATCGACGCGACATCCACGGCCGGTGTGGCGATCGCGCAGAACAGGGTGATCACGAGGATCGCGACCCGCCAGCCCTTCAGGATCGCCTTCGCGCTCAGCACCCCGACGAAGTTGAGGAGCACGAGGAAGACGGGAAGGACGAAGCCCACTCCCACGGCGAGCACGAGCTTGATGATGAAGTCGTAGTAGTACCGCGCGTCGAGCAGGATCGCGTCCTCACTGGGCGTGAACGACGCAAGCAGTTCGACCATGTGGGGGAACAGCAGCCAGCCGACGAGACCGCCGGCGAGGAACAGCGGGACCGCTGAGAAGAAGAAGCCGAAGGTATAGCGCTTCTCCTTGCCGGTGAGGCCAGGCACGAGGAAGGCGAAGATCTGGAACAGCCACACTGGGCTCGCGATCAGGATCGCAATGGTGAGGCCGATCTGCACGGTCAAGTCGAATGAGCTCGACACCGTCGTGTAGCTGATTGTGGCGTTGTGGTTCTCTGCGAGCTGGGTGATCGGCACGCGCATGCCGTTCTGCACGAAGCCGGTGAGACTGGAGAGCTTGAACGGGAGCCCCAGGAGCTCGGCGACCCAGCCCCAGTTCACGAAGGCGACGACTGCCGCCACGATGATCGCGATCGCGGAGATGAACAGGCGCTTGCGCAGCTCACGCAGGTGGTCGCCCAGCGACATGCGCTGGTCGCCTTTCGTGCGCCACCGGCCGCTACGGGTGGCCATGGAGGCTACGGCTTCGGCTTGGCGGAGGTGTCGCTGTCGGCGGTGCTGTCAGCGGGGTCGGCCGGAGCGGGGACATCCTTGCCGTTCTCGTCCTTCATCGTCTTCATCTCGCCGCGGAAGATGCGCATCGACTGGCCGATGCTCTTGGCGAGACCGGGGAGCTTGGGCGCGCCGAACAGCAGCACGACGATGACGAGGATGGCGATGAGGTGCGGCCAGCCGAATGCGTTGCCGAAGATGCCCATCGTGTACTCCCTGCTCGGTGATGACTAGTGCTGCTGTCCCATGATAACCGTCAGCGGTACCAGTCGGCGGGCCACGGCACTTTCGCAGCATCGACGGAGGTGATGCGGCGGGCGCGCTCCATTCGGCGCCGGTGCCGCTCGCTGCGGCGCTGGGCGCGGTGCTGCTTCCGCGCCTCCTCGCGTGCGCGGATGTCGCGAAGGTCCGCCAGAACGGCGATCGCGGGCTTCGGCAGTTCTGCCTCGTCGATGTCGAGCAGCTCTGCGGTCTGCGCGAGCTCGCCCACGTCGTCGAGGAGCCTCATCGCCTTCCGGAACAGCCACCACAGCAGGAGCGCCACTGTGGCGAGGAGGGCGAGCACGAGACCCGTCCAGATGAGCAGCCAGCCCCACCACTGGATCATGAGCGGTACCGCGCGGCACCGGCCGCTGCCCACTCGGCCACCACCGCGCGGGCTTCCGGCGGCCCGACGACGGTGGCGACGCCGGCCATGCTCGCCACGAGCCGTTTTAGGCCGTGGTAGTGCGAGACCCGCACCGTGGTGCGCAGGCGGCCGTCGTGCTCGACGGTCTCCGCGTTCTCAGGGATGTAGTCCGCGAGCAGCGGGGCGGCGCCCGGTGCGATGTCGATAGTCACGATGAGATCGTCGACCGAGCCCTCGAAGAGCTTGTCGGGCAGTGAGACGTCGGTCGCGCCGTGCGTGATCGGCTCGGCGGTGACCTCGGGGTTCGAGATGCGGTCGAGCCGGAAGGTGCGCACCGCCTCGCGGAGGTGGTCCCAGCCCCGGAGGTACCAGTCGGCGTCGACGGACTCCACGCGCAGCGGGTCGACCCTGCGGCGCTCGGCCTGGCCCTGCGAGTTGAGGTAGTCGAAGGAGAGCTGCACGCCCTTCGTCACCGACTCGCGTGCGAGGGCGAGTGTGTCATCGGCCTCCGACGCCTCGACGGCGACCTGGCTCGGCTCGGCGGAGGCGCCTCGGGAGAGCTTCGCGGTCAGGGTGGCGATGGCTTCGCGGTCGGCGTTCTCGGGAAGCGCCGACAGGTACTGCAGCCCCGCGATGAGGGCAGCGGCCTCACGGGCAGAGAACCGCGGCGAGTCGTCGATCGCGACGAGGTTGGTAATGACGATCTCGTCGTTCTCCTCGAAGTCGTCCCACGCGATGTCGAACAGGTCGCCGTGCTGGTAGGCGGCGGTGTCGCCCGGGATGCCCGAGACGCCGATCAGGCGCACGGCCTCCCGCACCTGCTCCTCGGGCACGCCGAAGTGCTTCGCGGCCGTCGGCACGCTCACGCGGTCGTGGTCCATCAGGTACGGCACCAGGGACAGCAGGAACGCGAGCTTGTCCTGTGCCTGCCGCGGTTTGGCGCGCTCAGCCATGGTCGGCCGCCGATCGCTCGAGGCGGGCGCGCACGGCGTCCCGCAGGTCGGGCGGGGAGATCACGAGCGCCTCGGGCCCGAAGCTCGCGAGTTCGTCCGCAAAGATGTTCGTGTCGGAGTAGTGAAGTTCGAGCGCTCCGGATGCCGCGACGCTCGAGCCCCTCCGTCGGCGCAGCCGGGTCGCGGCATCCGTACCGGGCTCGACTTCGACGATCGCCGTGTTGCGGTTCCAGAGGTCCTCGAGCTCCAGGAGCGCTCGGTCCTTCGTGTCGGCCGGGGGTGGCGGGAACGTCTTGGTGAGAGTGGCGACCTGGCTCACGATGCGGCGCAGCAGGAACGTCTTGCTCGTGCCGTTCTCGTCGGCGTACAGGTGCCAGCGACCCTGGTGCTGCACGAGCGCGAGAGGTGCCACGGTGCGCACGCTCGCCTCCGCGTCGCCGGGCTTGAGGTAGGCGAACCGCACGAACTGCCGCTTCTCGAGCGCGGCGCCGAGGGGCTCGAAGGCCGCGTCGCGCACCCTCACGCGCGGGGCGTAGGTGAGCACGGGCTCGGCGGTCGCGACCCCGAGCGACCGGAGCTTCATGATCGCCCGGCGCGACTCCCCCGAGATCGAGCCCTCGCGCCACACCATGGCGGCGAGATTGAGAAGCGCGGTCTCCTCCGGTGAGAACGCAATATCGGCGGGCAGCTCATAGGCGCCGCGCGGGATGCGGTAGCGCAGGTTCTGGTTGTTGCCGGCCTGCCCTGGGCTGTCGATGGTCTCCAGCGGCACGCCGAGCTCGCGGATGTCGTCCTTGTCGCGCTCGAACTGGCGCTCAAGGTTGGAGTTGTCGCCGGAGTGCGAGAACTTCTGGCTGTAGCCCTGCACAGTGGAGAGGATCTCGTTCTTGGTGAGACCCGAATCGGTCGCCAGTAGCGCGAGGACGAGACTGAAGAGCCTCTCCTCCACGGGAACCCTGCTGGCGGAACCTTCTGCTGGCACGAGTGAAATCCTCATCTTCCAAGGTCAGGACACCCGGCCAGTGTCGATTGTTCGCGTTACTGGGCTATACCCAGGATGTCGAAGACGTAGACCAGAGTATCGCCCGCCGTAACCCCGGCGGGAAGAGTCGCGGAGCCGAATCCCTCGTCGGGCGAGACGACCACGAGCAGCTGCGAGCCGACCTTCTGGCCGATCACAGCCTTGGCGAGACCGGGGACGAGGCCCGCGCCGCTCGCATCGAGGTCGGCGGCCGTCACGGTGGTCGGCGCGTTGTTGTCCCACGTGGAGAGGAAGGTCGTCTTGGCGCCCCAGACCGCGCCGGTGATGTTGGCGATCACGGCGTCGCCCTTCTTCACGGTCGCGCCGTTGCCCTGCTTGAGCGCGATGGCGCCGAGGCCCTTCGGCACATCGGACCCGGCGAAGGTGAGGCCGGCCTGGCCGTTGGGCGCGAGCGCCACCGAGGGGTAGCCGGCCTGGGGCACCTGGTCGGCGCCGTTGGCCTTGCCCAGGAACGTGTCCTGGATGTCGGAGACGACCACGAGGGTCTCCTTGGAGTCGATGCCGAGGGCGTCAGGGCCGAAGAGCTCGGAGGCCGTTCCCGTGGTGACGACGCGCGAGCCCTCGGTCGCGCACGCGAGCGCCTCGGTGAACGGGAATGTTCCGTGGGTGACGAACAGGCGCAGCTTCACTCCCGTGATCGGGCCGCTCTGGGTGGGCAGCGCCTCGCCGGTCTCGCCGACGTAGATGCTCACGGTCACATCGATGCCGCTGTCAGCAGTGACCTTGTCGCCGTCGCCGGCGGTTGCCACTGCGAGCTGCGCCTTCTTGGACACGAGCGGCGTGGGGAACTCGGCTTTCGGGTCCTCGCCGAACTTCCCCTTGGCGGTGACGAGCGAGGCGTTCGTGCCGTTGTCGCACCCGGAGAAGGCCTGGGGCGCCGACGTGCACGCCGCAAGGGAAGCCAGAAGGCCGGCGGCCAGGACGACGCTGACGAGCTTGCGCACTGGAACTCTCTTCTCGAATGGGTACTGCGTGGAGACGGACACCGGGAAATACTACCCGGCAGCAGGGCTCTCGCCCTGCGCGGCAGCTGCGGCCGCGTTGGCCTCGCGGCCCATCTTGCGCAGGCGCTTGTCGCTGGCGACACGCTCCCCGACGGCGCCGGGCGTCCACGCCTCGACATCCTCGTCCGAGTAGTCGGATTTCGAGGCGCGGCGCTTCAGCGCGGGGAGCACGGCACCCGGGGCGAGGCGGCGAGCGGTCATGAGGAATCCGGTGTGCCCGATCATCCGGTGGTCGGGGCGCACGGCGAGACCCTCGACGTGCCAGGTGCGCACCATCGTCTCGCTCGGCTCGGGGTCGGTGAACTGGCCGGATGCCCGGATCGCCTCGGCCACGCGCGACAGCTGGGTCACGGTCGCGATGTAGCAGATGAGCACTCCCCCGGGCGTGAGGGCGGTGGCGCACTCGTCGATGCACTCCCACGGGGCGAGCATGTCGAGCACGATGCGGTCGACGGACCCGGCCTCGAGCGTCGCGGGCATGGCCTCCTGCAGGTCGCCTACGGTGACTGTCCAGTTGTCGGGCGTCGCGCCCAAGAACGTGGCGACGTTCCCCTTCGCGACGTCGGAGAACTCCTCGCGGCGCTCGAACGAGTGGAGGTGCCCCTCGGGTCCGATCGCGCGCAGCAGCCAGAGCGAGAGCGCGCCGGAGCCCACGCCTGCTTCGACCACTGTCGCGCCGGGGAAGATGTCGGCCTGCCCGAGGATCTGCGCGGCATCCTTCGGGTAGATGATGGCTGCGCCGCGCGGCATCGACATGACGAAGTCCGTCAGGAGCGGGCGGAGGGCGAGGTACTCGACACCGTTGCTCGACACGACGACCGAGGCATCCGGCTGACCGATGATGAGGTCGTGGCTCAGCACGCCCTGGTGGGTGTGGAACGTGCCGCCCACCTCGAGCGTGACCGTGTTGAGACGGCCCTTCGGCCCGGTGAGCTGCACTCGGTCGCCGACGCGGAAGGGGCCGCTCTGGCGGCGCAGGGCAGTCACCGCGCCTCCACGGCCGAGAACGCCCCAGCGAGGTCGGCGACGGACCGGCCGTGGAGCGTGGGCCACAGCACGTGGGCGACATCCTCGGGCAGGTCGACCATGAACGGGACGCCGATCACGACGGCGCCGGCGGCGGCTGCAGAGCGGATGCCCGGCTCGGAGTCCTCGATGGCGACGCAGTGCGCGGGGTCGACTCCCAGCAGCTCAGCGCCGCGGAGGTAGGACTCGGGGTGCGGCTTGCTGTTGGCGACGTCATCGCCGGAGACGACCGCGTCGAATCCGACGAAGCCGAGTCGGTCGGCGATGTGGTGCGCCATGCGGCCGATCGACATGGTGACGAGCGCGGTCGGGATGCCCTCCGCGCGCAGTTCCGTCAGAAGCTCCCGAGCACCCGGGCGCCACGGGATGCCGAACTCGACGAGCTGCTGGAGCACGCGGTCCGTGAGGATGTCGATGATCTCCAGCTCGGGCAGGTCTACGCCCTTGGCCTTGATGATGGTGGCCGACTGGAACAGGCCGGAGCCGACCAGCTGCAGGGCCTCCTCGTGCGTCCAGCTGCCGCCGAACGACTCGATGAGCTCGGTCTCGGCGGAGATCCAGTACGGCTCCGTGTTGACGAGGGTGCCGTCCATGTCCCACAGGACGGCGGCGGGGAGGGTTGGGGTCACAACCGACCATCGTAGTTCTATCCTTGATAGCAGCCCGGTCATACGGCTCGGGCGGTGAGGGGAACCAGTGGCAGACCAGTTCGCGAGCGGCAGACTTCTCGTGGTCGCCTTCGAGGGCTGGAACGACGCGGGCGAGGCGGCAAGTGGCGCCGTCCGCACCCTCAAGGACCTGCTCGACCTCTACCCGATCGCCGAGGTCGATCCCGAGGACTACTTCGACTACCAGTTCAACCGGCCCTCCGTCGCCGCCGACGAGAACGGCGATCGCCAGATCATCTGGCCGGGGGTCACGATCTACGGGCCAACGCGCCCCAACGCTGCGGCCGCGACCGGGCTCGCCGACGACGCAGAGCTGCGCGTGAGCGGGGACAACGGCTCGAACATCTACCTGCTCCTCGGCACCGAGCCCTCCCGCGGCTGGAAGACTTTCACCCGCGAGGTGCTCGACGTGATCGAGATGAACGAGATCACGTCGATCGTCTTCCTCGGTGCCATGCTGGCCGACGTTCCGCACTCGCGGCCCATCTCCGTCTTCACGAGCAGTGAGAACGCCGACGTCCGCGCGCAGCTCGGCATCGAGCGCTCCGGCTACGAGGGCCCGGTCGGAATTCTGTCCGTACTGGGAGATGCCGCGGAGAAGGCCGGCATCACGACCATGTCGATCTGGGCCTCCGTGCCGCACTACGTGCACAACGCCCCCTCCCCCAAGGCGACCCTCGCGATCTTGGACAAGCTCGAGGAGATCGTCGACGTGGTGATCCCCCGTGGGGACCTCGTCACCGAGGCGCAGGCGTGGGAGAGCGGCATTGACGCGCTCGCCGGGGACGACGACGATATGGCCTCCTACATCGAGCAGCTGGAGCAGGCCCGCGACACCGTGGACTCCCCTGAGGCGAGCGGCGAGGCCATCGCGCAGGAGTTCGAGCGGTACTTGCGGCGCGGCGGGGACGGCAAGCCCGGTGACGGCACGGCGGGCGACGAGCCCTGGCGGCCGAAGCCCGAGTAGGGCGGGTTGAGTAGGGCGCTCTGGCGCTCGTATCGAAACCAGGGCGTGGTCTGAGCCGGTTTCGATACGAGCGCCAGAGCGCTCTACTCGACCAGCCGGATGCCGAGCAGGGCCTGGATCGCGGCGAGGTCTCCCCTGGCCGGTCCCGCGCCCGACATCACTGCTGCGTCGACGAGCGCGAGGGCGGCTGGCGCGTCGAGGTCGTGCGCCAGGGCATCCCGAATGCCCTGGAGGAGCGGCTTGCCCGCCGTCGGCCGCCGCGCCCACTCGGACCATGCGCCCAGGCGGGCCACGCCGGCGTCGAGCAGAGCCTCGGTCCACTCCCAGTCGGCGCGGTAGTGCTGGGAGAGGAGTGAGAGCCGGATGGCCCGGGGGTCGACGCCCGCGCCGGTGAGCTCCGACACCAGGACGAGGTTGCCGAGTGACTTGCTCATCTTCTCGCCCCGGTAGGCGACGAGGCCGGCGTGGGCGTAGACGGCCGAGTGGTCACGGCCGGTGAGCGCCGCCGTGTGGCCGGCCGTGAACTCGTGGTGCGGGAATACGAGGTCGCGACCGCCGCCCTGGACGGTGAGCGGCACGTCCATGTAGTCCTGGGCGATGACGGAGCACTCGATGTGCCAGCCCGGGCGGCCCGGCCCGAGCTCGCCGCCGGGCCAGCTGGGCTCGCCCTCGCGCTCGCCCCGCCAGAGCACCGGGTCGAGCGGGTCGCGCTTGCCCGGGGTGTCGGGGTCGCCTCCGCGCTCCGCGGAGAGGACGAGCATCGTGTCGCGGTCGAGGCGGCTCTCCTGGCCGAGATGCCACGGGGATGCCGCGGCCGCGGCCGCGCTGTCGAAGTACACGTCGCGGCCCACCCGGTACCCGATGCCGCTCTGGAGCAGCCGCTCGACCGCGCCCACGATCGACGGCACCAGCTCGGTGACCGCGAGGTAGTGGTCGGGCGGGATCACCGAGAGGCTCTGCATGTCGCCGCGGAAGAGCTCGATCTGCGCCGCGGCGAGGTCGCGCCAGTCGACGCCGGTGGCCCGCGCGCGCTCCAGCAGCGGGTCGTCGACGTCGGTGATGTTCTGCACGTAGGTGACGTCATAGCCCGCGTCCAGCCACAGCCGCAGGACGGTGTCGTAGGCGAGGTAGGTCGCGGCGTGGCCGAGGTGGGTGGCGTCGTAGGGCGTGATGCCGCAGACGTAGAGGTTCGCGATAGCGGCCGGGCGGGCCTCGATGAGCGCCTGCGAGGGGGTGTCCCAGAGCCGCGGCAGCGGGCCGTGGCCGGGGAGGCGCGGAACCTCGGGGCGGTTCCAGGACTTCACGGGTCCAGCGTACCTAGAGCGGCTGGATGATCCCCAGCGAGAGCAGCACGATGAGTGCGACACCGAGCAGGATCCGGTACACGACGAACGGCAGGAACGAGCGCTTCTCGATGTAGCGCATGAGGAACGCGATCACGGCGTAGCCGACGCCGAACGCGACCACCGTGGCGAGAAGCGTCTCCGGGTAGCCGTACACGCCCCGGGGCTCGCCGAAGCTGTGCACCAGCTCGTACAGGCCGCTGCCGAACACGGCGGGGATGGCGAGCAGGAATCCGTAGCGTGCCGCCGCCGGCCGGGTATAGCCGAGCGCCAGCCCCGCCGACATCGTGGCGCCGGAGCGCGATACGCCCGGCACGAGGGCGAGGATCTGGGCGAGCCCGATGAGGATGCCGTCGCGGAAGGTCAGCTGCTCGATCGGCTTGGTGCGCTTGCCGAGGTAGTCGGCCAGACCCAGGATGATGCCGAACACGATGAGGACGATCGCGATGATCCACAGCGAGCGGAAGGTGCTGCGGATCGTGTCTTGCGCGAGGAAGCCCACGATCACGATCGGGATGGTGCCGATGATGATCAGCCAGCCCAGGCGCACGTCCGGGTCGTCCTTGGGGATCGCCACGGCGTGCGAGCCCTTGCTCGTGCCGAAGTGGCGGAACCAGCGGCCGATGATGCGCGCGATGTCCTTGCGGAAGTAGAGGATCACCGCCAGCTCCGTGCCGATCTGCGTGATCGCCGTGAACGTCGCCCCGGGGTCCACCGCGCCCGGAAGGAAGGTGCCGGCAATGCGCAGGTGCGCGCTCGACGAGATCGGCAGGAATTCCGTGAGGCCCTGGATAAGACCGAGGATGATCGCCTCGATAAAGCCCATGCGGCCCTCCGTCAGTAGTTCGCGAGCAGGTCTCCGAGAACCCGCCTGCCAAAGACTAATGCGTCCAGCGGCACGCGCTCGTCAACGCCGTGGAACATCCCCGGGAAGTCGAGGTCGGCGGGCAGCTGCAGCGGGGCGAAACCGTACCCGGCGATGCCGAGCTGGGAGAGCGCCTTGTTGTCGGTGCCCCCGGAGAGCAGGTACGGCAGCACGGGGGCGCCCGGGTCGGCGGACTTCAGTGCACCGACCATCGCGTCGACGAGCGGCCCGTCGAAGGTGTTCTCCAGTCCGATGTCGCGGTGCAGCACCACTACCTCGATGTCGTCGCCGACGAGTTCGCGCACGCGGGCGAGCACGGCATCCTCGTCGCCCGGGAGGGTGCGGATGTCGATGAGCGCCTCCGCGACGTCCGGGATCACGTTGTGCTTGTAGCCCGCCTTCAACAGCGTCGGGTTCGTCGTCGTGCGCAGAGTCGCCTGGATGAACCCGGCCGCGGTCCCCGTGCTCAGCACGATCTCGTCCGGCCCGGTGCGCTGTGCGTCGAGGCCCATCAGCTCCGCGATCTCGGCGACGAGCTGCTCCGTGGTGGCGGTCAGCTGTACCGGCCACTCCTGCTCGCCGATCGTCGCGACGGCCCGCGCCAGCTTGGTGACGGCGTTGTTCCGGATGACACGGCTGCCGTGCGCGGCCGTCCCCCGCGCCACGAGCTTGATCCAGACCAGGGCCTTCTCGCCGGTCTGCAGCAGGTACGAGCGCCGTCCGTTGAGGTGGACCGAGTAGCCGCCCACCTCGCTGATCGCCTCCGCCGCCCCTTCGAACAGGTCCGGCCGCGTGTCGACGACGTGGTGGGCGCCGAACACGCCGCCGTTCTCCTCGTCCGAGAAGAAGGCCACGATGAGGTCCCGCTGGGGCTGCCCGCCGCCGCCCAGGATGTCCTGCAGTGACGTGACGATCATGGCGTCCATGTTCTTCATATCGACGGCGCCGCGGCCCCACAGGAGGCCGTCCTTGACCACGCCCTCGAACGGGTCGACCGTCCAGTTCGCGGGATCTGCCGGCACGACGTCCGTGTGGCCGTGCACGACGAGCGCGGGCTTGCCCCGATCGGCACCCTCGACCCGGGCGATGACGCTCGTGCGGCCGGGCGCGGCATCCACGTACTCGGTCTTGAGGCCCAGCCCCTCGAGGATCGCGCCCAGATACTCGGCGGCCTCGGTCTCGCCGTTCGAGCGCCCCTCCCCGTAGTTCGTGGTGTCGAACCGGATCAGATCGCGGGCGATGCGGGCAGTCTCTTCGAGGTCTTGCGGCTGCGTCATTCGACCACGCTATCAGCGTGCTATTCTCTTACCTCGGTGCTCCTGCGAAGGAAATCCACTGCGCGCGGATGGCGGAAATGGCAGACGCGCTAGCTTGAGGTGCTAGTGCCCGTATAGGGCGTGGGGGTTCAAGTCCCCCTTCGCGCACAAACGAATGAAGACGCTCTTACGAGGGCGTCTTCTTTCGTTAACCAGGTGGGTTGAGTAGGCCGCCCACGGCCATATCGAAACCTCGCATCACCCATCGGTTTCGATACGCGCGCCAGCGCGCACTGCTCAACCCGCCTGTGGCCGGTAAGAACACTCTCACCCGGCAGATCGGCCCCAGCACGCATAATCAACTCATGCGCACAGTCCGGCGACCCCTGCGCTCGGTGCGGGCGCGCATCCTCGCCACGATGCTCGCGCTCGCAGCGGTGGGCATGGCACTCGCCGGCGGCGCCGCCTACGCGATCCAGCGCGAGCGCACCCTCGTGCAGATCGACGAGCGCCTCAGCGACGCGGTCGACGATGCGGCATTCATCGCGAGGGATGCCGCGGCGCCAGATCTCGAGGGTGCGCTCTCCGCCCTGGTGCAGAGGCTGCGGCCCGCGCCCGGCGAGGGCACCTTCGCGCTCCTGGGAGGCACGCGGGCGCTGGTGCCCGGCGGCGAGGTGCTCCTGCACCCGGAACGGGACGCGGCGTTCGTCGCCCGGCTGGCGCTCGAGACATCCGGCGGCGAGGTAGTCCGGGGCACCGCGGTCGTGGGCGGCGCTCCCCTGCGCTACGTGGCGATCCCCGTGACCGTGGAGGGCGAGTCATCCACCGGTCTGTTCGTGGTGGTGACCGACCTGGGTGCCGAGCTCTCGCCCCTCAACGACGCGTTCGCGACGTTCGCGGTCGTTGCGGTCGTCGCTCTGCTCGCGGTGGGGCTAGTGGGCTGGGCAGTGGCGGGCCGGCTGCTCGCGCCGATCCGCCGGCTGCGCGAGACCGCGGCGCGGATCACGGCCTCCGACCCGTCCGAGCGCATCGAGGTTGTCGGTACCGACGACGTGTCCGAGCTCACCGGAACGGTGAACGACATGCTCGACCGGCTCGACGGCGCGCTCCAGGGGCAGCGCAGGCTCCTCGACGATGTCGGGCACGAGCTGAAGACGCCGATCACGATCGTGCGCGGCCACCTCGAGGTCATGAGCCCGGATGATCCCGCCGACGTCGCTGCGACGCAGGCCCTGGCGCTCGACGAGCTCGACCGCATGTCGGGCCTCGTGCGCGACATCGCCGAGCTCTCCGACCTGCACCGCCCGCTGCGCATCTCCCCCGAGCCGGCCCCGATCGCCGCCCTCACCCAGACGGTGCGGCTGAAGGCCGCAGCGCTCTCCGCCGGCCACACGTGGACCGTCACGCGCGCCGCCGAGGTCACCGCGGTCCTGGACCCGGAACGGCTCACCCAGGCGCTCCTGCAGCTCGCCACGAACGCTGTGACCCACGGGCCGGCGGGCGGGGAGATCCGCATCGCCAGCTCGCTCCGGGATGCCCGGCTCCTCTTCACCGTCTCCGACGACGGCCCCGGCGTGGAAGGGGCGGCCGCCACCGAGGTCTTCGAGCGCTTCGCCCGTGGACAGTCCGGCGGGCGCGGCACACAGGGCTCCGGCCTCGGCCTCGCCATCGTCGCAGCGATCGCGGCAGCCCACGGCGGCAGCGCGTCCGCCCAGGGCTCGACCTTCACTATCGACATCCCGTTCATCGAGGGGGCGCTGTGAGCCGGATCCTGATCGCCGAGGATGAGGCGCGCATCTCCTCCTTCATCGACAAGGGCCTGCGCGCGGCGGGCTTCACGACCATCGTCGTGTCGACGGGGCCGGATGCCCTGGAGCACGCGCTCGCGGGAGACGCCGACCTGCTCGTGCTCGACCTCGGCCTGCCGGGCATCGACGGCTACGAGGTGATGCGGAGGCTGCGCGCGGCGGGCGTGACGATACCCGTGATCGTGCTGACGGCGCGCACCTCCGCGGCGGACACCCTCGCGAGCCTCGAGGGCGGGGCGAACGACTACATGCCCAAGCCCTTCCGGTTCGACGAGCTGCTCGCGCGGGTGCGGCTGCGCCTCGCCGACGCCGGACGGGTGGTGGAGACCGTGCTCGCCGCCGGGGACCTCGAGCTCGACCTGCACACCAGGCGGGCGCTGGTCGACGGGCGCGAGATCGAGCTCTCTGCCCGGGAGTTCGCGCTGGCCGAGGAGCTCATCAGGCACGCCGGCCGGGTGCTGAGCCGCGAGCAACTTCTGAGCCGGGTGTGGGGCTATGACTTCGATCCAGGCTCGAACGTGGTGGATGTCTACGTGGGCTACCTGCGCACCAAGCTGGGTGCCGAGCGCATCGAGACCGTGCGCGGGATGGGGTACCGGCTGCGCTGACCCGGCACCCCGTCCGCACCGTCAGTCGTCGCTGCCGTGGCCCGAGTTGTCGTCCGACCCACCGTGGTCGTCATCACCGTGGGAGTTGCCCGGGCCGCTGTTGTCATCCCTGCCAGAGTCGTCACTGCCGGAGACGTCTCCGCCGTGGTCGTCGCCGATGTCGTGGGTGGCCGGGTCGTCGTTCCCGTTGTCGTCATTCACATCGTGCGTCGCGGGGTCGTCCGAGCCGTGGTCGTCGCCGACGTCGTGCGTGGCCGGGTCGTCCGTGTGCGTGACGCTGGGGCTCGGGAGGGGGCTCGGGGTCGTGGCGACCGGGTCGTCACCGCCGGCCTGGGCGAACGCGACGCCGGTGGCACCGAGGACGCCGGCGAGCACGATCGCGGATGCTGCCGCGAAGCGGCGGGGTGTGAGGAGTGACATGAGCTGCCTTTCGTCAGTGCGGCGGAACCACCGCACCCTCAGGCTCTCGACAGGCTCTAAGGCCAGCACGAGAGGACGATGAGAGGGCTCTTAGTCAGCCGTCGTCTCCGCCGCCCTTGCCTGAGTTGTCGTCGTTGCCGCCCCGGTTGCCGTTGTCCCCGCCGTGGTCGTCGAGGTCGACGCTCACGGGCGGAGGGGCGTCCACCACGTCGGGCGAGTCGTCTGCGGTCGGGGACGGCGTGCTCGACGGCCCCGGGGTCACGGAGACGGCGGGAACGTCGAGGGGACGCCCCGCCTCATCGGCGATGCCGGCGCCGCTCACGAGCACCACCGCGAGCACGGTCGCTGCTGCGCCGACGATGCCCACGACTATCCAGGTCCCCACAGATCGCATGGTCCCATTGTCGCCGCTGCCGGCGGAGGGCGGCGTGAGAGTTCTCTTAGCCGGCGTACTTCTCGAGCCCCGCGGCTCCCTGCACGACGGTCGGGTCGAGCACCTCGATCACGGAAGGGCAGCTGGCCGGTGCTCCGGCGGCGCTCCACACCCGGACGGCGGCGCCCACCCCCGGCACCTGGGCCTGCAGCAGCATCCGGGCCGAGTCGGTGCGGCGGCGCCACGTCCCGCTCAGCTGAGTGCCCGCCATGACGGTGAGGTCGATGCTGCTCACCGAGCCGTCCTCGATCGTCGAGACCTCGCGGGCGACAACCGTCCCCGCCGTGGGGCGCGCTGTGCCCAGCCACTCCGTCCACTGGGACTGCGCGAGCGCGCGCTCATTGCCGGTTCGAATGGCCGACGCGTAGCCGGCCCAGAGCGCAACGCTGATCCCGACCAGGAAGACAGTGAAGAGGAGCGAGAACCACCAGCCCGGGGTCTCAGCGGTCCACAGCACCCAGACCAGGACGCAGGTGACCACGCTCTCCACCGTCAGCACCGCGGCGAGGACGGCACGGGCGCCGGGCTTCATCGCCCCGCCGATACGGAGGTCTGCGGGCGGTGACTCCTCCCCCCACTGCTGCAGGAGGTGGACGACGTTGGCCTGCGGCATGCTCAGGCCGCGGCATCCTTGTCGGCAGGCGTGCCGTACGCGGCGGTGACGAGGATCGGGATGTGGTCGGACGACCCGCGCGGCATCGTCTCGACGTTCTCGATGGTGAAGCCCTGCGACGTCACGAAGTCGAAGTGACCGCGGAAGAACTTGTACGCCGTGTAGGTGCGGCGGTCGCTCAGCGTCAGGTCGTAGCCGGACTTGGCCACCTTGTCGGAGAGCCCGTCCTGGAAGAGCGGGTAGTTGTAGTCGCCGACCATGATGATCGGCACGCCGGAGCCGAGCTCTTGGAGCAGCTCGTGGGCGGCCTTGATCTGCTTGCGCCGCAGCGAGTTGAGCGCGGTCAACGGGGCTGCGTGGAAGGAGGCCAGGACGAGCTCGTGGCCCGACTCGCGGTCGACCAGCTTCGCCCCGACGAGGCGCTCAGGGGTGGGCGAGAAGATCAGGTCGTGGAGCGACTTCTTCAGCTCGAACGACTGGCTCGCGACCTGCTCGTAGCGGTCGCGGCGGTAGTACACGGCGAGCCCGAGACGGTTGCTCTTCGTCGCGTCGGCGAGGTGCAGGTCGCCGATCTCGGGCGGAAGCTCAGCCGCGATGCACTCCTGCAGGCAGAGCGCATCCAGATCGGGAGTCTTCGCCAGTTCGACGAGCTCCTTCATGGCGCGGTTCTTGCGGAGGTTGTAGCTGATGACTCTGATCAATGACCTGCGTACCTTCCCGAACGAAGACACCAGCCTAAGTGCCCTGAGTGGTATTCGATGTCATCGCCGGATACGACAGGCCCAACCTTGCCGCATGTCCCGGCGAACAGCGGGTGAACTAACGTCCGAGCCGCTCGAGGATCTTCGCCATGATGCGGTCGAGATCGGCGACGTCCGACACGTCCAGGTTCTCGAACACCAGGTCGCGCACTGTCGCGACGTGGCCGGGCGCCGTAGCGACGACCTTCTGCCAGCCCGACTCGGTGAGGGTGGCGACAGTGGCGCGCCGGTCGTCCGGGCACTGGGACCGCTCGAGGTACCCGCGTGCCTCGAGGCGGGATGCGACGTGGGAGAGCCTCGGCAGCGAGGCGTTCGTCAGTTCGGCGAGGGCGGTCATCCGCAGGGTGCGCCCGGGCGCCTCGGAGAGCATGGCGAGGGTGAAGTAGTCGAAGTGGCTGAGTTCGGCATCCCGCCGCAGCTGCGAGTCGAGCGCGCCGGGCAGCAGCTCGACGACCTCGATGAGCTTGCGCCACGCCGCCTGCTGCGCGTCGTCGAGCCACTCGGTCATCTGCCGATCCTACGTGCGGACAGGGCGGCCCTCGCCGAGTGCCCTCTCGATGTCGTCCGCGCTCGCCCGGAGCCACTCCCCGCGTCGCCGGATGACATCGCCGACGCCCTCGCGCCACATCCGCTCCCAGCCGCCGCCGAGCGTCTCGGCGCGCAGCTTCATCCGCCGGTAGCTCAGGTCGGCCCGCCGGGCGCCGAATTCGGCGATCCCCCGGCGCTCCTCGGCCGTCCAGCCGTAGGCGTCGGCGAACACGCGGAGCCGCGCTAGTTGGTCGACCTCCTGGCGGAGGTCCTCCGGAGCGCGCAGCGGCACCCAGTGCATGGCGGTGTTGAACGAGTCGATGAGCCGGGTCGTCGGGCCTGCGAGGTCGAAGTCGACGACACCGACCGCCTCACCGCCGCGCACCACCGTGTTCTGCGGAGTCACGTCGAGGTGGCTGACGAGCTCGAACTCGTCCTGCGCGACGGACTGCGGCGGGAACGGCTCCACGGGCACATACCCGGCGGATGCCTCGTGGAGCCGCCGCACCAGGCGGCCGACGGATGCCAGGAGGGCGTCCGTGAGAGCCCACTCGGGCAGGTCGTCCCCGGGGACATCGCCGTCGAGGAACGTGAGCACGTCGCGCCCCTGGCCGTCGAGGCCGAGGAACCGCGGGCTGCCGTCGAACCCCGCGGACTCGAGGTGGTCGAGGTAGGCGGCGACCGCCCAGGACTGCTCCTGGTGCGGACGCCGCACGGTGCCCCCGACCCGCACGACGCCGTCTGTCACGTCGCCCTTCGGCAGCGCGACCTCGACATCGTCGGGACCGGTGTACCGGCGCTCGCGGGGAGGGATCACGGCTTGCGGGCCACGAGGAGTGCGCGGCGCGATTGGGAGAGGAACGAGCCGTGCTCGGCGATGTGGTCGTAGAGCGCGCTCAGCCGGTCGCGGTACTTCTCGACGCTGAAGTCGGGAACGGTCCAGATCACCTTGCGCAGGAACACGACGACCGAGGTCACGTCGAAGAACTCGACCCGCAGCGACTCCTGCCGCACGTCGAGCACCTCGAGCCCGGCCCCTTCGGCTCCGGCGCGCAGGCGCTCGGTGGCGGGAACCGGGTCGACCGGCTGCGGCCCCATCATGAACTCGTACAGCTCGCGGTTGGTGCCGTGCACCACCTGCTGCGTGAGGAAGGTGCCGCCGTGCGCGAGCACCCGGGAGATCTCCGCCCACGGGGTGACCTCGGGGAGCCGCGAGACGACCAGGTTGAACGCCCTGTCCTCGAACGGCAGCGGCGCCTCATCGGCCACGTGCGCCACAGTCGCGCCGAGCGGCTCGAGGTTCCGGCGCGCGATCGCGAGGTTCGGCGGCCACGACTCGGTCGCGGCGATCCGCCCCGGCAGGCGCGCTGCCGCTCGGAGAGCGCGGGAGTAGACCTCCCCGCCTCCCGTCTCGATGTCGAGACTGGCCGTTGCGGTGCCGAGAGCCGAGGTGACGCGGCCCGAGTAGCCCCACGACGGGCGCTCCTCGGTCGCGTGGCCCTCGAACCAGGAGAAGTCCCAGCCATCGACGTCGACGGCCTGGCCCGCCGCGAGCTGTTCCTCGAAGTCCATGGTCCGACGCTACTGGGTGGTCGTGCTCTCGATGCTCATCACGAGCACCACCCGGTCGGGGCTGTCCTTGGGCGGCTGCTGGGCCGGGTTGCCGTAGCGCTTGCCGAGCACGACGTAGAACTCCCCCTCCGGGTCGGGGATCACCTCGATGAGCCGGCCGCGCACCTCGAGGTAGTGGAACGGGTTCTCGGGGTCGATGATCGCGAGGCTCATCGACGGGTTGTGCATGAGATTGCGGTACTTCGCGCGCTTCGTCGTGTGGGTGAAGCGAATCGTCTCGCCGTCGTACAGGAACCACATGGGGTTGACCTGCACCGTGTCATCCGGCCGAATCGTGCCGAGGTAGGCGTAGTTCGGGTCTTCGAGAAGAGGGACGAGGTGCTCAGGGATGACGGTGCTCATGATTCCAGTGAACCATCAGGCGTAGCGGACTCTTCCCAACCGCGTGCGGATGTCGAACAGCTCGTTGCCCCCGATCGGCTGCGCGCCCTCGATCCCCTGTCGGAGCAGCATCGCCAGGTACGACTGGGCCACGGCGACCGCGGGGGTGCCGCGGACTTTGCCCAGGCTGGTGACGGGCTCGTCGATCGCGCCGTCCGGGAGGACGATCACAAGCCCCGTGAAGGTGACCCGCAGCTCCCGAGCGAGCGACTTGGCACGGGCGGCGAGCTCGTGGACCGGCTGCTCCCCCGCGAGCGACTCGCCGATGAGCTCGCTCTTGCGCACGCGAACGGGCCCGCCGAAGTCCTCGGAGAGCATCGCGTAGAGCCCGGTCGGCCCGAGCACGATGTGGTCGATCTTGCGCTCGGAGTCGCCGACGGCCACGTCGTGCCAGACCGTGAATCCGATGCCGAGAGTGTTGATGGTGCGCGCCGTCGACTCCTCGGCGAGGGCGTCGGCGAGCGTGTGCCTGATCTCGCGCGGTGCGCTGCGCACGAGCACGGGGTCGTACGGGTCGTCGACGGCAACACCACGGCCGACCCACTCGCGCAGTTGGTCGAGGTACCGCTCACGCCTCCATCCGCCGGGATGCCCGTACGAGCGCGTGCTCGGGCGGGTGTCCTGCCGCGGCCGGGCGGCCTGGGCGGTGAACGCCGCGCGGTCCTGCGTTGCTCCGCGGCCGGCGTCGTACGCGGCGCGCCTCGCGGGGGTGCTCACGCGGTCCCACGCGAGCTGAACCGCGTTGAAGCGCTGCGGGTCGCCGCCGGTGTCGGGGTGCGTCTCGCGCAGCGCCTTCCGGAACGCGCGTCGCAGCTCGTCGTCGGTGGCCGACGCCGGAACCCCGAGGATCTCGTACGGGCTCGCGGAGAGCGGACTGTCGGGCACCCCGCAAGAATAGACGACGCTCGCTGAGGGCTATTTGCCCTTCAGGTCCTTCCTCAGGATCTTGCCGGAGCTCGACTTGGGCACCGCCTCGATGAACGCGACCTGGCGCACCTTCTTGTGCGGCGCAACGCGCTCGGCGACGAAGGCCATCACGACCTCCTCGTCGAGGTCGGCGTCGGCGACCCGCACCACGAAGGCCTTCGGCACCTCCTGGCCGTCGGCGTCGGGCGCGCCCACCACCGCGGCGTCAGCGATGAGGGGGTGGGTGAGCAGGAGCGCCTCGAGCTCGGCCGGCGCCACCTGGTAGCCCTTGTACTTGATGAGCTCCTTGAGCCGGTCCACGATCCAGAAGACACCGTCGGCATCGACACGGGCGATATCGCCCGTGTGGAGGAACCCGTCCGCGTCGAGGGTGTCGCGCGTCGCGTCGTCCCGTCCGAGGTACCCGAGCATGATGTTCGGACCGCGCACCAGGAGCTCGCCGGGCGCGTCTGTCGCGGCATCCTCACCCGTCTCGACATCGACGATGCGGCACTCGACGTTGGCGACCGGTACGCCGATCGAGCCCAGCGGGATGTCGTCGCGCTCCGGCGGGATCACGTGCGAGACCGGGCTCATCTCGGTCATGCCGTAGCCCTGGCGCACTCGCGTGCTGAGGCGCGCGGCAACCGCGTTCGCCAGGGCCGTGTCGAACGGCGCGGCCCCCGACAGGATTGCGCGCACCGACGACAGGTCGTACTGGTCGACAAGGGGGTGCTTCGCGAGGGCGACGGCGATGGGCGGCGCGATGAACAGGTAGGTGCAGCCGTGATCCTGGATGATGCGGAGGAACTCGGGCAGGTCGAACTTGGGCATCGTCACCAGGCGCGCGCGGCGGCTCAGGGCGATGTTGAGGAGCACGGTCATCCCGTAGATGTGGAAGAACGGCAGCAGCGCCAGCACCCGGTCGTCGCGCTCGACGTCGAGCACGGGCCTGCACTGCACGACGTTCGCGACCAGGTTGGTGTGGCTGAGCTTGACGCCCTTGGCGAGGCCCGTCGTGCCGGACGAGTACGGCAGCACGGCGAGGTGGGTGGCAGGATCGAAGGCCACCTCCGGCGCAGGCGCCTGCTGGGTGAGCAGGTCTTTGAGCGAGGGATGCCCCTCCGCCCCGTCGATGACGATGAGGTGGTCTGCGTCGATGCCGACAGCGCCCGCGGCCTCGAGGACCTGCGGCAGTAGCGGCGACACGGTGAACAGGAACTCGGCGCCGGAGTCCCGCAGCTGGCTCGCGATCTCCTCGGGCGTGTAGAGCGAGTTGATCGTCGTGGCCGTTGCACCGGCGCGCAGGATGCCGTGGAAGACGCTCGCGAAGACGGGGACGTTCGGGCAGAGCATCCCGATCACTGTTCCCACGCTCGCGCCGCGCGCGGCAAGCGCTCCCGCGACGCCGTTGATCTGGCCCACGAGCTGGGCGTAGGTGGTCTCCGCGCCGGACGGCCCGTCGACGAGCGCGACGCGATCGGCATCCTCTGGGCTGAGATCCGCGAACAGGAAGTCGTAGACGCTGAGGTTCGGAATGGTCTCGTCGGGGAACGGACTGCGGAACACGTGATCTCCTTTGATCGACATTCCGATCATATTCCCGGCATTGCGGGCATATGTTGTGGACGTGACCACTATTTCTGAGATCCCCCTCACCACCATCGACGGAGCCAAGACCTCCCTCGCCGACTTCGACGACAAGGTCGTCCTCATTGTGAACGTCGCCTCCCGCTGCGGCCTCGCGCCGCAGTACGAGAAGCTCGAGGAGCTGCAGAAGACCTACGGCGACCGCGGCTTCACCGTGCTCGGCTTCCCGAGCAACCAGTTCCTGCAGGAGCTCGGAAGCACCGACGCCATCAAGGAGTACTGCTCCCTGACGTGGGGTGTCACTTTCCCGATGTTCGACAAGGTCAAGGTGAACGGCAAGAACGCCCACCCGCTGTACAAGGAGCTCACCAAGACCGAGGACGCCTCGGGCAAGGCCGGCAAGGTGCAGTGGAACTTCGAGAAGTTCGTGATCGCCAACGGCGTCGTGCACCGCTTCCGCCCGAAGACCGAGCCGGATGCCCCCGAGATCGTCTCCCTGATTGAGGAGACTCTCGCCGACAAGGCCTGAGCAACGGCCGTTCCCCGGACGTTCACCGGGCCGACCTAGGCTTGGGGGGTGCGCCTCCTTCTCATCCGCCACGGTCAGACTCCCGCGAATGTCGACGGGCGGCTCAGTACCGCGGCCCCCGGCCCCGGGCTCACCACGCTCGGAGAGCGGCAGGCCGTCATGATCCCCCGCGCCCTCCGTGGCACAGCCGTGGACGGCCTGTATGCGAGTGTGCTGGTGCGCACACAGCTCACCGCCCGCCCTCTGGCCGAGGACCGCGGGCTCGACGTGCGAGTGCTGCAGGGCATCCATGAGATCGAGGCCGGCGACCTCGAGGACCTGCGCGACCGCGCTAGCGTGCGCACCTACCTGGAGACGGCCTTCGCCTGGGGATCGGGCGACCTCTCCCCCGCGATGCCCGGGGGCACCGACGGCCACGAGTTCTTCGAGCGGTTCGACGCGGACATTGCGACAGTGGCGGCGGCGCATGGGAACGCCGTGGTCGTGAGCCACGGTGCCGCGATCCGGGTGTGGGTCGCCGGTCGCGCGACGAACGTGCCGCCGATGTACGCGGGCGAGCACGACATCGACAACACGGGCGTGATCGAGCTCGACGGCTCTCCCCAGGACGGCTGGACACTGGTCAGCTGGCAGGGCACGCCCGTGGGCGGTGCACAACTGGCGGATGCCACGGCCGAGGACCCGACCGGCGAGACCCTCGCCGAAGCGGCGGACTAGCGCCCGCCGCCGCCGCCCCCGCCGCCGCCCCCGCCGGAGAAGCCCCCACCGAACGAGCCGCCGCTGAAGGTGGATCCGAAGCTGCTGCCGCTGCTCGACCAGCTCGTGCCGCTGCCGGAGACCGGCGGGTTGATCGTGGTCTGGAAGCCGCCGATGGCGTTCGAGAACACTGCGGAGTTGAAGGCGGTCTGGCCCACGAACCAGTCCGGCTGCTGTGTCGGATCGGCCTCGATCCGCACGGCGAGCTCCTTCGACCACTGGTCCTCGACGCCCCAGAGCACGGCCCAGGGCAGGAGCTTCTCGTAGAGCTTGATCATCTCCTGGTTGTTGCCGACGTCGATGCGGTCGGCGCCCGTCGGGCTCTGCAGAAACTTCAGGCGCTCCTCCTCCGCCACGGTGAGGTAGAGCCGCATGCCGAGGAGGTACTCGTGCGCCTCGGCGCCCTTCGCCGTGAACCGCAGCGGCCGTCGCGAGAGCACGGCGGTGGCGATGAACGCCACGGTGCCCACCAGGACTGTCGGCCACAGGAAGCTGCTCACGTTGTTGAAGGTGCCCGCGGAGACGACCAGCGTGCCGATGGCAAGGAGGCCGAGCACGATCTGGACCCCCACGAGGGCGATGCCGACTCCCCGCCCCGGCGGGCGCTCCTTGAACCCCGCGCTCTCCAGGGAGTCGTTGGCCTTCGTTCCGAGCGCGGACAGCTCCTGCGCCTCGGACTGCTGCGACTCCCCGAACGGCGTCGTCACACCCGCCTCCGGGCTCTCGCCGAAGAGGATGGCGAGGATCGCCTGGTCCTCGGCATTGGCGCCGTCCGAGCCGAGGTACTGGAGGGAGTACGGCTCGTCGGTGCCCTCCACCGCGTAGGCGAGGATCCGGATGTTCTTGCGCACCGCCAGCCGCACGAGGGCGGCCGGGATCGCTGCAGTTCCGCGCGACTCGAGGTAGGCGGACTGCAGAATCGTGATACCCTCCGGCTCCGAGTACTGGGCGATGACCGTGCCGCGGCCGGCGGCTCCCCTGCCCGACCGGACGCGGGCCGCGATCGCGGCCCCGAGTGTTCCGAGGCCGAGCACCCCGAGAGCGCCGGAGATCAGGTCCACGTACCACGGGATGGGCTGGACCACTCCGCGAGTGGGAACGGGCGCCACGAACGTCCCGCTCTCGAAGCCGACGACGAGTGTGACGTTCTCGCGCGCGCCGACGTTGTCGACCGACACCGAGAAGTTCGGCGACTCCGCAGTGACGGGGCAGGTGTCCGTCGAATCCTGCGGGCCGGTGTAGCAGGCGTTGTTACCGGACAGCGATGACTCGAGCGAGGGGTCGACGTGCAGGACGCCCGACACGGTGCCGAACGGCTGGTCCCACCCGGTGCCGTTGAGGTCCCAGTAGAACTCGTCGGAGTTCGTGTCGTCGAAGTGCCGGACGACGTTCTCCTGCGTGTAGGTGATGACGTAGGTGGTCGTGCCGTGCACGAACTCGTCAGTGCCGAGCGAGACGTCGAGGAAGTCGCCGTCGGCGTACAGCTCGTACACGACCGGCGCGCCGTTCTCGTCGACTACCGAGCTCACCCGGGTGTTCAGGTCGACCCCGTCGTAGTCGTTGGGGATGGCGCGAATGATCCCCCGGTTCTGATCGAAATCAGGGAACACCGCCACGAGCGTCTCCACGACCGCCAGCTGGGACGTGCCGTCGGCGGCCCGCGTCAGCGTGTAGTCGGCGTGGTAGGAGTCGAACGTGAAGTCCGAGGTGTCGGCGTGCGCGGCGGCCGGAACCGCCAGGAACGCGAGCACGAGCAGGAGTACGGGGCCCAGTAGTCGTCTCACGCCCCCGAGCCTAGGTCAGCTAGCGTCGGAGCATGGCGACGGAGTTGATCACGGAGCGGTTGATCTTGCGCACAGTCCGCGTCTCCGATGCCTCTGTGCAGCGAGAACTCTGGACTGAGCGCGACCCTCGTGTACCCGCGCACCGCCGCATTGACGCGGACGGCCACCCCACGCGGGCCGAGCTTGAGGAGCGAATCCGTGCGGCCGCCGAGCCGGGCCTGCTCATGGTGTCGGCTGCTGGCGACGTGATCGGCTACTGCGGGCTCATTGACAACGCCCACGGACAGCCCGACGAGCCGGAGATCGCGTACGAGTTCCTCCGTCGTGCGTGGGGCCACGGCTACGCCACCGAGGCTGCCGAAGCCGTGATCGTGTGGGCCCGTGAGTCCGGCTACGGACGCCTGTGGGCGACGGTGCGTGACTGGAACACCGCGTCGCGTCGGGTGCTCGCCAAGCTCGGCTTCGTCGAGACCGACCGTGTGGACCACGATCCCGTGCACGGCGACAGTATCTACACGACCTTGGAGCTGTGAGTCAGTCGCGCCAGCCCAGGGGCTTCGCAACGTCGTGCACGATCGTGCCGAGCAGCTTCGCGTTGTAGTCGACGCCCAGCTGGTTCGGGATGGTCACGAGCACGGTGTCGGCCGCCTGCACCGCGGCATCCGTCCGCAGCTGCTCGACGATCTCGTCGGGCTCGCCCACGTAGCTCTTGCCGAAGCGCGCCAGACCGCCGTCGAGGTAGCCGACCTGGTCCTCGCTGTTACGCTCGCCGCCGAAGTAGCGGCGGTCCATGTCGTCGGTGATCGGCAGGATGCTCCGGCTCACCGATACACGGGGCACGCCCTCATGGCCGGCCTCGCGCCAGGCGGTGCGGAAGATCTCGATCTGCTCCGCCTGAAGCTCGTCGAACGGCACGCCGGTGTCCTCCGTGAGCAGCGTCGAGCTCATCAGGTTCATCCCCTGCTCCCCCGTCCACTGGGCGGTCGCACGGGTGCCGGAGCCCCACCAGATGCGCTCGGAGAGGCCCGGTGACTGGGGCTGCACGGCCAGCAGGCCGTTGCCCCGAGCGGTGCGCGTGACGGGCGCGCCGCCGATCGCGGCACGGAACAGCTCGGTCTTCGCTCGGGCGTCGTCCGCGGCATCCCGGCCCTCTGCAGGCACGTAGCCGAACGCCTCATAGCCGTTGAGAGCCGTCTCGGGTGATCCGCGGCTCAGGCCGAGCTGCAGCCTGCCGCCGCTCAGCAGGTCTGCCGCCGCGGCGTCCTCGGCCATGTAGAGGGGGTTCTCGTAGCGCATGTCGATCACGGCGGTGCCCAGCTCGATGGTCTTCGTGCGCACGCCCATCGCCGCGAGCAGCGGGAACGGGCTGGCGAGCTGGTTGGCGAAGTGGTGCACGCGCACGTAGGCGCCGTCGACTCCGGCCTCCTCGGCAGCCACGGCGAGTTCGACGTGCTGCAGGAGGGACTCCCCCGCGGTGCGGGTGACTGACCCGGGCACGGCCTGGTAGTGGCCGAAGGAGAGGAATCCGATGCGCTTCATGGCGGGTACAGCGTATGCGTCGGAACTGATATTCCACAGATTGCGGAACGCATCTAGACAAGATCTCAATTTCGAAGTGTCATGGGCGTACGCGGACAGCGCCGGTCATGTTTGACGCGACTCAATGTCAGTCCTACTCGACCAATGTGTGCGGCGCAGTTCCTTAACGTGAAACGAGAAGCCCAATGAAATTCCGAATTGATGCCGGTGCGCTACCTGACTCACGACGAGGGCGTCGGGTGGCCAAGACCCTCAGCGCCGTGATCCTGACCGCGGCTGTGGCCGGTATTGCCGCGCCCGCGGCCGCATCAAACATCCTCGTGGCGTTCAATGTGGTCGCTCCCGTCTTCCAAGGCGGTGTCACCACGGGAAATCAACCGAAGACTGTTACCGGCCACGCGGCATCCATCGAGATATTGACCGTGGGTTCCGCTTACAAGACGAACGCGCAGATGTGCAGCCTGTCGGGCTTCTATTGCGGTGGTGGCACCAAGGTCTTGAACCTTGATGATGGCTCGACGGCCCAACTGCCGCAGACCTATGTCGCGGGAACGGACGTGACAGCCCAGCTGCAGATCAGCAGCTTCAACACCGCTTCTGTGTCCGTCGTTGGATGGCTCGCGGTCTGGTAGCACATCGGCGCTTCAGCGGGACGATTGCCTGTGACTCGGGAGGAATGACGTGGGTGTATCAACACTGTTTCGGGAGGACCTCAAGAGTCGCTCATCGAGCGCCCTGGCCGGTGTGTCGCTGCTCGTTGCTGGAGTTGTCTACGGGCTCTCGCAGACGTTCAATACTGCGTACCTGAACAATATGGCCTTGTTCGGGCAGCTGATGACGACGCCGCTCACCCCGATCGCGCCACTGGTTGCAGTGCTTCTGGGATGCGTTCCGATCTACCGCTCGGTGCACAACCGCCACCTCGCGAACACTCGATCTCGCATTGATGTCCGCGAGTACGTCGGAGCAAAACTTCTTGCCTGCGCGGTGGTCGCGTTTGCGTTCTTCTTTATCTTCTCGCTGCTGCAATTCACCGTCGCCTTTGTTGTGTGGCCCGCATTGGGGAATCCGGGACTTGATCCGGCACTGTATGGAATGAATCAGACTCAGGCCGAGGCGGCCGCGCAGATCGATTCGAGCTATAGCTCCCTCTTGAGAAATGGTGCCTTCTTCTATGGGCTTGCATACAGTGCGTGGCTTGGGCTTGGCGGGGCGCTGTATTCCCTTTTGGGCGCGATATCGCTCTTCGTCCTACCCAGTCTGTCGCTGGCTCTTCTGGCGCCGTTCCTGATTTATATCGGTGAAACCGTGGTCGTCGCGCAGTTGGGTGTGCCCCAGGGGGCACTGATGTACTCCCTGTTCCCGTTCGGATTGACGCAGATCCCGACTCTCGTGGCAGCCGCCCCTCAGTTGGTGCTCCTCCTCGGTCTGGGGGTGGGCTGCGTACTGCTTCTCCGTGAGCTGCCGCAACTCGAACGAGCATCGTGAGAGAACGTCCTGCTCTTGCGCGATGGTTGCTGTCGTGGCCGATGGCGACGCTGTTCGGTGCGGGACTGCTGTTTGCAACGTCATTGCGGGGCTTCCTCGACGCCTACGGGGCCCCGACATTCTGGGACGTCGTGCTAGGGGTCGTGTACTCCCCGCAGTTCCTCACGTGGGTGGTCCTCCCAGCGTGGTTGATCTTCGCCGTTCTGAATTCCTCAAGGAACAGGGGCATTGATACGCTCTCACGCGCTGGGTCACTACGAGCGTCATGGTGGTCAGCGCTCCGGACCGCCGCCGCCGTGTTCGGCACAGGTGCCATGGTCATTGTCCTCTCCATCTATCTCGGTTCATCGGGCCTCCCGCTCGCGAGTGAAATGCCGCTTCCCGGCGGTGTGCGCGAAACACTCCTCGGCATCGGAATCAGTGGGCCGCTGGTCGCGTTGTTCGCGGAGTTGGCGATGGTATTCATCACGTTGGTCTCAATCCGTATGTCCATTCACGTGATGTGTCTCGTGCGGTCCCGACTTCTGGCTGCGAGCATCCTCGCTGTGCTCGTCTGGCTTTGGGCGGTGTTGTCCGGGTTCGTCATCCCGCAGGGCTCGATTGCGAACGCGGCTCGGTATTTGGGGGTGCTGTCCGTGCTTCGGGGCCCCGCCGAGTCGATAGTGCCATTCGCGGTACTCGTCGGTTCACTAGTGGTCGGCTATCTCTGGATTCGCGAGCGCGACCGTCGGCTGGCCGGTCGGAGCGCAACGGTGGCGACGTTGTGGGTTCCGTACTTGGCCGCTTCCGGATCGGTGGTCCTGGTCTCGATCTATGCGTACCGCGGCACAGCGCACGACCTTCTGGCCCTCGCGGCCCAAGTATTCCCGGGCAGTTACGGGAACCTCGTACAGGCATTGGGGACGAGTGTGCTCCTCGTCGGCTTTGCCGTCGCGATGAAGTCCTCCGAGCCATTCAACGTGCGGGGCTACCGAGAAATGGAGCTGATCCGGCTCGGAGCTATGACCTCGTGGGTGTTTCGCACGTTTCGCAAGGTTGCTGGGAGAGCGCTCGTTCTGCTTGGGTTTCTCGGGGTCGTGTTCGTTCTAGGCGCCTTCCTGGCGGGAAGGGCGACGACCGTTCTCGACTGGGATCTAGTGATTCTGTACGGCTACGTCTTCGTGGTGAACGGATTCCTGCAACTCGGTCTCTACGCCAGCCTGTATGCGATCCCGACTGGGCTGTGGCCAACCCCGGAGGGGCAGCTGTTCGCGGTCGGCGGCCTAGTCGGATTGTCTTGCGTGTCGATGCCGACCGACTGGAACCCGTTCACAGCTTCGAGTCTTGCGCGTGCAGAGTTCGGCTGGTCGAGCGCACTGGCGGGTACGTGCAGCGTTCTTCTGTTGAGCTTCCTCTGCGTCCTCACACTCACGCTTGTGTACAAAGTCCGGCCCAACCAACTTCGGGAGTTGTTGACATGACAGTTATCGCCGTCCGTGACGTGAGCAAGTCTTTCAAGCACATTCTCCTGCTAGAGAAGGTGAACTTTGATATCAACGAAGGGGGCTCGTACGCGCTCGTGGGGCCGAACGGCTCGGGGAAGTCCGTGCTCCTCAAGCTGATGTGCCACTTCCTCGCCCCTGACCGGGGGCGAGTGGACATAGACCCCGCTTATCTGAGCTCACGGCGAACATTTCCCGCGAGTTTCGGAATCACTATCAACGGACCTGCATATCTACCGCATCGAACCGCGGAGGAGAACCTGCTCGAGCTCGCGCGGATTCGTGGCGTTGTCGGGATACGGGAAGTGCGCACCATCCTCGATCAGCTCGACCTCCGGCCCCAGCATCGACTACGCGCTCGCAATCTCTCGCAGGGAATGAAGCAGAAGCTCGCACTTGCTCAGGCGTTGATGGAGGAACCATCGGTCCTCATTCTCGATGAGCCGTTCAACGCCCTTGACACGGAGAGCGCCGAGCAAGTCAGGGCAATTCTCAAACGTGAGAAGGCGCGAGGAACCACCATCGTTTTCACGAGCCATGTGGTGGGAGACGTTGAAGACCTCGCGGACGAGGTCCTGGAGATTTCGGGACGGACGGTGACAGTGCGGTGATCAATGTTCCGCACAGGTTGTCCACTCCTTAGGCTGGAGGTATGAAGGAACTCGCCCACGAACCCGATGCCAAGCGCTACACGCTCATGGTCGACGGACACCTCGCTGCCGTGGCCGACTACGCGATCAACGGCAACTCGATCTCGTTCCACCACACCTTCACCCAGCCGAGCCTGCGCGGCAACGGCTACGCCGGCGAGGTCGTCGCGTTCGCCGTCGACGACGTCGAGAAGAACTCCACACGCCGCATCGTGCCGATGTGCTGGTACGTCGCCCAGTGGTTCGACGAGCACCCCTCGCGCCAGAACCTCCTGACCCGCTAGTTGCCCCCTAAGTGGTCATCCCCGTAGTGGGACTGACTGCTCCGGGATGCCCGTGGCTACAGTCGGGGTGTTACTTAGTACGGCGGGGGGCCGACATTGTCACTCATGGAGCGCGGGACCATTCCCGCGGGATGGTACCCGGACCAGTCCGGAGCTGAACAGCTCCGATGGTGGGACGGCGAGGCGTGGTCCTCCGAGGTGCGTCCGCTGGTCATCGACATGGTGCCCGACTTCGCCTCCTCGCGTACTTCCTCAAGCAGGCTGGCGTCGACCCCCGAACGGTCGGCGCCGGCTCCTCATCCCTCGACGACGCTGACGCGCAGGCAACTGCGTGAGATGCTCGGAGGACCGCTCACCACTGAGCCGACCACGGACCAGACGCGCTACTAGCGGACAGAAAGACGAATGGCAGACACTTCAGGGCTACCGCCGGAGGGCTGGTATCCCGATCGACCCAATGCCACTCGGCTGAGGCACTGGAACGGCACGGGATGGACCAACGAGTTCCGGCCGATCCCGGCTGAGCCGACGCCCGCGGCGGTTCCCACAGCGCCGGCCGTCCCGTCGCCCGTGCCCTCGGCGGCCGTCCCGTCGCCCGTGCGTGAGACCACGGACCAGGCACGATCGAGGCGCGAGCTGCGCGCTCAGGTCGGGCCGCTCTCCCAGGGCGAGCCGGACACCCCGGCGGCGGGCATCCAGCCCATGGCCCGCGCCACGCCGCAAGAGCCGATCGCCGCGCCCGTTCCTGCTCCGCAGCCCGCTCCTGAGGTCGCGCCGGCTCCGTTGCCCGAGCCGGCACCTGAACCCGCGCCGCCGCTCTCCGCCCCGGCGCCAAGCTCAACCCTCTCCAGCGTCGACCGCGCTCGCGTCGCGAGCGGGTACCCGCCCGTGCGGCAGCAGCAGGCGTGGCAGGACTCGTTCGCGCGGCCCGAGCTGCCCACCGGCAACTCGCAGACGTTCGCGGGCTGGCTGTACGCGGCATCGCCCCTGTGGTTGGGCGCGCTGCTGATCGCGGGCATGACTGTGTTCTCGATCGTGAACCCGCTGCTGGTGCAGGCGGGGCTGGCCGTCGTCGGTTTCGCCATGACCTTCCTCCTCGCACGCCAAGACATCCGCCAGCTCAGGGACACCGGCTACCGCGCCCCCTCGCTGTGGTGGGTGCTGCTGCCGCTGATCTACTTCGTCGTGCGCATGGTGCGCGTCGGACTGCGCGGTGCGGGCATGGTGGTGACGTACCTGCTCTCGGCCGTCGCACTCGCCGGACTCCTGTACTTCGCCTTCGTCGGCAACCCCGCTCTGCTCTCGGCCATCACGCCGCCGGTGCCCGCGGACAGCACGGCGATTCCGGCACCCGTCGCCACGCTCAGCGCTCAGGAGCGGGCGACCGCACTGACGCAGGCCGGGATGGAGGCCGAGCTGCGCACCGAGCTCGCCAAGACCTGGGAGGTCGGCACCGTGGAGTGCGTGCCCTTCCCCTCGACCGAGGCCGGGACCACCACCACCTGCGTCGTACAGCTTGACGGCGTCGACTACAACGCGGGCCTCGAGGTGACGCCCGACGAGCCGAGCGCGGCGTTCCTCCTCACCGGGATGCTGCCGGTCCCCTGAAGCTCGATGGGGGCGGATGCCCGAGCATCCGCCCCCATCGTCTCGCGTTCGCGCCCCTACTCCCAGCGGCCGCCGACGCGCTCAGTCAGCCGCCATCCGGTCACGTCTGCGGTGGCGCCGGTCGCGGAGGCGACGTGCGCGGCGATCTGGTTCGCGACGTCGCGGTCGTCCGCGGTGAACCGCACCACGATCCTTGCCTCGCCGCGCACGACCTGCAGGTCGGACGCCTCCAGCACCGCGACCTCGAGCGCTGCCGCCCGCGCCGCGGGGAGCACCGTGTCGGGTGCGGCGCGCAGCGCGCCGACGGCCATGGTCACTCGGTAGGAGGGCATGGTCGATACCCTAGACGGGATGACTATTACTGCTGCTGCCGACGGATCCGCTCTCGGCAACCCGGGCCCCGCGGGCTGGGCCTGGTATGTCGACGACAACACCTGGGCGGCGGGCGGCTGGGCGCACGCGACCAACAACCAGGGCGAGCTCATGGCGGTTCTCGACCTGTTCCGGGCGACCGCGCACGTCGACGACGACCTGCACATCCTGTGCGACAGCCAGTACGTGATCAACTCCGTCACCAAGTGGATGCCCGGCTGGAAGGCCAAGGGCTGGCGCAAGGGAGACGGCAAGCCGGTCATGAACCTCGAGCTGCTCAAGCAGATCGACGCCGCTCTGGTCGGGCGCCGCTACCGCTTCGAGTGGGTCAAGGGCCACGTCGGCCACGTCATGAACGAGGCGGCGGATGCCCGCGCTCGCGGTGCCGCAGAGGCCTTCGCCCGCGGTGCCCAGCCGGACACCGGCCCCGGCTTCCCCGGCGGCGCCGCCTCGATTCCCGAGTCCCTCGAAGCGCCCCGCGCCCCCGAGACCCTCTTCTAGCCCTACTTCTGCTTCTGCAGCTGCACGAGCAGCTCCGGCCCGCGCTGGTCGAGGATCCGACCGCCGACCCGCACGCCGACCACGAGCAGCACGCCGCCCACCACGAGACCGGCGACGATCGAGAGCCAGCCGAGCAGCAGGCTGTCGGTGGCGAAGCCGAGAAGTGCGAGCACGAGCTCCGGGAGGATGAGCACCCCGAGCACCGCCCACGACGCGAAGGTCGTGAGCATGAGGCTGAAGCCTCCGCCCGGCCGTGCCTTGAACGGGCTCTCGCCCGGCGCCGGGACCGCGAACGTGAACCGCCCCGAGATCAGTGACGACACCGCGAAACCGGAGAGCAGGATGCCGATCGTGATGCCCAGCAGCCCGGGCAGCAGCTGCCAGGTGTCGGAGACCGCGACGCTCGCCACGACGAGGAGGATCGACACGGGCACCGCGAACACGGCGAGGGCGATCACACGACCGAGTCGGTCGGCCATGCCGCTCACCCCGGTCTGCACGTGCAGGGCGAACGCCGTGTTGTCATACGACACATCCGTGTAGATCGACATCGCCAGCAGCACCGCTACCACCGGACCGACCCACACGAGGATGGCGAGGTTCTCACCGAAACCGCCCCAGAAGAACAGCAGCGCGGGCACGATGGGAATCGTGATGAGCGACTGCGCGTAGCGCGGGTCCCGCACCCAGTACGTCAGGGCGCGCGCGGCCACCGCACCCGTGGGAGTGCCGGGGAACACGCCGAACAGTCCGCTGCCGCGCTTGGAGACCTGCGCCGCGGCGGCGCGGGCGGGGCGCTCCAGCGCGCGGGCGAGCCCCCACCGCCAGAGGGCCACGAAGACCACGAGGGTCGCGAGCGCGATGAGCAGTTCGAGGCCGGCCTTGGCGAAGTCACCGGATGCCACGTCCGCCGGCACCGCCCACACCGCGCCGAACGGGGTCCAGCCGACCACCTGGGCGACAGTCGGAAGGATGTTGGACACGTCCCGCAGCAGGTTCGACACCACGAGGATGATGGGGCCGAGGAGCAGCAGCGGGATGACCACGATGAGCGTCCTTGCCTCCCGGGCGCGGCGGCCGGAGCCGATCCGTGAGGCGAGGGCTCCGAGCATCCGGGACCCGACGACCGCGGTGAGGACGCCGATGACGGCACTCACGAGCGCGGCGAACGCCGAGAGCGGGTCGCGGCTCCACGTGACCACGGTTCCGAGGGCCGCGATCGAGGTGATGATCCCGGGAACGCCGAGCACTCCGCTCACGCCCAGCGCGAGCACCAGGGTGTTGATCGGCACCGGGAACGGCGCGAGCTTCGCGGTGTCGACGGTCTGGTCGAGGCCGGAGGTGAGCACCGGGAGGAACGTCCAGCCGAGGATGGTCGCGGCGCCCACGAGAACCACCAGGGTGCGGGCGAGGTCGATCGGCGCCGCGCGCAGGGCGATAAGGCCGACGACGATGACCCCGAGGAGGAACAGCCCGTACAGCGCCCCGAGTATGACCGCGACGATCTGCCACGGGCTCTTCCGGAGGCTGTTGGCCAGGAGCAGGAAGCGCAGCCTTACGAGAGTCGCAACCATTCCGGCCCCTCCCCCTTGTTGCGGCCGCCGACGAGCTCAACGAAGCGGTCTTCCAGCGTCGAGCCGCCGCGCACCTCGTCGGTGGTTCCCGCGGCGATCACGCGGCCCTTGTCGATGACGGCGACGTGGTCGCACATGCGCTGCACGAGGTCCATGACGTGGCTCGACACGATCACGGTGCCGCCCGACTTCACGAAGCCCTCGAGGATGTCGCGGATGTTCGCCGCGCTCACGGGGTCAACCGACTCGAACGGCTCGTCGAGCACGAGCAGCTGCGGCGCGTGCACGAGCGCGCAGGCGAGGGCGATCTTCTTCGTCATGCCCGCGGAGTAGTCGACGACGAGCGTGTTGCCGGCGCTCTCCAGGTCGAGCATCGTGAGCAGGTCCGCCGCGCGGGCGGTGACCACGTCCCGCTCCATGCCGTAGAGCAGGCCCGCGTAGGTGACGAGCTGAGTGCCGGTCAGGCGGTCGAACAGCCGAACGCCGTCGCTCAGGTTGCCGACCAGGCTCTTCGCCTTCACGAGGTTGGTCCAGACGTCGACGCCGTGGATGCTCACGCTGCCGCCATCCGGACGCAGCAGCCCGGTGGCCATCGAGAGAGTCGTCGTCTTCCCCGCGCCATTGGGCCCGACAAGGCCGAAGAACGAGCCGCTCGGCACGACGAGGTCGAGGTTGTCGACCGCGACGTTCGTGCCGAAGCGCTTGGTGAGATGCCTGATCTCGAGGGCGGGTGTCGACGTGGTCATGCTTCCACCCTACGGTGGGGATATGACCCCCACGTGGACTGGAGGCCGCACATCATCACCGCGAGAGGAAGCTGGCACCATGGAACGCGAGAACCCTGGCCTTGACGAGAGCGACGACACGATGTTCACCGACTCGTTCGCGCCGTCGCCCGACCCCCTGACCGACCCGGTGCCCGCGGACGACGAGGACGCGCTCGAAGAGATCGAGGAGCTGCTGCCCAAGGGCGAGCCGACGGACGGGCCGGCGCCGCTTCCGTGACAGTCCTGCTGACCGGGTTCGAGCCGTTCGACGGCGCTGCGACGAACTCCTCGTGGGAGGCCGTCACACGCGTTCCCGGAGTGGTAGCGGCCGTGCTCCCGGTGGAGTTCGAGCGGGCTTCCGTGGTGCTCGACACTCTGATCGAGGAGCATCGGCCAGACGTGGTCATCGCGGTCGGCCTGGCAGACGGTCGGACGGCGATCACGCCCGAGCGCGTTGCAGTCAACCTCGAGGATGCCCGGATCCCCGACAACGCGGGAGCGCAGCCGCGCGAGCAGCGGATCGATCCGGACGGCCCGGCGGCCTACTTCAGCGGACTGCCCGTGCGCGCGATCGCCGACGCGATCTCGGCAGCGGGCATCCCGGCGCAGGTGTCGCTCTCGGCGGGCGCGTTCGTCTGCAACTCGGTGATGTACCGGCTGCTGGCCGGCGCGGCCGTTCCGGTGGCGGGGTTCATCCACGTGCCGAGCGAGCGGGACCTGAGCGTGGAGGACATCGCGCGCGGCCTGGAGATCGCGGTGCGGGTTAGCCTTGAACCATGACGTCCCCCGAGATCACCATGTACGGCGCCGACTGGTGCATCGACTGCCGGCGCGCCAAGGGCGTGCTCGACGCGAACGAGATCGCGTACACCTACGTGGATGTCGATGCCGTCGTCGAGGGCGCGAACGCTGCTCTGGCAATCAGCGGGCGCACGAACATCCCGGTCATCGTCTTCCCGGACGGGACGCACCAGGTCGAGCCCACCAACGCCGACCTCGAGGCGAAACTTCGCGAAGTCGGAGCGCTCGCCTAGCTGATTCGGGGTTAGCCTCGAAAGGATGACTTTCACTCCGCCAGCCCCGTTCACCAGTCGCCCCACCCTCACCGGCAGCTTCGGCATGGCGGCCTCGACGCACTGGCTCGCCACCGCGTCGGCGCAGTCGGTGCTCGAACGCGGCGGCAACGCCTTCGATGCGGCGGTGGCCGGGGCGTTCGTGCTCCACGTCGTCGAGCCGCATCTGAACGGACCCGGCGGAGATCTCGTGGGCATCGTCTCGGTCGCGGGCGGCGAGCCCCGGGTGCTCGTCGGGCAGGGGCCGGCACCGGTCGGCGCGACCATCGAGCACTACCGCGCGGAGGGGCTCGAGCTCGTGCCCGGCGCGGGTGCGCTCGCAGCGGCGGTGCCCGGGGCGGTCGACGCGTGGATGCTGCTGCTGCGCGACCACGGTACCTGGGAGCTGTCGGAGGTGCTGGAGTACGCCATCGGGTACGCCCGGGACGGGCATCCCGTGCTGCCTGCCGTTCGCGCCACCATCGCCCGGGTCTCGGCGCTGTTCGAGGAGCACTGGCCGACCTCGCACGCGCTGTGGTCGAGCTACGGCGACGGCCGCCCGATCGGAACCAACCTCGAGCTCGCGCACACCTACGAGCGGCTCGTTCTGGCGGCGCGCGGCTCGACCCGCGAGGACCGCATCGAGGGTGCGCGCACGTCGTGGAGCGCAGGTTTTGTGGCGGAGGCCATCGACTCCTTCGTCCGCACGCCGCACCGCCACTCCACCGGCGGAGACCACGCCGGCGTGATCCGACGGGCGGACCTGGAGCAGTTCCGTGCCAGCTGGGAGCCTGCGGTGACTGCCGAGTTCCGCGGGCACACCATCGTCAAGTCGGGAGCCTGGGGCCAGGGCCCTGTGCTGCTGCAGATGCTCCGCATCCTCGACGGCTTCGAGGATGCCCGGCTCGACCCCTCGACGGCGCTCGGTGCCCACACCATCCTCGAGGCCGAGAAGCTCGCCCTCGCCGACCGCGACACCTGGTACGGCGACACCGCCGTACCGCTCGACCAGCTGCTCTCCGACGACTACGCCGCGTCGCGCCGTGCTCTGATCACGGATGCCGCGTCCCTGGAGTACCGGCCCGGGCTCGAGGGCGGCTTCCGCCCGCCGCTGCGGGCCTCCCAGTCGACCGAGTCCTCGGGACTCACCGGCGGCGCGCTGCCTCTCGCCCCCACCGGCGAGACCCGCGGCGACACCTGCCACATCGACGTGGTCGACCGCTGGGGGAACCTCGTCGCCGTGACGCCCTCGGGCGGCTGGCTGCAGTCCTCCCCCGCGATCCCGGGCCTCGGGTTCGCCCTGGGCACCCGACTGCAGATGACGTGGCTCGACCCCGCGGCACCGTCCGCGCTGCGGCCAGGGGCACGGCCCCGCACCACCCTCACCCCGACCCTCGTGCTCCGGGACGGCAAGCCGGTCACCGCCCTCGGCTCCCCCGGTGGCGACCAGCAGGACACCTGGCAGCTGCTGTACCTGCTGCGCACCATCGTCGGCGGGTACAGCCCGCAGCAGGCGATCGACGCGCCTGCCCTGCACTCCACCGCATTCCCGGACTCGTTCTGGCCGCGGGAGTGGGTGCCCGGCGGGGCCGTCGTGGAGGCGCGGCTCGGCGAGCCGGTCATCTCAGAGCTGCGCGCGAGAGGGCACGCCCTGACGGTATCGGGCGACTGGTCCCTGGGCCGGCTGTCGGCGGTCGGGGTGGATGCAGAGGGCCTGCTGTTCGGCGCCGCCAACCCGCGCGGTGCACAGGGATACGCGGCGGGCCGCTAGAACCAGAACGACAACCAGGGGGCGCGCTCCTCGCGGAAGGCCAGATCGATCGCGGCGATCGCACCGGCCCGCAGCTCGGTGATGCGGCCGGCCGCGGCCAGCGCAGCCGCGGACACACCGCCGAGGTACAGGGCGGAGAGCTCGTTGATGCGCAGCGCGACGTCGGCCGGGGCGTCCGTGCGCTCCACCGAGGCGGCACCGTCGACAACCGAGACCGCGTACCGTCCGGGGGTGAAGCCGAGGTCGTCCGCTACCTCGATGACAGTCTCGAGCGGCGCCGCGTAGTCCCGGGCCGTGAGCGCTGCTGGCACGTCGAGGATGCGCGTCCAGAGGTGGTCGTAGGGCGCCTGCTTGACGGCTCGCATGTCGGCGACCTGCCACACCAGCGGCTCGTCGACGGGGCGGTCGTACGCCTTGACGGTGCTCACGAGGTCCACTTCGAGCAGGTAGCGCCAGAGCGCGGCGTAGGCGTCGTCCGTCTCGCTGGCGAGGTACTCGACCGTGAGGGTGTGCGCCGCGTAGTCCGGCTCACCGCCCGAGACGCGGTACAGCGCAAGACCCCGCAGCGTGCCGTCGGCGTCGTCGTAGCGGATCGCGCGCAGGCTCTTGGCCCGCTCCTTGTCCTCCGTGACGATTCCGGCCAGCCCGTCCCAGCGGAGCCCCCACGCGTCGAGCTGGCCGACGCCGGTCGCGCGGATCCGCTCGTGCAGCGCCGGTAGCTCCGCACGGAACTCCGCGGTGCTGAGGAAGTGCAGACGGCCGGGGCTCGCCGGGCCGGTCCAGGCGGCGCGGCGGGTGTTGATCGTCAGCTCGTTCGCGAACGCGGCGGGGGCGAACCCGAACCTGCCGTAGATCGTCGACTCGCTCACCGTGAGCGTCGCGAGCGGCAGGCCCAGGGATGCCGCGGTGCGCAGCTCGGCCTCGAGCAGGGCCCGGGCGATGCCCTTCCGACGGTGAGTGGGCGCCACGGTCACGGAACTGATCGCCCACGCCCGCACGCTCCGGCCGCCCGGCACGGTCATGTCGGCGGGCCACGAGTTGACAGTGGCGACCGGGGATGCCGCATCCCGCGCGCTCTCGTCCCACACCCCGGTGGTGCGGCGGTAGGCAAGGCCCGCCAGACTCGCCGTGATGACCTCGTCGCCGGCCTCGGCGAGGTGGAACCCCCGGTGGTCGGCCCGCAGCCACGCCGTGAAGGCGTGGGCGTCGGCGGTGTCCACGAGGCCGAGCCGGAGGTTGTGCGTCGCGAGCGCGGCCGCGGAGGCGGGATCGACGGGCAGGGCTGTGGCGTCGGGAGCGGAACTCATGCTCCAAGGCTATGGGCTTGCCGAGCATCCTGCCGCAGGGTTTGGGCCCGTCGGCGGCCCGACATAGGGTCGATGGGTGGCTGAGTTTCGCGAGTACCGGGTGCGCAGGCGCGCGAGCCTCGAGGTGCTCCGCGCAGAGGCCGCTCAGGAGCTGGAGACCGTCGTGCACGAACGGCTGCTCTCAGGCGAGGACCCGTGGGACTTCATGGAGGAGCTGCCGTCGGTCGACGAGCTCGTGGTCTATCTGCTTCGCGCGGAGGCGATCACCGCGAACGACGGCGTGCTACCGGGCCCGACCCGCGAGTACCGGGTGCTGCGGCAGATTGCCCTCGAGCATCCTGCGCTGACCAGCACCGTGTGGCGCCTGATCGGCACCCTCGCGGCCTGACCGGCGACCGGAGCTAGAGCTCGGCCTGGAACCAGGGCGGGTAGACGGCGACCTTCGCCGACGTGAGCTCGCGGACGCGGTCGCGGACCGGATCGTTCGCGACACCGATGAGCTGGATCGAGGAGAACGGCACCGAACCCGGCGCGAGCACTTCGGCAAGCCCCAGGGCCTCGCTGTCGTGCAGCTTGGTGAGTGCGCGGGTGATCTCGTCGCCCGTCGAGAAGCGGGTGAGGCTACCGGCGGCGTCGCCGTCGGTGACGACGGCCTCGGGGCCGAGCGCGGAGACCGTGGTCACGAGCACGACGAAGTCGGCGGAGGCCGCGGAGCGTGCCGCAGCCGACCAGCGGGTCTCGTCGATGGCGCCGCGGCGCAGGTCGTCCCAGACGCTCGCGCTGGGCGCGAGGTAGAAGGAGACGAAGTCCGCCACGGAGCGGCCGGGGCCGACCTCGGCGGTCAGCCGCAGCTCACGGGTGAGATCGGTGCTGAGGTCGACGAGGGGCGCCGCCGACGCGCTGAGCCCGCCGGAGTCGAGGATCGCCTCGAGATTGCCGATGTGGGTGACGTGGTAGACGCGCTGGCGGGCCGGATCGATCGCCTTGCGCGTACTGGTGACGACTGAGCCCCGGATAGCGCGCGGTGCCGCGGGACGCGTGGCCCGGGCGGTCACCGGCTTGACCGGCTGGGCCTTGGGGTAGCAGGCGTCGCAGAGCGGTATCTCGAGGCCGTGGATGCACTCAGGCACGTGTTGGAAGTCTTCCTGTTCACCGGGCGCAACGCGCCAAGTACAACGGTACCCCGGCAGGAGACTACTGCGAGACTTTCTGGTGCTGGTCGAGGGCGAGCGCCACGCGCGGCGCGATGAGCGATGCCCAGTGCTGGTACGTGCGGCCCGTGCCGCCACGTCCGGAGCGCTCGGTCGGCCGGAACGGCACGAAGTCGACATAGGGGCGGGCGGCGCACGATGCCTCCAGCGCCTGGTTCAGCGCCCGGGCAGACCTGTCGGCGGCCCAGCCGAGGAGGCGGGGCATCCTGACGATCTTCGACAGCTCGGGCACCGCGACGAACAGCACCCGCAGGCTCGCCGGCGCGTTCTCGGCGAAGTGGTCGAGGAGGAACTCGATGCGCGAGCGCCAGACCGGCACCGGCATGAGCAGCAGCTTCTCGAGCGTGCCCGGGGTGGCGATGACGACGTCGAGCTCGCGCAGGCGGCTGACCGTGAGGTTCTTGAGCGTGTTGTCGACGGTGAGGTGCTCCCCCGTGACCACGTCGACCTGCACGCCGCGCAGCGTGATGTCCGAGACCTGGCGGGCGAGGTGGCCCGCGAGTGCGAGGTCATGGGTCTTCACGCCGTAGCCCATGGCGATTCCCGAGCCGAACAGCAGGATCCGATCGGGGTCGGGCCCGGCTGAACTCGCCAGCGGCGGGCCGGAGGGCACAGGAAGGGTGCGCCAGGACGCGTCGGACGAGACCAGCCACCGCTCGACCATCGGTGTGATCACGGTTGTCCTGAGTGCGTCCAACATGGCAGCCTCCCCTCGGAGGTCAGCATATGGCGAGAATCACTCAGGGAGTAATCCCCCAAACGCGGCGCGTCTACCGCACGACCGCGCGCGGAGCCGCCCAGAGCTCGGCCTGCACCCGCAGGGCCAGCTCGCGCAGCAGCGACTCGTCGGCGCTGGTGAAGATGCGCGGGCGGGAGTCGAACAGGCACAGCGTTCCAACGCGCTGCCCGTTCGGCGCCTCGACCGGGTATCCGGCGTAGAACAGGATGCCCTGCTGCACCGCGTCGAAGCGGCTGAACCTCGTGTCGAGCCGGGTGTCCTCCAGCACGAACGCACCGCCCTTGTCGACAGTGGTGGAGCAGAACGACTGGGATCGCGGGATGTCCCTGCGGTCGAGACCGGCTGCGCTCTTCATCACCTGCCGGTCGTGGTCGATGAGGTTCACGGCAGCGGCCATCACGCCGAACAGGTCTTTGGCGGTGCGGGCAAGGGCGTCGAGCTCTGCAGTCGGCGGGCTGTCGAGCACGCCCATGGCGTCAAGGGACTCCTGTCGGTAGGCCTCGTCGACGCAGGGCGCGCTGCGCACGGGCACGGCGACATTGAGCACCGGGTGGATCTGCTCGGCGATCTGCGCCGCCCAGCCCGCGTACGTGGAGGTCGCGCTCAGGCCGCTGAAGTCCCCGACCGTGTTCGGACCGAGCTCCACAAAGTGCACCGCGCCGGAGCAGGCTGAGCGAGTGGCGGCGTTCAGCCGCTCAACATGCCGGCCGACGATCGGCCCGAGCATCCGGCCCATGGGAAGCGTGCGCGGCAGGGGCGCGATCGCCACCATGAATACCGGCAGGCGCGGCGGCCCGCTCGCGGTGATCGACTCCAGCAGGGTGCGGACGTCCCGCTCCCACGCCGAGGCGGCGCGCAGCCCGATGGCCTCCCGTGTGCCGAGCATGACGACGATGGCGTCGAACCGTGCGAGGTCCGAATCGGCGATGAGCTTGGCGGCCGCGGCGGCGGTGAGCTCCGGCACGCCGAGAAGTTCGACGTCCGCTCCCCTGCCGGCGAGCGCGGAGAGGCGCCGGGCAAGGTGGCCGCCGATCCCGAGTTCGTGGGAGGCGACGCCGACTCCGCTCACGATGCCGGCGCCGAGGATGAGGATGCGATCCGGGTCCGGGCCCATCGCGTGCACTCGGGGCTCGCCGTCCGGCCGTGGGAGCTCGCCCATCGAGTGCGCCGCGGTCGCCAGGAGCCGTTCGACGAAGGGGCCCGCGACGACCCGCGCGGCAGCCCTAAACACGGATCCCCTGAAAAATACTCGAGCAGAACATAGTCCCCCGACCTGCGCCGGCTCGCAGGATCCATGCTCCCCGGGTACCGACAAGATTAGTCGCCGGACCTGCCGAAAGCTACCGGGCGAGAACTGCGTCGAGCCAGTCGAACATGCGCTGGTCGGTGAGGGTGCGCGCCAGCGGCTGGCAGTGGAAATTCGCCCCTTCGGCCGCGGTGAAGGCCTGCAGCACCTTCTCGCCCGATAGCGATTCGGCGAACCGCGCGGACTGGCCGGGCCAGAACTGCTCGTCGTCGGCAGCCGTGATGAAGACCGGCGTCGTGATCCGGGCGACGAGATCCCCGAGTGTGTAGCGCTTCACCTCGGTGATCGTGTCGAAGTAGCCGTCCTTCTGGAACGGCCGCGCGCGGAACGCCCAGGTGCGCGCCGCACTGGCTCCGAAGCGCATCCCGATCGCCATATCTCGGTCGAAGGCCTCGCGCTTGCCCTCGTCGAACAGCGTGCGCAGCGGTGCGGGCAGGTGGGCCAACCAGGAGGCGGAGACATCGACGACGGCCGGGTCGACGATGGCTGCCGCGAGCCGCTTCTCGAACGCGAGGGCACGGGGCACCCAGTAGCCGCCCTGGCTGATGCCCAAGATCGCGAGCCGCTCGCCGTCCACATCGGGCCGGGCGAGCAGAAAGTCCACGACCGGGGTGATGACCTTCTCCCAGTCCGGTCGGAACGGGATGCCCCGCTCGAAGAGAAGTGACTGCTGCCCCGGTCCGTCGTAGAAGAGCACGTTGTATCCCCGGGCGAGCGCGCCGTGCGCGCCGTCGCCCCACAGGGAGCTGTGCGATCCGTCGCTGCCGTTGTTGAGGATGAGCGTGGCACGGGGCTCGTCGTCGTCGCTGGGGCGGATCAGGTAGCCGGGCAGCGCCGTTCCCTCGTACGGGATCTCCACCCGCTCCGCGGAGTACACCGTGGTGTCGATGAAGCCGTCCCACGCGGCGCGGTGCTCGCGGAACACCTCGAGCCGCACGTCATCGCCGGCCGAGTCGACCGCGACGGAGAGGTAGGTCGCCGCTCGCAGGTAGGTGCCGGAGGCGCTGTCGAAGTGGTCCGCGTCGCGCAGGTCGTCGGCCAGGCGCAGCAGGCGCTGCCCCAGTTCGCGCCAGGCCGTGAACCACGCTCGATGGTCGCCGTCCTTCACCCCGGCGATCGTCGCGAGCACCTCACCGGGCTCCGAGCCGCCGAACGGCGCGTGCCCGAGAAGGCCGCGAACCGCGTAGTCGAAGTCGGTGTCGCTGTAGAAGCCCGCGCTGAAGGCCTCATGGGGCGAGCTGAGAAAGGACATGGCGCCTCCCAGAGGGTCCAGCGTGGTCGGTGAGCCCAACCCTAGCGGGGGCGGTGCGTCAGCGCCCGCGCCCTCCACCGGACTCACGGGGAGCGCGTGCCTCCGCCTTCGCCGCGCGCTCCGTCTTGATGCGTGCGTTGTCCTCCTGCACGGCCGCATGGGTGGCGCGCTCGACGACGAGCCACTCGGGCTTCTGCTCGAGCAGGGCCTTGATCTCCGCGCTCGTCATGACGTCTGCGGCGCCCGCCCTGGCGAGCCCGGACGTGGAGATGCCGAGCTTGCGCGCGACCTCCTGGCGCGGGTGCGGCCCGTTCTTGCGCAGCTCGAGCAGCCACTCGGGCGGGTTGGCCTGCAGCTCGACGAACTGGCTGCGCGTGACCTCGCCGTCCTGGAACTCCTGCGGGGTCGCCGGCAGGTAGATGTTGAGCTTCTTGGCCGCGGTGGCGGGCTTCATGGTCTGGTCTGGCACGGTCCAAGGGTAGCCTGTGCCCATGGCCGAGCCTCCTCCCTTCGTGGTCGCGTACGTGCTCGGCGTCACCCCCGGCAAGTGGGCGGGCATCTGGAACGAGCGGATGCCGCGGCATCCCCTCGCCCTTCGACCCGGCTCCTCCGCCGATGCCGTCGCCGCCCTCGTGTCTGGCGAGGCGCACGTCGCCCTCCTGAGGCTCCCACTCGCGGACGAGGCTCTCAGCGCGATTCCCCTCTACATCGAGAAGCCCGTGGTCGTCGTTCCCAAGGACCATGCGATCGAGGCACTGGACTCGGTCGCGCTCCGCGACCTCGGGGGCGAGACGCTGCTCGACTCGGACTGGACGGCCGACGTGGAGCTCGTCGCGGCCAACGTCGGCGTCGCGGTGATGCCGCAGTCCGTCGCCCGCGCTCTCAGCCGGCGCGATGTCGTAGCGCGGCCGGTCACCGACGGCCCGGAGACGCAGGTCGCCCTGGTGTGGCTCGAGGCGTCTCCGGAGGTGGAGGAGTTCATCGGCATCGTGCGGGGCCGCACCGCGAACAGCTCCCGCGGCGAGCCGACCCCCAAGACACCGAAGCCGCCGCGCGCACCGAAGGCTCCCAGGGCGAAACGCCCCGCGGGCCCGCGAAAGCCGCGCCGCCGGTAGTCAGCGGGACGCCGCGCTGCCCCAGAGCGCCGACTGCACCCGGAGTGCTAACTGCCGGAGCAGGGCGGCATCGGTGTCGCTGAACCGTCGGGGCGCCGCATCGACGACGCACAGTGCGCCCACCCGCTGGCCGTCGGGCGACTCTACGGGGTAGCCCGCGTAGAAGCGGCCGTGCGCGCCGTCGGCCCAGGGCGACGCCGCGAGCCTCGGGTCCGTCATGGTGTCCTCGACGACGAGCAGGCCGGCGCGCCGGATGGTGAGGTCGCAGATCGACATCGACCGCGGGAGCGGGGCCCGGGGCATCCCGACCGCCGCCTTCGTCAACTGCACGTCGTGGTCGATGATCGTGACGGCGGCACCGGTCGCGCCGAACAGGTCGCGGGCGTTCGCGACGATCTGTTCGAGAGTCTGGTCGAGCTCGGCGTCGGGAGCGCCGTCGAGGTCGAGCGCGTCGAGCGCGAGCTGGCGCTGCCCCTCGTCGACGGCGTCGGGGGTCCGTGTCCGCACCTCGTCATCCAGCACCCTGGCGACCGCCGGCGCGATCAGCTCGGCCCAGCCGCGGTAGGTCGTGCGGCCCGTGAGCGTGCTCACATCTCCCTGCGCGGGCGTGAAGGCGACGAACGTGGTGCTGCCGAACTCGGTGCAGAGCTGCTTGGTCGCCAGGTTGATCCGGGTCATCGCCCGCCACACCAGTGCCCTTACGAGCGCGGGCAGTCCGGCGAGCAGCGGGGCTCCGGTCTCCACGACGAAGACGGCGAGGCTGGCGGGAGCCTGCCGGTGCAGGTCCTCCAGCAGGGCGCGAAGCTGGTTCTGCCACAGGCGCTGCGGCATGAGCGTGAGGGATTCGAGGCCGCCGAGGGTGAGCACGAGCGCGTCGAACCGGGAGAGGTCCAGCGCCGCGAGCACGGCCCGAGCGCTCGTGGGAGACAGGTCGCTACGGCCCACGATGTCGACGGACGCCCCGCGCCGCGTGATCGCGCTCAGCTCGCGGGCGAGGTGGCCGCCGAGCGCGAGGTCGTGCGACATCACGCCGTAGCCGACCGCGATGCCCGACCCGAGCAGCAGCACGCGGTCGGAGTCGGCGCCCGGCGCGTGCACCAGAGGCGCGTCCGACGGCGTGGGCAGGTGGCGCCACGACTGCGAGGATGCGACGAGCCAGAGCCGGGCGATCGGGTTGGCGATGCCGTGCGCTATGTACCCCAGAATCGCTCCCCTTCGAACGTCAGCCCGGTTCGGCGCCCGACCGTGAGGGTCGTGGCGTACCCCAATGCTAGACGGCTGTGCCCCCGCCGCGGGGGCAACACTCACGAAAGGCTGTTGACCTCGATCGGACCGGTGGACGAGCGGTTTGTGATGATGGCCCCGCTCTCGTCCGTGTCGGGTGTGCCGAGCCACGCGGCCTCGTTGTCGCCCAGGAGCGACTTCGCCTCGCGGCGCAGCTCCAGCTCGTGCATGACCATGGCCGCGAGGTCGCCGAGCGTCGCGAGCTCGTCCTTCGAGATCGTGCGCGGGGCGAAGTCGAGCACGCACAGGGTCCCGAGGTTGTAGCCGTCGGGGGTGGCAAGGGGCACTCCGGCGTAGAACTGGAGGCCGAACTCTCCGGTCACGAGCGGGTTGTCGAGAGCGCGGGAGTCGGCGCGGGCATCCTCGATCACCCAGGGCTGGTCGCTCTCGATCGCCGAGGCGCACAGACCGGGAACGCGGGCGATGTCGGTGACCTCGATGCCGTGCGCGGAGGTGAACCAGATGCGGTCGTGGCCGACGACGCTCACAATGGCGACCGGGACGTGCAGGACGCGGGCCGCCATGGCGGTGACGCGGTCGAACGCGTTCGCGGACGGAGCGCCCAGCAGGTCGTATCGGCGCACGGCCTCGAGCCGCGCAGCTTCGTGATCGGTAGTGGGTGTTTCCGGCGCGGGGGCGCGGTGCCGCCCGCTCTCGGCGGCGAACATCTGGCGGAGGGCGATGGCGACGTCGTGGATGTCCGGCCGGTCGCGCGGCTCGCGCGCAGTCATGGCGCGTAGGAGGGGCGCCCACTCCGCCGGAACGCTGTCGGGCAGCTGGGGATCCTCGAGCAGTCGGCCGCGCGCCGATTCCTCGGCCGGGCCGGGGAAGGCGAGCACGCCGGTGAAGCACTGCAGCAGCACGAGGCCGAGCGAGTAGACGTCGCTCGCCGTGCCGACCTCCTCGCCCCGGGCCTGCTCGGGGCTCAAGTACGCCACAGTGCCGGTGACGATCTCGTCGTCGGCGATCGGCTCCGCCGGGCCGATCGACGCGATGCCGAAGTCGCCGAGCTTGGCGGTGACGCGACTGCCGTCCTCGTGGAACGTCAGCAGGATGTTGGCGGGCTTGATGTCGCGGTGCACGACGCCCTGCGCGTGCACGTACTCCAGTCCCGTCGCCGCGTAGTACCCGAGCTGGGCGACCTGGCGTGCCACGAGCGGGCCCTCGTCGAGCCGGCGCTTGAGGTCGGTGCCCTGCACGAGCTCCATGACGTAGTAGATGCGGGTTGCGGTGGGGTCGGTGCGGTCGACGGACGCGTCGAGCAGCGTCACGAGATTGGGATGGTTGAGGCGGGCGAGGACGTTGACCTCGTCCTCCTGGCGCTGGAAGTCGAGTTCGGCGGTCGCACTCGCGCGGAACACCTTGATAGCGACGTCGCGCCCCAGGAACTCGTCGTGGGCGCGGAACACGTCGGCCATGCCGCCGTGGGCAATGAGCTCTCCTAGGCGGTACCTGCCCTGCATCAGCTTCTCGCCAGTCGCGCTGTCGTCGATCATCACGACCTCCTCCCCCAGTGGCACGTCCCCCAGTGGGTGTACCCCAGTAGTTCGTCTCAGACTAGGGAAAGCGATTGTTCTGCTCCGGGGGTTGTACCGGTCGCGTCTGCCTGCTAGGCGTGCGGACCCACCGTGACCTCGCCGATGGTGAGGACCGCGGCGCCCTCGAGGATCGCCCCCACCCGCTCGGCGCACTCCTCGAGCTGCGCCCTCTGCACCTTGCCCGGCCTGACGAGTGGCTCGACGGTGACGGCGATGCGCCTGCCGGACCGCTTCAGGTGCCAGACGCCGCCGACGACCCCGTCGACCAGGACGACCGGGAACACTCCTGCCTGTCCGCGACTCAGCGCCCGCTCGGCCGCACGGCCGGGGAACAGCACCCCGCGCGGGTGCGAACCCACCGCGTACGGGTCGAAATAGGGCAGCAGCCGGATGCCCGCCGCCGTGGCATCCGTGAAGCCGGTGTCTCCGCGGTTGACCCAGCGAGTCTCGCTCCCCGGCCCGCCCGCGCCGGCCTCGACAGGCTCGACCTCCACCGGCTCGATCTGCGCGCGCTCGAACACCGCCGCGGCCCAGCCGAGCGGAGCGGCAAGCCACTGTGCGAACTCCCGATGGGTTGCCGGGCCGTAGCCGTGGAGGTACTCATGGAGCAGCGCCGCGGCCGGGTCCGGCGGCACTGTGAATGCGGGCGGTCGCGTGTACGTGGCCTTCGGCCCTCTACCGGCGCCATAGGCGAGCACGCCGGCGCTGGCCGCGCGGGCGATCGCCTGGCGCCAGCGCGGCCACCAGCCCCCGAAGGCCGGGACGACCGGGTCGGCGGCCCACGGGCCCGTCGCCGCCACGACGAGCTCATCGAGCTCCTCGGCGGTCAGGTCGGCACCGTCGAGAGCCGTGGCGATGGCACCGATGACCTCCGCCAGTTGGCCGTCACTCAGGCGGGAGGCCGCAGGCAGGCCGTTCGACACGGGCAGGTCGTCGAGCGCGCCGAGCCAGAGGCCCAGGTCGCGGGTAGGCAGCAGGTGGACGGTGCCGCGAGGGCCGATCGTCTTGGTGAGCGTGCCCTCGGCCACGGCCCCGCGCACGTCAGCGCGCGTGGTGCCCTCGGTGCGGATGCCGATCGACAGCTCCGCCGCAGAGGCGACCTGGGCGTGAGCCGCGGCCATCGCCACCACCGCTGCCTCGACGTCGGGGGCCGCCGCGCTGAGGCGCTGGCGGTGCATCCGGCGCGCTGTCACGTCTGCCCAGGTGATCGCCACGAGCCGAGGCTAGCGAGTGCCGCCGACTAGTTGTCGAATGTGCTGCTTCTTCCCTGTTTGCCGTAGCCCTTCGACGCCACGGTGAGCGCCGGAAATGCAGGAGGGGGTTGCGCTACCCGGTCCGGTGCGACAGTCCGGCTACTCTGGCTGCGTGGACCCCCAGGCGCTCGAGCTCGCGAACCGTACGCTCGCGGCCGCCATCGATTCGCTCATGAGCAAGGGGTCGCCGGTGGCGCCGCTGGTCTTCGTCTCGAAGGACGGCAAGCACGAGCCGCGCCGGGTCGCAGCGGCCCGCAACGAGGACCCGGCGGCGATCGCCAAGCAGATGGCGTCAGACCAGGACGGCGCGGATGCGACGGCCTACGCGGTCGACGGTGTCATCACCTTCGAGCGCGCGCGCAGCAGGGGCATCATCGTCGAGGCCTGGAACTTCAGCACGGGCCGCGGTGCCCGCATCGGGCTGCGCTACGAGCTCAAGGGCGCCATGCGCAAGAGGGCCACGCTTCTCGGCAGCACGCTGTACCTCGCCCGCAACGGCTGGTACGACCCCGAGGACGGCGAGCCGCCCGAGGCGCCGACGTTCCCCGAGATGTGGGTCAGCCCCGCGCCGGATGCCCCTCGGCCCAAGCTCAGCGACCCACAGGACTTCGCGCCGCCGCCCGCCGCCTCGCTCGCCCCCGCGGAGCCGCCGGCGCTGCCGATAGCGTTCTCGGCGCCCGCAGCGCCTGTTGCAGCCGAGCCCGCGGCGCCGCCCTCCCGCCCGCTTCCGCAGTGGGACCCGCCGGTGCTGCGCGTCGCGCCGGGTGCTTCGGGGGCTGCCGGTACTGCCGCCCCGGACTTCGGGCCGCCGCCGACCACGGCGCCGGTGCCGGGCTTCGACCCTCCGGCCTCTGCCCTGCCGTCCGCGCCGGCCGTTGCGCTGCCCGCCGCGCCGCCGCCGCCGGTTCCGGTGCCGCCGGTTCCGGTGCCGCCGGTGTCGGTGCCTTCCGTCGTTGAAGCGCCGCGAGCCGCGCCTGCGCCCGCTGCTCCCGTCGCCCGACCTCCCGTTGACACCGCGCCGCCGACCGCCGCTCACCCGGTCGATGTGCCGTCCGGTCCGGCAGCCGTCCCCGCCTACGTGCCCGTGCCCCTCCAGCGCAACGAGACGCCGCTGGGCAACCGCGCGATGTTCGCCGGCATCATGGAGCTCGCCACGAAGGGCCGCTCGTTCCCCGCCTTCGCCATCGTGCAGAAGGACGGAGCCTGGGAGCAGGTGACCATGACCGATTCGAGCCTCGCGGATGCCGCGGCATCCGTTCGCGTCTATGCCAGTAGCCGCACCGACGCCGAGTTCATCGCCTTCGCCGTCGACGGCACCGTGCCCGTGGACGGCGCCGCCGCTCCCGCCGTGATCGTCGAGGTGTGGGAGTACGCGACCCGCGTGTCGTTCTCGGTCGCACAGCGCTACGTGCCGACCGGCGACCCGCCGTCGCCGCGCCTCAGCGGCCGGCCGCTGATGCGCACCCAGGCGGGATGGATCGACGTACCCTCCTCGATGATGCTGGGCGGCCAGGTTCAGTTCGGCTACCGGGACCCCGACTCGGCATGAGGTCCATCGAGATGTGGGTGTTCGGCGTCGTCTCCGCGGTGCCGGAGCTGACGCCGCTCTACGAATCGCACGTGCGTGCGAACGGCAGCCTCGACGGCGAGGTGTTCCTCGGCATGGCGAGCCGCTGGGCGGGCAAACAGGGCCCCACGGAGCCCGTCCTGCGCCTGCTCGCCGCGCTCGAGCGCGACTACGCCCGCAGCGGTCCGAAGGTGCGCGGAATCATCGAGGGCTCGTTCGTCGAGCCGCTCGCGGCCGACCCGCTCGTACACCACTTCGGCCCGAGCCTGCGCAGGGCCGGGCGGCCGCACTCGCTGGGGCACGGTTCGCCCGGGGAGCGCTAGCAGTTCTGGGGCGCGTCCCGTTGGCCTTCCGGCGCGGAGGCTGTGACGTCATGCGGAGGTTTCGGCGACCGCATGGTGTCGAAACCTCCGCGTGAGCGGACGGCCGGTTCAGTGCTTTCCCTGTGTCGGGATGCCCGTGCGCGCCGATACCGTTGGCCGCATGTCGACTCCGCCAGCGCCGCGCCCGAGTAGGGCTATCGGGGCGTGGGCGCTCGTGTGCGCTGTAGTCGCGCCGGCGTGGTTGGCCGCGGGGTTCGCGTTCGTGATCCTCGCCATGGCGGACACGGCCCCAACAGCGGTGGTCGTGCTCGCCAACATCTTCGCCTGGGGCTGGTTCGTGGCGCCGCTCGCGCTCATCGGGGCTCTTGTGCTGGGCATCCTCGCCGTGGTCCGCCGGCGCGGCAGGGCGCTCGGCGTCGCCGCCTTCGTGGTGCTGCTGCTCGCCGCCGTGGGCGTCGTGCTCTACGTCGTGGCGGCGTTCAACTGCTGGGTGTGCTGACCGGTCAGGACACGCCGTTGGATGTCGGCGGCAATTGACACACTCGAACATATGTTCGACTATGAACAGGTGTCCCCTGCTGCCTCGTTGACCGCTGTGCTCAATAGAAGCGCTGTGCTTAATAGAAGCGCTGTGCTTAATAGAAGCGCTGTGCTGAGCAGAAGCGCGGCGCTCGAGAGAGGCGCGCTCGAGCCTGCACAGGACACGGTGGCAGAGCTGCAGGCGCGCATCAGGGCGATGCAGGCCACCAAGCTCGACTCGAGGCTCATCCCCACTCATCCCGCGCTCGCGGGGCTGCTGCCGGGTGGCGGGCTGCAGCAGGGCGCCGCTTACTCGGTAGACCGGTCCGCGATGCTGCTCATGGCGCTGCTGGCCGCGCCCTCCGCCGCCGGCACGTGGTGCGGCATCGTCGGCATGCCCGAGTTCGGCGTCGAGGCCGCCCAGCACTTCGGCGTCGACCTCGCCCGGCTGGTGCTCGTGCCGCACCCCGGCGACCAGTGGCTCGCCGTCACGGCCGCCATCGCCGACATCATGGGCGTTGTCGTCACCCGCCCGCCGAAGCGCGCCTCCGACTCGAGCGTGGCGCGCCTCGCCGCGCGGCTCCGGCAGCGCGGCACCACCCTGCTGGTGCTCGGCCCGTGGCCGCAGACAGAGGCGATGCTGTCGCTCTCTCAGAGCGAGTGGCACGGCATCGGCGAGGGGCACGGCCATCTCGCCGCGCGCGAGGTGACGGTGACGGTGACGAGCCGCACGGCGAGCCGCCCTCGCAGTGCGCGGCTGTGGCTGCCCGACGCGGGTGAGGGCGTGCGGCAGGCTGCGACCCCGCTGCAGGAGCGGCAGTTGGCATGAGCAACAGCCTCGGTGCCGACCTCCCGGGCGCCCAGCCGCCCAGGGTCGCCGTGCTCTGGTGCCCCGACTGGCCAGTCACCGCTGCCGCCCAGCACGAGAAGCTTCCCGTGGAGGCCGCGGTGGCCCTGGTGGCCAAGAACCTCGTGTTCGCCTCGTCCGCGGCGGCCCGCGCCGAGGGCGTCGTGCGCGGGCTCCGCGTGCGCGAGGCCCAGGCGCGTCAGCCCGGCCTCGTCGTGCTCGACTACGACCCCGCGCTCGACAGCCGCGCGTTCGAGCCGGTCATCGCCGCGATGGAGGAGCTCGTGCCCGGGGTCCAGGTGCTGCGGCCGGGGCTGTGCGCGGTCCGCGTGCGCGGGGCGGCGCGCTACTACGGGGGCGAGAAAGCCGCGGGACTGTTCCTCGCCGGGCGCGCCGACGAGGAGGGCGCGGGCGGCGCGCGGGTGGGTATCGCCGACGGCATCTTCACGGCAGACCAGGCTGCGCGCCGGACCGACTCCGTGAACGTGGTGCCCGCCGGTGGGGCCGCGAGCTTCCTCGCTCCCCTCGGCATCGGACTCCTGGAGGACCAGCAGCTCGTCACGCTGCTGCGGCGGCTGGGCATCCGGACCCTCGGGGCTTTCGCGCAGCTCGCCGCCGACGACGTGTTCACCCGGTTCGGGCCGAGCGGCGCGCGGCTGCACACCCTGGCGAGCGGGCGCGACTCGTGGCCGCTCACACCGCGCACTCCCCCGCGCGACCTCGACGCGGTTGTGCAGTTCGAGCCCGCTCTCGACCGTGTCGACCAGGTCGCGTTCGGGGTGCGCACGGCTGCCGAGGACTTCATCGACGCGCTCACGGCGGCGAAACTCGTGTGCACGGCGATCAGGGTCGAGCTCGACTCCGACTCGGGCGAGCTGTCGGAGCGGGTGTGGCTGCACCCGCACTCGTTCACCCCGGCCGACGTCGTCGACCGCGTGCGGTGGCAGTTGCAGGGCTCTGGCGAGGTCGGGCTCAAGTCCGGTGTCACGCGCGTGCGAGTCTCCCCGGAGGCGGTCGACGCGATCGGCAACCACGAGGGCGGGCTGTGGGGCACCGCACCGGACGAGCGCGTGCACCACGGCCTCTCCCGCGTGCAGAGCATGCTCGGCCACGGGGCGGTGCTCATGCCCTCGGTGGGCGGCGGGCGCACGCTCTCCGACCGCCAGCAGCTGGTGGCGTGGGGCGACCGGCCCGTGGGGGCGAAGCCCGTCGACCAGCCCTGGCCGGGGCGGCTGCCGAACCCGCTGCCCGGCACCGTGTTCAGCCCGCGGCATCCGGTGCACGTGCTCTCGTCCGACGGCGCGAGCGTCGCCGTCGACCCGCGGGGCGCGGTGTCCTCGCCGCCCGTGCGGTTCTCCGCCAATGGCAGCGAGGTACGGCGGCTCACCGCCTGGGCGGGGCCGTGGGCGATCGACGAGCGCTGGTGGTCGGCCGATGCGCGCAGTGCCTGGCGCTTCCAAGCCGTCGACGAGACCGGGTGCGCGTGGTTGCTGGTGCTCGACGCCGGCGGCTGGTGGGCCGAAGCACGGTACGACTGATGGGCTGGAGCAACCCGCCGATCTCATGGTCGGAGTTCGAGAAGAAGCTCAGCGACGCCTCGCGCCCGGGCAGCGCACCGCCCGTCGGCGCTGACGGCGGCGACAGCCCGGCATGGTCGCTCAAGCGAAAGGCCTACCGGGCTCCGGATGCCGCGGCTCCTCCTCCCGACAGCATCGTGCCCTACGCCGAACTGCACGCCCACTCGAGCTTCAGCTTCCTGGACGGCGCGAGCATGCCCGAGTCGCTCATGGAGGAGGCATCCCGCCTCGGCCTGCACGCCCTCGCACTCACCGACCACGACGGCTACTACGGCATCGCGCGGCTCGCAGAGGCGGCTGCGGCGATGGCCCGGCGCGACACCGCGGCGGGGCGCCGGCCCACGGCGACGGTCTTCGGGGCCGAGCTGTCTCTCGGCCTGCGCACTCCGCAGAACGGCATCCCCGACCCGGAGGGCACCCACCTGCTCGTGCTGGCCCGCGGCGAGGAGGGCTACCACCGGCTCGCGCTGGCGATCACCACCGCGCAGCTCCACGGCAGGGAGAAGGGCAGGCCGGTCTACTACCTCGAGGATCTCGCACGGCAGGCGGGGGGCAACTGGCTGGTGCTGACCGGATGCCGCAAGGGCGCCGTGCGGCAGGCGCTCAGTACCGGTGCCGAGGCCGCCGGCACCGAGCTCGACCGGCTCGTTGCGCTGTTCGGCAGCGAGAACGTGGCCGTGGAGCTGTTCGACCACGGCGACCCGCTCGACAGCGACTACAACGACGCGCTGTACGAGCTGGCCGTGGAGCGCGGCCTCCGCGTGGTCGCGACCGGCAACGTGCACTACGCGACCCCGGCGCAGCACCCGCTGCACACCGCCCTCTCCGCGGTGCGCGCCCGCCGCAGCCTCGACGAGCTCGACGGGTGGCTGCCCGCGTCCGGAGGCGCCTACCTGCGCTCGGGGGCGGAGATGGCCGCGCGGTTCGCGAGGTACCCGGGTGCTATCGAGAACACTGTGCTGATCGCCGACGAGCTCGCCTTCGAGCTGCGCACGGCCAAGCCCGAGCTGCCCGACACGGAGGTGCCGGAGGGCCACACTCCGGACAGCTACCTCGCCGAGCTCGTGTGGGGCGGGGTCGCCGACCGTCGCATCGAGCTGACTCCGGAGAACCGCGCCCGGATCAGCGGCGAGCTCGCGGCGATCGAGAAGAAGCACTTCGCGGGCTACTTCCTGATCGTGTGGGACATGGTCAGGCACGCCAGGAGCCTGGGCATCCTGTGCCAGGGCCGCGGGTCTGCCGCCAGCTCGGTCGTCTGCTACCTGCTCAAGATCACCGCTGTCGACCCGATCAAGTACAAGCTGCCCTTCGAGCGGTTCATCTCGAGCATGCGCGAGGAGGAGCCCGATATCGACGTGGACTTCGACTCCGAGCGGCGTGAGGAGGTCATCCAGTACATGTTCGACAAGTACGGCCGCGAGAACGCAGCGCAGGTGTCGAACGTCATCCAGTACCGTCCGAAGTTCGCGGTGCGCGACATGGCGAAGGCGCTCGGGCACAGCCCCGGCCAGCAGGACGCCTGGTCGAAGCAGGTCGAGCGGTGGGGAGCCACGATCTCCAGCGACGACCACGACATCCCCCCGGTCGTCATCGACCTCGCCATGCAGACGATGAAGCTGCCGCGGCACCTGGGCATCCACTCGGGCGGCATGGTGCTCACCAAGCGGCCCGTCGGCGAGGTGGTACCGGTCGAGTGGGCGCGCATGAAGAACCGCACGGTCGTGCAGTGGGACAAGGACGACTGCGCCTTCATGGGCCTCGTCAAGTTCGACATGCTCGGGCTCGGGATGCTCTCCGCGCTGCAGTACACGTTCGACCTGGTCCGCGGCTCGCTCGGTGAGAGCTGGGACCTCGACAGCCTCCCGAAGGAGGAGGCGGGGGTCTACGACCAGCTCTGCCGCGCCGACGCGATCGGGGTGTTCCAGGTGGAGTCCCGGGCGCAGATGGGCCTGCTCCCCCGGCTGCAGCCGCGCGAGTTCTACCACCTCGTTGTGGAGATCGCGCTCGTGCGGCCCGGTCCGATCCAGGGCGGGGCCGTGCATCCCTATGTCAGGCGCAAGACCGGCGAGGAGGACATCACCTACCTCCACCCGAAGCTGGAGAAGGTCCTCAAGCGCACTCTGGGCGTACCGATCTTCCAGGAGCAGCTGATGCAGCTCGCGGTGGAGGTGGGCGGCTGCACCGCCGATGACGCCGACCTGCTCCGTAGGGCCATGGGCTCGAAGCGCGGCGTCGAGAAGATCGAGAAACTGCGCGCGAAGCTCTACGAGGGCATGGCTGGCCACGGCATCCACGGGGAGAACGCGGACAAGATCTACGGCGCTATCCAGGCCTTCGCCGGGTTCGGGTTCGCGGAGAGCCACGCCCTGAGCTTCGGCCTCCTCGTCTACGCGAGCGCCTGGCTGCGGCTGCACTACCCCGCCGCGTTCCTCGCGGCCATGCTGCGCGCGCAGCCGATGGGCTTCTACTCCTCGCAGAGCCTGGTGGCGGATGCCCGGCGCCACGGTGTCGAGGTGCTGCGGCCCGACATCCTGAAGTCGGGGGCGTACGCCGGTCTCGAGGGCGCCGGCGGCGCCACCGGCCAGGGCTCGTGCCTGCTCCACGAGCAGCCGCCCGTGCCCACGACGTTCGACCGCACCGCGCACTTCGACACTGACGACCACCGCCGGGACGGGGCGTTCGCCGTGCGCCTCGGGCTCGACGAGGTCAGCGGCATCGGAGAGAAGGTCGCGCTGCGCATCGTCGCGGAGCGGGAGCGCGGCGGGGCGTTCACGAGCATGAACGACCTGGTGCGGCGTGTGGGCCTCACCACCGCCCAGCTCGAGGTGCTCTCGGCGGCCGGCGCTTTCGACACGTTCGGGCTCGAGCGGCGCGAGGCGATGTGGAACGCCGGCAACGCCGCCCAGGACCGCGCCGAGTTCCTGCCCGAGAGCATCGTGGCTGTGCAGCCGCCGTTGTTCACGCTGCCCTCGCGGCTGGAGGAGCTCATGTCCGATCTGTGGGCGACGGGGCTCTCGACCGACAGCCACCCTGTGCAGCACGTGCGGCCGGCGCTGGAAGGCCGGGGCGTCCTGACCGCCGCGAGCCTTGCCAGCGCGGAGAGCGGCCGGCGCATCGAGGTGGGCGGCGTGGTCACCCACCGGCAGCGGCCCGCGACCGCGAGCGGCATCACGTTCCTCAACCTGGAGGACGAGACGGGGCTGGTCAACGTCATCTGCAGCGTCGGGGTGTGGACCCGCTACCGGCGCATTGCGCGGGAGGCGCCGGCGATGATCATCCGCGGGATTCTCGAGCGCTCACCGGAGGGGGTCATCAACGTGCTGGCCGACCGTTTCGAGGTACTGGACATGGCGCCGAAGACCCGATCACGGGACTTCCGCTAGATGAACGTTTGTTACCATCTCGCACCGATTCTGAAATACATGGCGCTCGCAGCCGTCTCCTGCTATAGCCTTGGCTCATCATCGACTGTTCTCTCGGGAGCGGTAGATGTGGCCTCGACTGTCGGGGCCAGAAGAACGCTCCTGGAGGAGTTTTAAATGGCATTAGGCACCGTCAAGTGGTTCAACGCGGAAAAGGGCTTTGGTTTCATCGCCCCTGAGGACGGAAGTCCCGACGTGTTCGCCCACTACTCGGCGATTTCGACCAGCGGTTACAAGTCTCTCGACGAGAACCAGAAGGTCGAGTTCGACATCACACAGGGACCGAAGGGTCCCCAGGCGGAGAACATCCGCCCCCTCTGATCTTGATAGTTCAGTAACGGGAACGCCCCGGCACTGCCTTTCACAAGGCAACTGCCGGGGCGTTTTCATGTGCACGGCGAGGGTGCCCTAGGCTCGGCGCGTGACATCGCTGCGCGCCCCGATCGCCCTTGCACTGGCCTCCGTCCTCGCCCTCTCGGGCTGCACGGGCCTCCTCTTCCCGCGCACCGTGGAGCCCGGCGGGTACGACCCCTCCCAGGGCGACCCGATCGGCGACGACACCCTCGACGTGCTCGGCATCTACGCGGTCGAGGGCGACGAGATCATCGGCTCGATCCCGTCCCAGTACGAGGCCGTGTGGAACCGGTTCACCCAGCTCTTCCCCGCCGACACCCACCCCGAGATCACCCTGTTCGTGGCGATCGACGCTGAAGGGTCGGACAACACCGACGGCGCGATGCAGCCCAACCTGCTCCACCCCGGCGAGCAGTACCTCGCGCTCGACACGACCGGCTTCGACAGCCCTTCCGAGGCCGACCGCACCATGATCCACGAGTTCGGGCACCTGCTCACTCTGCGCACGACGCAGGTGCCGCTGAACGTCGGCTCGTACGATTGCGACGTCTACAACGACGGCACGGGATGCCCGCTGCCCGACTCCTACCTGTACGCGTGGGAGTCGGAGTTCTGGCCCGGCCAGGTCGACGTCGACGAGTCCGACGACGCTATTGCCGAGCGGCACGTGTCGGGCGGTTACGTGAGCCAGTACGCGGCCACGAACCCCTACGAGGACATCGCCGAGTCCTTTGCGGAGTGGGTGCTCGACGACGACGTCTCGGCCGCGGGCGGCGTGATCGGCGACAAGCTGCGCTTTTTCGAGGCCTACCCGGAGGTCGTCGCGCTCAAGGACGAGGTGCGCGCCGCGCTCTAGCTGCGCAGCCCCTTGCGCAGGTAGTCGATGCGCGACTGCAGCTGCGTGACCGTCGCCTGCGCGACCGCCGGGCCGCCGCAGATGCGCCGGAGCTCGGCGTGGATGAGCGCGTGCGGCTCCCCCGTGCCCTTCGCGCGGATCCCCACGAGCGCGTTGAGGAGCTTCCGCTGCTCCTTGAGGTTGCGGAACAGCGCCGGCTCGCGCTCCTCCTGTGGCTTCGCCGCTGATCGGCGGGACTGCCGCTGCTGGCGGTGCCACAGCAGCTCGCGCACCTGCTCGGGCTCGAGGATCCCGGGCAGGCCGATGAAGTCGAGCTCCTCATCGCTGCCCGGCTCGGCGGCGAAACCGAACTCCTCCTTGCCGAAGTAGACGCGATCGAAGTTCGCATCGGACTCGAGGGCCTCCCAGACGAACTCCTCCGTGAGCTCCTCGCTGGTCTCCTCCTCGCGGTTCTCCTGCTCGAGCAGCGAGTCGTCCAGCAGCTGGTCGTCCTGCTGCTTGCGGTCGATGGCGTGGTCGCGCTCGAGCTCCAGCAGTCCGGCGAGCTCGACGAGGGTGGGCACACTCGGCAGGAAGATCGACGCCGTCTCACCGCGGCGCCGGGCCCGCACGAAGCGCCCGACGGCCTGGGCGAAGAACAGGGGCGTTGAGGCGGAGGTCGCGTACACGCCGACCGCCAGGCGGGGCACGTCGACGCCCTCGGACACCATGCGCACGGCGACCATCCAGCGCTGCTCCCCCTCGGAGAACCTCTCGATGCGCGCGGACGACTCCTTCTCATCGGAGAGCACGATCGTGGCGGGCTCCCCGGTGATGTCGCGCAGCAGCTTGGCGTAGGCGCGGGCGGACTGCTGGTCCGTCGCGATCACGAGGCCGCCGGCATCCGGAACCAGGTGCCGCACCTCGGTGAGCCGGCGATCTGCCGCCCGCAGTACCGCGGACATCCAGTCGCCCTTGGGGTCGAGGGCGGTGCGCCAGGCCTGGGACGTCACGTCCTTCGTGTCCGGCTCGCCGAGCCGCGCCTCCATCTCGTCGCCCATGCGGGTGCGCCAGCGCATCTTGCCCGCGTACGACATGAAGATCACGGGGCGCACGACGCCATCGGCGAGGGCCCGGCCGTAGCCGTAGTTGTAGTCGGTGACGGAGGTGCGAATGCCCTTCTCGTCGGGTGCGTAGGTGACGAACGGGATCGGCGCGAGGTCGCTGCGGAACGGCGTGCCCGTGAGAGACAGCCGCCTCGTGGCGGGGCCGAAGGCCTCTCGGATGGCGTCGCCCCAACTCAGGGCGTCCCCGCCGTGGTGCACCTCGTCGAGGATGACGAGCGTGCGCGCCGACTCGGTGATCTCGCGGTGCAGGGATGCCCGCACCGCGACCTGCGCGTAGGTGACGGCCATCCCGTGGAACCGCCGGCCGCCGTAGCCGTCGCCGTTGTTGTACTCGGGATTCAGGCGCAGGCCGACCTTGTGCGCGGCATCCGCCCACTGGCGCTTGAGGTGGTCGGTCGGCGCCACGACGGTCACCCGGTCGACGACGCGGCGCGCGATGAGCTCCACGGCGAGCCGCAGTGCGAACGTGGTCTTGCCGGCGCCCGGGGTCGCGGCCGCAAGGAAGTCTCTCGGCTCGCGCAGGAAGTACTCGTCGAGCGCCTCGGCCTGCCAGGCCCGCAGCTTGTCGGCGGTGCCGCGGGCGGCCCGCTCGGGGTAAGAGGGTGAGAGGTGCTCCGCCGCGAAGGTCCCGACTGTCGGGCTCGGGAAGGGGGTGCTCACTTGATAAGACGATACCCGAGGGGTGTGACGTTCAGTCGCGCTGCCCCAGCCGCGGGCGGTCGTGGGCGGAGTGCCCGAGAAGGCGGGCGGGCTTGACTGCGCCCCTGCCGAAACGGGCGCTGGCGGCATCCATGACATCTTCCGCCTCCCGCCACCCCTCAGACTCGTCCCACAGGCCCAGCTGGGCGGAGGAGGCCTCCTGGAGCTGCTCGGCGCGCACGCCGACGAGGCGGATCGGGGCGTCGTGCTTGCCCAGCGCCTCGTAGATCTCGCGGACCTCCTCGTAGATCTTCCTGCCGAGGTCGGTCGGCTCGGCGATGGTGCGCGAGCGGGTGATCGTGGTGAAGTCGCCGAAGCGCAGCTTGAGCACCACCGTGCGGCCGACGAGCTGCGCCTTCCGGAGGCGGACAGCGACCATGTTCGACATGCGCAGCAGCTCCGTGCGGATGACCGCCGGGTCGGTGATGTTCGTCTCGAAGGTGAGCTCGTGGCCGACGCTCTTCTCCTCCGCGCGGGTGTGCACCCGCCGCGGGTCGATGCCCCATGCGAGGTCGTGCAGCCGGTCGGCCCCGGCTTCCCCCACGGCCTTGAGCAGCATCTCCCGAGAGGCGTGCGCGACATCGCCGATGGTGTGCAGCCCGCGGCCGCGCAGGTTCTCCTCCGTCTTGCCGCCCACTCCCCAGAGCTTGGCGATGGGGAGTGGGTGCAGCAGCGCGATGGTCTGGTCCGCGGGGACTACGAGCAGCCCGTCCGGCTTGGAGAGCCCCGAGGCCAGCTTCGCCACGAACTTGGTCGATGCGGCGCCGACGGAGCAGACGAGCCCCGTCTCGGCGCGAACCCGCGCACGGATGAGCTCGGCGACCCGCATGGGCGACCCGAAGACGGTGCGCGCACCGGCGACGTCGAGGAACGCCTCGTCGATGCCCAGGCGCTCCACGACCGGGGTGATCTCGTCGAAGATGGTCATCACCATCGAGGAGAAGTGGGTGTAGCGCTCGAAGTGCGGCTCGAGCACGATCGCATCCGGGCACCGGCGCAGCGCGATCGACATTGGCAGCGCCGAGTTCACGCCGAACTTGCGCGCCTCGTAGGTGGCAGCCGTGACGATCGAGCGCGCGGACCGGTGGCCGACGATCACCGGCTTGCCCACCAGCTCGGGGTGGTCGAGCAGCTCCACGGAGGCGAAGAAGGCGTCCATGTCGACGTGCAGGATAGTCGCCGTGCTGTCGTCGACGCCGGCGGGGGTGACGTGGCGCCCCGTGCCGTCCTGCTTGCCCATGCCGTCATCCTGCCACCTGCCTGCGACCTAGCAGCGACCGGCCCCGGGCATGCAGAAGGCGGGCGCCCGTGAGACGCCCGCCTTCCGGTGGTCTAGGCCTTGCGACGGCCGAAGATCAGGCCCTGGATGAGCAGGACGACGATCGCGCCGCCGAGCGCGAAGAGCCAGGTGAGCGGCGAGGTGAGGCCGCCGTCGCCGAAGACGTCGTAGCCGAGCACCGCGCTCGCGACCCAGGCACCGAGGGCGGCGCCGAGCAGGCCGAGGATGATCGTGAGGAACCAACCGACCTTGCGGCGCAGGATCAGCTTCGCGATGATCGCGGCGACGATTCCGACGAGGAGGAAGGGAAAGAAGCTCATACGAGTACTCCAAGGGGTAAGGGTTGCGCACGCGAGCGCGTGCGCACCTCAGTGTGGCAGGAGCCGGGCTCCGGCAACAGCATTCCGGCAACAGCAGAAGGGCGGGGGCCGAAGCCCACCGCCCTTCTGATGTCTGTCGCTCTCGCGGGGTTAGGCCCGGCGACTGCCTCGCGTGACGAGGCCGTAGATCAGCAGGACGACGATAGCGCCGCCGATCGCGAGCAGCCACGTCTGGATGGAGAAGAACCCCTCCAGGCCGATGCCGAACACGGCGCTTCCGATGAAGCCACCGAGCAGTGCACCCACGACGCCGAGGATGAGGGTGATGATCCAGCCACCACCCTGAGTTCCGGGCAGGATTGCCTTTGCGATAGCACCGGCAACCAGTCCCAGTACGATCCAGCCGATGATTCCCATGACGACCTCCCAGTCGTTCTTTTACTCCGGCTCCGGGTCTCGGTGCCTCAACAACACAATCACAGACCCTCATTCGGGGGATGCCCCTTGCCCTAGACCGCCGTGTCTGGTAGCTGTGCGTGCGCAGGGTGAGTAATGCTGGACTCATGGCACAGCAGCATCCCTGGAGCAGGTACGTCGCGATCGGTGATTCGTTCACCGAGGGGATCGGCGACCCGGAGCCCGAGAGCCCCGGCGGGCACCGGGGGTGGGCCGACCGGGTGGCCGAGGTACTCGCCGAGCAGACGGAGGATTTCGCCTACGCGAACCTCGCGATCCGCGGCCGGCTGCTGCAGCAGATCTCCGACGAGCAGGTGGATGCCGCACTCGAGCTCAAGCCCGACCTGATCACGGTCTCGGCGGGCGGCAACGACATCATCCGCCCTGGCACGGACGCTGACGACGTCTCCCGCCGCTTTGAGTCCATGGTCGAGCGCCTCCGCTCCGACGGGGCGACCGTGGTGATGTTCAACGGTCCGGACATCGGCATGACCCCGGTGCTGGGCCGGGTGCGCGGGAAGGTCGCGATCTACAACGAGAACCTGCGCGCGATCGCGCAGCGGCACGACTGCATCGTGGCGGACATGTGGGCCCTGCGGGAGCTCGCCGATCCGCGGATGTGGGCGCCTGACCGGCTGCACTTCTCCCCCATCGGCCACAACACGATCGCGACGATGGTGCTCGACTCCCTCAACGTGGAGCACACGCTCGAGCCGTTCAACCCGGAGCCGCTGCCGCCTCGGCGCTGGCGCCAGGCGCGCGCGGAGGATATCGGCTGGGCGCGGGAGTACCTGGTGCCGTGGGTCCTGCGGCGCGTGCGCCATCAGTCCTCGGGCGACAACGTGACGCCGAAGCGCCCGGGCTACTAGGGCCCGAGCGCTCGGTGAGAGCTAGATGCCGGCGTAGCCGGTGCGGCCGGCGGCCGGGCAGTCGAACGGGTCGGTGTTGCGGCCGACCTCATTGAGGTAGCGCACGACGGTTCCGTACGCGGTGGTGAGCCCCACCGCGGTGTACTCGATGCCCTTGGCCTCGCAGTACTCCTTGGTGATCTCGGCAGCGCGCCGCAGGTTCGGTCGCGCCATGCTCGGGAAGAGGTGGTGCTCGACCTGGTAGTTGAGCCCGCCCATGAAGTGGTTCATGACGTGCCCGCCGCGGATATTGCGGCTGGTGAGCACCTGGCGGCGCAGGAAGTCGACCTTCGAGCCCTTGGGCAGGATCGGCATCCCGATGTGGTTCGGGGCGAACGACGCGCCCATGTAGAGGCCGAAGATGGCCAGCTGCACGCCCAGGAAGGCGAACGCCATTCCCAGCGGCATGAACGTGAAGATCACGGAGACGTACACGATGTTGCGCACTGCGAGCAGCACGATCTCGAGCGCCCGCTTGTCGACCTTGCCCTTGGAGAACACGGTGATGAACGCGTGGCGGTGGAGGTTGATGCCCTCGAGCAGCAGCACCGGGAAGAACAGGTAGCCCTGCTTGTGGGCGAGGAACCTGCTCAGGCCCGTGAGGCCCTGCGCCTTCTGCTCCTGGAAGATGATGAAGTCGGTCTCGATATCGGGATCGCGGTCGACCGTGTTCGGGTTGCCGTGGTGGCGAGTGTGCTTGGTCATCCACCACGAGTAGCTGATGCCGACGAGCAGGTCGGCCATGATGCGTCCGCCGAAGTCGTTTGCCTTGCCCGACTCGAACACCTGGCGGTGGGCGAGCTCGTGGGCCATGAACGCGTACTGCGTGAAGATCACGCCGAGCACGCCCGCGATGAGCAGGACGTACCAGGTGTCGTTGAGCAGAGCGAAGCCGAACCACGCGGCGACCATTGCCGTCGTGATGACGGCGAACGTGAGGCCGTAGAACCGCTTGCGGCGCCGAAGGAGGCCCGCATCGCGAACTGTGTGCAGCAGAGCCGAGAACTCCGAGAGCGGATTCGGCAGGCCGCGGTTGCCCGTCTTGATGATGCGGGTGGGTTCGGCAGAAGCAGCAGCAGTAGTCACGTGGCCTCAAGGGTCGAATGACTTCACAGCCACAGCGGATGAGCAGATGCTCGATACGGCAAGCGTAGCGGTGGAGCCTGTGAACACCCCGCTTATCGGCTAGAAGAGTTCTGCGGGATTCGTCAGGCGCCACCACGGACCGGGGTCGTCGATGGTCGCGGACAGCTCGAGGGGCACTGTGACCCGCTGGGTGCCGACCGCGAAGAGGAGCGTGCCGACCCGGGTGCCGGCGTCGGCGAGGTGGACGTCGTCCACGGTGACATCTACGGTCACGGGCGTAGCCGACCAGACCGCCACCGAGGAGTCCTTCGCCGCAACCGCCGCCGCGGCATCCCCCCACGGCGTTTCGTAGCTCGCGAACTCCTGTCCGGCGGTCGTGAGCGTGACCTCCGTGAAGCCCGCGTCCACCTCGGCGAGCAGAGAGCGGATCGCGGCGTCGATCGTGTCGTGGTCGGGCCCGCCGAGAACGACGCCGACGACGGTGATCGTGGTCGAGCCGACCGCGTGCTCCTGCGAGAACAGCAGGCACGCACCGGCCTCGTCGAGCGTGCCGGTCTTGATGCCGTCGACGCCGTCAACCCCGAGGAGTTCGTTCCGGTTCTCGATGGTGCCGATGTCGGGGACGTCCATGGTCCGGGTGGCGACGATCTCGGCGATGACCGGGTTTGCCTCCGCGAGTTTCGCGAGCTCGACGAGGTCGGCGACCGTGCTGCGGTTGTTGGGCGAGACGCCGGTGGGCTCCTCGATCGTCGTGCTGGTGAGGCCCTTCGCAGCGAGCCAGGCTTTCGCTGCATCGATGAACGCCGACTCGGAGCCGTAGCCCCAGGTGGCGAGCGACTCGGCGTAGTTGTTCGCCGACTCCATGAGCATCACGTTCATGACGTTGCGCTGCGACATGACCTGGCCGACGGACACGGACTCCACGACTCCCCCGTCGGCGAGTTGCGCGTCGTAGTACCCCTGGTCGACGTCGCCGAACGTGATATCCGGACCGGACTCGCCGAGGGCCAGCGGATGCGCGTCGAGCACGACGAGGGCGGTGATGACCTTCGAGATCGAGGCGATCGGCAGCGGATCGGTGGACCCGGCGCTCGCCAGCACCCCCGGGTAGCCGACGGCCCCGACGCCCGACGCGCCGTACTCGGGGAAGGCGACAGCCGGCTGCGATGCCGCGGGCGGCGTGTACGACTCGAGCGCTGCCGCGACCGGCTTGAGCGGCGCGAGCAGGGTGAGCGGGAGGTAGAACGCCGTCGCGAGCACGACGGCCGCGCCGCCGAGCACGGCGATCCGACGGCGCCGGTAGATCTGGCGTCTGGTCAGCGGCACGCTAAAAGAATAGGCGAACGGCTAGGCGAGCCCGCCGTCGACGGAGCGCCGGGCGGGCACAGTCTCCTCCGGGACGAGCACCTCCGTCGACTCGTTGAGGGACTCCCCGCGGAAGAACGGCCGTGCCCGCACGAAGAACGACCACACGATCATCAGCACGATGCCCACCGCGAGGGATCCGATCCCGACCACGAACACCCCGCCGACGCCGAAGAGCACGGTGTAGCCGTAGTCGGGGTTGAACATGTCGATGGCGGAGAAGATGAACGCGGCAGACAGCATGAGGGCGCCCAGCAGCGGGAAGAGGAACTTGAAGAACACGTTGTGTGCGTTGTCGAACAGCTCGCGGCGGAAGAACCAGACGCACGAGAATCCGGTGATCGCGTAGTAGAACGCAATCGCGAGGCCGAGAGAGAGGATCGTGTCCGAGAGGAAGTCCTCGCTGATGAGCGTGAGCCCGACGTAGAAGACGGTCGAGACGATGCCCATCACGATCGTCGAGAACGCGGGCGTGTGGTACTTGGGATGCACGACGCCGAACCGCCGCGGAAGCGCGCGGTACGCCGCCATCGCCAGCGTGCCGCGGGCGGTCGGCAGGATCGTGGTCTGCGTCGACGACACCGCCGAGACGAGCACCGCCACCACCAGCAGCCACGCGAACGGGCCGAACAGCACGTCCTTGAGGGCGAAGAACACGTCCTCCGAGTTGTCCTCGTTGCCGAGGCCCAGGCCGCTCGACCCGAGCCCGGCGTAGGCCATTGCCGCAACGGTCACTCCCACGTAGGTGACGAGCAGGATCAGGGTGGAGAGGATCGCAGCGCGGCCGGGCGTGCGCTGCGGGTCCTTGGTCTCCTCGTTGAGCGCGAGGCAGGTGTCCCAGCCCCAGTAGATGAAGAGGGCCAGCAGCACCGCCTCCACGAAGCCGGACGCCGACTCGAAGGCGAACGGGTTGAACCACGAGAGATCCGGTGCCGTTGCGCCCGCCGGGGCCGTGCCGGTCGCGACCGCGACGATCGCCGCGACCACGAAGACTCCGAGGGCGAGGTACTGGATGCCCAGCAGCACGTTCTGCAGCTTCTCCCCGATCTCCGTCCCGCGGTAGCTGATGAAGGTCATGAGCGCGATGAAGACCACGCCGGTGGCCGTGACGATGACCGGGTTGGCCGCGAGCTCCGGGTTCACCAGCAGCCAGAAGTACTTGCCGCCGATCTGGGCGAGGTTGGCGAGGACGACGATGCCCGCAACTGCGACTCCCCAGCCGCCCATCCAGCCGACCCGCGGGCCGAACGCCTTCGTCGCCCAGGTGAACGTCGTGCCGCAGTCAGGCACCGCGCGGTTGAGCTCCCGATAGGCGAAGGCGATGAGCAGCATCGGTACGAAGGCGATGATGAACGCGATCGGCGCCTGTGCACCCACGGCGAGCACGACGAACCCGAGCGTCGCCGCGAGCGAGTACACGGGGGCCGTCGAGGCGAGCCCGATGACCGTGTACCCGAACAGGCCGAGAGTGCCGGTGGCCAGGCCTTTTCCGCCGAGATCTGACATTCTCAACCTCCGTCGTTGGGGTAGTCGCGAGCCTACACAGGCTTCGGGTTATGGTCGATCCATGGAGACGGCTCCGTTCGAGACCACGGCGATCGACGCCTATCCGACCAGGTCGGCGTGGGATGCCGCGGCCGCCGAGCTCGTCGGCACGATGCTCCACCGCTGGAACCTCACCCCCGGCACCGCGTTCGTCGGCGGAGAGGCCGCCTCCGTCCTCCGGGTCACCACGGCGGACGGCACCTCGGCCGTCCTCAAGGTCGGCTTCCCGCACGTCGAGGCGATCTGGGAGGCTGTCGCGCTGGAGGGCTGGGGCGCCGAGCTCGCGCCGCGCGTGCTCCGGCAGGACCCGTGGACGTGGAGCCTCCTCCTCGAGGACGTGCAGCCGGGCATCCCGCTGCTGCGCTACCAGGTGCCAGCGAAGAACGCGCTGCGCTCCGCGGCCCGGCTGCACCGCGTGCTCTCCGCGATGCCGGTGCCGGACGGCGTACCGCGGCTGGACGAGTCGATGCGCCCCTTCTACGACAAGGCCGTGTCGCGGCTGCGCCAGCACCTGCCGCTACTGGGCGAGAACGGCGCCGTTCTCGAGGAGGGGCTCGCGGTGCTCAGCGGGCTTCTCGACTCGGCGGCCGGCGACGCGTTCCTGCACGGCGACTTCAACCCCGGCAACGTGATCAGCAGCGACCGGGGCTGGCGGGCGATCGACCCGAAGCCCATGCGCGGGGATGCCGCGTTCGACCTGTGGCCGCTCGTGAGCCAGTTGGGCAGCCCGTGGACGGACCAGCACCCCGAGCGCGTGCTGCTGGATCAGCTGCGGTTCGCCTGCGAGCTCGCCGAGGTCGACTCCCAGCGCGCCGCTCAGTGGGGATTCGCCCGCGCGGCGCTCAACATCAGCTGGTTCCTCGATGACGAGGACGGCCGCGCGGCACTCGTCGCGATGCGCGAGGCGAGGGCGTGGCGGGCGGTCCGCGGGTTGAGTAGCGCCCTCTAGGGCGCGTATCGAAACCGGGAGGTGCATGGTTTCGATACGGCCGCGGGCGGCCTACTCAACCCGCGGGTAGGGCGCGTATCGAAACCGGGAGGTGCATGGTTTCGATACGGCCGCGGGCGGCCTACTCAACCAGCCTGAGCGCGTAGACGCCGACCGCGCTGGCGGCCGCGACGTTGAGCGAGTCCACGCCGTGCAGCATCGGGATCGTCACGACCGTGTCCGCGGCCTCGAGCGCCGCGGCACTCAGGCCGTCGCCCTCCGTGCCGAGGACCAGCGCGATGCGCTCCGGCTGGCGGGCCGCGAACTCGTCGAGGGTCACGGCGTCGTCGGAGAGCGCGAGCGCGGCGATGTGGAACCCTGCGGCCCGTAGCTCCTCGGCACCCAGGGGCCAGTCGGGCAGGCGGGTCCAGGGCACCTGGAGCACCGTGCCCATGCTCACGCGCACGCTGCGGCGGTAGAGCGGGTCCGCACAGCGGGGCGTCACGAGCACGGCGTCGGCGCCGAGCCCCGCGACCGAGCGGAAGATCGCGCCGACGTTGGTGTGGTCGACGATGTCCTCCAGGACAACCACGCGCCGGGCATCCCGCAGCAGCTCTGCGACCGGCAGAAGAGCGGGGCGGTGCATGGAGGCGAGCGCACCCCGGTGCAGGTCGAAGCCGGTGAGCGACTCGAGCAGCGGCCCCTCGCCCACGAAGACGGGCACGTCGTACGGTTCCAGCAGCGGTGCGAGCTCGCCCAGCCACTTCTCCAGCATGAGCACCGAGCGCGGCCGGTGGCCCGCCGCGAGGGCCCGGGCGATGACCTTCGCGGACTCGGCGATGTAGAGCCCGCCCTCGGGCTCCGTGCGGCGGCGCAGCGCGACATCCGTGAGGTTGGCGTAGTCGGCGAGCCGGTCGTCCGACAGGTCCGTGATGGTCACAACCTGCACACGAACCTCCGGATCAGGGCGCGGGGAAACATATCCGCAACGTCCGTTGTTTAGTCTTGCAGAGACCGGAGGGAGTGGCATGTCGCAGACTGCAGTGGAGTCCCCCGCGTTCGAGGCGGCGGTCACGGCCCTTCGCGGCAAGACCCTTGCCGTTCTGACCGGGGCCGGCGTGAGCACCGACTCGGGCATCCCGGACTACCGGGGCGAGGGCGCACCCGTGCGCACGCCGATGACCTTCCAGCAGTTCCTCGCCGATCTCGACTACCGCAAGCGCTACTGGGCGGGCAGCCACTTGGGCTGGAAGCGCTTCTCCGCGGCCTCGCCCAACGCCGGCCACCGCGCCCTCGCCGACCTCGAGCTCGCCGGCCACGTCGACGGCATCATCACCCAGAACGTCGACGGCCTCCACCTCCGCGCCGGCTCCCAGCGGGTGGTAGACCTGCACGGCAGCATGGACCGCGTCGTGTGCCTCACCTGCGGCCAGTACTACGCGCGCGGCGGGGTCGCCGACCAGATCGCGGCGGCCAACCCCTGGCTCGAGTCCCCGGAGGCGGTGGAGCTCTCCCCCGACGGCGATGTCGAGATCAAGGATGTCGCGGCCTTCGTCCTCCCCGAGTGCACGGTGTGCGGGGGCATCCTCAAGCCCGACGTAGTGTTCTTCGGCGAGTTCGTGCCGAAGGAGAAGTTCGCGGAGGCCAGCGCTCTCCTCCAGGCCGCCGACGCCCTCGTGATCGCGGGCTCGTCGCTCGTCGTCAACTCGGGCATCCGGCTGCTCGAGCAGGCCAGCCGCCGCAAGATCCCGATCGTGATCATCAACCGCGGGGTCACGAAGGGCGACAATCGCGCCTCCGTTAAGATCGACGCAGGGACTTCGGAGACACTGGTGTCACTCCTGGAGCGACTCGGCGACTGACCGGGCATCCCCGCCCGGAAGGATCGATGTGCTGCTCTACCTTGTTCGCCACGGTGAGACGGACTGGAACAGCCAGCGCCGCATCCAGGGCACGACGGACATCCCGCTGAACGATGTCGGCCGCGCCCAAGCGGCCCGTACCGGCCGGCTGCTCGCCCGTCGGCAGTGGGACGCCGTGGTCTCGAGCCCGCTCTCGCGCGCGTTCGAGACCGGGAGCATCATCGCCGCCGAGCTCGGTCTCCCCATCCCCACCACCGACGGCCGTCTCGTGGAGCGAAACTACGGCGAGGCCGAGGGGCTCGACTTCGAGGAGATGCAGCGGCTCTTCCCCGAGGACACGAAGGTGCCGGGCCGGGAGCGGCGCTCGGTGGTCGCGGCCCGGGCGCTGGAGGCGCTCATGGACATCGCGCACGCCCATCCCGAGGAGTCGGTGGTCGTCGTGAGCCACGGCGGGCTCATCCGCTCGGTGCTGCGCAAGGTCGACCCCGACGGCGACCACGGCATGATCACCAACGGCTCGGTGCACAGCTTCCGGTACGAGGACGGCGCACTGAGCCTCATCGCGTTCGACGACCCGATCGAAGACGAGTCCCTCGAGGGCGAGGATGTGCGCCAGCAGAACCCGATGGAGGCGCGCAAGTGACGGACCCGCGGGCCCTCGCCTTCCAAGCGCGCCTCGCCGAGCGCGGTATCGACATCGAGCCGCGCGAGATGGACGAGAGCACCCACACCGCCCAGCAGGCCGCCGATGCCCTCGGCTGCAGCGTGGCGGCCATCGTCAAGAGCCTGCTCTTCGAGGCCGACGGCGAGCCCGTGCTCGTCCTCGCCTCCGGCCCGAACCGGGTCGACACCGCGCTGATCGAGGAGCTGCTCGGGGTCTCCGTGACCATGTCCGACGCCAAGCGCGTGAAGGCTGTCACGGGGTCGTCGATCGGCGGAGTACCGCCGTTCGGGCATCCCGAGCCCCTTCGTACCGTGCTCGACGAGACGCTGCTCTCGCTACCGGTGGTGTGGGCGGCGGCCGCCAGCGCGCACTCGGTCTTCTCGATCGAGCCCCAGCGCCTTGCCGAGGTGACCGGCGCTACTGTCGCGCGCGTTTCTTGACCGAGCGGCGCTCGTAGGTCTCGGTGAGCACCTCGAGGAGGGCCTTCGCGGCATCCGGCCAGTTGAACCTCTTCGCCCACTCCGCAGACGCCGCCGAGCGGCGCGCCCACTCCGCCGGGTCGTCGAGCTCGTGGACGGCCGCCACGAACGACGCCGTGCTCGACGGGTCGAAGTAGCCGGCGGCCGGGCCGCCGATCTCGCGGAATATCGGGATGTCGCTCAGCAGCACGGGGGTGCCGAGTGCCTGCGCCTCGACGACGGGCAGGCCGAAGCCCTCGTCGCGCGAGGCGGTCACGAGGGCGGTCGCGCCGAGCATGGCCTTCTCGTAGTCCTCGTCGCTGGCCCCGTTGTAGAACACGACCGAGCCCTCCGGGGCGAGCGCGGTGAGGCGCGCCTGCTCCTCCGGCGAGACGCGGCTCATCAGCAGCAGCCGGTAGCCGGGCAGGTCCCGCATGGAGTTCACGAGCAGGTCCACGTTCTTGTAGGGCATGAACGACCCCATGTAGACGAGGTCACGGGATGCCGCGGCGCTGCGCCTCGGCGCGGACTCGGGCTGCTCGGTGCCGAGTAGCACCACCCGCACGGGGTTCTTCGTGAGCCGGTGCCGCTCCATGAGCTCGCGCGTGGTCTCGGAGTCGACGAGGTGCGCGTCCGCCCGGTTGAGCAGGGCGCGCTGGAAGCCCCACCAGAGGTGGTAGCCGCGCCACAGCAGGCGCAGTGCGGGGTTGAGGTCGCGGGGCGGCGTTCGGTGCGTGTAGTAGATCAGGTCGTGGACCGTCGTCACGAGGCCGTACTTGCGGAAGCCCGGGCCCATGGTCTGCATGGGCGTGAACACGACGTCGGGCTCGTACTTGTTGACCGTGAGAGCCACCCAGGGCTCCCCCGGGCTCGTCGAGGAGGGGCCCATCACCCAGGGCAGGTCGGGAAGCATCTCGAGCTGCTTCTCGTCCTGGATGAGCATGGTGACCGGGTGGAGCTTGCTCAGCTCCTCCACGAGGCGCGCGCCGTACCGGCTGATGCCGTCGTGGCGGCCCAGCCGCGTGTAGCGGTTGTCGAAGATGATCTTCACGCGGCGACCGTGCCGTCGCCGAGGAAGTCCACGATCTCTCGCGCGGCCTCGCGCGGCTTCTCGTAGTGCACGAGATGGCCGACGCCCTGAAGGATCGTGAGGCGGGCATCCGGGAACAGGGTTGCGAGCTTCTCCTGGTCGGCGACGGACGTGATCGGGTCGCGGTCGGCGCCGATGAGAAGGGTGGGGACCGTGATCGTCGAGGCGAACATGCTCACATCATTGCTGATGGATGCCTCGAAGCCCTCGACGACCGTGTCGCGATTGGCGTAGCTGCTGAAGTAGGTGTCGTGCTGGTCGTGGATCCAGCGGCGCAACGGCCTGCTCTTCGTCTGCACGAGGAAGGCGCTCATGCCGCGCACGATCGGCGGGAAGGAGAGCAGGCCCTTGCCGATGCGCTCGGGCAGCGCCCGCGCGACGCGGTAGAAGCCGAGGGTCAGCTGGCTGCCGAACCGGTTCGGGCCTTCGAGCGCCGGTGCGGCGATCGGGTTCACCAGGATGAGCTTCGGCGTCGCGAGGCCGCCTGCGACCGCGGCCGAGGCGACTATCGAGCCGAACGAGTGGCCGAGGATGACGGCGGTGCCGCGCAGCTCGAGCGCGTCGGCGAACGCCTCCAGCCACTCGGAGTACGCGGCGATGTCGTGCGTGCGCCCGGGCAGCGGGGTGGACGCGCCGAAGCCCGGGAGATCCGGGCTGATGACACGGAGGCCGCGCAACTGGGCGACGACCGGCTCGAGCCCGTGGTGCTCGCCGCGGTAGCCGTGGACGACGAGGACGGTGGTGCGGGCATCCTCGGGGCCGTAGTCCCAGTAGGCGGTGGTGCTGCCGAGCACCTCGACGGAGCGCTCGCGCACCGGGATTTCGGCGAGCAGCGAGGAGTACGGGGAATCGACGGGCACGGTCGCAATTCTAGGCAACGCGAACTGCACAAGCGCTTGCAGAGCGGCCCTAGACTCGAACGGTGACCTTCACCGCGCCCATCCAACTGCCCGGACTGGCCCTCGACCCGCAGTGGTACAAACGAGCGGTCTTCTACGAAGTGATGGTGCGCTCGTTCTACGACAGCAACGGCGACGGGTCCGGGGATATCGCGGGCCTCGTGGGCAAGCTCGACTACCTGCAATGGCTCGGCATCGACGCGCTGTGGATCCCGCCGTTCTACAACTCGCCGCTGCGCGACGGCGGCTACGACGTCTCCGACTTCACCACCGTGCTGCCCGAGTTCGGCACCCTCGACGAGTTCAAGGACCTCGTCACGAAGGCGCACGAGCGCAACATGCGCATCGTCATCGACTACCCCCTCAACCACACCTCCGACCAGCACGACTGGTTCCAGCAGTCCCGGGAGGACCCGGAGGGGCCCTACGGCGACTTCTACGTGTGGAACGACACCGACGACAAGTACCCGAACATCCGCATCATCTTCGTCGACACGGAGGAGTCGAACTGGACGTTCGACCCCGTGCGCCGCCAGTTCTTCTTCCACCGGTTCTTCTCGCACCAGCCCGACCTCAACTTCGAGAACCCGGCGGTGCGCCAGGCGGTGCTCGACACGATCCGGCACTGGATGGACCTCGGGGTCGACGGGGTGCGCCTCGACGCGATCCCGTACCTGTTCGAGTCGGACGAGGGCAACGGCGAGGGCGAGCCGAAGACGCACGAGTTCATCAAGGAGATCCGCGCGATGGTCGACCGGGAGTACCCGGGGCGCGTGCTGATCGCCGAGGCGAACCAGTGGCCGCAGGAGGTCGTTGCGTTCTTCGGCACCGAGGAGGAGCCGGAGTGCCACATGGCCTTCGACTTCCCCGTCATGCCGCGCATCTTCTACTCCCTCCGCTCGCAGCACGCCGGCGAGCTGGTCCGAGTCCTCACCGAGACGACGGAAGTGCCCGCGGGCGCCGCCTGGGGCGTCTTCCTGCGCAACCACGACGAGCTGACGCTCGAGATGGTCAGCGAGGAGTACCGGCAGGCCATGTACGGCTGGTACGCCTACGACCCGCGCATGCGCTCCAACGTCGGCATCCGGCGCCGGCTCGCGCCCCTGCTCGACAACTCCCGCGCGGAGACCGAGCTCGCCCACGCGCTGCTGTTCTCCCTGCAGGGCTCTCCCTTCCTCTACTACGGGGATGAGATCGGCATGGGCGACAACATCTGGCTGCCGGACCGCGACTCGTCGCGCACCCCGATGCAGTGGACGCCCGACCGCAACGCCGGCTTCTCCACCGCAGACCCGGGCAAGCTCTTCCTGCCGGTCGTGCAGTCGCTCGTCTACAACTACAACCTCGTGAACGTGGAGTCGCAGCTCGCTCAATCGCGGTCGTTGCTCCACTGGGTGCGCAACGTCATCCACGTGCGGAAGGGGCATCCGACCTTCGGGCTGGGCTCGCTGCGCGTCCTGGACACCAACCACGAGTCGGTGCTCGCGTTCGTGCGCGAGTACGAGGGTGCCGGCACTCAGTTCGGCGACTCTCCCGAGTCGGTGCTGTGCGTGTTCAGCTTCGCGCACAACCCCGTCGCGGTCACGATCGACGTGGAGGGGTACGAGGGCGCGACGTCCTTCGATCTGTTCGGCGGCGGCGAGTTCCCCAACATCGGCGAGGACGGAAAGCTCACCCTCACGCTCGGCACGCAGAGCTTCTACTGGCTGCACCTCGGCGACGCGCACTTCGCCGGAGGCCGAACGTAGGCACAGTGCCGGAGGGCGAACGTAGGCACAGTGCCGGAGGCCGAACGTAGTGACGGCTTTCCACCGTGCAGCGAGCCTCCCGGCCGCTGTCAGGTGCCCCGCTTAGCCTGTCAGCATGAGCAATTGGGGCCGTCTGGCCGTCTTCGACCTCGAGACGACAGGCATCGACGTCGAGACGGCCCGTATCGTCTCCGCGTGCGTCGCCGTCCTGGAGCCTGACGGCTCGGTCGTCGACCGGTGGGACTGGCTGGCTGACCCCGGCATCGAGATCCCCGAGGGGGCGTCCGCCGTGCACGGCATCACCACCGAGCGGGCGCGGGCGCTCGGCCGGCCCGCGGTCGATGTCATCGGCGAGATCACCCAGACGCTCCGGGTGCTCGTCGGGCTGGGCATCCCGCTCGTCGTCTACAACGCCCCCTACGACCTGACGCTGCTCGACCGGGAGTGCCGCCGCCACGGCCGCGCGCCGCTCGCACCTCCGACCCTCGTGATCGACCCGCTCGTGCTCGACAAGGCCGTCGACCGGTACCGCAAGGGCAAGCGCACCCTCGAGGTCACCGCGGAGCTCTACGGGGTCGCCCTCGACGACGCGCACGACGCCGGCTCCGACGCGATCGCGGCCGGGCGCGTCGCTCAGTCTCTCGCGCGGGCCTACCCGGAGGAGCTCGATGTCTCCCCCGCCGACCTGCACGGCCGCCAGGAGGTCTGGTTCGCGGAGCAGGCAGCGAGTTTCGCCGACTACATCCGGAACGTGAAGGGCGACGACACCTACGTCTCCAACGAGTCGTGGCCGCTCCGCGTGAGCGACCACCCCACGAGCGTTGTCGACACGCAGCCGATTCCGGCACCCGAGCCCCGCCCCAGTCGCACGGTGCCGCACCTCGACTTCAGCACCGGCGTGCTCGAGCTGGAGGGCATCCCCACCGCCCTTCCGGGCCTCGAGGTGGTGCCCGCCGTCGAGGTTGTCGAGGTCGTCGAGGAGGTGTACACGCCGCCCATGACAGGTGCGTATGCGAGTGCGCCGCCCCCCAAGCGCCAGACGGTCCTGCGGGTCGCCGCGGCGATCATCACGGATGCCGCGGGCCGCACGCTGCTCGTCCGCAAGACGGGCACGAGCGCCTTCATGCAGGCCGGCGGCAAGATCGAGCCCGGCGAGAGCGCGCTCGACGCCCTGGTGCGCGAGCTGCGTGAGGAAGTGGGGCTCGAGGTCGACCTCGACGCCACCGAGTACCTCGGCAGCTTCCGTGCTGAGGCAGCGAACGAGCCCGACACGGTTATCCGGGCCGAGGTCTTCGCGATGGCTACCGACCGCATCATCGTGCCCGGCAACGAGATCGAGCAGGTGGTGTGGATCGAGACCGACGAGCCCTTCGGCATCGAGCTCGCGCCGCTCACCCGCGACACCGTGCTGCCGCTGTGGATGTCGCGGCGGTCGGCTCTGTTCTAGAGGGACGTCGGCCCGAGCGGCTCGCCGTCAACGCCGAAACGACCGCCCGAGGGCGGCCGTTTCAGGGAAGAGCGAGGGACTACTAGTCCTTCTTGGTGCCGAAGCCCGCGTAGCGCGAGTTGAACTTCTCGACGCGGCCCGCGGAGTCCATGATGCGCTGCTTGCCGGTGTAGAACGGGTGCGACTCCGACGAGATCTCGACGTCGATGACCGGGTAGGTCACACCGTCGAGCTCGATGGTCTTGTCGCTCGTCGCGGTCGAGCGCGTGAGGAACGTGGCGCCCGACGCGAGGTCGCGGAACACGATCGCGTTGTACGTGGGGTGGATGTCGGTCTTCATGGTGATGTCCCTGTCGAAAGAAGAAGTCATTGGCCGCGAGGGCCAGCTATAAAGCCTACCAGATGGTCAGGCCGCGCGAGCTGCGAATCGTCCGTCGTGCTTGGTGACCTCGAGCGTGAGGCCGAATGCGCTGCTGAGGTTCTCGGCGGTGATGACCTCGTCGATCACCCCGGCCGCCTGGAGCTCGCCGCCAGCGAGAAGCAGGGCGTGGGTGAATCCGGTCGGGATCTCCTCCACGTGGTGGGTGACCATCACGATCGCCGGCGACTTCTCCTCGCGGGCGAAGCCGCCCAGCAGGCCGACCAGCTCCTCGCGCGCGCCGAGATCGAGGCTCGCCGCGGGTTCGTCGAGCAGCAGGAGCTCGGGGTCTGTCATGACGGAGCGGGCGATCTGCACACGCTTCTGCTCGCCGTCGCTGAGGTCGCCGAACCGGCGGTCCTCGAGGTGGCTGAGCTTCCACTCGGCAAGCACGCGCTGCGCACGGCGGAGGTCGACCTCCTCGTAGGCCTCGTTCCAGCGCCCGGTCACCGAGTACGCGGCGGTGAGCACCACGTCGATCACGCGCTCGTCGCGCGGCACGCGCCGGGCGAGGGCCGTCGAGGCGAAGCCGATACGGGGCCGCAGCTCGAACACGTCGGCCTTGCCGAGAGCGTCGTCGAGCACTTGCACGCGCCCGGAGGTCGGATGCATCTGCGCGGCGGCGAGCTGGAGCAGCGTCGTCTTGCCGGCGCCGTTGGGGCCGAGCACGACCCAGCGCTCGGCCGCGTCGACGATCCAGGAGACCGACTTGAGAATGGGGTTGCCATCGCGCACGACTGACACATCGGAGAACTGGAGAACACTTGCCATGGTGACTCCAGCCTAGGCGCTCGCGAGTGCGCCTCAGACGAGGCTCGCGTAGATCTCTCGTGTGCGTGCGGCGATCGTCGTCCAGCTGAAGTCGGTCTCCGCCCGCTGCCGGCCTGCGGCACCCATCCGCTTCGCCGCGGCGGGGTCGCTCACGACCTCGGTGAGGATGCGCGCGAGGTCGGCGACGAACTTGTCGGGGTCGATCGGCGTGCCGGTGCCGTCGTCGAGCTGCTCGATCGGCACCAGGCGCCCGGTGACGCCGTCGACGACGACCTCGGGGATGCCGCCGGTGGCCGTGCCGACGACCGGCGCCGAGCAGGCCATGGCCTCGAGGTTGACGATTCCGAGCGGCTCGTAGACCGAGGGGCACACGAACGTGGTGGCCTGGGTGAGCACGGCGGAGAGCTCGTTCTGGCTGAGCAGCCTGTCGAGCCACACCACTCCGGAGCGCTGCGCCTGCAGCGCGGCGACACCGGCCTGGACCTCCGCGAGGATCTCCGGGGTGTCCGGCGCGCCCGCGCACAGCACGAGTTGCACCTCCGGCGGGAGCAGGGCGGCAGCGCGCAGCAGGTACGGCAGACCCTTCTGGCGCGTGATACGGCCGACGAACACGACGGAGGGGCGGTCGGGGTCGATGCCGAGGCCGCGCACGAGGTCCTTGTCGTCGACGCTCTTCCACCGCTCGAGGTCGATGCCGTTGTGCACCGTCAGCACGCGCTGCTCGTCGAGCCAGGGGTAGGAGCGCAGGATGTCGCGGCGCATGCCCTCGCTCACCGCGATGATCGCGGCAGCGCCGGTGAACGCGGTGCTCTCGATCCAGCTGGAGACGCGGTAGCCGCCGCCGAGCTGCTCGGCCTTCCACGGGCGCAGCGGCTCGAGGCTGTGCGCGGTGACGACGTGCGGGATGCCGTGCAGCAGCGACGCGACATGGCCGGCCGCATTGGCGTACCAGGTGTGGGAGTGGACGAGGTCGGCCCCCTCGACGTCCTGCGCGATCTGCAGGTCGACGCCGAGCGTGGCAAGTGCGGGGTTGGCCGCCGTCAGTCCCGGAGGGACCAGGTAGGAGAACACGCCGACCTCATCGCGGGGCATCCCGAAGCATCGAACTGCCACGTCGACATCGCCGCGCAGCGCGCGGACGAGCTCGGCGACGTGCACGCCGGCGCCGCCGTACACCTCCGGCGGATATTCACGGGTGATCAGGTCTACTCGCATCTACATGACGGTAGTACACGGCCCGTCGCTATCCGCGCACGCACTCGCCGCCTTACTGTTGCTCCATGGCGTCGAAGAAGATTTTCGGGATAGTGCTCGCTGGTGGCGAGGGCAAGCGGCTGATGCCGTTGACGGCGGACCGGGCGAAGCCCGCGGTGCCGTTCGGAGGCGGCTACCGCCTCATCGACTTCGCGCTCAGCAACCTCATCAACTCGGGCCTGCGCCAGATCGTCGTGCTCACCCAGTACAAGTCGCACAGCCTCGACCGGCACGTCTCGCAGACGTGGCGGCTGAGCGGCCTGCTCAACGCCTACGTCGCGTCGGTGCCCGCCCAGCAGCGCCTCGGGAAGCGCTGGTTCAGCGGCTCGGCCGACGCGATCCTGCAGAGCCTCAACCTGCTGCGCGACGAGAAGCCCGACATAGTGATCGTGGTCGGCGCCGACCACGTGTACCGCATGGACTTCAGCCAGATGATCGAGGCGCACATCGCGTCGGGCCTCGGGCTCACGGTAGCGGCGATCCGCCAGCCCATCGAGCTCGCCGACCAGTTCGGCGTGATCGAGGTCGACCCGGCGGATCCGACGCGCATTGCCGCCTTCCACGAGAAGCCGCAGAAGCCCATCGGACTGCCGGACTCCCCCGGCGAGGTTCTCGCGTCGATGGGCAACTACATCTTCGACGCCGACGTGCTCATCGACGCCGTGCTGCGGGACGGTGAGCGCAGCGACTCCAACCACGACATGGGCGGCGACATCGTGCCCGACTTCGTGTCGCGGGGGCTGGCGGGCGTCTACGACCTCAACCGGAACGACGTCCCCGGGTCCACCGATCGTGACAAGTACTACTGGCGTGACGTGGGGACCATCGAGTCCTTCTTCGACGCCCACCAGGACCTGATCTCGGCCCTGCCGATCTTCAACCTGTACAACACCGAGTGGCCCATCTTCAGCCAGCAGGTCAACTCGCCGCCCGCCAAGTTCGTGCGGGATGCGAAAGGCAACCTCGGCCAGACCATCGACTCGATAGTCTCGCTCGGCTGTGTGATCTCCGGCGCCCACATCGAGCGCAGCGTGATCGGTCCGTGGAGCACCATCGAGTCCGGTGCGAACGTCACCGACGCGGTGATCTTCGAGCGCGTCCACGTGCACGCGAACGCGACTGTGCGACGCGCTATCCTCGACAAGGACGTCGTCATCGCCGAGGGGGCGTCCGTCGGCGTCGACCACGAGGCCGACCGCGCACGCGGGTTCACCGTCACCGAAACGGGAATCACCGTCGTGGGCAAGGGCGTCACAGTCAACTAGCCCACTCCCGTAAGGAAGTCCCCCGCACCATGGCTCGCTTCCTCGTGGTCCTCGATGTCGACTCGACCCTCATCGAGAACGAGGTGATCGAGCTCCTGGCCGCCGAGGCGGGCTCGCTGCCCGAGGTAGAGCGCATCACGTTCCGCGCGATGAACGGCGAACTCGACTTCGAAGAGAGCCTGCGGGCGCGCGTGGCCACCCTCGCGGGCCTGCCCGACTCCGTGTTCGAGCAGGTCCGTGCGCTGGTGCGGGTCACGGCCGGAGTGCCGGACATGATCGCGGGCATCCACGCGGCCGATGGCTGTGTGGGGGTGGTGTCTGGCGGGTTCCACGAGGTCGTCGACCCCGTCGCTGCAGAGCTGGGGCTCGACTACTGGCGCGCGAACCGCCTTGAGGTGTCGGACGGCCGCTTGACCGGCGGCCTGACCGGGCCGATCATCGATGCCGCAGCGAAGGCGACGACGCTTCGCGAGTGGGCCGCGGAGTGCGCAGTGCCACTCTCGCGCACGGTCGCCGTGGGCGATGGCGCGAACGACCTCCCCATGATGGCGATCGCGGGTCTCGCGGTCGGCTTCGATGCCAAGGCCCCCGTGCGCGACCTGGCTGGCGTCCTCATGGACGCGCGCGACCTCTCGCAGGTGCTGCCGCTGCTGGGCCTGCGGGGCTAGTGGCCCATCCCCAGGCCGCCGTCCACCGGGATGACCGCGCCGGAGATGTAGCCGGCGTCATCGCCGGAGAGCCACACGATCACCTTGGCGACCTCGGCCGGGCTCGCGTAGCGGCCGGCGGGGATCTGCTTGATGTAGGCCTCCTGCAGCTCCGGTGACAGCTCGGCCGTCATGTCGGTCTCGATGAAGCCGGGTGCGACGACGTTGGCGGTGATGCCGCGCGAGCCGAGTTCGCGGGTCACCGAGCGGGCGAGGCCGATGAGGCCGCTCTTCGAGGCGGAGTAGTTGACCTGGCCCGCAGAGCCGAGCAGGCCCACAACGCTCGAGACCAGGATGATGCGGCCGAACCGCGCCTTGAGCATCCCTTTCGACGCGCGCTTGACCACGCGGAAGGAGCCGTTCAGGTTGGTGTCGATGACGTCGGTGAAGTCCTCCTCGGACATCCGCAGCAGCAGCAGGTCGCGCGTGATCCCCGCATTCGCGACGACGACCTCGACCGGCCCCAGCTTGGCCTCCACCTCCGTGAAGGCGGCATCGATGGATGCGGCATCCGTGACGTCCGCGATCACCGTGAGGCTGCCCTCGGGGCCGGATCCGGAGCGGGCGGTGACCGCGACCCGGTGCCCCTGGGCCACGAACTCCTCGGCGATGGCGTAGCCGATGCCTCGGTTTCCGCCGGTGATCAGAACAGTCCGCGTCGTAGAGGAGGGCGTAGTCATGCGCACCAGCCTATAGTCGGCCCCGAGCGGACGTAGGCTGGACCAAATGAACGAGCCGCAGTCGATCACCTCCCTCCCGGAGTCCCCTGACGACGAGCGCCATCGCCGCATGATCCAGTACGGCATCGCCATGGGAATCAGGGTGCTCTGCGTCATAGCGTGCTTCTTCGTGCACGGCTGGTGGCTCTTGGCCCCGCTCGCCGGTGCAGTTCTCCTCCCCTACGTCGCCGTAGTTCTCGCGAACGTCGGCACGAGCAAGAGCGGCACCGTGGTGCGGCCGGGCGGGCTCGTTCGCGTCTCGCGGCCCAAGCAGGGCGAGATCGACGGATGATCGGAGCGGAGGGCCCCGCAACGGAGCGCTGCTCGCGGGCGGGGTGCACGGCCCCGGCGGTGTTCGCCGTGCACTGGCGCAATCCGCGCATCCACGGTGAGGACAGGGTGAAGACCTGGCTGGCCTGCGACGAGCACGTGGAGTACCTGCGGGACTACCTCGCAACCCGTGACTTCCCGGTCGCAGTGACCCCGGTCGGCGAATCAGTGGAGCGAGTGTGATGAAGGGCTGGAGGTTCACGCTCTCCCGGCGCTGGCTGGGATATCTGGGGCTCGTCATCGTCTTCGCCGTCGCGTGCGCGGGCCTCGCGAACTGGCAGCTCGCCCGTCGCGACGAGGCGCGCGCCGAGATCGCGCGGGTGGAGGCGAACTGGGAATCGGCTCCCCGGCCGGTCGCGGAGGTCCTCCCGACGCTCGACGGGTTCGACGCCGATGACAAGTGGACGCGGGTGAGCCTCACCGGCCGCTACCTCACCGACGAGGAGCTGCTCGTCCGCGGGCGCCCGCTCGATGGGAATCCCGGCTTCGAGCAGCTGGTGCCGTTCCAGCTGGAGGACGGCACGGTGTTCGTCGTCGACCGCGGCTGGCTCGCGACCGGCAACTCGCAGGACCTGCCGGACACCGATCCCGCGCCGCCCAAGGGAGGTGTGACGGTGGTGGTGCGCCTGAAGGCGGGCGAGCCCACGGTCGCGGGCCGCTCGGCGCCGGAGGGCCAGATCGCCACGATCCACCTGCCGACGATCGCCGGTCTCGTCGGTGCGCCGATGTACACCGGCGCCTACGGGCTGCTCGACACGGAGAGCCCTGCCGCCGACCGGCCCAAGGCCTTTCCTAAGCCCGTGGCGGATGAAGGCCCCCACCTCTCCTATGCGTTCCAGTGGGTGGTCTTCGGCATCATGGCGTTCGTCGGGCTCGGCTGGGCGATCCGCCAGGAGTACCGCATCCGCAACGCGGACGATCCCGAGGAGCAGGCGCGAGCCGAGGTGCGCCGGCGGAAGGCCGCGGCCAAGCCCAAGACGGACGCCGAGATCGAGGACGAGCTGCTCGACGCCGGCCGGTGAACGTGGCTCAGGCCAGCGAGATCAGGTCCGCGTAGTCCTTGTTCCAGTGGTCCTCGACGCCGTCGGGCAGGATGAGCACCCGCTCGGGGTTGAGCGCCTCCACGGCGCCCTCGTCGTGGCTCACGAGAACCACGGCGCCCGTGTACGTCGCCAGGGCGCCCAGGATCTCCTCGCGGCTCGCGGGGTCGAGGTTGTTGGTCGGCTCGTCGAGCAGCAGCACGTTCGCCCCGCTCACGACGATCATTGCGAGGGCCAGCCGGGTCTTCTCGCCGCCCGACAGCACTCCCGCGGGTTTCGTCGCGTCATCCCCCGTGAACAGGAACGAGCCGAGCACTCGGCGCGCCTCCGTCTCGGTGATGTTCGGCGACGAGGACACCATGTTCTGAAGGACCGAGCGCTTGACGTCGATCGTCTCGTGCTCCTGCGCGTAGTAGCCGATGCGCAGGCCGTGGCCGGCCTCGATCACCCCGGTGTCGGGCTTGTCCGTGCCGGAGAGGATGCGCAGCAGCGTGGTCTTGCCGGCACCGTTGAGCCCCAGGATGACGACCTTCGATCCGCGGTCGATCGCGAGGTCGACCGCCGTGAAGATCTCCAGCGAGCCGTAGCTCTTGGAGAGGTTGTGGCCCAGCAGGGGCGTGCGGCCGCAGGGGGCCGGATCCGGGAAGCGCAGTTTGGCGACGCGGTCGACCGTGCGCACCTCCTCGAGCCCGGAGAGCATGCGCTCGGCGCGGGCCACCATCTGGTGCGCGGCGGCGGCCTTGCTGGCCTTCGCGCCGAAGCGGGCGGCCTGCAGCTGGAGCGAGGTCGCCTTCTTCTCGACGTTGACGCGCTCCTTCTTGCGTCGCTCCTCGTCGGCCTCGCGCTGCTTGAGGTAGTTCTTCCACCCCATGTTGTAGATGTCGATGCTCTGGCGGTTCGCGTCGAGGTAGAAGACCTTGTTGACTGTCTCTCCCACGAGCTCGACATCGTGGGAGATCACGATGAAGCCGCCGGAGTAGTTCTTGAGGAACTCGCGCAACCACACGACCGAATCGGCATCGAGGTGGTTAGTGGGCTCGTCGAGGATCATGATCTCTGCATCGGAGAACAGGATGCGCGCGAGCTCGATTCGCCGCCGCTGGCCGCCCGAGAGCGTCTTGAGCTGCTGGTCGAGGATGCGGTCGGGAAGGCTCAGGTTGCTCGCGATCGACGCCGCCTCGGCCTCGGCCGCATAGCCGCCCAGCGCCTCGAAGCGGTCGGTCAGTGCGCCGTACTTCTTCATGGCGGCCTCGCTCACGGCGGGGTCGTCGCTGCCCATCTCGCCGCTGGCCTTGGTCATGCCCAGAACGAGGTCACCGAGGCCGCGGGCGTTCAGGATGCGCGTGCGCGCCAGCTCCTCCGGGTCGCCGGAGCGCGGGTCCTGCGGCAGGTAGCCGATCTGGCCGCCGCGCTCGATCGTCCCGGCGGTCTGCGGCTGCTCCCCCGCGAGTACCTTCGTCAGCGTCGTCTTACCGGCGCCGTTGCGGCCGACGAGGCCGATCTTGTCACCGCGGTCGACGCGGAAGGACACCTCGTCCATCAGGAGGCGTGCGCCAACGCGCAGCTCGAGATCGTGCACAGAGAGCACAGCGAAAGTCCGTATCTTTTGGAGGGGAAGGGCGCGGTCCGTCAGCGCACCAGCCCACTAGTCTACTTCCATGACCAACCTGACCCTCGCCTTCGGACGCCAGACTCTCGCCGACCGCATCTTCAGCCGCCGCCTCGCCATCGACATCGTGCTCATCGTCTCCGGTGCCGCACTGACCGCGATCGCCGCGCAGGTCATCGTCCCGCTCTGGCCGGTGCCCATGACGCTACAGACGTTCGCGGTTCTCTTGGTGGGGACGACCCTCGGCCCGTTGCGCGGCGTCCTCTCGATGGGGCTGTACCTCGCTGTGGGCGTCCTCGGGCTCCCGGTGTTCGCCGAGGCCAAGTCGGGCAGTCTCTTCTCCCTCACCTCGGGCGGCTTCATCGTCGGCTTCATCCTCGCGGCGGCCCTCGTCGGCTGGCTGGCCCAGCGCGAGTGGGACCGCAAGGTCGTCGGCACCCTGGTGTCCTTCCTCGCCGGCACCGTCGTGATCTACGCGGTCGGACTCCCCTGGCTCTACGTCTCCCTTTCGAACCTCGGTGCCGGCGTGTGGCACGACTACCTCGGGTTCGACAGCGTGCTCAGCGCCACGATCGGCGCGGGCATCCTGCCGTTCCTCGTCGGCGACCTGCTCAAGGCGCTCCTCGCCGCGGCCCTGCTGCCGCTGGCCTGGCGCGGTGTGAAGCGCCTCGGAGCCCCCAAGGAGTAGATTCTCCGTATGCCGCCCGGTAGGGGGCGTGCCGCTGCGAGCGGCACGGCGGACGGCAGATCGGGGAGGTACGCGTGTCAACCGACGGCATGTCCATGGCTGCACCGTCGAACGAGCGCCGTCGGCGCGCGGGCGGCGTGTGGATCGCCGTCATCGGCCTCGTGCTGCTCGGCGCGGTCATCGCGGTCGTGATCACGGCCACGAAGGGCGGCGCCACCGCCGACAACCCCTTCACCGGGGCATCCCTCTACGTCTACCCGGACTCGTCGGCGGCCAAGGCGGCGAAGCTGGCGAACGGCACGGACGCCTCCGCGGCATTCGGCAAGCTCGCACGCACGCCCACCGCGATCTGGCTGCTTCCAGAGTCCCACCCCACCGGCGAGATCACCGAGTTCTTGTCGAAGATCGAGGCCGATGCCGCGGTCAAGGCTCAGCTACCGGTCTTCGTGGTCTACGGCATCCCCAGCCGCGACTGCGGCAACTACTCGGCGGGCGGCGCGGACGACCAGGAGTACCCGCTCTGGGTGTCCGCTATCGCGGCGGGCATCGGTGCGGGCCCCGCCGTCGTCATCCTGGAACCCGATGCACTCGCGCTCTCCCCCTCGTGCGGCACCGAGAAGGCGACCGCGGCCCTGATCAAGGACGCCGTCTCGCGCCTCGTCACCGGCCCCGCCACGACCGTCTACCTCGACGGTGGGCACTCCGACTGGCTCGAGCCCGCGCAGATGGCCGACCTGCTGAAGGCGGCGGGCGTCAGCGCGGCGCGCGGCTTCGCGACGAACGTCTCCAACTTCAACACGACTCAGGATGAGCGCGACTACGCAACTGCCGTCAGCGAGCTGTTGGGCGGCGCTCACTTCGTGATCGACACCTCGCGCAACGGCAGTGGATCCACCGGAGAATGGTGCAATCCCCCCGGCCGCTCGGTCGGAGACACCCCTTCTGGGGTTGACGATGGGAGCGCCCAAGACGCTAGCCTGTGGATAAAGAATCCGGGCGAAAGCGATGGAGAGTGCAACGGCGGGCCCCCTGCGGGCCAGTGGTGGCCCTTACAGGCGCTCGAACTCACACGCGGCGGGGTGTGACCGGGTTCAGACCTGATTCGGGGGAATCGAATGACCAACGACGTCCCAGGCACGACACCGCGCGTCGCGGTCGTGATCGAGGACGACGCCGACATCCGCCACCTGCTCGAGACCGTCCTGACCCAGGGCGGGTTCCAGGTGATCAGCGCGGGCAACGGACTCGACGGAATCGAGGCCGTGCGCCGCTATGAGCCGCTCGTCACCACGCTCGACGTGAACATGCCGGGCATGGACGGCTTCGAGACCGCGCGCCGCATCCGCGACTTCAGCGAGACCTACCTCATCATGCTCACCGCGCTCGGGGAGGAGATCGACGCCATGCAGGGCCTCGACGCCGGTGCCGACGACTACATCCTCAAGCCGTTCCGGCCGCGCGAGCTCCGGGCGCGCGTGGAGGCGATGCTCCGCCGTCCGCGCTCCATCGCCACGGCGGCCCCTGTTGCACCGGCACCTGCGCCGCCCACGGTCATCGCCGCCCCTGTGGCTGCTCATCCTGTGGAGGTTGCCGCGCCGGAGGTCGTGCATCCGCCCGTTGTCGAAGCGCCCACGGCCACTCAGCCCGCCGAGCAGCCCTTCCCCGCGGCATTTCAGCCGCGACCGGCGGCGCCAGCACCCGCCGCTCCCCCACCGGTCCACGTGGCCGTGGCCGACGACGACGGCTGGCTCGAGCACAACGGCCTGTGGGTGAACCCGCAGACGCGGGTTGTTCAGCAGGACGGCGTGGAACTCGAACTGACCAGGAGCGAATTCGACCTGCTCGCGGGGCTCATGACCACGACGCGGCGCGTACGGACCAAGGCCGACCTCGTGCTGCTCCTGCGCGGCGAGAGCTACGTGACGTCCCACTTCGTGAGCGACGCGGACAAGCGCGCCATCGAGGTGCACCTCGCCAACCTCCGCAAGAAGCTCGGTGAGAACCCGTCTTCCCCGCGGTGGATCGAGACCGTGCGCGGCGTCGGATACCGCCTCACGGCCGCCGATCCCACCTGATCGGCCTTGAGGAAATCCTGAGCCAAAGCTGCGCGAACTCCGCCGCCGGTCCTGATCTTGATGCCGAACACTGGACGTAGGCACTGACCGCGCCGAATCGCAGACCAGAACGGAACGCCCCATGACCACTCTCGACAACGGGTACGTCTCGCAGGAGAGGCTCCCCGCCAACCCCGACGAGTACCTCGACTCGGTGGGCATTCAGGCTCGCTTCCGCCCGACCATCGGCTGCGTCATCCCGGCGTACAACGAGGCCGACTCGATCGCCTCCGTGCTTGAGTCGCTGCTCGCGCAGACCAGACTCCCCGACGTGATCCACGTGATCGTCAACAACTCGACGGACGACACGGTCGCGATCGCCAGTGCCTTCGCCGGCCCGCACACCGTCGAGATCGACGGCGAGGAGCAGTTCACCGAGATCTACGTCCACGACATCGGGCAGAACCCCGACAAGAAGGTCGGCGCGCTCAACTACGGCTATTCGCTCGTGGAGGGCTGCGACTACCTGCTGGGCGTCGACGGCGACACCACGGCCGCTCCCAACGCGGTCGCCGCTCTCGAGGCCGAGATCGCCTCGGACACCCGGATCGGCGGCATCTCCGCGATCTACAGCATCGACGACCGACCGTTCACCGGGGTCATGGCGCCGTTCCTCATCGCCGGCCAGCGCGCGCAGTTCGCGGCCTTCAACATGCAGAACATGCTGCGCGGGCGCAACATGGCAGTTCTCGGCGGCCAGTTCTCGATCTTCTCGATGAAGGCCCTCCTGCAGGTCATGGTCGACAACCACCAGCAGACCCCGTGGGTCAAGGACTCCGAGGTGGAGGACTCCCTGCTCTCCCTCCAGATCAAGAGCGCCGGCTACCTCACGAAGATCAGCGCCCAGGCTCGCGCGGACGTGGGCGGGATGACTACGCTTCGCGGCCTCGACGGCCAGCAGGTGAAGTGGAACTTCGGAGCCATCGAGCTCATGTGGCCGGGGCAGCGCGGCGACACGAAGGGCCAGCCCTTCCACCCCAACCTGCGACTGCGCTGGTTCGAGAACTTCTCCATGCTCGTCAACGGGTTCACGCGCGTGATGTTCATCGTGCTGCTCGTCGCCTCGCTCTCCATCAGCGCGTTCGTCTTCAGCCCGATCTGGCTGATCCCGCCGGCCGTCGCGATCCTGCTGAACCTCCGGATCGCGATCTCGATGAAGAACCGCAACTGGAAGGACATCCTGTTCGCCCTCGCGGTCGTCCCGGCCGAGGCGTACATGCTCGTGCGCCTGGGGCACTTCTTCCGGGCGTGGAGCAAGTTCCTCAGCCGCAAGCAGACCGACAACTGGGCCGAGCAGGCCAAGGCCGAGCGCGGCTCGGGCAACGCGTACCTGACGCCGGTCATCATCGCAGCCCTCGTGATCGTCGGCCTCGTCGTGCTCTGGTTCCAACTCGACGTGGTCGTGCAGTCCTCGATCCTCTGGGTCGGCTGGCCGATCCTGGGCGTCATCACGGGCCTGCAGACCTTCTCCATGTTCCTCAGCCTCGCGCGCCGCCACCGCGGCTACCGCGTCTAGCCCGAAAGGCAGCCCATGGCTCTCCGACTCTCCCGCCGCCTCGCCGGCGCCGCCCTGGCCGCCGTCGTGGCCGTCACCCTGAGCGCCTGCGGCACTCCGCCCTGGGAGGATGCCGCGACGCCGGCTCCCACTGCGACGCCGAAGCCCACCAGCACTGAGATCACCACCGTGGTCAACGAGCTCGCGAACGGGTCGACCAAGCACCAGCTCACCGCCGGCAGCATCGGCCTGGCGGTGGACTACTTCTCGACCCTGTCGATGGACCAGTGGACCGCGGATGCCAACAAGCCGCTGAGCATCTCGATGATCGCGAGCATTGCCAACGACGAGAAGCAGGCGGTCTACCTGTCGAACATGACCCTGCTGGTGTCGGTGTACGGCCCGGACGGCAAGCTCGACGGTCCCCCGGAGCTGGCCGATCGCGCCACCGTCAACCCGGGCTACCTGGTGAAGACGCCGTACAGCTACAGCCAGACCTTCAACCTGCCGGCGGTCGACCCGGCCGCGACGTACGTCCAGGTCTCGCTGACCTACGAGCTTCTGCTCCAGTCGACACCGACCTCGTCCCAGTACGCCAAGCAGACCGCGTCAGACACGCTCACGATCGCGATCGCACCGCCGAAGGCGGGTTGAGTAGCGCGCTCTGGCGCGCATATCGAAACCGAGGTTTCGATACGGCCGCGGACGGCCTACTCAACCCACCGGGTTTCGATACGGCCGCGGGCGGCCTACTCAACCCACCGGGTTTCGATACGGCCGCGGACGGCCCACTCAACCAGCTAGATCGAGAAGCCCAGGGCGCGCATCATGTCGCGCCCGTCGTCGGTGATGTTCTGCGGGCCCCACGGCGGCATCCAGACCCAGTTGATGCGGAAGGCCTCGACCACCCCGTCGAGCGCCTGCGCGGTCTGCTCCTCGATCACGTCGGTGAGCGGGCACCCGGCCGAGGTGAGCGTCATGCTGATGATGAGCGCGTTGTTCTCGTCGTCCCAGCTGAGGTCGTAGATCAGCCCGAGATCGACGACGTTGACGCCGAGCTCGGGGTCCATGACGTCCTTCAGGGCCTCTTCGACCTCGTCGAACTTCGCGGGCGCTAGTGCGGTAGCCATACTTCTACGCTACGACTTCGTCGGTGAGAAAGCGATCATAGCCCTCGTTCTCGAGGCGCTCCGCGAGCTCCGGGCCGCCCTCTTCGGCGACGCGACCGTCGACGAAGACGTGCACGAAGTCGGGCTTGATGTACCGCAGGATGCGCGTGTAGTGGGTGATGAGCAGCACACCCAGGTCGTTGGCCTCGTGAGCACGGTTGACACCCTCGGAGACGATCTTGAGCGCGTCGACATCCAGACCGGAGTCTGTCTCGTCGAGGATCGCGAACTTCGGCTTCAAGAGCTCGAGCTGCAGGATCTCGTGGCGCTTCTTCTCGCCGCCCGAGAAGCCCTCGTTCACGTTGCGCTCACCGAAGGCCTTGTCCATGCGGAGGGACTTCATCGCCTCGTTGACCTCCTTGATCCACGGGCGGAGCGCGGGGGCCTCCCCGTCGAGCGCGGTCTTCGCCGTGCGGAGGAAGTCGGTCATGCGCACGCCCGGGATCTCCACGGGGTACTGCATGGCGAGGAAGAGGCCGGCGCGGGCGCGCTCGTCCACGGACATCGTCAGCACCTCGACGCCGTCGAGCAGCACGGAGCCGCTCTCGACGTGGTACTTCGGGTGCCCGGCGATCGAGTACGCGAGGGTGGACTTGCCCGAGCCGTTGGGGCCCATGACGGCGTGCACCTCGCCCTGCGCGATCCGGAGGTCGACGCCCTTGAGGATCTGCTTCGTGCCCTGCTCGGTCTCCACACTGACGTGGAGGTCCTTGATTTCAAGTACTGACATGGTTCTGTTCCTGGTCTGCTAGACAGTCAAAGTCTGGGTCGGGTCGACGTACACGACGCCGTCGTCGTCAACGGTCACGGTGAAGACCGGGACCGGCTCGTAGGCGGGCAGGCTCAGCGGCTTGCCGGTGTCGAGCGCGAAGAGGGAGCCGTGCGCCCAGCACTCGATCGCGTCATCCTCCACGAAGCCCTCGGCCAGGGAGATGTCGCCGTGCGTGCAGGTGTCGCCAATGGCGTGCACCTTGCCCGCGGAGTCCTTCACGATAGCGATCGCGATGCCCTCGAGCACGACGCGGTACGCCTTGTTCTCCTCGAGCTCGTCGACGGTGCCGATGCGTTCCGCGGTCATGCTGCGCTCCCGGGGGTCGATGAGGCGGTGAGCTCCGCCTCGATGGCGGCGTGCAGGTGGCCTTCAAGCTCGGCGTTGCCGATCTTCTGCACGATCTCGGAGAGGAATCCGATGACGACCAGGCGCCGCGCCTCCGCCTCGGAGATGCCCCTCGCCTGCAGGTAGAAGAGCTGCTCGTCGTCGAAGCGGCCGGTGGCGCTCGCGTGGCCTGCGCCGAGGATATCGCCGGTCTCGATTTCGAGGTTCGGGATCGAGTCCGCCCGGGTGCCCTCGCTCAGCACGAGGTTTCGGTTCTGCTCGTAGCTGTCCGTGCCGGCGGCCTTCGGGCCGATGAGCACGTCGCCCACCCAGACGGTGTGCGCTCCCTCGCCCTGCAGGGCGCCCTTGTAGTTCACACGGCCCTTGGTGTTCTCGGCCTGGTGGTGGAGGTAGACGCGCTGCTCGAAGTGCTGGCCCGCGTCGGCGAAGTAGAGGCCGAGGAGGTCGCCGTCGGAGCCCTCGCCCGAGAGGTGCACCGCGGGGTTGAGCCGCACGACCGAGCCGCCGAGAGTGACCACGATGTGCTTGAGGCTGGCGCTGCGGCCGACCTGCGCGAAATGGCTCGCGAGCTGGGTCGAGCTGTCAGACCACTCCTGCACGGAGACGACGGTAAGGGCGGCGCCCTCTTCGACGATGATCTCGACGTTCTCTGCGAGCTGGGCATCGCCACTGGACCGCAGGATGACCGTGCCGCGGCTGTTCGGCCGCGCGGTGATCACGGTGTGCGCTGCGCGCGGGGCGCTGCCGAGGCTCGAGCGGGACAGAACCACGTCCACGTGCTCCTCGGAGGTGAGCGTGATCGACAGGGCTTTCTCGAAACTGCTCCAGGCGTTCGCCGAGCCGCGATCCTCGGGCGTGCCCGCACTGCCGACCCGGGCATCCGTGCGATCGATCCAGTCGACGGATGCCCCGGCCGCGTCATTCACGAGGTACGCGTACGGCGAGCCGTCGAGGGCGTCGTCGAGGAGCGGCTTGACGCGGGCAACCGGAGTGAGCTTCCAGTCGCCCTCGATGCCCTTGACCTCGGGGAAGTCGTCGTGGTCGAAGGAGGTGAAGCGCGCGTCCCGGGTCTGAACTGGGACGTAGCCGGGCTCGTTGGAGTCCCAGCCGCCGTCGCTGTGGGCCACTGCGCCAGTCTGGGCGGGCCCGTGCTGTTCGGGTGTGAGTACGGTCATCGCCTAGCCGACACTGCCTTCCATGCTCATCTCGATGAGCTTGTTGAGCTCGAGGGCGTACTCCATCGGCAGCTCGCGCGCGATGGGCTCGATGAACCCGCGCACGATCATGGCCATGGCTTCGTCTTCCGGCATGCCGCGCGACTGCAGGTAGAACAGCTGCTCCGCACTCACTCGCGAGACCGTCGCCTCATGGCCGAGCTGAACGTCATCGACACGGATGTCGATGGCCGGGTAAGTGTCAGAACGGGAGATGGTGTCGACGAGGAGCGCGTCGCAGCGCACGGTGTTGGCGGAGTGGTGGGCCTTCTCGTCCACCCGCACCTCTCCGCGGTAGCCGGCGCGGCCGCCGCCGCGGGCGATGGATTTCGAGACGATCGACGACGTCGTGTACGGCGCCATGTGGATCATCTTCGCGCCGGCGTCCTGGTGCTGGCCGGGGCCGGCGAACGCCACGGAGAGGGTCTCGCCCTTGGCGTGCTCTCCCACCAGGTAGATCGACGGGTACTTCATCGTCACCTTGGAGCCGATGTTGCCGTCGATCCACTCCATGGTCGCGCCCTCGTGCGCGATCGCGCGCTTGGTGACCAGGTTGTAGACGTTGTTCGACCAGTTCTGGATCGTCGTGTAGCGAACGCGGGCGTTCTTCTTCACGATGATCTCCACGACGGCCGAGTGCAGCGAGTCGCTCTTGTAGATCGGCGCGGTGCAGCCCTCGATGTAGTGCACGTACGAGCCCTCGTCCGCGATGATCAGCGTGCGCTCGAACTGGCCCATGTTCTCGGTGTTGATGCGGAAGTAGGCCTGCAGCGGGATCTCCACGTGCACGCCCTTGGGCACGTACACGAAGGAGCCGCCCGACCATACGGCCGTGTTGAGAGCCGCGAACTTGTTGTCTCCGGCCGGGATGACCGTGCCGAAGTACTCCTCGAAGAACTCGGGGTGCTCGCGCAGGGCGGTGTCGGTGTCCATGAAGATGACGCCCTGGGCCTCGAGCTCGGCGTTGATGGAGTGGAACACCACCTCCGACTCGTACTGGGCCGCGACGCCCGACACGAGGCGCTTGCGCTCCGCCTCGGGGATGCCGAGCTTCTCGTACGTCAGGCGGATGTCCTCCGGGAGGTCCTCCCACGACTGGGCCTGCTTCTCGGTGGAGCGGACGAAGTACTTGATGTTGTCGAAGTCGATGCCCGACAGGTCGGCGCCCCAGGTCGGCATCGGCTTGCGGAAGAAGTTCTTGAGGCCGGAGAGGCGGGTCTTGAGCATGCTCTCAGGCTCGCTCTTGAGCTCCGAGATGTTCCGGACTACGTCCTCGTTGATACCGCGTCGCGCCGATGCTCCGGCTACATCGGAATCGGACCACCCGAACTCGTACTGCCCGAGGCCGTTGAGCTCCGGGCGGTCGATCAGCACGTCTGACATAGATACCTCTTTCCTACCGTGGGCAACCGAGGTGGCTGCGACGGCATTCCCTCCCACAGCCCACGCTCATACGAGCAGCCGGATGTTTTCGCGAGGTGGCCAGTTACGCAGAAAATGCTGATACTGGGCGGAAACAGGACACGGGAGCGTGGTGCTTATTCAAGCTCCGGCGTCAACGTTGACTCCCCGGCATTGGGCTGTGTTCCTGAACCGCTTAACTCTACAGTCCGTAGAGGAATCTGTCAGGAACTAGGTGCCGATTCCCTGCTTCCGCCGACTCGGGCGAAGAGCGCGGGATGCACGTCGAGCAGCACCCGCAGCACTCCGACCCACACCAGGGCCGCGCCGAGCAGGTGGAACGAGACGAGCGTCGCCGGCAGGCCCGTGAGCGCCTGAACGGTGCCGACGAGGCCCTGGGCGAGCACGACCACCACGAACACGATCAGTCGTCGGCGGATGAGGCGCGCCCGGGCATCCGTGCCCCGGTTCGTCACGAACAGGGCGATCGCGAGGCCGAGGACCAGCGCACCGAGTACCCCGTGGATGATCGTGAACGTGGTCCAGTCGAGCTGCATGCGGGGCACATCCGCAGAGTCCCCGGAGTGCGGCCCCGCGCCCGAGACCATCGTGCCGAACACGATGAGCGCCACGGTCACGCCGACGAGGAGCCACGCGAGCACCCCCGTCCCTCGGGAGACCGCGCCCGCCGGCCCCGGCCGCTTCTCGTGCACTCGGTGCCACGTGAGCGTGGTGGTGGCGAGAAGGGCGATCGCCAGCACGAAGTGCAGGGCCACCACCCAGGGGTTGAGCTTCACCAGCACCGTGATCCCGCCCGCTACCGCGTTCGCGACGACGAGCCAGAACTGCGACCAGGCGAGGCGGGTGACGGAGCGGACGCGCGGGCTCTGCAGTCGCGCCGCGATGATGACCCAGCCGACCGCGATGACGATCACCGTCGTGAGCATCCGGTTGGCGAACTCGATGACGCCGTGGATTCCGAGCTCAGCGCTCGGCGCGATCGAGGTGCCGTCGCACGTGGGCCACGTCGGGCAGCCGAGGCCCGACCCGGTCACGCGGACCAGTCCCCCGGTGAAGACGATGATGATGCTCACGATGAGCGCGGCCGTCGTCGCCCAGCGGAGGGCGCGCGGCGAGAGGGTCCAGCGGTCGGCAGCCCAACCGAGCGGCGTCTTCATCTAGAAGGGCAGCAGCGGGTCGATGCCGACAGCGATGAACACGAGGGTCAGATAGCTGATCGAACTGTGGAAGACGCGCATCGGCCGCACATCGCCGTGCTTGATCGCCGAGTTGTAGAGCAGGTGCGACTCCACGATGAACCACCCGCCCGCCAGGATCGCCACGACCGTGTAGACGATTCCCATGTTCGCGACCGGGATGAGCAACAGCGAGCACGCCACCGTCGCCCACGCGTACAGGATGACCTGCAGGCCCACGACCGTGCGGCCCCGGACGACGGCGAGCATCGGCACATTCACCGACTGGTAGTCGGCGCGGTACTTCATCGAGAGCGGCCAGTAGTGCGGCGGCGTCCACAGGAAGACGATGCCGAACAGGATGACCGGGGCCCAGCTCAGCGAGTCCTGCACGGCGGCCCAGCCGATGAGCACCGGCATGCAGCCCGCGGCGCCGCCCCAGACGATGTTCTGCGGGGTGCGGCGCTTGAGCACGAGCGTGTAGACGAGCACGTAGAAGAGGATCGCCGCGAGCGAGAGCGCCGCCGAGAGCCAGTTGATGAGCAGCCCGAGCCACAGCACCGAGGCCACGCCGGTCACCCACGCGAAGACGAGGGCCTCGCGGTCGGTCAGCTCCCCCGTGACGAGGGGGCGCTTCTTCGTGCGGTTCATCACGCGGTCGATGTCGCGGTCGATGTAGCAGTTGAAGGCGTTGGCCGAGCCCGCGCTGAGCGAGCCGCCCACGAGGGTGCCGAGCACGAGCCACAGATTCGGGATGCCGTTCGCCGCGAGCACCATGACGGGCGCGGTGGTGACGAGCAGCAGCTCGATCACGCGGGGCTTAGTGAGGGCGATGTAGGCGAGCACCTTGCGGCGGAAGCCGATACGGTGTCGCTCGGTGCGGGCCTCGATCGCGACATCCATGGTCTCGATTGTATGTCGACCCCGTCGGCGGCCCGGTACACCGTCGGGAGTAAGAGGGCCGGGTTCTCTATACTTGAATCGCCTGCTGGCCGATGATTCGCTCTCCCCCTATGAAACCCTGCGTAGTGTTTCGCGTGCTGTGGTGTGAGCTATCCGTACCGGCGGACTTCCACCAAGTGAACGAAGGGTCAGACCCCGTGGCAACTCTCCAATGGGATCCCATTGACGACAAGGCAGTAGACACAGCTCGGATCCTCGCGGCAGACGCCGTTGAGAAGGTCGGAAACGGCCACCCGGGCACGGCGATGAGCCTGGCTCCCGCCGCGTACCTCCTCTTCCAGAAGGTCATGCGCCGTGACCCCTCCGACAACGAGTGGATCGGGCGCGACCGCTTCATCCTCTCGGTCGGCCATAGCTCGCTCACGCAGTACATCCAGCTCTACTACGGCGGCTACGGCCTCGAGCTCGACGACCTGAAGGCGCTGCGCACGTGGGGCTCCAAGACCCCGGGCCACCCCGAGTACGGCCACACCGACGGCGTCGAGATCACCACCGGCCCGCTGGGCCAGGGCCTCGCCTCTGCGGTCGGCTTCGCCTACGCGGCCCGGTACGAGCGCGAGCTGTTCGACCCGGCGGCAGAGCCGGGCAAGAGCCCGTTCGACCACTTCATCTACGTCATCGCCGGCGACGGCGACCTGCAGGAGGGCGTGACCAGCGAGGCGTCGTCGCTTGCCGGCCACCAGGAGCTCGGCAACCTCATCGCGATCTACGACTCGAACCAGATCTCGATCGAGGACGACACGAACATCGCCTTCACGGAGGACGTGCACGCGCGCTACCTCGCCTACGGCTGGGATGTGCAGGTCGTCGACTGGAAGAAGACCGGCGTCTACCAGGAGGACGTGCACGAGCTCAACGCCGCGATCGAGGCCGCGAAGGGCGTGACCGACAAGCCGTCGCTCATCATCCTGCGCACCATCATCGGCTGGCCTGCGCCCCACAAGCAGAACTCCGGCAAGATCCACGGGTCCGCCTTGGGCGCCGACGAGCTCGCTGCCACCAAGCGCACTCTCGGCTTCGACCCGGAGCAGACCTTCGAGGTCGCACCCGAGGTCATCGAGCACACCCGCAAGGCACTGGAGCGCGGCAAGGCCGCCCACGACGAGTGGAACGCGCAGTTCGACGCCTGGGCGGCGGCGAACCCGGAGAAGAAGACGCTGCTCGACCGCATCCTGTCCGGCGCGCTGCCCGAGGGCGTCGAGGATGCCCTTCCGGTGTTCGAGGCGGGCAAGGACGTCTCCACCCGGGCGGCCTCCGGCAAGGTGATCAACGCCATCGCGGGAGTCATGCCCGAGCTGTGGGGAGGCTCGGCCGACCTCGCCGAGTCCAACCTGACGACCATTGAGGGCGGCGGATCGTTCGTGCCCCAGAAGTGGTCGACCCACGAGTGGACCTCGAGCCCGACCGGCCGCGTGCTGCACTTCGGCATCCGCGAGCACGCGATGGGCTCGATCCTCAACGGCATCGTGCTGCACGGCAACACGCGCCCGTTCGGCGGCACGTTCCTCATCTTCAGCGACTACATGCGCCCCGCGGTCCGCCTCGCGGCGCTCATGAAGGCGCCGGCGATCTACGTCTGGACGCACGACTCCGTCGCCCTCGGCGAGGACGGCCCGACGCACCAGCCGATCGAGCAGCTCGCCTCCCTGCGCCTCATCCCCGGCATGGACGTCGTCCGCCCGGCCGATGCCAACGAGACCGCCTGGGCGTGGAAGACGATCCTCGAGCGCCGCAACGGCCCCGCCGGCATCGCCCTCAGCCGCCAGAACCTCCCCGTGTTCGAGCGCGGCGAGGGCGAGGCATCCGGCGACACGCTCGCCTCTGCCAAGGGAGTCGCGAAGGGCGCCTACGTGCTCGCCGAGGCGCCGGGAGGCACGCCTGACGTGATCTTCCTCGCGACCGGCTCCGAGGTGCAGATCGCCGTCGAGGCCCGCGAGGTGCTGAAGGGCCAGGGCATCAACGCCCGCGTCGTCTCCGCACCGAGCCTCGAGTGGTTCGAGGAGCAGGATGCCGCGTACCGCGAGGCCGTGCTCCCCGCCGCCGTCAAGGCGCGCGTCTCCATCGAGGCGGGTGTCGCGGCCTCCTGGCGCGCCTACGTCGGCGATGCGGGCCGCAGCGTCTCGATCGAGCACTTCGGTGCCTCGGCCGACTACAAGACCCTGTTCCGCGAGTTCGGGATCACCACCGAGGCCGCCGTGGCCGCAGCCAAAGAATCGATCGCGGCCCTCTGAGGCCTCGGCAAGGAAAGAAGACAGCAATGAGCACCCCCACCGAAGACCTGTCCGCCCTGGGCGTCAGCATCTGGCTCGACGACCTCTCCCGCGACCGAATCCAGTCGGGAGGGCTTCAGAAGCTCATCGCCGACCGGAACGTCGTCGGCGTCACGACCAACCCGACGATCTTCGCCACGGCGCTGGCCAAGGGCACGACGTACGACGCGCAGGTCACCGAGCTGGCGAAGGCGGGCAAGAGCGTCACCGAGGCCGTGTTCGAGATCACCACGGACGACGTGGCCGCCGCGAGCGACATCTTCCGCCCCGTCTACGACGCGACCAACGGCCAGGACGGCCGCGTGTCGATCGAGGTCGAGCCCGGTTTCGCCCACGACGCCGCCGCGACGATCAAGCAGGCCAAGGAGCTGTGGGCGAAGGTCAACCGCCCCAACGCGATGATCAAGATCCCCGCGACCATCGAGGGCCTCGAGGCCATCACGGAGACCATCGCCGCGGGCATCAGCGTCAACGTCACGCTCATCTTCAGCCTCGAGCGCCACCGCGCGGTCATCAACGCCTACCTCCTCGGCCTCGAGAAGGCCAAGGCTGCGGGCCACGACCTGTCGGGCATCCACTCGGTCGCCTCGTTCTTCGTCTCGCGCGTCGACACAGAGATCGACAAGCGCCTCGAGGCCATCGGCACGGACGACGCCCTCTCGCTCAAGAGCAAGGCCGGCGTGGCCAACGCCCGCCTCGCGTACCAGGTGTACGAGCAGGAGTTCTCCTCCGAGCGCGCTCAGGTGCTCCTCGCGGCTGGTGCGAACAAGCAGCGGCCGCTGTGGGCGTCGACCGGCGTGAAGGACCCGGCGCTCCCCGACACCCTCTACGTCACCGAGCTCGCCGTGGGCGAGACCGTCAACACGATGCCGGAGAAGACGCTCGAGGGCACCTTCGACCACGGTGTGATCGAGGGCGACCAGGTCACCGGCAACTACAAGGCCGCGAACATCACGCTCGACGCGCTCGACGCGCTCGGCATCTCGTACGACGAGGTGACCGCGCTGCTCGAGAAGGAGGGCGTGGAGAAGTTCATCGTCTCGTGGAACGAGCTGCTCGACACCGTCTCCGCCGCTCTGGAAGCCGCCAAGTGAGCGTCAAGATCGCTGTCAGCGGCGCCGCCGCTGAGGCCGTGGAGCGCATCGTCCCGCAGCTCGTCAGCGACCTCGTCGCGAGCGGCATCACCTCGGGCGACGGGTCCCTCTGGGGCCCCGACGCCGAGGAGGAGTCGAACAAGCGGCTCGGCTGGGTCGAGGCTGTTGCCGTCGGCCGTCCGATGGTCGACGACGTCTACGCGCTGCGCGACAAGTTCCGCCATGAGGGCATCAACCACATCGTGCTCGGCGGAATGGGCGGCTCCTCGCTCGCCCCCGAGGTCATCACGCGCACCTACGGAGTCGAGCTCACCGTGCTCGACTCGACCGACCCCGGCCAGGTGCTCTCAGCGGTCAACGACCGGCTCGCAACCACCGCGGTGGTCATCTCCTCCAAGTCGGGCTCGACGCTGGAGACCGACAGCCAGAAGCGCATCTACGAGCAGTACTTCACCGCGGCGGGAATCGACCCGCTCGAGCGCATCGTCATCGTGACCGACCCGGGCTCGCCGCTCGACGTCGCCGCCCGCACGGCGGGCTACCGCGTCTTCAACGCCGACCCCAACGTGGGCGGCCGCTACTCGGCGCTCACCGCGTTCGGCCTGGTGCCGTCCGGGCTCGCCGGGGTCGACCTCAACGAGCTCCTCGACGAGGCCGAGGCCGTCATGGTCGAGCTCGCGGTCGACAACACGTCAAACCCCGGGCTCATTCTCGGCGCGGCGATGAGCAGCAAGAGCAAGCTCGGCATTGTGCCCGACGGCACCCACATCCTCGGCTTCGGAGACTGGGCTGAGCAGCTCATCGCCGAGTCGACGGGCAAGCTGGGCAAGGGCGTCCTGCCGGTCGTCCTCGATGTCGACTCCCCCGAGCTCGGCGAGAACCTCCCGGACCTCCAGATCATCCGCCTTGTCGGCGACTGGGACGACACCCGCGAGGTGGCCGACGGCGAGATCGAGATCGCTGGCAGCCTCGGCGGCCAGATCCTGGTGTGGGAGTACGCCACGGCCGTCGCCGGGCGCATCCTCGGGATCAACCCGTTCGACCAGCCCGACGTGGAGTCCGCGAAGATCGCCACCCGCGCCCTCATCGACAACCCCTCGAAGCCCGCTGAGCCGGCCTTCGTCGTGGGCGACATCGAGGTCCGCGGCACGCCGAGCGTCGTCGCGAACGCCACCGATCTGGAAGGCGCCCTCTTCGCGCTGCTCTCCCAGCTCCCGGAGGACGGCTACGTCTCGATCCAGGCCTACGTCGACCGTGTTGCCCACCCCGGACTGGTCGCCCTGCGCGACGAGCTCGCCGCGCGCGCCAAGCGCCCCGTGACCTTCGGCTGGGGACCGCGCTTCCTGCACTCCACGGGCCAGTTCCACAAGGGAGGCCCCGCGGTGGGCGTGTTCCTGCAGATCTTGACCGACGAGGACGCCGACCTGCAGATCCCCGACCGCCCGTTCACGTTCGGCCAGCTCATCCGAGCGCAGGCCGAGGGTGACGCGAGCGTGCTCGCCGACCACGGCCGCCCCGTCCTCAGCCTGACGCTGAGGAATCCTGCGGCATCCCTGCCGGTTGTCATCAGCGCCCTGAAGTAACTTCGGGCACGAACCACTAGGAGCACCATGTCGCCCGTCGACATCACGGCAGATTTCAATCCGCTCCGGGATCCCTCGGACCGCCGGCTCAACCGCATCGCCGGGCCGAGCGCCCTGGTCATCTTCGGGGTGACGGGCGACCTGTCCCGCAAGAAGCTCATGCCGGCGGTCTACGACCTCGCGAACCGGGGGCTGCTGCCCCCGGGCTTCGCGCTGGTCGGTTTCGCACGGCGCGAGTGGGAGAACCAGGACTTCGCCCAGGTCGTGCACGACGCGGTCAAGCAGTACGCGCGCACGCCGTTCGACGAGGATGTCTGGACGCAGCTCGCCCAGGGCATCCGCTTCGTGCAGGGCGAGTTCGACGACGCCGCCGCGTTCACCCGCCTCAAGGCGACCCTCGAGGAGCTCGACCGCGATCGCGGCACCATGGGCAACCACGCGTTCTACCTGTCGATCCCGCCGAAGTCGTTCCCCGAGGTCACCGAGCGCCTGCGCGACTCCGGCCTCGCGGAGCAGCGGGACGGCCAGTGGAGCCGCGTGGTCATCGAGAAGCCGTTCGGCAGCGACCTGACCACGGCGCGCGAGCTCAACGCGGTCGTCGAGTCGGTGTTCCCGCCCGACAGCGTCTTCCGCATCGACCACTACCTGGGCAAGGAGACGGTCCAGAACATTCTGGCGCTGCGCTTCGCCAACCAGCTCTACGAGCCCATCTGGAACGCCAACTACGTCGACCACGTGCAGATCACGATGGCCGAGGATGTCGGTGTCGGCGGTCGTGCCGGCTACTACGACGGCATCGGCGCAGCGCGGGACGTCATCCAGAACCACCTCCTGCAGCTGCTCGCGCTCACCGCCATGGAGGAGCCGGTCTCGTTCGACGCGGCTGACCTCCGTGCAGAGAAGGAGAAGGTGCTCTCCGCGGTGCGCCTCCCGAAAGACCTGGGCAAGCACACCGCGCGCGGCCAGTACTCGGGCGGCTGGTCCGGCGGCGAGAAGGTGCTCGGCTTCCTCGACGAGGACGGGATGAACCCGAAGTCCACGACCGAGACGTTCGCGGCAATCCGTCTCGACATCGGCACGCGCCGATGGGCCGGAGTGCCGTTCTACCTCCGTACCGGCAAGCGCCTCGGGCGCCGAGTGACCGAGATCGCGGTCGTGTTCAAGCGCGCTCCGCAGTACCTGTTCGCTGAGTCTCAGACGAGCGCGCTCGGCCAGAACGCCCTGGTCATCCGGGTGCAGCCCGACGAGGGTGTGACGATCCGCTTCGGTTCGAAGGTCCCCGGTGCCGGCATGCAGGTGCGCGATGTGACGATGGACTTCGGCTACGGGCACGCCTTCACCGAGGCGAGCCCCGAGGCGTACGAGCGCCTCATCCTCGACGTGCTGCTCGGCGATCCGCCGCTGTTCCCGCGCCACGAGGAAGTCGAGCTCAGCTGGAAGATCCTCGACCCGATCGAGGAGTACTGGGCCACCCAGGGGCAGCCCGAGCAGTACCGTCCGGGAACGTGGGGCCCGGCATCCGCCGACGACCTCATGGCCCGCGACGGCAGGACTTGGAGACGACCGTGATCGTAGATCTTCCCAACACCACGACGAGCGCTATCTCGAAGACGCTCGTCAAGATCCGCGAAGAGGGCGGCGCTGTAGCCCTCGGCCGCGTCCTCACCCTCATCATCACTACCCATCTGGGAGAGGAAGAGGAGGCCATCGAGGCCGCCAACGAGGCCTCGCGCGAGCATCCGATGCGCATCATCGTGGTCTCCACCGGCCAGGACGACAAGAAGGCGCAGAGCCGCGAGAAAGAGCAGCCCCGCGTCGACGCGCAGATCCGCGTGGGCGGCGACGCCGGTGCGGGCGAGGTCGTCGTCGTGAAGGCCTACGGCGACGCGGCCTCCGACCAGGAGAGCCTCGTCACGGGCCTGCTGCTCCCCGATGCACCTGTCGTCGCGTGGTGGCCGGGCGCCGCTCCCGCCAATGTCTCGCAGTCCCCCGTGGGCCGCATCGCCCAGCGGCGCATCACGGATGCCGCGGCGAGCACCAACCCGGTGAAGGCACTGGCCACGATCACCGAGACGTACCGCCCCGGCGACACCGACTTCGCCTGGACCCGTCTTACGCTCTGGCGCGCTCAGCTCGCCGCCGTGCTCGACCAGCCTCCGTTCGAGCCGGTGACCGCGGTCGAGGTCCACGGCACGGCGGACTCGCCCTCCACGGTACTGCTCGCCGCGTGGCTGCAGCAGTCGTTGCAGGTGCCGGTGACACTCGGCGTCTCGGGCAAGTCGCACGGCAGCAGCGGCATTCAGGGCGTCAAGCTCGTCCGCGCGTCAGGCGCCATCGAGCTCGAGCGCACGATGTCGAACATCGCGACGCTCGTGCAGCCGAACCAGCCGACCCACGACATCTCTCTTCCCCGCCGCAGTCTTCGCGACTGCCTGGCAGAGGAGCTGCGCCGACTCGACCCGGACGACCTGTTCGGCGAGGTCATCGTGCACGGCGTCGGTAAGCTGGGGAAGCCGGGCAGGGTCAAGCGCCCGGCCCGAACAAAGGCATAGCTGCACCATGAGCAACGAACGCAGGGTCATCGTCCACCCCGACAAGGCGGCCCTCGCGGCAGCAGTGGCGGCACGCTTCATCACCAAGGTTGTGGACCTGGTCGACGAGTTCGACGAGGCATCCATCGTGCTCACCGGCGGAACCATGGGCAGCGCCGTGCTCGAAGCGGTGAACGTGAACCCGGCGCGCGACTCGATCGACTGGTCGCGGGTCAACGTGTGGTGGGGCGACGAGCGCTGGCTGCCGGCCGGCGATCCCGAGCGCAACGACACGCAGGCCCGTGCGGCGCTCCTGGACCACGTCGCACTCGACCCCTCGCGGGTGCACCCCTTCGCGGCATCCGACTCCGGTATTGAGCTGGATACCGCGGCAGCCCTCTATGCGAAAGAGCTCGCCGACCACACTCCGGCCAACGCGAGCATGCCGCACTTCGACATCACGTTCCTCGGCGTCGGGCCCGACGGGCACATCGCGTCGCTGTTCCCCGAGCGCGGCGGGATTCGCGAGAAGGAGCTCACGGTCATCTCCGTCCGCAACTCCCCCAAGCCCCCGCCCGAGCGGCTGAGCCTCACCCTTCCGGTGATCAACTCGTCCGCGCGGGTGTGGCTCGTGGTGGCCGGGGCCGACAAGGCGTCAGCGCTCGGACTCACCCTTGCCGGCGCGAGCATCAACGAGGTGCCCGCAGCGGGTGTCGAGGGACGTCGCAAAACCCTGTTCTTCGTCGACGCGGATGCCGCGCAGGAAGTTCCCGAGAACCTCATCACCCCCGGCCAGTTCTGGACCGGGGCGGACGACAACTAGCGGGCTAGACCGTCGTCCCGCGGCGGGCGCGCAGCTGCACGAGTGCCTCCTCGAGAAGAGCTGCAGCCTCTTCCTCGCTGCGGCGCTCCTTCACGTAGGCGAGGTGCGTCTTGTACGGCTCGAGCTTGGCGACCGACGGGGGGTTGTTCTTGTCGCGACCGGCGGGCAGGCCCGTGGACGGTGAATCGATGGTCTCGGGGATCTCTTCGTCGGGCAGGTTCGCCGCGAAGTTCCGGACCGTCTCGTTGCCCATCTCATCCCAGTAGGAGACCTGGATGCGGTCCGCGTGGAAGCCGCGGTCCTGCTCGCCCATGGGTCCCGCACCTACGCGAGAACCGCGAATTGCACTACCGCCTGATGCCACTGCTGCCCCTAAATGAGTGAATGTGAGTGTTGGCTACGCGCCGTCGAACTTGGTGATGAGGCCGAGGACCACGATGCAGCTGATCCAGACGACCCCGAGGATGACCGTGATGCGGTTGAGGTTCCGCTCCGCGACGCCCGAAGCGCCGAGGTTGGAGGTGACGCCGCCGCCGAACATGTCGGAGAGGCCGCCACCGCGCCCACGGTGCAGGAGGATCAGGAGGGTCAGCAGGAGGCTCGTGATACCGAGGATGACCTGCAGCACGACCTGGAGAATTTGAATCACGAAGAGAACCTTTCGAAAGCCTCAGTAAGTGTAACTGACGGGGTCACGTTCCTACGTGCTTCTGGAAGCGTGCAATGCTCGCGAATTCGGCGACGTCGAGGCTGGCGCCGCCCACGAGGGCGCCATCCACGTTGGGCTCGCGCATGAACGCGGCGATGTTGCCCGACTTGACGGAACCGCCGTACAGGATGCGCGTGGCCTCCGCGACCTCAGCGCCCAGCAGCTCGGCGAGGGTCTCGCGCAGCTTCGCGGCCACCTGCTCGGCCTGCTCGGGGGTCGCCGCCTGGCCCGAGCCGATCGCCCAGACCGGCTCATACGCCACGACGAGGTCGGGCGTGCCCGAGATGCCCTCGAGGGCGGCCTTCAGCTGGGCGACGGGGACGGCGCTCGGGCCGTGCTTCTCGAGGTCCTCCGCGGTCTCCCCCACGCACAGCACCGGGACGAGCCCGTGCTTGAGCGCAGCGGCTACCTTGCGGCCGAGGAGCTCGTCCGTCTCGCCGTGGTACTGGCGCCGCTCCGAGTGGCCGATGATGACGTACGTCGCATCGAGGGCCTTGAGGAACGCCCCGGAGATCTCGCCGGTGTAGGCGCCGGAGTCGTGCTCCGAGACATCCTGGCCCCCGAAGACGATCTCGAGCTTGTCGGCCGAGATGAGCGTCTGCACGGAGCGCAGGTCGGTGAACGGCGGGAACACTGCGACCTCCGCGCCGCCCACGCCGAACTCGTGCTTGGCGTCCTTGAGCGTCCACGCGAGCTTCTGCACGGTGGCGATCGCCTGCAGGTGGTCGAGGTTCATCTTCCAGTTGCCCGCGATGAGCGGGACGCGCTTTACTGCCATCCGAGTACCTCCAGGCCCGGGAGGCGCTTGCCCTCGAGGAACTCGAGGCTGGCACCCCCACCGGTAGAAATGTGGCCGAACTGGTCGTCCTTGAATCCGAGCTCGCGGACTGCGGCCGCGGAGTCGCCTCCGCCCACCACCCCGAACCCGTCGAATGTGGAGAGGGCGGATGCCACGGCCCGGGTGCCCGCGGCGAAGGGCGCGAGCTCGAACACGCCCATGGGGCCGTTCCAGAACACGGTCTTCGAGTCTGCGATCACCGCGGCGAACGCTGCCGAGGTCTCGGGACCGATGTCGAGCCCGAGGCCCGAGGCGCCGAACGGGCTCTCCTCGATCGTGTCCGCGGGGGTCACGACGTGCTCGGCGTCGCCGCCGAACTTCGACGCGACGACGATGTCGGTGGGCAGCACGATCTGCACGCCCAACTCTTTCGCCTTCTCGAGGTAGCCCTTGACGACGTCCACCTGGTCGGCCTCGAGCAGGCTCGCGCCCACCTTGTGGCCGAGCGCGTAGAGGAAGGTGAAGAGCATCCCGCCGCCGATGAGCAGCGAGTCGACCTTCGGCAGCAGCGCGTCGATGACGCTCAGCTTGTCCGACACCTTCGAGCCGCCCAGCACGACCGTGTAGGGCTTCTCCGGCGTGACCGTGAGACGCTCGAGCACCTCGAGCTCCTGCTGGATCAGCAGGCCCGCGGCGCTCGGAAGCTCCTCCGCGAGCTCGTAGACGCTCGCCTGCTTGCGGTGCACCACGCCGAACCCGTCGGAGACGAAGGCATCGCCGAACTTCGCGAGCTTCTTCGCGAAGTCCTTGCGGTCGCTGTCGTCCTTCGTGGTCTCGTGCGCGTTGAACCGGAGGTTCTCGAGCAGCGCGACATCGCCGTCCTGCAGGCCGTCCACGGCCTCCTGCGCGGCCGAGCCCACGGTGTCCTTGGCGAAGACCACGGGCTTGCCCAGAAGCTCGGAGAGCCGCTGAGCGACCGGCTCGAGACTGTACTTGGCGTCGGGCTCCCCGTCGGGGCGGCCGAGGTGCGAGATCACGACGACGCGCGCGCCGGCGTGGATGAGGGCGTTGAGGGTCGGCAACGAGGCGCGCACGCGCCCGTCGTCCGTGATCTGGCCGTTCTTCAGGGGAACGTTCAGATCACAGCGCACTACGACCCGCTTGCCCCGCAGGTCACCGAGTGACTCGAGGGTGCGGAGGCTCATGGTGCCGGTTACAGCTTCGCGCCGACGTACTCGGTGATGTCGACGAGGCGGTTGGAGTATCCCCACTCGTTGTCGTACCACGAGGCAACCTTGACCTGGTCGCCGATCACCTTGGTGAGGCCGGCGTCGAAGATCGAGGAGTGCGGGTCGCCCACGATGTCGCTCGAGACGATCTCGTCCTCGGTGTACTTGAGGATGCCCTTGAGGGGGCCCTCGGCGGCGGCCTTGTAGGCGGCGTTGACCTCCTCGACGGTGACCGGGCGCGACGCCGTGACCGTGAGGTCGGTGATCGAGCCGGTGATCACGGGCACCCGGAGGGCGTAGCCGTCGAGCTTGCCGACGAGCTCCGGGATGACCAGGCCGAGGGCCTTGGCCGCACCGGTGGAGGTGGGGATGATGTTGGCGGCGGCGGCGCGGGCGCGGCGGAGGTCGCTGTGCGGGCCGTCCTGCAGGTTCTGGTCGGCCGTGTAGGCGTGGACCGTGGTCATGAGACCGCGCTCGATGCCGAAGCTCTCCATGAACACCTTGGCGAGCGGCGCGAGGCAGTTCGTGGTGCAGGAGGCGTTCGAGATGATGTCGTGGACCGCGGCGTCGTAGGTCTCCTCGTTCACGCCGAGCACGAGCGTCGCGACGTCCGAGCCCGTGGCGGGAGCGGAGACGATGACCTTCTTGGCGCCCGCGGTGATGTGCTTGCGCGCATCCTCGGACTTGGTGAAGCGACCTGTCGACTCGATGACGATGTCGACGCCGAGCTCGCCCCAGGGAAGGAGCGCGGGGTCGCGCTCGGCCAGGACCTTGATCGGCTTGCCGTTGACGATGATGGTGTCGCCGTTGACCTCGATGGTGGCGTCGAGACGGCCGCCGACCGTGTCGTACTGGAGGAGGTGCGCGAGGGCCGCGGGGTTGTCGAGGTCGTTGACGGCGACGATCTCGAGGTCGCTTCCCTTGGCGAGTGCCGCCCTGAAGAAGTTACGGCCGATGCGGCCGAATCCGTTGATACCGATCTTGACGGTCACTTGCGCTCCAGTTGTTCGTGCGTCGCAAGACGCTCACTGCTCTTTGTGGTGGTGGGGTGGTACGAAGTGTGGCCGGGGCGGCTCTCACGAGCACTGCACCCCGGCCACGACGCCGTTATGAGAGTAGCAGCAGCCCGTTCGTCTTCTCGCGCGCTGCGTCGAAGCGCGCCTGCACGTTGCCCCAGTTGGCAATGTTCCAGAACGCCTTGACGTAGTCGGCGCGCACGTTCTTGTAGTCGAGGTAGTACGCGTGCTCCCACACGTCGAGCATGAGGAGCGGCACGATGCCGGCGGGCAGATTGCCCTGCTGGTCGAAGAACTGCACGATGATCAGGTTCTCGCCGATCGAGTCCCACGCCAGGACAGCCCAGCCCGAGCCCTGCACGCCCATCGCCACGGCAGTGAAGTGGGCCGTGAACTTGTCGAACGAGCCGAAGTGGTCGTCGATCGCGCTGGCGAGGTCGCCGGTGGGCTTGTCGCCGCCGTCGGGCGAGAGGTTGGTCCAGAAGATCGAGTGGTTGACGTGGCCGCCGAGGTTGAACGACAGGTCTTTCTCGAGCTTGTTGACGTTGGCGAGATCGCCCTTGTCACGCGCCTCGGCGAGACCGGCGAGTGCCGCGTTGGCCCCCGTCACGTACGCCTGGTGGTGCTTGCTGTGGTGAAGCTCCATGATCTGGCCGCTGATGCTCGGCGCGAGGGCCGAGTAGTCGTAGGCGAGTTCGGGGAGGGTGTATTCAGCCATCGTTTCTCCTAGCAAATAGGCCCCAGAACACGACTCTCAGGCCGAGCCGGGGTGACTTTTCCAGTCTACTCACGACAACCAGAGGGTCTCCCGGATGCTTCCCCTACTCGTCGAGGTCGGGCGGGAGATTCGCGTCCGTGCCCGGGATGCCGAGGTCGGAGGCCCGCTTGTCGGCCATCGCCAGGAGGCGGCGGATGCGGCCGGCGACCGCGTCCTTCGTCATGGGCGGGTCAGCGTGGTGGCCGAGCTCGTCGAGGCTGGAGTCGCGGAAGCGAAGGCGCAGCTCTCCCGCGTACTGCAGGTGCTTCGGCACGTCGCCCTCGAGGATCTCGAGCGCGCGCTCGACCCTGGCGCACGCCGCCACCGCCGCCTGCGCCGAGCGGCGGAGGTTCGCGTCGTCGAAGTTCACGAGCCGGTTGGCGGTGGCTCGCACCTCGCGGCGCTGGCGCATCTCGTTCCACGCCTCCACGCTGCGCTCGGCGCCCATGAGCACGAGCATGGCGCCGATCGCCTCGCCGTCTCGCACCACGACGCGGTGCACGCCGCGAACCTCGCGCGCCTTCGCGGCGATCTTGAGCCGGCCCGCAGCGCCCACGAGCGCCATGGCGGCTTCGTTGCCGGGGCAGGTGACCTCGAGGGCCGCGGAGCGGCCCGGGTCGGTGAGCGTGCCCGCGGCGAGGAACGCTCCGCGCCAGACGGCGGCCAGCTCCTCGCGGCTGCCCGTGGTGAGACGGTTCGGAAGTCCGCGGATCGGGCGGCGGCGCGCATCCAGCAGCCCGGTCTGACGGGCGAGAGTCTCGCCGCCGTCGAGGACTCGCACCAGGTAGTGGCTCGTTCGTCGGGTGCCCGACGCCGAGATGACGGAGACGTCGGCGCGCACGCCGTAGAGCTCCGCGATGTCCTTTCGGACCCGGCGCGCAAGGGCCTCGGTGTCGACCTCGGACTCGACGGCGATACGGCCCGAGATGACGTGCAGCCCGCCCGAGAAGCGCAGGATCGTTGCGAGCTCCGCCGCGCGGATGGTCGTCTTGCCCGACAGGATGCCTGTCAGCTCGTCTTTGACCTCGGCGGTAAGTGCCACGCGCGGTCCTCCTTCTGTGTTGTTATTCGCGCCCGAGGTCGCGGTGCATGACGCTCACGACCACTCCGGGCAGGCTGCTGAGCCTGGTCGCGAGCTCTTCGGCAATCGCGACAGACCGGTGCTTTCCCCCAGTGCAGCCAATGGCGATCGTAGCGTGTCGCTTGTTCTCGCGCTGGAAGCCGGCGAACACCGGCTCCATCGCGCGGGCGTAGTCATCGACGAACTCCGCCGCGCCCTCGCGGGAGAGGACGAACTCGCGCACGGACTCATCGAGGCCGTTGAGGGCCTTGAGCTCCGGGATCCAGAACGGGTTCGGGAGGAAGCGGCAGTCCGCCACGATATCGGCGTCGGCGGGAAGGCCGTACTTGTATCCGAAGCTCTCGATGGTCACCCGCAGGCCCGCGTCGTCGTCCGTGGAGAACTCCTCGCGGATATCGGTCGCGAGCTGGTGGATGTTGAGGTCGGAGGTGTCGATCACGATGTCCGCAGCGGCGCGGATCTCGGCGAGCCGCTCGCGCTCCGCCACGATGCCGTCAAGGGTCGTGCCGTTGCCCTGGAGCGGATGCGGGCGCCGGACGTTCTCGAACCTGCGCACGAGCGTCGCATCCGTCGCCTCGAGGAACAGCAGTCTGAGCACGATGGAATCGCGGAGCGCGTCGATGCTGCTGCGCACGTCCTGGAACATCGCGCCGCCGCGCACATCGACCACGGCGGCGATCCGCGGCAGGGAGTTGCCGGCGTGCTGCGCGAGCTCCACGAGGGGCTTGAGCATCTGGGGCGGCAGGTTGTCGACGACGTACCACCCGAGGTCCTCGAGAGCGTTGCCCACGGTAGATCGACCGGCACCGGACATGCCGGTGACGATGAGCATCTCCTGCTGTGGACTCTCGGGGGGCATTGTGGAACCAGACTACCCGCCGACGGGCTACTGCCGGAGTCGTTCGACGACGACCTGCGCCAGTTGCGGGCCGATCCCCCGCACCTCGGAGATGGCGGCGGCATCGGCGCTCTTGAGCCGCGCGACGGACCCGAAGTGCTTCAGCAGCTCGCGAACGCGCGACGGCCCGAGCCCCGGTATCTCGCCCAGCACCGACTGGATGTCGTTCTTGCGCTTCTGCCGCTGGTAGCTGATCGCGAAGCGGTGCGCCTCGTCGCGGATGCGCTGGATGAGGAACAGCGCGTCACTGTTGCGCGGCAGGATCACGGGGTAGTCGGAGTCGGGAAGCCAGATCTCCTCGAGCCGCTTCGCGATGCCGGCGAGCTGGATGCCCGTGATGCCGGCCTCGACGAGCGCCCGTTTCGCCGCGGCGACCTGAGGCTGGCCGCCGTCGACGATCAGCAGTTGCGGCGGGTACGCGAACTTCTTCCGGCGCTTCTCCTCGGCCTGGCCCGGGTCGTCGACAACGGCCGCGAGTGCCGGCTCCTCCTTGAGGTACGCGAGCCGCCGCGTGAGCACCTGGTGGATCGACTCGGTGTCGTCGGTCGACTCGGGGATGCTGAAGCGGCGGTACTGGTCTTTGCGGGGCAGACCGTCTTCAAAGACGACCATCGACGCGACGATGTTGGTCCCGCTCAGGTGAGAGACGTCGTAGCACTCCATGCGCAGGGGCGCCTCGTCCATGCCGAGCGCCTCCTGGATGTCGGCCAGAGCCTGGGAGCGGGCCACGAAGTCGCCGCTGCGGCGGGTCTTGTACAGGATGAGGGCGTTCTGCGCGTTCTGCGCGACCGTGAGGGCGAGTGCCGCCTTGTCGCCGCGCTTCGCCACCCCGAGCTTCACCCGCGAGCCGGGGCCGCGCAGCTCCCCCAGCCAGCGCTCGAGCGCGGGCGCGTCCTCGGGGAGCGCGGGGACGAACACGTCTCGGGGCGGGGTCGCATCCTCATAGGCGTTCTGGAGCACCGACTCGACGAGCTCTGCCAGCTCAAGGTCGAGCTCCTTGTCGACCACCCAGCTGCGCACGCCGCGGATGCGTCCGCCACGGACGATGAACTGCTGCACGGCGGCCGCGAGCTCGTCGTGGGCGATGCCGAACAGGTCGGCGTCCACCTCCTCGTCGAGCACGACGGCGTTCTTGGCGAGGGCGGTCTCCATCGCCGCCACCTGATCGCGGTAGCGGGCCGCCGACTCGAAGTCGAGGGCCGCAGAGGCGTCCTTCATGCGCTTCGTGATCGTCGTGACGTAGCGGGAGTCGTTGCCGCCCATGAAGCTCGCGAAGTCGAGCGCGATCGACTTGTGCTCCTCCAGCGTGACCCGGCCGACGCACGGCGCGGCGCACTTGCCGATATCGCCGAGGAGGCACGGCCGGCCGGTCTGCTGGGCGCGCTTGTAGGTGGAATCCGAGCAGCTGCGCATCGGGAACGCCTTGAGCATGATGTCGACGGTCTCGCGGATCGCCCACGCACGGCTGTACGGCCCGAAGTAGCGCGCGTTCGGGATCTTCCGGTTGCGGGTCACGAGCACTCTCGGCACCGGGTCGCCGAGGGTGATCGCCAGGTACGGGTAGGACTTGTCGTCCTTGTACTGGACGTTGAACGGCGGATCGAACTCCTTGATCCAGGTGTACTCCAGCTGCAGCGCCTCGAAGTCGTTGCCGACGACAGTCCACTCGACTGACGACGCGGTCAGCACCATCTTCCGGGTGCGGTCGTGGAGGGTGCTCAGAGGCGCGAAGTAGTTGCTCAGCCTCTGGCGGAGGTTCTTCGCCTTCCCGACGTAGAGCACACGGGACGAGGCATCCCGGAACCTGTACACGCCCGCCTGCTGCGGGATCTCGCCCGCCTTCGGGCGCCAGGCAACGGTCGACGCCATCAGACCCGCGTGCCCTCCAGTACCTCTTTGAGGAACACGCCCGTGTGGCTGCCCTCCACCGTGGCGAGCTGCTCCGGAGTGCCGATCGAGAGCACCTCGCCGCCGCCCGCGCCGCCCTCGGGGCCGAGGTCGATGAGCCAGTCGGCCGACTTGATCACGTCGAGGTTGTGCTCGATGACGATCACGGTGTTGCCCTTGTCGACGAGGCCGTTGAGCACCATGAGGAGCTTGCGGACATCCTCGAAGTGCAGGCCGGTCGTGGGCTCGTCGAGCACGTAGATGCTCCGGCCCATGGAGCGGCGCTGGAGCTCGGTCGCGAGCTTGACCCGCTGGGCCTCGCCGCCGGAGAGCGTGGTGGCGCTCTGGCCGAGGCGCACGTAGCCGAGGCCGACCTCCTCGAGAGTCTTCAGGTAGCGGTGGATGCTGGAGATCGCCTCGAAGAACTCGGCGGCCTCGCTGATCGGCATGTCGAGCACTTCGGCGATGTTCTTCGACTTGTACTTCACAGCGAGGGTCTCGCGGTTGTAGCGCGCACCCCCGCAGACCTCGCACGCGACGTAGACGTCGGGCAGGAAGTTCATCTCGATCTTGATCGTGCCGTCGCCCGAGCAGTTCTCGCAGCGACCGCCCTTGACGTTGAAGCTGAACCGGCCGGGAAGGTAGCCGCGAGCCTTGGCGTCGGCCGTCTCGGAGAAGAGCGTGCGGATCTTGTCGAAGACGCCGGTGTAGGTGGCGGGGTTCGAGCGCGGGGTGCGGCCGATCGGCGCCTGGTCGACGTGCACGACCTTGTCGAGGTCGTCGAGACCCGTGACTCGGGTGTGCTTGCCGGGGATCTGGCGGGCGCCGTTGAGCTGGTTCGCGAGCACCTTGTACAGGATGTCGTTCACGAGGCTGGACTTGCCCGAGCCGCTCACGCCGGTGACTGCCGTGAGCACGCCGAGCGGGAACCCGACGGTCACGCTCTTGAGGTTGTTGGCGCGCGCGCCCTCGACGACGACCTGGCGCTTCTTGTCGATCGGCCGGCGCTTCTTCGGCGTCGCGATCGACTTGCGGCCGGAGAGGTAGTCGCCCGTGATCGACGCGGTGTTCGCGATCAGATCCTCATAGGAGCCGGAATGCACGACGACGCCGCCGTGCTCCCCTGCTCCCGGGCCGATGTCGACGATCCAGTCCGCGGTGCGGATGGTGTCCTCGTCGTGCTCCACGACGATGAGCGTGTTGCCGAGGTTCTTGAGCTTCACGAGCGTCTCGATGAGCCGCCGGTTGTCGCGCTGGTGCAGGCCGATGCTGGGCTCGTCGAGCACGTAGAGCACTCCGGTGAGGCCGGAACCGATCTGGGTCGCCAGCCGGATGCGTTGCGCCTCGCCGCCCGAGAGGGTGGCTGCCGCGCGCATGAGGTCGAGGTAGCTGAGGCCGACCTCGATGAGGAACTCGAGACGAAGCCGGATCTCCCGCAGCACCTGGGCCGCGATCTTTGCATCGCGTGCGGAGAGCTCGAGCTGCTGCATGAACTCGTGCGCCTTGACCAGGCTGAGCTCGCACACGTCGGCGATGCTCGCGCCGTGCACGGTGACCGCGAGCACCTCGGGCTTGAGGCGCTTGCCGTCGCACACCGGGCACGGGATCTCGCGGAGGTACTCGGAGACGCGCTGGCGCTGCACGTCAGTCTCCGCCTCCAGGTACTTGCGCTCCATGTACGGGATGACGCCCTCGAAGCCGGTGGAGTACTTCATCTCCCGGCCGTAGCGGTTCTTCCACTTGACCGTGACCTGGAAGTTGTTGCCGCGCAGGATCGCCTCCTGCACGCTCGCGGGCAGCTCGCCCCACGGGGTGTCGAGGGAGAAGTCGAGGTCGCGCGCGAGGCCGTCGAGCAGCTTCTCGAAGTAGTTGAAGAGGCCCTTGCCCTGACTGGTCCACGGGAGGATCGCACCGTCGGCGATGCTGACCGACTCGTCGGCGATGAGCAGGTCGGCGTCCACGGACATGCGGGTGCCGAGGCCGGAGCACTCCGGGCACGCGCCGAAGGGGGCGTTGAACGAGAACGTGCGCGGCTCGATCTCGGTGAGCTGCAGCGGGTGGCCGTTCGGGCACGACAGCTTCTCGCTGAAGTTGCGCCACGCGGCATCCCCGGTCTCGTCAACGTAGTTGATCGACACTAGGCCGTCGGTGAGGCGCAGGGCCGTCTCCAGGGAGTCGGTGAGGCGCGTGAGGATGTCGTCGCCCGCCACGAGCCGGTCGATCACGACCGAGATGTCGTGCTTGAACTGCTTCTTCAGCTTGGGCGGGTCGCTCAGCTGGATCTGCTCGCCGTCGACGATCGCGCGCGAGTACCCGCTGGTCGCCAGCTCTTTGAAGAGGTCGACGAACTCGCCCTTCTTCTGCGAGATGACCGGGCTCACGATCTGGTACCGCGTGCCGGTCTCGAGCTCCATCAGCTGGTCGGCGATCTGCTGCACCGTCTGCTTCTCGATGCGCTCACCGCAGACCGGGCAGTGCGGCACGCCGATGCGAGCCCAGAGAAGGCGCATGTAGTCGTAGATCTCGGTGATCGTGCCGACCGTCGAGCGCGGGTTGCGGTTCGTGGATTTCTGGTCGATGGATACCGCGGGGCTCAGTCCCTCGATGAAGTCGACATCCGGCCGGTCCACCTGGCCGAGGAACTGCCGCGCGTACGCGGAGAGGGACTCGACGTAGCGGCGCTGCCCCTCGGCGAAGATCGTGTCGAACGCGAGGCTGGACTTGCCCGAGCCGGAGAGCCCGGTGAACACCACGAGCGAATCGCGCGGGATCTCGAGGTCGACATTGCGCAGGTTGTGAACGCGGGCGCCTCGCACCGTGAGCTTGCCGTTGGGCGCCGACTTTCCTTCGATCGCAGCCAACATGGACTCCTCGTCCAGCTCTTCAATCTCGGTTATCGACACTCTGTCCATTCTATGGAAGCCACTGACATTGCCCGGACCCGTTCGCCCGGAGCGGAGACCCAGTGCGGAGAACCCGGTGCGGAGACCCGGTGCGGAGAACCCGGTGCGGAGAACCCGGCGCTGACGACCCAGTGCTGAGGACCGCTACTTCAGGTGGCCCGCCTGCTCCATCTGCCGCAGCTCCTTCTTGAGGTCCTGCACTTCGTCACGCAGGCGGCCCGCGAGCTCGAACTTGAGCTCGGCCGCGGCCGCGAGCATCTGCTCGGTGAGGTCGGCCACGATCTTCTCGAGGTCGTTGCCGCCCTGCGCCGCGAGCCCCTCACGGCTGCGGACGCCCTCGCGCTTGAGGTTGGGCGTGGGCGCGCGCTTGCGACTCGCGTCGTTCTTGCCACTGAGCAGCTCTGCGGTGTCGCCGGCCTCGCGCATGATCTGGTCGGTGATGTCCGCGATCTTCTTGCGCAGCGGCTGCGGGTCGATGCCGCGCTCCTTGTTGTACGCGATCTGCTTGTCGCGACGGCGGTCGGTCTCCTCGATGGCCTTGGCCATCGAGTCGGTCATGACGTCCGCGTACATGTGGACCTCGCCCGACACGTTGCGCGCCGCACGGCCGATGGTCTGGATCAGGGAGGTGCCCGAGCGCAGGAACCCCTCCTTGTCGGCGTCGAGGATCGCCACGAGGGAGACCTCCGGCAGGTCGAGGCCCTCGCGCAGGAGGTTGATGCCCACGAGCACGTCGTAGACGCCCTGCCGCAGCTCCGTGAGGAGCTCCACGCGGCGTAGCGTGTCCACGTCCGAGTGGAGGTACCGCACGCGCACACCGTGCTCGCCGAGGAACTCCGTGAGCTCTTCCGCCATCTTCTTCGTGAGGGTGGTGACGAGCACGCGCTCGTTCTTCTCCACGCGGAGGCGGATCTGCTCCAGGAGGTCGTCGATCTGCCCCTTCGACGGCTTGACGATGATCGCGGGGTCGACCAGGCCGGTGGGCCGGATGACCTGCTCGACTATCGAGTCGGTGATCCCGAGCTCGTACTTGCCGGGGGTGGCGGAGAGGTAGACCTTCTGCCCGACTCGGGCGAGGAACTCCTCCCAGCGGAGCGGCCGGTTGTCCAGGGCGCTCGGAAGGCGGAACCCGTGCTCGACGAGGGTGCGCTTGCGCGAGGCATCCCCCTCGTACATCGCACCGATCTGCGGGACGGTCACGTGCGACTCGTCGATCACGACGAGGAAGTCTTCGGGGAAGTAGTCGAGCAGGCAACTGGGAGCCTCGCCGGGCTGACGGCCGTCCATGTGGCGGGAGTAGTTCTCGATGCCGTTGCAGAAGCCGATCTGCTCCATCATCTCGATGTCGAACGTCGTGCGCATCCGGAGCCGCTGGGCCTCCAGCAGCTTGCCCTGCCGCTCGAGCTCCTGGAGGCGCTCGGCCAGCTCCTCCTGAATGGAGACGATGGCGCGCTGGATCGTCTGGGGGCTCGCGGCGTAGTGGGTTCCCGGGAACACCGAGACGGCGTCCATCGTCTTCACCACGTCACCGGTGAGCGGGTGCAGCGCGTAGATGTGCTCGATCTCGTCGCCGAACATCTCGATGCGGATCGCGAGCTCCTCGTACACCGGGATGATCTCGATGGTGTCGCCGCGCACCCGGAAGGTGCCGCGCGAGAAGTCGTAGTCGTTGCGCTGGTACTGCATCGAGACGAACTTCCGGATGAGCGTCTCCCGGTCGATCCGCATGCCGACCTGGAGCGCGATCATCGCGTCGAGGTAGGACTCGGCCGCGCCGAGGCCGTAGATGCAGGAGACGGTGGACACCACGACCGTGTCGCGGCGGCTCAGCAGGGAGTTCGTCGTGGAGTGGCGCAAGCGCTCCACCTCGGCGTTGATCGAGGAGTCCTTCTCGATGAAGGTGTCCGTCTGCGGGATGTACGCCTCGGGCTGGTAGTAGTCGTAGTACGACACGAAGTACTCGACCGCGTTGTCGGGCATCAGGTCGCGGAACTCGTTGGCGAGCTGCGCCGCGAGGGTCTTGTTGTGCGAGAGCACGAGGGTCGGGCGCTGCACCTGCTCGATCAGCCAGGCTGTCGTCGCGGACTTTCCGGTACCGGTAGCACCCAGCAGCACGACGTCCGTCTCCCCCGCGTTGATGCGCTGGGCGAGCTCGGCGATCGCGGCCGGCTGGTCGCCGCTCGGCATGTACTCGCTGACGACCTTGAACGGCCGAACGGCTCGGGTGGGCTCCATGCATTCAGCATAGGCAGGGCCACCGACGCTAGAGGGCCTGTGCGCTATGAGCGGACGCGGCCGCCATCTCCCAGAGCTCGTCCGCCTGCTCGAGGGTGTGCTCGAGGGTCCCGTTGCTGTCGATCACGATGTCCGCGATCGCGAGCCTCTCCGCGTCGGAGGCCTGCGAGTTGAGCCGGTGGGTAGCCTCTTCCCGGGTCATCCCGCGCAGTTCCATCATGCGGTTCAGACGCACGGCCGTGTCGGCGTGGACGACGACCACGAGGTCGTACTTGCGCGGCCGCTCGTGCACCGCCTCGACGAGGAGCGGCACGTCGTAGACGCCCACGGCGTGGGGGTCCGCGGCGTCGGCGTCGGCGAACAGCCGGTTGCCGAGGCGCTGGATCTCGGGATGGGTGATGGCGTTGAGCGCCTCGCGCCGCTCCGGGTCGCTGAAGATGATCGCGCCGAGCGCCGCGCGATCGAGAGTGCCTTCGGGCGTGATCACGCCGGGGAACTCCTCCGCGATCCGGGCGAGGCCGGGGGTGCCCGGCTCCACGACGCGGCGGGCGAGCACGTCCGCATCGACCACGACTGCGCCGTGACTCGCAAGGCGCTCGGCGACCACGGACTTGCCGGACGCGATACCACCGGTGAGGGCGATCAGGTACATCCCGTAATGCTAGCCTCGGCGTGAACGAGGGCGTGAACGAGAGGATGCCGCATGTTCGAGGTGCTCACCGGCGCCGGGCTCGCTGTTGCGGCCGGCCTCAACGCCTACATCCCGCTGCTCGTCCTCGGGCTCGCCGGCCGGTTCCTCGACTTCGTCGACCTGCCCGCCCAGTGGCAGTGGCTCTCGAACCCGTGGGTGCTGGGGATACTGGGCGTGCTGCTCGTCATCGAGATCGTCGCCGACAAGATCCCGGTGGTCGATTCGATCAACGACTGGATCCAGCTCTTCGTCCGCCCCGTCGCCGGCGGCATCGCGTTCGGCACGGGATCGAGCTCCGGCACCGCGGTGGTCTCCGACCCCGCGCAGTTCTTCACCTCGAACGCGTGGGTGCCCATCGCCGTCGGCATCCTTCTCGCGCTCGCCACCCACATCGGCAAGGCCGTGTCCCGTCCGGCGCTCAACGTCGCCACGGTCGGCACTGCGACCCCTGTCGTCAGCACCGCCGAGGACTTCGGCAGCGTCATCCTGAGCGTGCTCGCCCTGCTGCTGCCCGTGCTGGTGATCATCGCGATCGGGGGCGTGATCGTGGGGTTCGTCCTGCTCTTCCGGCGGTTCCGGCGCGGGCGGCGCAGCGGCGCCGAAGTCACCACCTAGGCGCGGGAGACCCCGGTCCTCGGCCGCGAATCGGCTCCGAACGCGACGAAAACGCAGGACATTGGGCAATTTAGCGGCCCGAATATCGGGATGCCGCGGCTCACGTGACTGATCTCCTGCGTTTTCGGCGCGCAGCGGAAACGACGAACGGCCGGCCCTCCGAAGAGGACCGGCCGTTCGTTGCTGACTAGTTCAGCCTAGGAGTTGTTCGACAGCTTCTCGCGAAGCGCAGCGAGCGACTCGTCGTCGGCGAGGGTGCCGCCGCTGGCGGGGGCCTCATCGCTCGAGAAAGAGGACGCGCCAGCCGGGACGGAGCTGCTGGAGGAGATGACGTCCTCCTGCAGGGCTGCGGCCGCGACCTGCTTCTTGTGCTGCTCCCAGCGGGCCTGGGCGGCAGCGTAGTCCTGCTCCCACTTCTCGCGCTGGGTCTCGAAGCCTTCCTTCCACTCGTTGGTCTCCGGGTCGAAGCCGTCAGGGTACTTGTAGTTGCCCTGCTCGTCGTACTCGGTGAGCATTCCGTAGAGTGCCGGGTCGAACTCGGTGCCCTCGGGGTCGACGCCCTCGTTCGCCTGCTTCAGCGAGAGGCTGATGCGGCGACGCTCGAGGTCGATGTCGATGACCTTGACGAACACCTCGTCGCCGACCGAGACAACCTGCTCGGCGAGCTCGACGTGCTTGCCCGACAGCTCCGAGATGTGCACGAGGCCCTCGATGCCCTCGGCAACGCGGACGAACGCGCCGAAGGGGACGAGCTTCGTGACCTTTCCGGGAGCAACCTGGCCGATAGCGTGCGTGCGGGCGAACACCTGCCACGGGTCTTCCTGGGTGGCCTTGAGGGAGAGCGACACGCGCTCGCGCTCGAGGTCGACCTCGAGGATCTCGACGGTGACCTCCTGGCCGACCTCGACAACCTCGGACGCGTGCTCGATGTGCTTCCACGACAGCTCGGAGACGTGAACGAGGCCGTCCACACCGCCGAGGTCGACGAAGGCACCGAAGTTGACGATCGACGACACGACGCCCTTGCGAACCTGGCCCTTGGCGAGGTTGTTGAGGAACGTAGTGCGGCTCTCGCTCTGCGTCTGCTCGAGGAGCGCGCGGCGCGACAGGACGACGTTGTTGCGGTTCTTGTCGAGCTCGAGGATCTTGGCCTCGATCTCCTGGCCGAGGTACGGCGTGAGGTCGCGGACGCGGCGAAGCTCGATGAGCGACGCGGGCAGGAAGCCTCGCAGGCCGATGTCGACGATGAGGCCGCCCTTGACGACCTCGATGACCGAGCCGGTCACGACGCCGTCGGCGTCCTTGATCTTCTCGACGTCGCCCCATGCGCGCTCGTACTGTGCGCGCTTCTTGGACAGGATGAGGCGACCCTCCTTGTCCTCCTTCTGGAGAACGAGAGCCTCGACGGTGTCACCGACCTGGACTACCTCGGTGGGGTCCACATCGTGCTTGATGGAGAGTTCGCGGGAGGGGATAACACCCTCGGTCTTGTAACCGACGTCGAGGAGGACCTCGTCACGGTCGATCTTGACAACGGTGCCCTCGATGAGGTCTCCGTCGTTGAAGAACTTCAGCGTCTTTTCGACCGCGGCGAGAAAGTCTTCAGCAGATCCGATGTCATTGACGGCGACCTGCTTGGGTGCCTTGTCGGTCGTTACGATTGTCATGTAGTAGTTGCTCCGGATGGACATGAGTAAGGCCAGGGACGAGAGAATCTGTGGTTCGCCCGAGGCAGGCGGATAGAAGTGCCGCAGAAATGCGACGTTCCAGCTTAGCGCTTCTGTCAAGCCCGGGCTACCGCGACTCAAAGGGGCTAGGAAGCGCGCGACTCCTTGGACGCCCGTTCGGCGACGATCTCGCGCAGGGCAACGTTGAGATCGGGATACTCGAACTCGTAGCCCGCGGCGAGCAGCTTCTCCGGCACTACCCAGCGGCTCTTGAGCACGAGCTCCGTCTCCGAGCGGATCAGCGCGGTGCCGACCTCGAGCAGCGGCCGGGGCGCTGGCAGGCCGAACGGCACTCCGAGCGCCTTCCTGATCGTGCGCATCAGCTCGACATTGTCGACGGGATGCGGCGAGCTGGCGTTCACGACCCCCTCGACCTCCTCGTGAGAACGGAGGAACCTGATGATCCCGAGCACGTCGGCGATGTGGATCCAGCTGAACTTCTGCCGTCCCCACTTCGCCCGGAACTCGTGGAAGGTGCCGGCGGCGACCCGCGCACGCGTTCGGAACCACGGGCCGTCGAGCTGCGGCCCTCCCAGCCCGAACCGCGCGAGGCGCAGGAGCGGGACGAGCGCGCTGCCGTCGCCCAGGACGATGGCCATCCGCAGCGCGACCCGGCGGGTGCTGGGCAGGTCCGCGGCGCCGAGCTCGCGCTCCCAGGCGGTGGCGATGCCGACGGAGAACCCGGTGCCGATCTCCCCCGTCGACTCCGTCATGGGCCGGTCCTCCGCGTGCCGGTAGATGGTCGCTGTCGAGGAGTTGATCCACAGCGGGGGCGGCACCGCGCACGCGAGGAGCGCCGCCGACAGCTCCCGGGTGGTGTCGATGCGCGACCGCATGATCTCGGCGCGGTTCGCGGGGCCGTAGCGGCAGTTCACGCTCTTGCCCGCGAGGTTGACGAGCAGGTCGGCTCCGTCGAGCAGCTGCGTGATCGCGGCGGTGTCGCCCCACGCGGCATCCGGGCCATCACGGCCGATCAGCCGGACATCTGCGCCGTCAGCTCTGAAGGCTTTCGCCAGGTAGGTGCCGATGAATCCGGATGCCCCGGCGATGACGATGCGGTCAGACACCGTTCTCCTTCTCTACGCGGTAGGTGAAAGTGCCCGAGTACTCGTAGATCGTGCCCACGCCGGGCAGGCTCATGCGCAGGGACACGTGCTGCCGGCTGCCGTCGGTGCGCTCCACGAGAGTGACGCGGGGTGCGAGGACTCCCAGCGGCACGCGGACAGGGCCGAGTCTCAGAACCGCCCCTGTCGAGCGCAGGACGAGGCGGCCGTTGACGACGGTGGCCGACAGCGTCGAGGAGACGAGCGCGTGCTCCCCCAGTCGATCGGTGAGACCTGCGGACGTGATCCCGATCTCGTCGGACATCACGGCGTCTCCACCCGCGAAGTGGAACACCCGGCGCGCTCGCACGGTGCCCCGGCCCGTGGGCCGGTTCGTGATGGTGAACGGAACGGAGTGCTCCCACACCGGGAACACGATCCCGTCGAGCGCGAGCAGCGAGAGCAGCGGCCACAGCCAGCGGCGCGGGGTGCCGACGACATCGAAGACACCCTCGCCCCGGCCCGCGCTTCCGATCGGGATCGCCCCGAAGTACGCCCGGAGCGCCGGATCCAGCCGCGCGGCCTGCTCGCGGAGCGCCCGCTCCCAGGGGCTCACGAGGCGGTCGCGAGAACGCCGCGCATGTAGTCGAACTCGGTCTCGTACACGTGAGCGGACTTGACGATGAACGTCAGGGTGCCCACGGGCAGCCCGAGGGCACTCGCGACTGTGCGCTGCAGCTCCGCGAGCTGCACGAGGTTGCCGTAGCCCTTCGAGCCGAAGTCGATCGAGTGGGCGTACACCACGAGATCAACACCGCCCTCGGGTATCCAGAAGTCGAGCATGCTCACGCACGGGATGTAGGTCGTGTCGAGGGTGGGCTCGAAGGTCGTGATCGTCGCCGACCGCGAGGCAGGGTCATCCCGGAGCCTCTCGATCACCCACTGGACCTGGTCGGCCCCGGTGCCCGCGTAGTCGAAGAGGCGGCTCGCGTAGCTCCTGGCGTCGCCGAGCTCAGCGACGAGAGCGCGATCGACGAAGTTCGCCCGCATCCAGGCCAGGCGCTCGGGATTCGCGTGGGCGGCGATGAGCGCGTCGTCCGGGTCAGGGTGCTCGACCACGAGGGTCGCGTGGGCGATCTCGAGGATGGGCAGCCCGTCGTACGTCGTGGGGCGCCCCTCGGCGAGGATGCGGCGGGCAATGCCGAGCCAGGCCTCGCCGAGGGTCGCGCTCACTTCAGGAGTGCGGTCTTGAGCGTGTCGAGGCCCACCCCGCCGAGATCGAGTGCCTTCTTGTGGAAGTCCTTGAACGAGAAGGACGCACCGTCGCGCTTCTGAGCGCCGTCGCGGATCTGCTCCCAGATGCGCTGGCCGACCTTGTAGGACGGGGCCTGCCCCGGCCATCCGAGGTAGCGGTTCACCTCGAAGCGGATGAAGGAGTCGTTCATGTTCACGTTCTTGCGCATGAACTCGAGGGCGTAGTCCGCGTCCCAGGTTCCGGTGCCCTCGAGGTTGGGCTTGCCCAGGTGCACGCCGATGTCGAGCACGACGCGGGCGGCGCGCATGCGCTGGCCGTCGAGCATCCCGAGCCGGTCTGCCGGGTCCTCCAGGTAGCCGAGCTCCTCCATGAGGCGCTCGGCGTAGAGCGCCCAGCCCTCGGCGTGGCCGCTCGTGCCGCCGAGCTGGCGGCGCCATGTGTTGAGCGTCGCGCGGTTGTACACCGCCTGGCCGATCTGCAGGTGGTGGCCGGGAACGCCCTCGTGGTACACGGTCGTGAGCTCGCGCCAGATGTCGAACTCGGTGACGCCCTCGGGGACGCTCCACCACATGCGGCCGGCGCGCGAGAAGTCGTCACTCGGCCCGGTGTAGTAGATGCCGCCCTCCTGGGTGGGGGCGATCATGCACTCCAGCGCCTTGACCGGGTCGGGGATGTCGAAGTGGTCGCGGCTCAGTTCGGCGACGGCGCGGTCGCTCGTCTCCTGCATCCACTTCTGCAGCGCGTCGGTGCCGTGCAGCTTGCGCGCGGGGTCCTTCTCCAGGAACTCGACGGCCTCCTCGACGGAAGCGCCGGCCTTGATCTCCCCCGCGATGCGGGTCTGCTCGTCGACCATGCGCTGGAGCTCTTCGCGGCCCCACTCGTAGGTCTCGTCGAGGTCGATCTCGGCGCCGAGGAAGTGCTTCGAGTGCAGCTGGTAGAGCTCGCGTCCGACGGCGTCGCGCTCGGACGCGACCGGGGCGAGCTCCGTCTCGAGGAACTCGGCGAGACGCGAGTACGCGTCCGCGGAGGCCTCGGCGCCCGACCTCAGGTCGGAGGCGAGACTCGCCGGGATCTCCCCGCCGCCCTCGAGCGCGGCCGCGCCCGTGAAGTCGAAGAAGAAGCCGAGCGGGTCGCCGTGCTTGCGCGCCTGCTGGGCGACCTCGACGACCTGCCGGCGGGCCGGCACCACGCCATCGGCGATGCCCTTGCGGAGCGTCTCGATGTAGCCGTCGATCGCGCCGGGCACGTTCCCGAGGCGGGTGGCCACGACCGACCAGTCGTTCTCGGTGGCCGTCGGCATGAGGTCGAAGATCTCACGCACACCCTGGGCGGGCGACGCGATGACGTTCAGGTCGCGCTCGTTCAGCCTGGCCTCGGAGGACTGGACGTCGAGGCCGAGCTGGTAGCTGATGTCGGTCTTGGTGACCTCGTCGACCTCGTCGACGGGCGTCGCCGCAGCGAGCGCGGCGAGCACCTTCTTCGCCTCGTCGATGTACCGATCGTGGCCGGCCGGCGACAGGTCGCCGATCTCGCCGATGCGCCCCGGCAGTCCGAGCCAGATGGCGGTGTCGGGGTCGAGGTCGATCATGGTCTCGACCCAGGTCTCGGCGATCGCGTCGATCGCCGTGGGCTTGCGCGTGTCAGTCATACTCCGAGCGTAGCCCGGGGCACCTACTCCTTGTCGAGGTCCGTGCCGAGCAGGTCGGCAAGGGTGTCGAGTGCCGCGTCGGCGCCGTCGCCCTCCGCGCTCAGGGTCACTTCCTCGCCGTGGCCGATGCCGAGCGAGAGCACGCCGAGGATGCTCGCCGCGTTGACGCTCTTGCCCGCGGCGGACGTGAGCTGCACGGGCACGCCGGCCTTGGCGGCCGCCTGCGCGAAGAGCGAGGCGGGACGGGCGTGCAGTCCGACACTGGACGCAACGGTGACTGTTCTCTCGGCCATGAGTGCTCCTACGGTTCGATTGTTACTTTGATTGCTTCGCCCCTCGCCACGATGTCGATCGCGTCGAGAAGCCGGTCAAGGGGAAGCCTGTGGGTGATGAGGTCGGCAACCGGTACTGCGCCGGACGCTATCAGCTCGAGCGCCCGCTTGTTGTGGGCGGGGCTCGATCCGTTCACTCCGACGATCGTGAGTTCACGGTAGTGCACGAGGTTGGCATCCACCGTGATCGTCGGGTGGTCTTTCGCGAGTCCGCCGAACAGGCTAAGGCGACCGCGGCGGGCGAGCATCCGGAGCCCCTGCTCCTGCGCGGTGCCGGATGCCGCGGCGGTGATGACCACGTCGGCGCCGCGGCCGCCCGTGGCGGCGAGCACGGCCTCGACCGGGTCCGTCTCGCTGGAGACGATGGTGAGGTCCGGCTTCACGAGGGCGGCGGCCTCCGCCAGGCGCTCGCCGTTGATGTCGATGAGGATGATCGACGCCGCCCCGCGCGACCGGGCCAGCCGCACGTGCAGGCAGCCGATGGGGCCGGAGCCGACGATGACGACGATGTCGCCCTCCCCCACCCGCGCGAGCTCCTGGCCGTTGAGCACACAGGCGAGCGGTTCGGCGAGGGATGCCTCGGCGAACCCGAGCCCGTCGGGAATCCGGTTGAGGCCGTCGACGCGGAGCACCTCATTCGGCACGATCATGTACTCGGCGAAGCCGCCGGGGAACTGGTAGCCCATCGAGAGCTGGTTCTCGCAGATCGCCGGCGTGCCCGCGAGGCAGTACTCGCAGGTGCCATCGGGGATGGCGGCGATGACCTGCACGCGGTCGCCCGTCGTCCATCCCGGCACGCCATCCCCGACGTCGACGATCTCGCCCGCGATCTCGTGCCCCATGACCTGCGGCGGGGTCATGTTGGGGTGCCCCGACCGGAAGATCTTGACATCCGTGCCGCACGTCGAGCAATTGCGCACGCGGATCTTGACCTCGCCAGCCGAGACCTGCGGCTCCTCGGCGTCCTCGAGGCGGATGTCGCCGGGGGCGTAGAAACGGGCTACCTTCACTGCCTGTTACTCGTCCTCATCCTCGGACTCGAGGAGCGCGTAGACCTGCTCGACTGTCGTGGCGTCCCGGAGGGCCTCGGCCTTCTCGGGGTCCATGAGCACCGTGGCGAGCTGGGAGAGCAGGGCGATGTGCCCGTTGCCCTTGGCGGCAATGCCGAAGGCGATGCGCACGTCATTGCCGTCCCAGTCAACGCCCGCGGGGAACTTGACCATCGACAGGGCGTCCGACTTCACGGAGTCCTTCGCCGCGAGCGTTCCGTGCGGGATGGCAACGCCTTCGCCCATGAAGGTCGAGACGGAGTTCTCGCGATCGATCATCGCGTCGATGTACGCGTCGTCGATAGCGCCGACCGCTTTGAGGCCGGCACCGGCGAGGCGGATGGCCTCATCCCGGCTGCTCGCGGAGGCGTCGAGGGTGATCGACGCCTCCGCGAGGAGCTCGGTGAGAGGCTTCTGCTCGTCAGCCACGGTTAGAACTCCACCGTGTCGCCGTTGTGGATGGCCTTGACGAGCTTCGCAACGGCGGGGTCACCCAGAAAGAGCATGAACGGGATGACGGGCACGCCGGGAACAACGCCCCGAGCCCGGTCCGCCAGGTTCGCCTGGGTGACCACCACATCGGCGTCGCTCGGGATCGAGGCGACCGGCGAGTGCTCGACGGTCACCCCGTTCTTCGCGAGTTGCTTCTTGAGCGTGCTGGCGAGCATGACACTGCTGCCCATGCCAGCGTCGCACGCAACGATCAGCTTCTTGATGCTGGATCCGTCGATGGTTGCCATTGCTTATCTCCTTTGTTGGGACCTGATTCGAGGCTACGCCGTGGCGGCCGACTTGGAGCCGGCCTTGTTCGCCGCGCTCTTCTCGCGAGCCGCCTCGAGGTCGAGCTCCGAGTCGACAGCCGACTCCTTGCGGCCGAAGCCGAGGAGGACGGCGCCGAGCGCGAAGGTGACCGCCGCGGCGACGAAGATGCCGATCAGGTTGAGGACGATGTTGTCCGGCGGGGATACCAGAGCCCAGGCGATGATGCTGCCGGGCGAGGCCGGGCCGACGAGGCCGAGGTTGAAGATCGTCTCCCACAGCACGCCAGCAGCGCCACCGACGATGGCCGCGACGACCAGGATCGGCTTCATGAGCACGTACGGGAAGTAGATCTCGTGGATGCCTCCGAGGAAGTGCACGACCATCGCGGCGGGAACCGTCGGGCGGATCGCGCGCGGGCCGAACAGCAGCATCGCGGTGAGGATACCGAGGCCGGGGCCGGGGTTCGATTCGATCATGAAGAAGATCGACTTGCCGGCGTCAGCAGCCTGCTCGATACCGAGCGGCGTGAACACGCCGTGGTTGATCGCGTTGTTGAGGAACAGCACCTTCGCCGGCTCCACCACGATCGACACGAGCGGAAGTAGCCCCGTGTTGACGAGCGCGTTGGCGAGTGCGCCGAGGCCCTGCGAGATCCAGAACGTGATCGGGCCGACGATGTACAGGCCGACCACGGCCATGATGCCGCCGATGATGCCCGCGGCGAAGTTGTCGACGAGCATCTCGAAGCCGCCCTTGACCTTGCCCGCGATCGCGTTGTCCCACAGCTTGAGCAACCATGCCGTCAACGGGCCGAGCACGAACGCCGCCAGGATCGTCGGACCGATGTCCGCGATCGAGGCCGGCGGGGTGGTCTCCTCGCCGTTGAGCGAGATCGGGGTCAGCTGGAGCGCGACAGGTGCGAGCATCGCACCGATCAGGGCCACAGCGCCGACCACGCCACCGCGGTGCCCGTAGACGCGGGAGCCGCCGGTGAAGGCGATCAGGATCGGGATCAGGATCACGATCAGTGGCCCGACAACGCTCGAGATCTGGGTGCTGACCTCGGTCTGCGTCCCGGCGATCTTGTTGACCCAGCCGTCGGGGATGAAGAGCGAGGTGATGAGGCCGAACGCGATGAACGCTCCCAAGTTCGGCATGACCATGCCGGCGAGGAACGCACCGAACCGCTGAACGCGGGCGCGGACACCGGTACCGGTGGCCGCTGGTGTGTAATCAGACATTTCTGGTTGTACTCCTTCGTACTGGACGGGGGTGGGGTGAATCAGCTGGCCACAAGTGGCCGATCCAGGTCTGGCTGCCACACCAGCTGGACGTTCGTGTAGTCGATGTCGCCCGGTTCCGGCACCGCGGTACCGGGCAGGGATGCCGCGGCGGCGCCCCAGGCGAGCGCTTCGAGCAGCGCAGCATCGACATCCGTCTCATCGACGGAGAACTTGGAGAGGAAGCCGGCGAGGAAGCAGTCCCCCGCGCCGACCGTGCTCCGCGGGTGCTCCACGTGGGACTCGCCGACGATCACGCCGGCGGGTCCCACGAGCACTGCCCCATCCGAGCCGAGGCTCACGAGCACGATCTCCACGCCCAGCTCCCGCACGCCCTTCGCAGCGGCGATCACGTCGGAGATGGAGTCGAGCGGCCGTCCCACGACCTCGGCTAGCTCGGCGCGGTTGGGCTTGATGAGGCGGGGCCGAGCGGCGAGCGAGGCAACTAGCGCATCGCCGCTCGTGTCTATGGCGAGGTTCACCGCGCGGTCGGCCAGGCTGCCCGTGAGGGCCCGCACCTGCTCTGCGCTGAACTCGGGCGGAACGCTTCCGCTGATGACCACCCAGTCGCCGGCGGTGACCGTGGAGCCGACCGCGCTGGTGAGGGCGGCGAGCTCGTCGGGACCGAGGGCGGATCCGGGCTCGTTGAGCTTGGTGATGGTGCCGTCGGCCTCCGAGACCGTGATGTTGGACCGCGTGCGGCCGGCGACCGGCACATAGCGGGCGCGGACTGCCGCGGCATCCAGCAACCCTGTCAACTCGGCGCCCTCGTTCCCGCCTACAGGAAGCACCGCGATGCTCTCGGTGCCGTTGGCCGTCAGGGCGCGGGTCACGTTCACGCCCTTGCCGCCGGCCTCGAGGATGGGGTCGGAGGTGCGCAGCACCGCCCCGCGCTCGAAGGAGTCGACCTCGAGAGTCCGGTCGAGGCTGGGGTTGAGGGTGATGGTCACGATCACACGACCACGACCCTGGGGCCCGCGTTCTCGATGTCCTCCGCGAGTTCGACGTCGAGCTCGACGTCGGTGATCACGGTGTCGATATCGCTCAGCGGGGCGACGCGGGCGAAGTCCTCGCGGCCGAACTTCGTGTGGTCCGCGAGCACCACCGTGCGACGCGCGGCGTCGATGAGCGCGCGCTTGACGCTCGCCTCGGCGAGGTCGGGGGTGGTGAGGCCGCGCTCCACGCTGATGCCGTTGGTGCCCATGAAGGCCACGTCCGCGAAGACGTCGGCGATCTGCGCGCGAGTCCAGTCACCCACCGCGGCGAGCGTGCGCCCGCGAACGACGCCGCCCAGGAGGTGGAGGCTGATGTTCGGGCGGGAGATCAGGATGCTCGCCACGGGGATGGAGTGGGTGACGACCGTCAGCTCGCGGTCCGTCGGAAGAAGCTCGGCCAGCCGGACGGTCGTGGTGCCGGCATCGAGGATCACGGATCCGCCGTCAGGCAGCTCCTCGAGGGCGGCGCGCGCGATGCGCTCCTTCTGGCCGGCGGCGTGAACCTCGCGGTCGGCGACCCCCGGCTCGATACCCATGCGCTCGACCGGGATCGCCCCGCCGTGCACGCGGCGCAGGACGCCACGGCGCTCGAGGGCGGTGAGGTCGCGGCGGACCGTCTCAGGCGTCACCGAGAGGTCGCGCGCCAGCCCGGCAACATCGACGCGGCCCTGGGCGCGCGCGGTCTCCAGGATCTGCTGGTGCCGCTCCGGTGCGTACAATCCGACCTCGTTGTTGGGGGCTGCTGGGTAACGAATCAACCTAACCAAATGTGGTTATGGGTTTATGTAAGTCCGTTTGTGTCCGCTTGTCAACTCACGGCCAATTTTCAGCTTCGGGCGTGTCGGCACACGAAAGAGCCCCGCCGAGATCTCGGCGGGGCTCTTTCGGCGACGGGTCAGTGGGCGGCGGCGTCCCAGTTCGGCCCGGTGCCGATCTGCACGTCCAGCGGCACGCTCAGGTCGGCGGCGCCGGCCATGCGGCTGCGGACGATCGCGGTCAGGTCATCCAGCTCGTCCGGAGCCACGTCGAACACGAGTTCGTCGTGCACCTGCAGGAGCATCCGGGACTTCATGCCGCTCAGGTCCTGGTCGATGCCGATCATGGCCAGCTTGAGGATGTCGGCCGCCGTGCCCTGAATGGGCGAGTTGAGCGCCTGGCGCGCGGCGTTCTCGCGAAGCACCCGGTTCGACGACGAGAGGTCGCCGAACGGGCGCCGCCGGCCGAACTCCGTGGTCGTGTACCCGTCGGCCCTGGCCTGCTCGACCACGTTCTGCAGGTACTCGCGCACCGCGCCGAATCGCGCGAAATAGTCGGTCATGAGCTCCTTGGCCTCGCTCACCTCGATGCGCAGCTGCTTGCTGAGGCCGAAGGCGCTCAGGCCGTACGCGAGGCCGTACGACATCGCCTTGACCTTCGTGCGCATCGTCGGTGTGACCTCGGAGGGGTCGACGTGGAAGATGCGCGCGCCGACGAAGCGGTGCAGGTCCTCTCCCCCGTTGAAGGCCTCGATGAGGCCCTCGTCACGCGAGAGGTGCGCCATGATGCGCATCTCGATCTGCGAGTAGTCGGCGGTCAGCAGTGTCTCGTAGCCCTCGCCCGCCTCGAACGCCGAGCGGATGACCCGCCCGGTCTCGGTCTTCACGGGCACGTTCTGCAGATTCGGGTCGTTCGAGGCGATGCGCCCCGTTGCGGAGCCGGCCTGCTCGTAGGTGGTGTGAACGCGCCCGGCCGGGTCGACGGCCTTGTCGATGCTCGCAATGATCTGCATGAGCTTCGTGGCGTCGCGGTGCTGGAGCAGCAGGTCGAGGAACGGATGAGGGTTCTGCTCCTGCAGGTCGGCGAGGCTCGCGGCGTCGGTGGAGAAGCCGGTCTTGTTCGACCGGGTCTTCGGCATGCCGAGCTGGTCGAACAGCACCTCCTGGAGCTGCTTGGGGCTGCCCAGGTTGATCTCGCGGCCGATCTCGGCGAAAGCGCGCTCCGCGACATCTGCGGCCTTGGCCCCGAGGTCGGCGGTCAGTGCGCCGAGGATGCCGCGATTCACGGTGATGCCGGTGCGCTCCATGGTCGCGAGCACGGGGACGAGGGGCATCTCGATCGTCTCGAGCACGCTGAGCGAGCCGGCGTCGAGCTTCTCCGAGAGGTACGAGGCCAGGCGCAGCGAGTACCAGGCCTCCGTCGCGGGGCTTGCCGGCTCCGTCTCCGGGACGAGCTGGTTCGGGTCTGACTGCTGCAGCGTCTCCCCGAGGTAGTACTCGACCTGCGACTCCAGGGTCTCCGACTTCGAGCCGGGCTTCAGGAGCCAGCCCGCAAGGATCGTGTCGTAGGCGATCCCGTTGATCTCGAGCCCCGAGTCGCGCGCGATCTTGAGCTGTGTCTTCGACCCGGTCATGACTTTCGGCGCGTCGCTGGCCAGCCACTGCTCCAGGGCGACGTAGTCCATGCGGCCGGATGCCCACGGCACCCACGCGGTCTCGTCGGCAGCCCCGATCCCGAACCCGGTGACCGCGCCGTTCGCGCTCTCGATGCGCAGGCCGAGCGCGCTCTGGCCGTTCACGGACTGGGTCGAGAGCCACTTGCCGAGTTCCTCGTCGACCATGGTGCGGATCACGGGGATTCCCGCGGCCGCGGGAGCGCTGTCGGCGATCGCCTCGGCGCCGCCCTCCGCCGCGGCGATCTTCAGTACGCGCTCGAGCAGCGTCTTGAACTGCAGCCTGTCGAACACGTCCCGAACGGCGGCGATGTCCATGGGCTGCCGCACGAGCTCTGCCGGCCCGACAGGCAGGTCGACGTCCGTGAGGAGGTGGTTGAGCTTGCGGTTGCGGATCGCGCGGTCCTGCTGCTCGCGGAGCTTCTCCCCCACGACGCCCTTGATCTCGTCGGCGTGCGCGAGGATCTCGTCCAGCGAGCCGTACTGCTGGATCCACTTGACGGCGGTCTTCTCGCCCACTTTGTCGATGCCGATGAGGTTGTCGCTGGTCTCGCCCACGAGTGCCGCGATATCCGGGTACTGCTCCGGCTCGATGCCGTAGCGCTCCAGCACGGCGGCGCGATCGTAGCGCTTGAGCTCCGACACTCCGCGCGCGTTCGGGTAGAGCAGCGTCACCCCGGGCTTCACCATCTGGATGGCGTCCCGGTCGCCCGAGACCACCAAGACGTCGAAGCCCTCCGCGGAGCCGCGCGTGGCGAGGGTGGCGAGGATGTCGTCGGCCTCGTAGTCCTCCTTGCTCAGCGTCTGGATCCCCATCGCCTTGAGCGCCTCCTCGAGCAGCGGGATCTGGCCCACGAACTCGGAGGGGGTCTCACCGCGGGTGCCCTTGTACTCCGGGTACTCGCGGGTGCGGAACGAGTAGCGCGAGATGTCGAAAGCGACAGCGAGGTGGGTCGGCTTCTCGTTCTGCAGCAGAAGGATGAGCATCGACAGGAAGCCGTGGATGGCGTTCGTGTGCTGCCCGTCCCGCGTGGTGAAACTGTCGACGGGCAGCGCGTAGAAGGCGCGGAAGGCCAGCGAGTGGCCGTCGATGACGAGGAGGGTAGGCTTTTCTGAGTCCGGCACCAGCCCAGCCTAGCTGCGCCATCCGACACGCAAACCGCCGCTTCACCGCCGCCGTACCGCCGCAAAGGGGCCTCCATGACCAAGCTTCCCGACGACATCGACCCGGTCACCCGGCAGATCATCGAGAGCACCAACGGCGGCGAGCTCTCCGTCAAGATGGGCATCGAATTCCTCGAGTGCTCGGGCGAGTACTCGGTGGCGCGGATGCCCGTCGCGGGCAACCGCCAGGTGATCGGCCTGCTCCACGGCGGCGCCCACGTGGTGCTCGGCGAGTCGCTCGGCTCGATCTCCTCCGCGATCGCCGCGGGCCCCGGTCGCTACGCGGTCGGGATCGAGATCAACGCGACGCACAGCCGCTCGGCGACCGAGGGATGGGTCACGGGAACCTGCCGCGCGCTCAACATCGGCCGCACCCTCGCCACGCACGAGATCGTCATGACCGACGAGCAGGGCCGCCGCCTGTCGACAGTGCGCATGACCAACATGCTGCTGGACCGGCCGGCGACCTAGAAGGTCTTCTCCTCGGGGTCGCGCCCCCACACGGAGCGGCCCCCGTCCACCGGCAGCACCGCGCCGTTCACAAAGCTCGCCAGGTTCGACAGCAGCCAGGCCACTGCCTCGGCCGCCTCGCTCGCGAGACCCATGCGGTTGGCCGGGTGCGCCGCGCCGGTGGCTGCCGCATCACCGTCGAAGCGCTCGGTGACGATCGAGCCCAGGGCAACGGCATTGGCCCGGATGCCGCGGCTGGCGTAGTCCACCGCGGTGGCCCTCGTGAGGCCTTCCAGGGCGGACTTCGCGACCGAGTACGCCATGGCCCCGCCCACGGGCCGCTGTGCCTGGTGCGAGGACACGTTAACAATGGCGCCCCGGCTCCCCGCAGCGAGGAACCGCCGCACCGCCTCCGCCGTGCCGACCACGGCCGGGACGAGGTTCGCGGCTATGGTCTCCAGCACCGACTCGGGGTTCTCGTGCAGGAAGGCGTCGTCGAACACTGCCGCGTTGTTCACCCAGCCCACCAGGGGCTGCTCGGCCACGGCGGCGTCCGCGGCGCGGGCCACGTCAGACGGGTCGGCGGCGTCGCCGATCACCACGGTGAGTCGGTCGTGAGTCCAGTCCGGCGCGTCGAGCACGAGCACCGTGACGTCGAGGCCGCGCGAGAGCAGCGTCTTGGCGATGGCGGCGCCCACGCCGCGCCCGCCGCCGGTGATGACGACGGAGCCGGGCATCCGGAGCTGCCTACTTCTTCGCGCTGAGCTGCTCGATGATCGCCTGGGCGACGTCGTGCATGGTGAGCCGGCGGTCCATGGAGGCCTTCTGGATCCAGCGGAACGCCTCGGGCTCGGTGAGGCCCATCTTCTCGTTGAGGAGGCCCTTGGCCCGGTCCACGAGCTTGCGGGTCTCGAAGCGCTCCACCAGATCGGCGACCTCGGCCTCGAGGGTGATGATCTGGGTGTAGCGGCTGAGAGCGATCTCGATGGCCGGCAGCAGGTCGCTCGGCGTGAACGGCTTGACGACGTAGGCGAGGGCGCCCGCCTCGGAGGCCCGCTCCACGAGCTCCTTCTGGCTGAACGCGGTGAGGAGCACGACGGGCGCGATGTGGTTCTTGCTCAGGCGCTCCGCGGCGGAGATGCCGTCGAGCTGGGGCATCTTCACATCCATGATCACGAGGTCGGGGCGCAGCTCGGTCGCGAGTGCCACGGCGGTCTCGCCGTCGCCGGCCTCGCCGACGACCTCGAAGCCGTTGTCGCGCAGGATCTCGACGATGTCCATGCGGATGAGCGACTCGTCCTCGGCAACGACGACCCTGCGAGGGGCGGAGGGAGCAGCATCCTGATCAGTCACGGGGAAAGCCTACGGTATTCTTTCCACGGTGGTTGTGCGCCGGATTGGCGGAATGGCAGACGCGGGGCACTCAAAATGCTTTGCTCGAAAGGGCGTGCGGGTTCAAGTCCCGCATCCGGCACAGCTTTCGGCGAGGGGGCGTGTCATGAAGATCGTTCGCCTCGCCGTCGCGCTCCTGGCCTTGGCCGCCCTCGCGGGCTGCTCATCGCCTGACGAGAAGGCCCACGAGTTCGGCGTGTGGGCGAGCACCCTGGAGTTCGTCGCATCCGTTGACGCCCGGCCCGCAGGTGCAGACGGCCTCGTCGCGCACCTCGCGGTCGACGGCTCGATCAGCGCCGGCGACCTCGCCTCACTCGCCGAGACGCTGCGGGAGCGCGCCGACAGCCAGGGCATCGCCTCCCCCGAGATCAACCTGATCGTGGGCAACGCGTGGGGCTTCTCTCTCGATGACGAGGGCGTGAACCTCGCCACGATCAACCAGCTGCGGGATGCCCCGCTCCTCGTCGGCGCGACAATCGGCTACCAGCCTCTCGAGCCCTCCCCCGGCTACACGCCCGGCGTGCAGGCCACGGTGGGCAGCCAGGCCGGCCTGCGGGATGCCCCGGCAGAGCTCATGGCCGCGTACACCGGTGCCGGGGGCGCCCTGGACGGCAAGGCCGTCTCCGTCGCCACCGCCGACGGGAACTTCACCATCGCGGGCGAGGGCCCCGCCCAGCCAGACAACGCCATCCGCCTCTGGCAGGCGATCTCGGGCCGCGTGCTCCCCCTCGCGGTGCGCGCCGCACTCGCGGACGGCGTGCAGTCGCTCACGGTCACGGTCGGTACTGCGGAGGAGAAGGCCACGGCGGAAGCCATCGGCGCGCAGTACCCCGACGTGGAGCTACTGGTCTCCCTCTAGTCGACCGCAGCGAACCGCGGCCCGTCATAGCCGTCGCGCACGACGCGCTCGCCCCACATCGCCACCGGCCGTACCCACAGCTCCGAGGAGCCGTCGCGGCGGTACACCACGAACGGCTCCTCGGTCTCGCTATGGCGCGCGACGCCCACGACCACGTAGACCGCACCCTTGAAGTGGCGGTACCGGCCGGGAGCGGGCTCCAGGACTACTCCTCCCAGACCGGGGCCGCCGCGTTGACGGCGTCGCCGACGATGTGCACGCGGAGGTCGTTGGTCGAGCCGGAGATGCCGGGAGGGGAACCGGAGATCACGACGACCTTGTCGCCGACCTCGGCGAGCCCCTCGGCGAGGAGCACCTCGTCGACCTGGCGGTACATCGCGTCGGTGTGGGTGACGCGCTCCACGACGAACGACTCGATGCCCCAGATCAGGGCCATGCGGCGGCGGATCGCGGGGTCGGGGGTGAACGCCTTCATGGGAACGCGGAAGCGCAGCCGCGACATCCGGCGAGCCGAATCTCCCGACTCGGTGAAGACGCAGACGTACTTCGCGTCGACGAAGTCCGCGACCTCGGCGGCGGCGAGGGTGATCGCACCGCCCTGCGTGCGCGGCTTGGTGCCGAGCGGGGGAATGCGCTCGAGGCCGTGGTCCTCGGTGGACGCGACGATGCGCGCCATCGTCTGGACCGTGATGACCGGATACTCGCCGACGCTGGTCTCGCCGGAGAGCATGACCGCGTCAGCTCCGTCGAGGATGGCGTTGGCGACGTCCGAGGTCTCTGCGCGGGTCGGGACAGGCGACGAGATCATCGACTCGAGCATCTGCGTGGCCACGATCACCGGCTTGGCCATGCGGCGGGCGAGCTCGACCGTGCGCTTCTGCACGATGGGGACGGCCTCGAGGGGCAGCTCCACGCCGAGGTCGCCGCGAGCGACCATGATGGCGTCGAACGCGTCGATGATCGCCTCGAGGTGGTCGACGGCCTGCGGCTTCTCGATCTTGGCGATGACGGGGACCCTGCGGCCCTCCTCCGCCATGATCTCGTGCACGCGCACGATGTCGTCGGCGTTGCGCACGAACGAGAGCGCGATGAGGTCGGCGCCGAGCTTGAGGCCCCAGCGCAGGTCGTCCTCGTCCTTCTCGGAGAGCGCGGGCACGTTGACCGCGACGCCGGGCAGGTTGATGCCCTTGTTGTTGGAGACCGCGCCCGCGACGATGACCTCGGTCGTGACGACCGGCCCGTCTACCGAGGTGACCTTGACCTTGACCTTGCCGTCGTCGATCAGAAGGAAGTCGCCGGGCGACACATCGTCCGGAAGCCCCTTGAACGTCGTGCCCGAGAGCTCCCGGGTGCCTAGGACGTCCTCGGTGGTGATCTTGAAGATGTCGCCGACCGCGAGGTCGTAAGGGCCGGCCTCGAACTTGCCGAGTCGGATCTTCGGGCCCTGGAGGTCGACCATGACGGCGACTGCGCGGCCCGAGTCCTCGGCGGCCTTGCGCACATTCGCGTAGACCTCCTCGTGCACGGCGTACGAGCCGTGGCTGAGGTTCATGCGTGCGACGTCGACACCTGCATCGATGATCGCCCTGATGTTCTCGTAACTCGACGTTGCTGGGCCGAGTGTCGCGACGATTTTAGCTCGTCTCATGACTTCCTTCTGTGGTGGGTACTGCTGTGGTGGTGGTGGTGGTGGTGGAATGGATCAGAGTGAGATCGCGTGATCGGTGGGACGCACGGGGAACGGCAGCTGCGTCTCCCCCTCAAGGTAGCGATCCACGGCGGATGCCGCAGCGCGCCCCTCGGCGATGGCCCACACGATGAGCGACTGGCCGCGACCGGCGTCGCCCGCGACGAACACGCCCGACTCGCTCGTCTGGTAGTCGCCGTCGCGCTCGATGTTGCCCTTGGCGTCGAAGGGGACCGGGAGCTGCGCCTCGATCGTCTGCGACTCCGGACCGGTGAAGCCGAGTGCCAGCAGCACCAGGTCGGCGGGGATCTCGCGCTCGGTGCCCGACTTCGGCACGCGGCGGCCATCGATGTACTCGGTCTCGGCGACGCGGATCGCCCGCACCTCGCCCGCCTCGTTGGAGAGGAACTCGACGGTCGACGCCAGGTAGACCCGCTCGCCGCCCTCCTCGTGAGCGCTCGACACTTCGAACAGAGTCGGGGCCATCGGCCACGGCTGGTGCTCGGGGCGCTCGGTCGGCGGCTGGACGCCGATCGCGAGGTTGGTCACCGAGAGCGCCGACTGGCGGTGCGCGGTGCCGATGCAGTCGGCCCCCGTGTCGCCGCCGCCGAGCACGACGACGTGCTTGCCCTCCGCGCTGATCTGCTCGGGGACGAGGTCGCCGGCGCCCGCCTTGTTCTGCTGCACGAGGTACTCCATGGCGAAGTGCACGCCGAGGAGGTCGCGGCCGGGGATCGGCAGGTCGCGCGGCACCATGGCACCCGTCGCGATGACCACGGCGTCGTAGCGCGCCTTGAGGTCGCTCCAGGAGATGTCCACGCCGATCTCGACGCCGGCACGGAAGCGCGTGCCCTCGGCCTGCATCTGCGCGATACGGGCCTCGATGTGCTTCTTCTCCATCTTGAAGTCCGGGATGCCGTACCGCAGCAGGCCGCCGATGCGGTCATCCCGCTCGAATACCGCCACGGTGTGGCCCGCGCGCGTGAGCTGCTGGGCCGCCGCGAGTCCCGCGGGGCCGGACCCGACCACGGCCACGGTCTTGCCGGTGAGGCGCTCCGGCGGGTGCGGCGTGACGAGCCCGTTCGCGAACGCCTGGTCGATGATCGAGACCTCGACCTGCTTGATCGTCACGGCCGGCTGGTTGATGCCGAGCACGCAGCTCGACTCGCACGGTGCCGGGCACAGGCGTCCGGTGAACTCGGGGAAGTTGTTGGTCGCGTGCAGGCGCTCGATGGCCTGTGCGCCCTCGCCGCGCCACATGAGATCGTTCCACTCGGGGATCAGGTTGCCGAGCGGACAGCCCTGGTGGCAGAACGGGATGCCGCAGTCCATGCAGCGGCCAGCCTGGCGCTTGAGCTCCGAGGAGTCCTGCTGCTCGTAGACCTCTTTCCAGTCCATGAGCCGCAGGGCGACGGGGCGTCGAGCAGGAGTCTCGCGCTCTTGTACCTTGAGGAAGCCCTTCGGGTCAGCCACCGGTTACCTCCATGATGCGTGCCCAGGTGATGTCGCCATCCGGGTCAAGTCCTTCGTCGATGGCCGTCTGCCGCGTCTGCAGCACGGCCGCGTAGTCGCGCGGCAGCACCTTCGTGAAGTGCGCGATCGTGTCATCCAGGTTCTCGAGCATCTTCGCCGCCACCACCGAGTCGGTCTCGTCCCGGTGCCGGGTGAGCAGGTCGGTGAGGATCTCCACGTCGGCACTGCCGAGGGGCAGCAGCTCGAGCTCGCCGGTCGCCAGGGACTCGGCGTTCACGCGCTCGGGACGCAGGTCGTGGATGTAGGCGGTTCCGCCCGACATGCCTGCGCCGAGGTTGCGCCCGGTGCCGCCGAGGATGACGGCGAGTCCGCCGGTCATGTACTCGAGCGCGTGGTCGCCCACGCCCTCCACGACCGCGGTCGCCCCGGAGTTGCGCACCAGGAACCGCTCGCCCACGATGCCGCGCAGGAACATGCTGCCCTGGGTCGCACCGTAGCCGATGACGTTGCCGGCGATGACGTTGCGCTCCGCCGGGAACACGCTGTTGCGGTGCGGGCGGATGACGATCTCGCCGCCGCAGAGGCCCTTGCCCACATAGTCGTTGCTGTCGCCCTCAAGCCGCAGTCGGATGCCGGCCGGCATGAACGCGCCGAACGACTGTCCGGCCGTTCCGGTGAGGCGCACCTCGATCGTGCCCGTGGGCAGGCCGTTCTCGCCGTGGCGCACGGTGACCTCGTGGCCGAGCATGGTGCCGACCGCGCGCTCCGTGTTGCGCACCGGGAGCTCGATCACGACGGGCGTGCCGTTCTCGAGTGCGGCGCTGCTCAGGCGGATCAGCTGCTGGTCGAAGTGCTTCTCGAGCTCGTGGTCCTGCGGCACGCGGTTGGTGCGCGGCTCGTCGTCGTCGAACTCCGGGCCCACGAAGATCGGGGTCAGGTCGAGGCCGTCGGCCTTCCAGTGCTCGACAGCGCGGTCGACGTCGAGCAGCTCACTGTGGCCGATGAGCTCCTCGAGAGAGCGGAAGCCCAGCTCCGAGAGGTACTCGCGCACCTCCTGCGCGAGGAACTCGAAGAAGTTGACGACGAACTCCGGCTTGCCGGTGAAGCGCGCGCGCAACTCGGGGTTCTGGGTCGCGACGCCGACCGGGCAGGTGTCGAGGTGGCAGACGCGCATCAGGATGCACCCGCTCACGACGAGCGGGGCGGTGGCGAAGCCGTACTCCTCCGCGCCGAGCAGCGCGCCGATGATGACATCGCGGCCCGTCTTCATCTGCCCGTCGACCTGCACGACCACGCGGTCGCGCATGCCGTTGAGCATGAGGGTCTGCTGGGTCTCGGCGAGGCCGATCTCCCACGGTGTGCCCGCGTGCTTGAGCGAGTTGAGGGGGCTCGAGCCGGTGCCGCCGTCGTGGCCGGAGACCAGCACGACGTCCGCGAGCGCCTTCGTCACGCCCGCCGCGACCGCGCCGATGCCCGACTGGCTCACGAGCTTCACGTGCACCCGTGCCTTCGGGTTCGCGCGCTTCACGTCGAAGATCAGCTGCTTGAGGTCTTCGATCGAGTAGATGTCGTGGTGCGGGGGCGGCGAGATCAGCCCGACGCCGGCGGTGCTGTGGCGGGTGCGCGCGATCCACGGGTAGACCTTCGCCGCGGGCAGCTGGCCGCCCTCGCCGGGCTTCGCGCCCTGCGCCATCTTGATCTGGATGTCGGTGGCGTGCGTGAGGTACATGCTCGTCACACCGAATCGACCGGAGGCGACCTGCTTGATCGCACTGCGGCGCTCCGGGTCGAGGAGGCGCGCGACATCCTCGCCGCCCTCACCCGTGTTGGAACGGCCGCCGAGGTGGTTCATCGCGATCGCCAGAGTCTCGTGCGCCTCCTGGCTGATCGAGCCGTAGCTCATCGCGCCGGTGTTGAACCGCTTGACGATCGACTCGACCGACTCGACCTCGTCGATCGGCACCGCCGGACGGTGGCTGTCCTTGATCTTGAACAGGCCGCGCAGGGTCATGAGGTTCTCGGCCTGCTCGTCGACCAGCTTCGTGTAATCGCGGAAGATGTCGTAGCGGCGCGACCGGGTCGCGTGCTGGAGCTTGAACACCGTCTCGGGGTTGAACAGGTGGGGCGGCCCCTCGCGGCGCCACTGGTACTCGCCGCCGGTGGCGAGGCGCTCGTGCGCGATGACGGAGCCGTCCTCCGGGTACGCGGCCGCGTGACGGGCCGCGCTCTCGGCCGCGATGACGTCGATGCCGACGCCGCCGAGCAGGCTCGACGTGCCGGTGAAGTACTGGTCGACGAACTCCTGGTTGAGCCCGACAGCCTCGAAGGCCTGGGCCGCGGCGTAGGAGCCCACCACGGAGATGCCCATCTTGGACATGATCTTCAGCACGCCCTTGCCGAGGGCCTTGATGAGGTTCTTGACGGCCTTCTCGGGGGTGAGCCCCTGGATCATTCCGCTGCGGACGAGCTCCTCCGCCGTCTCCATCGCGAGGTACGGGTTGATCGCCGACGCGCCGTAGCCGACGAGCAGCGCTACGTGGTGCACCTCGCGCACATCGCCCGCCTCGACGATGATGCCGACCTTCATCCGGTTCTCTTCGCGGATCAGGTGGTGGTGCACTGCGGCGAGCATGAGCAGCGACGGGATGGGAGCCAGGTCCTTGTTCGAGTCGCGGTCGGAGAGCACGATGAACTGCGCGCCGTTCGCTATAGCCTCGTCGACCTCCGCGCACATCTTCGCGAGGCGCTTCTCCATGGCCTTCGGGCCCTTGTCGACGCGGTACAGGCCCTTGAGGGTGACCGTGGGCCGACGGCCGCTCGCGGTTTCGAAGTGCTGGATCTTCGCGAGCTCGTCGTTGTCGATCACCGGGAAGTCGAGCGCGATCTGCTTGGCGTGCTCGGGGGTCGCGGTGAGGAGGTTGCGCTCAGGGCCGAGGCCCGACCTCATCGAGGTGACGACCTCTTCGCGGATGGAGTCGAGCGGTGGGTTGGTCACCTGGGCGAACTGCTGAGTGAAGTAGTCGAACAGCAGCCGCGGCCGGTCGGAGAGGACGGCGATGGGCGTGTCGGACCCCATCGCGCCGAGCGGCTCGGCGGCGAACCGCGCCATCGGCATCACCAGGATGCGCACCTCCTCCTCGGTGTAGCCGAAGGTGCGCTGGCGGCGCGTGACGGAGGCGGGCGTGTGCACGATGTGCTCGCGCTCGGGGAGGTCCTTGAGGGCGATGCGGCCCTGCTCGAGCCACTCCCCCCACGGCTCGGAGGCCGCGAGCTCGGCCTTGACCTCGTCGTCCTCGATGATGCGGCCCTCTGCCGTGTCGACGAGGAACATCTTGCCGGGGCGCAAGCGGCCCTTGCGCACGACCTTGCTCGGCTCGATGTCGAGCACGCCGATCTCGCTCGCGAGCACCACGAGGCCCTCGTCGGTGACGAGGTAGCGGCCGGGACGCAGCCCGTTGCGGTCGAGCGTCGCGCCGACGAGCGAGCCGTCGGTGAAGACGAGCGCGGCGGGGCCGTCCCACGGCTCCATGAGCATCGAGTGGTACTCGTAGAACGCGCGGCGCGCCGGGTCGACGTCGGTCTGGTTCTCGTAGGCCTCGGGCACCATCATCATCATCGCGTGCGGCAGCGAGCGGCCCGCGAGGTTGAGCAGCTCCACGACCTCGTCGAACGACGCGGAGTCGCTCGCCCCGGGTGTGTTGATGGGCAGGATCGAGCGGATGTCGCCGAGCACATCACTCTCGAGCTGCGACTGCCGGGCGCGCATCCAGTTGCGGTTGCCCTGCACGGTGTTGATCTCGCCGTTGTGCGCGATCATGCGGAACGGCTGGGCGAGCGGCCACGACGGGAAGGTGTTCGTGGAGTACCGCGAGTGCACGAGAGCGAGCTTCGAGGTGAAGCGCTCGTCGGACAGGTCGGGGTAGAACGGCTCCAGCTGGAGGGTCGTGACCATGCCCTTGTAGACGAGGGTGCGCGCGGAGAGCGACGGGAAGTACGCGTTCAGCTGGTGCTCGGCCCGCTTGCGCAGGCGGAACACCTGGCGCTCGAGCTCGATGCCGCCCGCGGTGCCCTTGTCACCGACCCTCGTCGACTGGATGAACACCTGCTCGAAGGCGGGCATGGCGTCGCGCGCCAGGTTGCCGAGGTGGCTCGCCTCGACGGGCACCTCGCGCCAGCCGAGAACGGCCAGGCTCTCTTCGGCGGCAAGCTCGGCGATTCCCTGCTTGAGGGCCTCGCGCTCAGCAGCGTCGGTGGGCAGGAAGGACATCCCGACCGCGTAGCGGCCCACGGGAGGGAGCTCGAAGTCGACGACAGCCCTGAGGAAGGCATCCGGGATCTGGGTGATGATGCCGGCGCCGTCGCCCGTGCCCGCGTCCGAGCCGACCGCGCCGCGGTGCTCGAGGTTGCGCAGCGCGTTGAGAGCGGTCTCGATGATGTCGTGGCCCGCCGTGCCGCGAAGAGTCGCGACCATGGCGAGGCCACAGGCGTCCTTCTCATTGCGCGGGTTGTAGAGCCCCGTCGCGTGCGGAACTGAGCTGAAGCGCTCGAAAGTTGGCGTGAGAGCCATGGGAACCGTCCTCACGTTGGTGCATTTGCGGTGGGGGACGTCGGCGGCCCTAAGGAATCTGGCCCCCGGTTATTAGGAGCGCGTGTTACCAGAGTCGCTTGTGGCGAGCTTCTCGTCTGCGTCGGCGACTTCGTCGTCGGGTTCGTCAGCATCCGAATAGGTCTCTCCGGAGTCTACAGCACCCTCCGGCTTCCACTCCCGACCCGGCACGTACGGCCCGGGCTCGAGCCCGGGGTGGCGGCGGCGCTGGACGGCGAACAGGATGATACCGAGCAGGATCGCCGCGAAGGCGCCCCACACGTTCGTGCGGATCCCGAAGAAGACCTCGCTCGGGTCGATGCGGATCGACTCGAACCACGCACGGCCGATTCCGTACCAGATCATGTACAGCGCCCACACCTTGCCCCACTGCAGGCGCGGAACCGCGTCGCCCACCGGAACCGGGAGCGTCAGGCCGAGGACGGTCTTCTTCACGAAGCGGTACTGCCGCTCCATCGTCAGCAGGAAGACGATGCCGACGACGTTCCAGATCATCTCGTAGAGGAAGGTGGGGTGGAACAGCGTGCCCTCTGCGAGTCCGACCGGGAACGCGGGGTTGGACTTCTCGATCTCGAGCCCCCACGGCAGGTCGGTCGGCAGGCCGAAGAGCTCGTGGTTGAAGTAGTTGCCGAGGCGGCCGAGGGCCTGGGCGAGGAGTATCGCGGGCGCGAGAGCGTCGGCGAACGTCCAGAAGCGCAGGCCCGTGACGCGGCAGCCGATCCAGGCGCCGACGGCTCCGCCGATCAGGGAGCCGAAGATCGCGTTGCCGCCCTCCCAGATGGCGAAGACATTGCCGGGCTTGCTGATGTTGAACGGGTCGGCACCGTCGTAGAAGTAGTCACCGGGGTGCGTGAGCACGTGGTACGCCCGCGCGCCGATGAGGCCCAGCGGGATAGCCCAGATGATGACGTCGAGCACGATGCCGGGCTCGGCGCCGCGCGCCTTCAGCCGCTGGTTGACCATGACGGTCGCGGCAATGATGCCGACCAGGATGCACAGCGCATAGGTGTGGATCTGGATGACCTGGTCCTCACCGACGAACGGCAGGACCGCGTGCAGCCAGCCGATCGGGATCGACCACGGGATCTGCCAGTCGATGGGCGGGCTGGGGATGCTGAGCGGCAGGAGCGGCACGCCGGTCACCTTTCTAGAGCGAGGAGCCTGTATTAGCTGAAAAGGCCACGGGCAACTGTACCCGCTGCGAGGGCCTTTGCAGCGCGGGCCACGGCGGGCACTCCCCCGTCGGCCAGGGCGGAGACGAGGGCGGATCCGACGATGGCGCCGTCCGCGTAGCCGAGCACCTCGCGCACCTGGTCGCCGGTGGAGATACCGACCCCGACGCAGGCGCTCGTGGCACCCGCATCCCGGAGCCGGCCGATGAGCGAGCGCGCCGCCTGGTCGACGTCCGCACGTGCCCCGGTGATGCCCATCGTGGAGACGGCGTAGACGAAGCCGCGGCTCCTATCGACAGCCTGGCGCAGGCGGGCGTCAGTCGACGAGGGAGCAGCGAGGAAGACTCGGTCGAGATCGGTGCGGTCGGAGGCGGCGAGCCATTCCGAGGCCTCGTCCGCCACGAGGTCGGGCGTGATCAGCCCGGCACCGCCCGCGGCGAGGAGGTCGTCGGCGAATCGGTCGACGCCGTACTGGAGCACGGGGTTCCAGTAGGTCATCACGAGGACGGGGGCGTCGACGCGCGCGGTGATGGCCGCGACGGCCTCGAAGCCGTGGCCGAGCTTGAAGCCGTTGGCAAGGGCGGTCTGAGTGGCCTTCTGGATGACGGGGCCGTCCATGACCGGATCCGAGTAGGGCAGGCCCAGCTCGATGATGTCCACGCCGTTCTCGACGAGCGCCACCGCGGCGTCGATGCTGGTCTGCAGGTCGGGGAAGCCGACCGGCAGGTAGCCGACGAGCGCCCCGGACCCGGCGGCCTTGCGCGCGGCGATGACGCCTTCCGCGGGGCTCATCGCTCGGGGCTCTCGATCGGCTCGGCGTCCTCGGCGACGAGTGCCGCCGTGTCGAGGATGTCGAAGTACTTGCCGGCGGTCTCCATGTCCTTGTCACCGCGGCCGCTCAGGTTGACGAGGATGATCGCCTCCGGGCCGAGCTCCGTGCCGAGCTTGATCGTGCCCGCGAGGGCGTGCGCAGACTCGATGGCGGGGATGATGCCCTCGGTGCGGCTCAGGAGCCGCAGCGCCTGCATGGCCTCGTCGTCGGTGATCGGCAGGTAGCTCGCACGGCCGATGTCGTTGAGCCACGCGTGCTCCGGCCCGACGCCCGGGTAGTCGAGGCCCGCGGAGATCGAGTGCGACTCGACGGTCTGGCCGTCGTCGTCCTGCAGCATGTACGAGCGCGCGCCATGGAGCACTCCCGGCCGTCCGCGCGTGATGGTCGCGGCGTGCCGCTCGGTGAGGTGGCCCTCGCCCGCCGCCTCATAGCCGTAGAGCGCGACATCCGGGTCATCGAGGAACGCGTGGAAGATGCCCATCGCGTTGCTGCCGCCGCCAACGCACGCCGTGACGGCGTCGGGCAGGCGGCCGGTGAGGTCGAGCACCTGGCGGCGCGCCTCCTCGCCGATGATCTTGTGGAAGTCGCGCACCATGACGGGGAACGGGTGCGGGCCCGCGACAGTGCCGAGGAGGTAGTGGGTGTTGCCCACATTGGCCACCCAGTCGCGCAGTGCGTCGTTGATGGCGTCTTTGAGCGTGCGGGAGCCCGTGGTCACCGGGATGACCGTCGCGCCCAGGAGGCGCATCCGCGCGACGTTGAGGGCTTGGCGCTCGGTGTCGACCTCGCCCATGTAGACCACGCACTCCATGCCCATGAGCGCCGCAGCCGTCGCGGTCGCGACGCCGTGCTGGCCGGCACCGGTCTCAGCGATGAGCCGCGACTTGCCGAGGCGCTTCGCGAGGAGGGCCTGGCCCAGCACGTTGTTGATCTTGTGCGAGCCGGTGTGGTTGAGGTCCTCGCGCTTGAGGATGATCCGGGCACCGCCGGCGTGCTCGGCGAAGCGCGGCACCTCCGTGATGATGCTCGGGCGGCCGGTGTACGTGGCGTGGAGCTGGGCGAGCTCGGCCTGGAACACGGGGTCGGTCTTGGCCGCGGTGTAGGCCGCGTCGAGCTCGTCGAGGGCCGCGATGAGCGACTCGGGAACGAAGCGGCCGCCGTACTCGCCGAAGTACGGGCCGAGCTCGTCCCTAAGCATCGGCGCCGATGAATTCACGAAGGGTGGTCACGGGGTCTCCATTGGTCACGAGGGCCTCGCCCACGAGTACGACATCGGCGCCGGCACTGCGGTAGTGCGCGACGTCCGCGGGTGTCTTCACCGCCGACTCGGCGACACGGATGACCCCGCTGGGGATCTGGTCCGCGAGCCTGCCGAAGAGGTCCTGGTCGAGCTCGAAAGTGCTGAGGTCACGGGCATTGACCCCGATGACGTCGGCACCGAGGTCGAGCGCGCGCTCCACCTCGTCCGCGCTGTGGGTCTCGACGAGCGGGGTCATGCCGAGCTGGTTGATGAGAAGCGCGAGCTCCTCGAGCTTCGACTGCTCGAGCGCCGCGACGATGAGCAGCACGAGGTCCGCTCCGGCGGCGCGCGCCTCGAAGACCTGGTAGGGGTCTGCGATGAAGTCCTTGCGGAGCACCGGCACGGATGCCGCGTCCCGAACGGCCTCGAGATCGGCCAGTGACCCGCCGAAGCGCCGTCCCTCCGTCAGCACGCTGATCGCCGAGGCGCCGCCGAGTTGGTACGCGGACGCCAGCGCGGCCGGATCCGCGATCTCCGCAAGCGCGCCGCGCGAGGGGCTCGCCCGCTTGATCTCGGCGATGATGTGCACTCGGTCACGGGGTGCGAGCGCGGCGAGCACATCGAGCGCGGGCTCCCGGGCGAGAGCGGCCGACTCGACGTCGGCAAAACTACGAGCAGCGCGACGCTCCGAAGCGTCCGCGACTGCTCCGGCTACGAGGTCGGTGAGCACCCTAGCTGTGCACCTTGGGCTGGAGCCGTGCTCCGCCGACGCCGTAGCCGAGCTTGCCGAGAACGAAGCCCACGAGGGCGCCGACGACAACGAGGCCGGCGGAGGCGAAGACGAGCCAGGCGATGTTGAACCAGAAGGCGAGGGTGCCGATCGCGAACGCGACAAGCATGATGATGACTGCGGTCCAGGCGGCTGGCGAGTTCCCGTGGCCGGGGTCGGAATCAGCGTGGATCTGGCTCATCGAACGGGCTCCATTTCGTGGGGTACTGGTGAAATTCTAGCGGGTCGGGTCGGAGCCGTCGCTCAGGCTGTCCCATGCGCCGATCGGCGTGCCGGTGTCGTCAGCCGGAACCGCCTCGTACTTCGTGGTGGGGCCGGGCCAGCGATGGCCGGTGGCGAGGACAGCTGCCCCGACGAGGGCGGTGAGCACACCGGCGGCAACACCGACGGCGGGCCAGATGCTCACGGCGACCCCCGTGACGAGCGCGGCGATCGACTCAGGGCCGCCCACCGCAGTTGTGGCCGTGATCGTGCTCGCGGATGCCGACACCGGGTCCCCGAGGGCGCCCGCGGCGACCAGCACGACGAGCACGCCGATCGCGGTCTCGAGGATGCCCAGCGCGACCCGAACCCCGCGGCCGGCGATCGACAGCGCGCCGAGCAGCGCGAGCGACGCGAGGCCGAGGGCGGAGAGTGCCGGCGCCGCGGCCTGCCCGGCCACGGGCAGCGCCTGGCCGCCCTCGAGCACGAGGTCGAACCACGTCTGCGTCCACGACAGTAGGGCGAGGCCCGCGACGAGGATGCCGCCCAGGACGATCACGAGCCGGAGCCGTCCGGGCTTCACAGCACCCTCCGCATGGCGTTCGCCACGGCGACAGCGCGCAGGGGCGCTGCTGCCTTGTTCTGCGACTCCTGGTGCTCGGCAGCGGGGTCGGAGTCCGCCACCAGGCCGGCGCCGGCCTGAACCCGGGCGAGGCCGCCCACGATCGTGGCCGTGCGGATGGCGATCGCGAGGTCGGCGTCGCCCGCGAAGTCGAAGTACCCGACCACTCCGCCGTACACGCCGCGCTGCGCCGGCTCCAGCTCGTCGATGATCTCCAGCGCGCGCGGCTTGGGCGCCCCCGAGAGCGTGCCCGCCGGGAAGGTCGCCCGGAACACGTCGACCGAGCTCGCGTCGGCGTTGAGGTCGCCCTCGACAGACGAGACGAGGTGCATGATGTGGCTGAACCGCTCCACCTGCATGAACTCGGTGACCTCGACGGTGCCGGGCGTGCAGACCTTGAGCAGGTCGTTCCGGGCGAGGTCGACGAGCATCAGGTGCTCGGCCTGCTCCTTCGTGTCCGCGAGGAGCTCCTCCGCGAGCTCGAGGTCGCGCTCGGGCGTGTCGCCGCGGGGGCGCGAGCCGGCGATCGGGTGCATGTACACGCGCTGGTCGGAGACCTTGACGAGGGCCTCCGGGCTCGAGCCGACGATGGAGTACGACTCCCCCGCGGTATCGACGAGCGTCAGGAGGTACATGTACGGCGAGGGATTGAGCGTTCGCAGGACCCGGTAGATGTCGATCGGGTCGGCGGTCACCTCATGGTCGAAGCGCTGCGAGACGACGACCTGGAACACGTCGCCGTCGACGATGTACTTCTTCGAGCGCTCGATCGCGTCGTGGTACTCCGCCGGCTGGGTGCGCGGGATCGGTGTCGGCGCGATCGTGAGGTCGACCTCGGCGAGCCATGCCTCGTTCGGCTTGGCGATGGCCTGCTGCATCGCGTCGAGCCGGCGCTGGGCATCCCCCCACAGCGCGTCGCGGCCGTCGGACCCGTCGTTGAGGGCCGCGGCGATGAGGAGCACGGTGCCGTACCGGTGGTCGAGGACCACGAGCTCGGAGACGAAGCTCAGGGCCTGCCCGGGAACGCTGAAGTCGGCTGGCGGGACGTGCGGCAGCCGCTCGAGCTGGCGGATCGCCTCCCAGCCGATGAACCCGACGAGGCCGCCGGTGAGCGGCGGGTGGCCCGGCACGTGCGGGGTGCTCCAGCGCTCGTAGAGGTGCGCCACGGCGTCCAGCGGACCGGTCGGGTGCGACTCGCCGAGCGCGCGCTCGACCGGCAGCCCGTAGTCGAGCCAGGTCGCCCGATCGTCGACCTGGGTCAGCACGCCGAAGCTCGAAACGCCCACGAACGAGAATCGGGACCAGATGCCGCCCTGCTCCGCGGACTCGAGCAAGAAGGTGCCCGGCTTGCCCTGGGCGAGCTTGCGGTACACGCCGACGGGCGTCTCGCCGTCGGCGAAGAGCTCGCGGATGACCGGGATGACCCGGTGGCCGGCCTCGAGCCGGGCGGTGAAGTCAGCGGCGGTGGTCGAGTTATGCATTGTCGATCACCACCGGCTCGAGCGGGTCCACGTCGAAGCACGCGTGCGCGCCGGTGTGGCACGCGGGCCCGTGCTGGTCCACGGTGACGAGGATCGTATCGCCGTCGCAGTCGAGCGCGGCACCGCGGACGAGCTGGATGTTGCCGCTCGTGTCGCCCTTGCGCCAGAACTCCTGGCGGCTGCGGCTCCAGAAGGTCACCCGGCCCTCGGTGAGAGTGCGCCTGAGTGCCTCCGCGTTCATGTAGCCGAGCATGAGGACCTCCTTCGTGTCCCACTGCTGGATGATCGCGGGCAGCAGCCCGTCGGAGTCGAACGTCACGCGCTCGATCACATCGTCTGTCATCGCACTACCCATCCAGCCTCGTCGAGCGCGTGCTTCACGTCGCCCACCGTCAGTTCGCCGTTGTGGAACACGGATGCCGCGAGCACCGCGTCCGCTCCAGCCGCGATGGCGGGGGCGAAGTCCCCCACGGATCCCGCTCCGCCACTGGCGATCACCGGGACACTGCTGATCTCGCGCATCGCGGTGATCAGGTCGAGGTCGAAGCCCTGCTTCGTGCCGTCGGCGTCGATCGAGTTCACGAGCAGCTCGCCCGCGCCGCGCTCGATGGCCTCGCGCGCCCACTCGAGCGCGTCGATATCCGTCTCGGTTCGCCCGCCGTGGGTCGTCATGACGTACCGGCCGGCGCTTCGCTTGACGTCGAGCGACAGCACGAGAGCCTGCGCCCCGAATCGGTCGGCGATCTCGTCCAGCAGCGCAGGGCGCGCGATCGCGGCGCTGTTCACCCCGATCTTGTCCGCGCCGTTGGCCTGCAGCCGTGCCACGTCGTCCGCGCTGCGGACGCCGCCGCCGACCGTGAGCGGGATGAACACCTGCTCGGCGGTCGCGCGCACGACGTCGTACATCGTCGCGCGGTCGTCCACGGTGGCCGTCACATCGAGGAACGTGATCTCGTCCGCGCCCTGCTCGTAGTACTTGCGCGCGAGCTCGACAGGGTCACCGGCATCCCGCAGGTTCAGGAAGTTGACGCCCTTCACGACGCGCCCCGCAGACACGTCGAGGCACGGGATGACCCTGACGGCGACGGTCATATCCGTGCGGCGTGGATAGCGCTCACCAGGATCGCGCGGGCGCCGACCTGGTACAGCTCGTCCATGATGTGGTTCGTGTCCGCCCGCGGCACCATCGCCCGCACGGCTACCCACTCGGGATCGTGCAGCGGCGACACTGTCGGGCTCTCGATGCCGGGGGTGATGCGCGTGGCCGCCTCGAGGAGCGCGAGCGGCACGTCGTAGTCGACGAGCACGTACTGCCGGGCCACGAGCACGCCCTGCAGGCGCCGCTGCAGCACCGTGATGCCGGGAAGGTCGGCCTTGGTGCTGATGAGAACGGCGGTGGAGTCCAGGATGACGGGACCGAAGATCTCCAGACCCTGCGCGCGCAGGGTCGAGCCGGTGGAGACGACATCGGCCACGGCATCCGCGACGCCGAGCTTGACGGCCGACTCGACGGCGCCGTCGAGCGAGACGATCTGCACCTGCACGCCGTTGCGGGCGAGGAAGTCGCCGACCAGGGCCGGGTAGCTCGTCGCCACCCGCTTGCCCGCGAGGGCCGCGAGGTCGGCGAAGGCCCCGGGAGGCCCGGCGAAGCGGAAGGTCGAGGCCCCGAAGTCGAGGCTCGCGATCTCGCTCGCGGGGCTGCGGGAGTCGAGAAGCAGGTCGCGGCCGGTGATCCCCACGTCGAGGGCCCCGGAGCCCACGTACGTCGCGATATCGCGCGGGCGCAGGTAGAAGAACTCGACGTCGTTGCGCTCGTCGCGCACACTCAGGGCGCGCGGATCACGGCGGCCCGTGTATCCCGCCTCGAGAAGCATCTCGGACGCGGTCTCGCTCAGCGATCCCTTGTTAGGAACTGCGATTCTCAGCATGGTCTTCCTCTGGTCGAAGTGGATGGGGGCGACAGTTATAGATGTCGCCAGACATCCGAAGGGGTGAGCCCCTTCGCGACCATGAGCACCTGCAGGTGGTAGACGAGCTGCGAGATCTCGGCAGCCGTCTCCTCGTCGGTCTGGTACTCGGCGGCCATCCAGACCTCTGCGGCCTCTTCGACGATCTTCTTGCCGATCGCGTGCACGCCGGCGTCGAGCTCGGCCACCGTGCCGGAGCCCTCCGGGCGCGACACTGCCTTCTCGCTCAGCTCAGCGAACAGCTCGTCGAAGGTTTTCACGTGGTCAAGCGTATCGGCTGAAAACGCAGGAGATTCCCCCGCGAGGAGCCCCGGAGCGCGCCGAACGGCGCGCTTCCGAAGAATCTCCTGCGTTTTCGATCGACGGGCTAGTTGGTGCCGAGCAGGTCGATGACGAAGGTGAGGGTGCGGCCGGAGAGGCGGTGTCCGCCACCGGCGGGGCCGTACGCGAGGTGCGGCGGGCAGATGAGCTGGCGGCGGCCGCCGACCTTCATGCCGGGGATGCCCTCCTGCCAGCCCTTGATGAGGCCGGAGAGCGGGAACTGGATGGACTGGCCGCGGCTCCAGCTGGAGTCGAACTCCTCGCCGGTCTCGAAGTCGACGCCGAGGTAGTGCACGTCGACGGTGGCGCCCGGCTTGGCCTCGGCCCCGGTCCCCTCCTCGATGTCGATGATCACGAGATCGGTGGGCTCGGGGCCCTCGTAGAACTCGACTTCGGGCTTGGTCTTGGGTGAATCTGTCATGCTCCTATCCAAGCAGAGAAGGAAGGGCCCGACCGTGAGCGCAGTCTCCCCCGAGAACGCCGACCGCGAACACCTCGCCGAGGCCGTCGGGCTGGCCCGCCTGGCGCGGGAGCACGGCAACCACCCGTTCGGCGCGCTGGTCGTGGCATCCGACGGCCGCGTCGTCACCGCGGAGAACAGCGTGGTCACGACGGGCGACCCGACCGGCCACGCCGAGACGAACCTCGTCCGGCGCGCCGCGGCGGAGCTCTCCCCCGCCGAACTCGCGACGAGCGTGCTCTACACGAGCACCGAGCCGTGCGCCATGTGCAGCGGGGCCATCTTCTGGTCGGGCATCGGCACCGTGGTGTTCGCGCTCGGCGGCGACGAGCTCATCGATCTGCTGCCGGACGGCTCCGCCGAGTTCAGTCTCGGGATGCCCGCGCGCGAGGTCTTCGCCCGGGGCGGTCACCCCACCGCGGTGCGCGGGCCGTACGACATCGCCGGCGCGCGCGAGGTTCACGCAGGCTTCTGGGACTAGTGCGCGTGGCCCGCCGCGCGCTCGCGCAGGGCGGCGATCTGCGTGGCGGGGTCGCCCTTGAACACGGCTGAGCCCGCCACGAAGGTGTCCGCGCCGGCCTCGGCCGCAATGCCGATGGTGTTCTCGTCGACGCCCCCGTCGACCTGCAGCCACACGTCCCGGTCGCCCCGCGCGGCCTTGAGCGCCACGAGCTTGGGCATCACCGCCTCGATGAAGCTCTGCCCGCCGAACCCGGGCTCGACAGTCATGACGAGCACCTGGTCGAACTCCGGGAGCAGTTCGAGGTAGGGCTCCACCGGGGTGCCGGGCTTGAGCGCGATTCCGGCGCGGGCCCCGATCTCGCGCAGGCGCCGAGCGAGCGCCACGGCATCCGTCGCCGCCTCGGCGTGGAACGTCACCGAGAACGCGCCGAGTTCGGCGTACCCGGGGGCCCAGCGGTCGGGGTCGTCGATCATCAGGTGCACGTCCAGCGGGATCGACGAGACGTCCTGGATGCGACCGACCATCTGTGGGCCGAACGTGAGGTTCGGCACGAAGTGGTTGTCCATGACGTCCACATGCACGAGGTCTGCCGTCGAGATGCTCGCGATGTCCCGCTCGAGGTTGACGAAGTCCGCGGCGAGGATACTCGGGTTGATGCGCACCATTAGACCTTAGCCAGCAGCTGGATGAACATGGCGTCCGTGCCGTGGCGGTGCGGCCAGAGCTGCACGTGGCTCGCCTCGGGGAGGTCGAGGGGCTCGTTCACGATCGACTGGAGCACCCCGGGCGTGTCGAGGCGCTCGACCCCGGATGTCTTCCGCAGCACGGAGGCGACTATCGACTTCGTCTCGGCGGCGTGCGGCGAGCAGGTGACGTAGGCGAGGACTCCGCCCGGCTTGAGCGCGGCGATCGCCGAGGCCAGGAGCTTCGCCTGCAGCGTGCCGAGCCCGGCGACATCGCTCGGCTGCTTGCGCCAGCGCGCCTCCGGCCGGCGGCGCAGCGCGCCCAGACCGGTGCAGGGCGCGTCGAGCAGGATGCGGTCGAACGCCTCCGGGTACAGCCCGCCGATCGTCGTGCCGTCCAGCTCCCACACCTCGGGCGGCGCCTCGAACACCGCCAAGGCCTTGCGGACCAGTTCGGCACGGGCCGGCACGAGCTCGTTGGCCGTGAGAATGGCACCTCCCCCGCGCGCCTCGGCCGCGAGAAGGGCGGCCTTGCCGCCGGGGCCGGCGCACAGGTCGAGCCACTGCTCCCCCGGGATGATCGGGCGCGCGCGGCTGAGCGCGAGCGCCGCGAGCTGCGAGCCCTCGTCCTGCACTCGTGCCCGGCCCTCTCGCACCGGCCCGAGCTTCAGCGGGTCGCCGCCGTCGAGGATCGCGCCCACGGGCGAGAACTCCGCCGGATGCGCGTCCAGCTCCTCGATCGTCGACTCCCCCGGCAGGGCGGCTATCGATACGCGCGGCGCGACGTTGTCCGCCGCGAGCAGCGCCTCGAGCTCGGCCTCCCTGCCCTCCGCGGTGAGAACCTGCCGGAACGCGCGCGCCACCCATAGCGGGTGGGAGTACTCGATCGCGAGTCTCTCCTCCCCCGAGCCGGCTTCCGCGAGCACGCGGGAGCGCCAGGTGTCCGCGTCGGTGCGCGTGATCGTCCTGAGCACGCCGTTCACGAACCCGACGGCGGAGTTCGATCCGACGGTCTTCGCGAGCTCGACGGACTCGTCCACCGCCGCGTGCTGGGCGACCCGCATGGAGAGCAGCTGATGGCACGCGAGCCGGAGCACGTCGAGGATGGGCGGGTCGATCTTGTCCACGTCGCGGCCGGCGGCCAGGGCGATGATGCGGTCGTAGTAGCCCTGCATGCGCAGCGTCCCGTAGGTGAGCTCCGTCGCGAGGCCCGCGTCCGCCTCCGAGAGCTTCGCACGGCCGAGCCGCACGGGCAGCAGCAGGTTGGCGTACGCGTCCGAGTCGCGGACCGCCATGATCACGTCGAGCGCGATGCGACGGGCCGGCTGTGCGCTCATGCCTGCACCTGGGCCCGGCCGCGCCACCAGGACGCCGCGTCCATGGCCTTGCGCCCGGCGGGATGCACGACCAGCAACTCGATCGGCTCAGACCCGGTGCCGACCAGCACCGCCTTGCCGGCAAGGGCGAAACTGCCGGGCTCCAACCGCGGCACGTCCCGTGCGATCGACGCCTCGAGCACTTTGAGCCGCGCCCCGTCCACCGTGGTGAACGCGCCGGGCTCGGGAGTGACCCCGCGGATGAGGTCGTGGACGGCCTGCGCGGACCGCGTCCAGTCGATGAGGCCGTCCTCGAGGGTGAGCTTCGGCGCAAGTGTCACATCGCCCACCTGGGCCTCGGCGCGGGCCGTGCCGTCCGCCAGCGCGTCGACGACGCGCAGGAGCAGCTCGGCGCCGCCCACCGAGAGCGCCTCGAGGAGCCGGCCTGCGGTCTGGTGCGCGCCGATCGGCTCGGTCATCCGGCCGTAGACATCCCCGGCATCGAGCTCGGGCACGAGCTGGAAGACTGTCGCGCCTGTCACGTCGTCACCCGCGATGATCGCGCGCTGGACAGGGGCCGCGCCGCGCCAGCGCGGCAGGAGCGAGAAGTGCAGGTTGATCCAGCCGAGCCTCGGGGCCGAGAGCAGCGGCTCGCGCACGAGGCCGCCGTAGGCGACGATCACGCCGAGATCAGGCGCAAGGTCCTTCACCCGCTCGGTGGCGTCGCCCGCAAGGCGGTTGGCCTTGATCACCGGGATGCCGCGGCTCGCCGCCTCGTCAGCAACGGGCGTGGGCGTGAGCACACCGCGCCGCCCCTGGGGCGAGTCCTCACGGGTCACAACGCCCGCTATCTCGTGGCGGGACTCGGCGAGCGTGGCGAGACTGGGAACAGCGGCGGACGGGCTGCCGGCGAAGACGAGGCGAAGCGGAAGGGATGACATCGCATCCATTCTCTCGTGCCCGGGGATGTCTAGCTCTCCAGGAAGGGCTCGACGTCGTCGAGCCGGACTCGCAGGGTCGGGGCACCTGGCCCCCTGGACGCCGGGCCGCGGCGTCGGGACGTCGCCGCGCGGATCAGCTCAGCACGGAGCGCGGCAGCGATGTCGGCGCCGTGGTTGTAGTCGAACCGCAGGATGGTGCGCACGGTCGGCGGCGCCAGGTCGACCGGTCCGAGCACGTCCTCCGCCACGACGCCCGCGGCCGCGACGGCCTTGCCGACGGACTCCACGGTGCCGGTGATCGTCGCGACCCGCACGGCCGGCGGGAAGCGCAGCCGCCGCCGATCGGCGAGCTCAGAGCGCGCGTAGTCGGCGTGGCGCCAGGTGACGAGGGCTGTGGCGAGAGCGCCGCCCACGCCCACGAGCACCGTGGTGGCACCGCCGGCCGCGAGGGCCACGGCGTTCGACCACCAGCGCAGGCAGTCCTCCCCGACCCGAAGGCTCTCGCGGGCGAGCATCCGTTCGCCATCGAGGAGTAGAACGGCGCGATAGCCTCCCGCGGCGACGGGCTCGGCGCCGCGGGTGGCGATCACCAGCGCGGGCTCAGCTCCCACCGCGAGGACCTGCCGCTCGCCGTCCGCGATGATGACGCGCACACCGGGGAAGGCGCGGCCGAGGTCCTCCGCCGTGCGGGTGGCGCCGTTGCCCACCAGCCGGAGCTTCTCCCCATCGCAGTTGCCGCACTTCCAGTCGACGGCGAGAGCACCGCACCACGCGCAGGCCGGGACGGAGCGGGCCGACTTCTGCAGCAGCGGCCCCTCGCAGCGCAGGCAGCGCGCGGTCTGCCCGCAGTCAGCGCAGGCGAGGCGGGGCGCGTACCCCGGGCGCGCCACCTGCACGAGCACCGGCCCGCTCTCGAGCGCGGCTCGTGCGATCTTCCACGCGGCGGACGGGATACGGGCTTGCGCGGCGAGGCGGTCCGTGGTGGCCTGCTGCGCGGTCGGGACGACCTTCGGCAGCACGAGCGGCACGGGCGACACCGAGCGCAGCCAGCCGAGCTCGACGAGCCGCTCGACCTCGGTGCTGCGCGAGTTGCCGAAGAACGCGAGGGCGCAGCCCTGCAGCTCCTGCCTGAGCAGGGCGGCGTCACGGGTGTGGACGTAGGGGCTGAGGGGCTCGCTGTGCAGGGGGTCGCCGTCGTCCCACACGGCGATGAGGCCCAGGTTCGCCGCGGGCGCATACACGACCGAGCGGTTGCCGACGATGGCGAGCGGCCCGCCTCCGAGGCACCGCAGCAGTGCGCGGTAGCGTTCGGGATTCGACTGCTTCGCGTCCAGGCGGACGATGCACTCCTCGGGCAGCACAGCCCGCAGGGCGGCCTCCAGCTGCTCCTGGTCGCGGTAGTCCGGTACCGCGAGGATCGCACTGCGGCCCTCGGCGAGCACGGATGCCGCGGCCGCCGCCATCGTGACGGCCCAGGCGCCGACCCAGACGCCGTCGGCTACCTGCCGCACACCCGGCACCGCATCCACGGCCAGGCGCTCGTTGATCGACAGGGCCGACTCGAGCACCCGGGGCGCGTAGGACTCTATCGGCGCCGCGGTGACGACGGGGAAGGGCAGGTTGCCCTCGTCGGCGAGGTAGGCCTTCTCGACGCGCACCTGCCGCGTGGGCACCGCGAGCCGAACAATATCGCTCGCGGACCCTGCCGCACGGTCTGCCGCCTTGCGCGCCAGCGCCCAGACCTCGGGCGCGAGAATCCGCACCGGTGACACCACGGAGTCGAGCTCGCTCAGCACCCCCGTGTAGTCACCGGACTCCACGACCTCGATGAGAAAGCCGTCGGCCACCCGGCCCGCCGAGCGCAGCGGCACCTTGACCCGGACCCCGGGAACCGCCGACTCGGCAAGTTCCAGCGGAATGACGTAGTCGAACAGCCGGTCGAGCTGCGGCAGCGGTGAGTCGAGCAGCACGCGCGCGATCGACGCGCCCGCCAGCCCTAGCGCCGCAGGCAACGCACTACAGGCCGACTGCGGAGCGGAGGTCGCCGACGCGGTCGGTGCGCTCCCAGGTGAAGTCGGGCAGCTCGCGGCCGAAGTGGCCGTAGGTGGACGTCGCCGAGTAGATCGGCCGCAGGAGATCGAGGTCGCGGATGATCGCCGCTGGCCGGAGGTCGAAGACCTCGCGGATCGCGTCGATGATGAGCGCCTCGTCCACGTGGGCCGTGCCGAAGGTCTCGACGTAGAGGCCGACTGGCGCGGCCTTTCCGATCGCGTAGGCGACCTGCACCTCGAGCCGGTCGGCGAAGCCCGCGGCCACGGCGTTCTTGGCCACCCACCGCATGGCGTACGCGGCGGAGCGGTCCACCTTCGACGGGTCCTTGCCGCTGAAGGCGCCGCCGCCGTGGCGCGATGCGCCGCCGTAGGTGTCGACGATGATCTTGCGGCCGGTGAGACCGGCATCACCCTGCGGGCCGCCGATCTCGAAGCGGCCTGTCGGGTTGATGAGGATGGACGCGGCTGCGCTGTCGAGGCCGGCGGTCTCGAGGACGGGGCGGATGACCAGCTCCTCGACCTCGGCGAAGAGGGTCGCGTTGTCGACGGAGGGCGAGTGCTGCGTGGAGAGCACCACCGTGTCGACGGTGCGGGGCACGTAGCCCTCGTAGCCGACCGTCACCTGCGTCTTGCCGTCGGGCCTCAGGTAGGCGAGCTGGCCCGACTTGCGGACCTCGGCGAGCCTCTCGGCGAGCCGGTGGGCGAGCCAGATCGGCAGCGGCATGAGCTGAGGAGTCTCGACGGTGGCAAAGCCGAACATGATCCCCTGGTCGCCGGCGCCCTGGAGGTCGAGGTCCTCGGTAGCGCCCTCGCGCGCCTCGAGAGCACGGTCGACGCCCTGGGCGATGTCCGGCGACTGGGAGCCGATCGACACCTCGACACCGCACGACGCCCCGTCGAAGCCGACGAGCGAGGAGTCGTAGCCGATGCCGGTGATGAGCTCGCGGACGATGGTGGGGATGTCGACGTATCCGGAGGTGGTGACCTCCCCCGCGACGTGCACGAGCCCGGTCGTGACGAGAGTCTCCACCGCGACGCGGCTGCCGCGGTCCGCCGCGAGCAGGGCGTCGAGGATGCTGTCGCTGATCTGATCGCAGATCTTGTCAGGATGCCCTTCGGTCACCGACTCGGAGGTGAAAAGGCGCAGGGCTGTGCTCATTCGATGGCTCCAGTGATTGTTACGCGAGCAGGTCCAAAATACGGTCGGCGACCGACAACTTTGTACCGACGGCCCGGACTACTGTATCCCCGGCCGTGTCGATGACCACGACTGTGTTGCGCTCCGTGGCGAACCCCTCGGTCCACCCCACCCTGTTGACGACGAGGTAGTCGCAGCCCTTGCGGGCGATCTTCGCACGGCCGAGGGCGAGGAGCGCGTCGTCATCCTGCTCGGTCTCCGCGGCGAAGCCGATGATCACCTGGCCGGGGCTCCGGTGCTCGGCGAGCCCCCTGAGGATGTCGGGGTTCTTGACCAGGCGCAGGTCGAGCACATCGCCCTGCTGCTCCTTCTTGATCTTGCTCTGCGCGACGGACTCCGGCCGGTAGTCGGCAACGGCCGCGGCCATGATGATCACGTCGGCGTCGGCCGCGGCATCCGTGACCGCCTTCTCCAGCTCGAGGGTCGAGCCTACGCGCACGACCGCCACAGACGCGGGCGCCTCCACCTCGAGGTTCGCGGCGATCAGAGTGACGTCGGCGCCCCGCGCCGCCGCGGCCAGTGCGAGGGCGATGCCCTGGCGGCCGCTCGAGCGGTTGCCGATGAAGCGCACCGGGTCGAGAGGCTCGCGCGTGCCCCCGGCGGTGACGAGGATGCGCTTGCCCGCGAGATCCCGCGGGCCGACGACCGCGAGGGCCGCCGCAACGATGTCGTCGGGCTCGGACATCCTGCCCGGTCCCGCATCCTTGCCCGTGAGCTGGCCGCTGGCCGGGCCGACCACCGTGACGCCGCGCGACCGCAGTACCTCGACGTTGTGCACCGTCGCGGGGTTCAACCACATCTCCGTGTGCATCGCCGGGGCGACGACGAGCGGCGCGGTGCTCGCGAGGATCGTGTTGCCGAGCAGATCGTCGGCGAAGCCGCCGGCGAGTTTCGCAAGAGTGTTGGCGGTTGCCGGCGCGACGATGATCAGGTCCGCGGCCTGGCCGATCGCGACGTGCCTGACCTCGGCCACGCCCTCGTACAGGTCGGAGTGGACGAGGTTGCGACTGAGCGCCTCGAGCGTCGGCCGGCCCACGAACCGCAGCGCGTTGTCCGTGGCGACCACGTGGACGTCGTGGCCCGCGAGCACAAGCGCACGGACGACGTTGACGGCCTTGTACGCCGCAATGCCGCCGGTGATGCCGACGACGATGTTCATGCCGGGTGGTTAGTCTTCGCTGAGGCGCTTGAGCTCGAGCTTGTCCTCGTTGATCTCGTGGAGGGCAACGGAGAGGGGCTTGTCGTCGATCGTCGAGTCGACGAGAGGGCCGACGTTGTCGAAGAGCGAGCCCTCGTGGAGGTCGGCGTAGTAGTCGTTGATCTGGCGGGCGCGCTTGGAGGCGAAGATCACGAGCTGGTACTTGGAGTCGACCTTCGAGAGCAGCTCGTCGATGGGCGGGTCGATGATTCCTGAGTGGCGGTCAACCATGAGAAGGGCTCCTTGCGTAGGGATCCCGCGCTGCGAAAGTCAGCGGGAAGTCGGGGCGCCAGCGGGCGCATCCATCAATTCTACGACCTCCAGCGCCGCTTGGCCGAACAGCCCCGATAACCTTGACGTAAAAGCTGAACCGATAGGAACCAAATGACTGACGCCCTGCTCATCGTGATCTCCGGACCTAGCGGGTCGGGGAAGGGCGAAGCCCAGCGTCACCTGCTCGGCCAGGGTCTGGGCGTCAAGATACCGACCTACACCACGAGGGTCCGGCGACCGCAGGAGGTGGACGGGCGAGAGTACAACTTCGTGTCGGAAGAGGCCTTCGAGGCGCTGTACGAGAGCGGCGAGATCTGGGAGCGGGTGAAGACGTACGAGTCGCACTCCTACGGCTCATCACGATCTCTCCTCGAGTCAGATGGTGAGCGGGTGCTCATCGCGGAACTCGACCCGAAGGGCTTCCTGCGCACTCGGGCATTGAGCGCGCGGCGAACGGTCGGGATCTTCGTGCTCGCGCCGAGTCCCGAGGAACTGGACAGCAGGCTCACCAAGCGCGCCACCGACCAGGATCGACCTGCTCGCGTGCGCGTCGGACTCTCCCAATTGGACGACGCGTGGGCGTACGACTACGCCGTCCTCAACGACGACCTGGATGCGTTCCTGGAGACCCTCGACCACATTGTCCGGGCGGAGATCGCCAAGTCCCGCTCGGTGGCCACGGTGCAGAAGGTGGCGGCATTCACCACACATAAATGATTCATCTTCACCAACCGCTGGTCCAGACTGAACGCGCACGCCGTACCCGAAGCAGAGAGAATTCCGTGAAGATCGCTGGCGCCCCCCGGACGGTCGACGTCATGATCAACTCGGTGTGCAACCTGAGTTGTCCGTTCTGCTACGGGCCGGATCCGCTGGACCTTCGCGAGTTGGTGCCGGAGGACTTCCAGAAGATGGTCTCGTTCCTCAGGGACGCGGGAACCGAGGGCATCGTGGTCTCCGGTGGAGAACCGACCCTGCGTTCCGACCTGCCGGAGCGGCTCCACCTTATCGAGGAGGCGGGGCTCTGGATGGCCCTCCAGTCCAACGGCACCCGTCGGCGTCAGCTCGCCGCGGTGCTGCCGTCACTTCGCTGGCTGGCACTGCCCCTCGACACGGTGCGGAAAGATGTCGCCAAGGCCATCCGCACCTCGACCGCCCATGTCGACACTACGCTCCGAGCCGCCACGAGCCCGGCGGTGGTGGCCGCTCGCGAGGCCGGAATGCAGCTCAAGATCAGCACCGTCGTGACCAGCGCCAACGCCGCTGAGATGGGCGACGTCCTCGAGGTCGTCAAGGTCATCCGCCCCGACGTATGGAAGGTGCACCAGTTCCGGCCGCGAGGCGAGGGGCGGCTCAATCGCGAGTGGCTCTCGGTCAGCGATGCCGACTTCGACGCGGCCATCGCCCCGCTCTCCCAGGGAGTCCTGCCATTCCCCGTCAGCACGTCGAGGGTGAGTGACTCCATCGGTGCCTATCTCATCGTCAACCCGGATTCGACGGTGTTGGTCACGCAGGAGGACCACTACCTCTCCTTCGGGCAACTCATCGTCGACGGCGACGTTCGACCGGAGGTCTACTCCGAGGCAGTGGCGCACCTCAACGCCGAGAAGCACATCGCCAACTCTCTCCGGGCTTTCCCGGAGGCGGCCTATGTCGCGCAGGCGACCGCGGCTCCCGCTGGACCGCCGCGACCCCGCGTGATCGCCGATATTCACCTCGACAGGGGCGGACGATGACGGCCGCGCACTCCTATGGCTCGACGTGCCAGATCGGGAGCGAATTCAAGGACATGGACCTGCGGGGCGCGGACTTCTCCCACGCGGATCTCAGCTACGCGCGCTTCGAAGGGTGCGACCTCTACGGCGCCAACTTCAGCGAAGCCATGCTCTACCACTGCACGTTCGTGGACTGCGACCTCACCAAGGCCACGTTCGAAGGTGCATATCTCAGCGGTTTCCGCCTGCGCGACGACGACATCACACACGTGAACTTCGATAAGAAGCCGATAGTAGGTGCGGTTCGCAAGCCGATCGCGTTCGGGCCGACCACGGACGACGTCTACGCGACGAGAGGCTGGTTGAGCGTCGACCGCGGTGACATCCTCCCGCCCGTCGCAACCCTGGAGAGCTCCTACGAGGGCATCTACTGCCCCTCGTACCCGTTCGCCATCGTCTTCTCGAGCGACCCGGTAAGTGAGCAGTGGCGCTCGAGCCGACGCCGCGCCGAGGTCTGCAAGATCCTTCGCATCCAGCTGCAGGGCAACGGATATGCAGAGCGCTCCCTCGACTACTACTTCGAGGAGCGCCGGTTCCGGCGGATGGCCCTTCCGCCGAGTCGGGTCCGCTGGATCCGGCGGTTCGGCGACTACGTCCTGGGCGAGCTCTTCTGGGGCTACTCCACTCGTCCCGTGCGTCCGATCATCGCCTACGGGGTGCTGCTGGCGATAGTGAGCCTGCTGTACGTGTTCATGCCGGCCGTGGTGCCCTCACAGGGCATGGGTCTGGCCGACGGTGCGGCCGGCACGATCGCGTTGGTCGACTCCGGCGACGGTGTCGCGGGCTTCGTCCGTGTTCTCTACGTGCTGGCGACCTGCGCCTTCGGCACCTCCGGGTTCGAACCCACCGGCCCCGCGGGGCAACTAGTATTCGCTGCCTACTGCGTGGTCTCGCTCGCGATCCTCACGTTCATGTTCGCCGCGATCTCGCGCCGCATCGGACAGTCCTAGCGCGCCCCAGCTGGCGGGCCGATGAGGTTGACCACTTCGCTCTCCCAGCCCGCGGTGAGCAGCACGACTATCGCGTCGGGCACGGCGAGCCGGAGCTGCCGCGCCCCCTGCGGGTCGATGTCCACCACCGCGAGGCGGCCGGCAGCTCGTGCCGCGGCGATCGGCGCACCCGGCGTGCCGTACCGGTGCTCGTGGACCTCCGCCCACTCGAGCAGCTCGCCTGCGGCGATGAAGCGGTCGAACTCCTCGTCGCTCACAAAGTAGTAGTGCACACCGTCGATCTCGCCCGGGCGCGGCGTACGCGTCGTCGCCGATACGCTCAGTACGACTTCGGGGTAGTTGTCGCGAATGTACGTCGACACCGTGCCCTTGCCGACCGCGGTCGGGCCGGCCAGCACCAGCAGGCGACTGGGCTCGGCTCCCTGGCGCTGGACGAGCCAGTCGCGGAGCTTGCTGCGCTGCCGGATGCCCAGGCCCCCGACCCGCTTGCGGTCTGAGATCTCCAGCTCCGCCATGATCCGGGCCGTCCGCGTCGGGCCGAGGGACGGCACGCTCCCGAGCAGCTCCGTGACCCGAAGGCTCGCCTCCGGGCTCTCGGGATCGTTCCACCCTGCCTGCGCCGCGTCGAGCGCAGTGCGCTGCCGGGTCGAGATCTCGTGCTTGACAGCCGCCCTGGCGCGCCGCGCAGCGATGGCCGCCCGTCCGGCGGCGGCGCGGTCGACGTCAGCGGGCGGAGCCGGTCGCGGGCTCATACCGTGAGGGCCCGGGAGAGCTCGTCGACCTGTTCCTCGAGAGCACCGCGCACGCCTGCGGGGCCCGCCTTGAGCACTGACCTGCCGAGGTTGGCGACCACATTGGCCGATGCGGGGCCGTACAACTGGGGCAGACGGGAGAGCACAGCGCCCTGCTCGCCGAAGCCCGGCGCGAGGATCGGGGTGGAAGCCAGCAGCCCCGGGTCGATTCCGTAGTCGGCGAAGCCGACCGTGGCACCGATCACGACTCCTACCGAGCCCAGGCCGGCGCCGCCGTTGATCGCGTCCACCTCAGCGACGATACCGGCAGCGACGGACAGCCTGTGGTGCGCGCCGGTCTGCAGCATCGCGGACTGCAGCGGGTACGCCTCGACGTTGGAGGTGGCCGCCAGCACGAACACGCCCTTGCCGTTCGCGCGGGCGAGCTCGATCGGGCCGCTGATCGATCCGACGCCCTGGTAGGCCACGAGGGTCATCGCGTCGACCTCCAGCGGCGACCCCGGCGTGAGCCAGGCCTCCCCATACGCGTCGATGGTGGAGCCGATATCGCCGCGCTTGACGTCGGCGATGACGACGAGCCCGGCCGAGCGGGCGGCCCGGATGACATCTTCAAGGGCGGCATAGCCCGCCGACCCGTGGCGCTCGTAGAACGCGATCTGCGGCTTCACTATCCCGACGACGCCGACGGCGGCGTCGACGGCGCGCAGGCCGAAAGCGCGGGCTCCGTCGGCGGAGTCGGGCAGCCCCCACTCGGCCAGCAGGTGCGCGTGCGCGTCAATCCCCAGGCACACGTGGCCGAAGGCATCGAACGCGGCGTCGAGCCGCTCACCGAAACTAGGCACGGGCGAGGCGCTCCGCCCTGTCGAGCGCGTAGTCCTGGAGCGACCGCACGTCGAAGCCGTCCCGAATGGCCTCGAATGAAGCCACGGCCGCGCCGAGCTGGGCGATGGTCGTGAACAGCGGCTTGTCCGCGGCGACCGTCGCGGTGCGGATCTCGTAGCCGTCGGCCCGCGCGCTGCGGCCGCTCGGCGTGTTGATCACGACGTCGACAAGGCCGTCGTTGATGAGCTCGACGATCGACGGCTGGCCCTCGACCACCTCCTGGCCCATGTAGTACTTCCGCACCACTCTGGCCTCGATGCCGTTGCGCGCGAGCACCTCCGCGGTGCCCTCGGTCGCGAGGATCGTGAAGCCCAGCTGGCTGAGTCGCAGCACCGGGAGCACGATCGCGCGCTTGTCGCGGTCGGCCACCGAGACGAATACCGCGCCGCTCGAGGGGAGCCCGCCGTACGCGGCCTCCTGGCTCTTGGCGAACGCCTTCGGGAAGTTCGAGTCGATGCCCATGACCTCGCCGGTCGATCGCATCTCCGGGCCGAGCACCGAGTCGACGACGTGCCCCTCGACGGTGCGGAAGCGCTTGAACGGCAGTACCGCCTCCTTCACCGAGACCGGCGCGTCCATCGGGACGATCGATCCGTCCTGCGCCGGGAGCAGGCCGTCGGCGACGAGCGACCGGATGTCCCGGCCGACCATGATGAGCGACGCCGCCTTGGCGAGCGGGATGCCGAGGGCCTTCGACACGAACGGGACAGTCCGGGATGCCCGGGGGTTCGCCTCGAGCACGTAGAGGATGCCCTGCCCGATCGCGAACTGGACGTTGATGAGCCCCCGCACGCCGATGCCGGCGGCGATGCCGAGCGTGGCCTCCCGCACGCGGTTGATCACGTCGCGGCCCAGGGTCACAGGGGGAAGGGTGCACGCCGAGTCGCCGGAGTGGATCCCCGCCTCCTCGATGTGCTCCATGATGCCGCCGATGTAGAGCTCGGCGCCGTCGTAGAGGGCGTCGATGTCGATCTCGATCGCGTCGTCGAGGAAGCGGTCGACCAGCAGCGGCGACCCGGGCGCGATGATCGCCTGGTCCTTCACGCGCTCGAAGTAGTCGGCCATCGACTCGGTGTCGTAGACGATCTCCATACCGCGGCCGCCGAGCACGTGGCTCGGGCGCACCAGCACGGGGTAGCCGATGTCCTCGGCGATCGTGATGGCGCCGTCGCGGTCGGTGGCCGTGCCGTTCTTCGGGGAGATGAGTCCCGCATCGTCCAGGATCTTCGAGAACAGCCCGCGCTCCTCGGCCAGGTCGATCGCCTCGGGAGTCGTGCCCAGGATCGGCACGCCCGCATCCTTCAGACCCTGCGCGAGCCCGAGGGCCGTCTGCCCGCCGAGCTGCACGACCACGCCGACCAGCTCGCCGGACGCGGACTCCGCGTGCACGATCTCGAGGACGTCCTCAAGAGTGAGCGGCTCGAAGTACAGCCGGTCGCTCGTGTCGTAGTCGGTCGAGACCGTCTCCGGGTTGCAGTTGATCATGATGGTCTCGAAGCCCGCGCCGGCGAGGGCGAAGCTCGCGTGCACGCAGGAGTAGTCGAACTCGATGCCCTGGCCGATGCGGTTCGGGCCGGATCCCAGGATGATGACCTTGCGGCGGTTGCTCGGGGTCACCTCGGTCTCGAGGTCGTAGCTTGAGTAGTGGTACGGGGTCAGCGCGGGGAACTCGCCGGCGCACGTGTCGACGGTCTTGAAGACCGGGCGGACATCGAGAGACCACCGGATGCCCCGCACCTCGGCCTCGGTGAGACCCCGCAGCGCGGCGATCTGCACGTCGCTGAAGCCGTGGTCCTTGGCCAGGCGCAGCGTTCCCTCGTCGAGCTCGGCGGACGAGGCCACAGCCGCGGCTACCTCGTTGATGAGCTCGATCTGGTCGATGAACCACGGGTCGATCTTGGTGGCCTCGAAGACCTCGGCATTGGTCGCGCCCGCGCGCATCGCCTGCTGCACGGTCACGATGCGGCCGTCGGTGGGCACTGCAGCGATCGCGAGCAGGACGTCCTTGTCGCCGGGCTCGCCGTCCCAGTGGAAGCTGCTCCCCCGCTTCTCGAGCGAGCGGAGCGCCTTCTGGAGGGCTGTCGAGTAGTTCCGGCCGATCGCCATGGCCTCGCCCACCGACTTCATGGTCGTGGTGAGGCGGGTGTCGGCGGCGGGGAACTTCTCGAACGCGAAGCGCGGTACCTTGACGACCACGTAGTCGAGCGTCGGCTCGAAGCTCGCCGGCGTGACCTTCGTGATGTCGTTGGGGATCTCGTCCAGGCGGTAGCCGATCGCGAGCTTGGCGGCGATCTTCGCGATCGGGAATCCGGTCGCTTTGGAGGCCAGCGCGCTCGAGCGCGACACGCGCGGGTTCATCTCGATGACGATCACGCGGCCGTTCGACGGGTCGATCGCGAACTGGATGTTGCAGCCGCCGGTGTCGACGCCCACGCGCCGGATGATGTCGATGCCGATATCGCGCAGGTTCTGGTACTCGCGGTCGGTGAGCGTCAGGGCGGGCGCGACGGTGATCGAGTCGCCGGTGTGGACGCCGACCGGGTCGACGTTCTCGATCGAGCACACGACCACGGTGTTGTCCGACGTGTCGCGCATGAGTTCGAGCTCGTACTCCTTCCAGCCGAGGATCGACTCCTCGAGGAGCACCTCGGTGGTGGGGCTCTGGTGCAGGCCGTCGCCGACCATGCGCATGAGCTCCTCGCGGTCGTACGCGAAGCCCGAGCCGAGACCGCCCATGGTGAACGACGGGCGCACGACGAGCGGGTAGCCGAGATCCTCGGCGCCCGCGATCGCCTCGTCGAGGGTGTGCACGATGTGGCTGCGCGCCACGTCCGCGCCCGACTCGAGGACGAGCTCCTTGAAGAGCTGGCGGTCCTCGCCCTTGTTGATCGCCTCGAAGTTGGCTCCGATGAGCTCGACGTCGTACTTCTCCAGGATTCCGTGGTTGTGCAGCTCGATGGCGGCGTTGAGCGCGGTCTGGCCGCCGAGGGTCGGCAGGATCGCGTCGGGCTTCTCCTTGGCGATGATCGTCTCGATCACCTGCCAGGTGATCGGCTCGATGTAGGTCGCGTCGGCGAAATCGGGGTCGGTCATGATCGTCGCGGGGTTGGAGTTCACGAGGATGACGCGCACGCCCTCCTCGCGGAGCACGCGGCACGCCTGCGTTCCCGAGTAGTCGAACTCGGCGGCCTGGCCGATGACGATGGGGCCCGACCCGATGACCAGGACCGAGTTGATGTCTGCGCGCTTAGGCACGTGCTTCCTTGCTCTTGAGGACCAGATCGCGGAAACGATCGAACAGGTAGTTGGCGTCGTGCGGCCCGGCAGCGGCCTCGGGGTGGTACTGCACCGAGAAGGCCGGGATGTCGAGGGCGTTGAGGCCCTCCACGACGTTGTCGTTGAGGTTCACGTGGCTCACCTCTACTCGGCCGAAGCCCGCCGGCGAGTCGGTGACCACGCCGATGGGCGCGTCGACCGCGAAGCCGTGGTTGTGGCTCGTGATCTCGGTCCGGCCCGTCGACACGTCGACCACCGGCTGGTTGATGCCGCGGTGGCCGAACGGGAGCTTGTAGGTGCCGAAGCCGAGAGCGCGACCGAGCAGCTGGTTGCCGAAGCAGATGCCGAAGAAGGGCAGGTCGGCTCGCAGGATGCCCTGCAGCAGGGCGACGTGGGCGTCGGATGCCGCGGGGTCCCCCGGCCCGTTCGAGAAGAACGCGGCCACCGGCTCGAGCGCCAGCACCTCGTCGAGCGTGACGGACTGCGGCAGCACGTGCACGTCGAACCCGCGCGCTGCGAGGTAGTTGAGCGTGGAGGTCTTGACGCCGAGGTCGAGGACGGCGACCCGGCCGATACTCTCCGCCGTCGCCGGGACGATGTACCCGTCGGCAGTCGAGACCTGGCTCGAGAGGTTCTGGCCCGCCATGCCCGTGGCGGCACGCACGACCTCGAGCTGCTCGTCGAGGGTGAGTGCGGCATCCGGGCCCGAGAAGACCCCGCCGCGCATGGAGCCGGCGTCGCGCAGGCGGCGGGTTACAGCGCGGGTGTCGATGCCGCTGATGCCGATCACGCCCTCGTTCACCAGCTGGTCGTCGAGCGAGCCGGTCGCGCGGTAGTTGGAGACCACGCGGCTGGGGTCGCGCACGACGTAGCCGGAGACCCAGATGCGGGAGGACTCCGGATCCCCGTCGTTGACGCCCGTGTTGCCGATGTGCGGCGCGGTCTGCACCACGATCTGGCCCGCGTAGCTCGGGTCGGTGATGGTCTCCTGGTAGCCGGTCATGCCCGTGGCGAAGACGACCTCGCCCAGCGTGCGGCCCACCGCGCCGTAGGAGCGGCCGGTGTAGCGCGTGCCGTCCTCGAGGACGAGGTATGCCGTGCCTGTGCTCGTGCCGCTCATGCCGCTGCCTTCTTCGGGAGGAGCTGCTCGAAGGCGGACTCGAACGCGTCGGGCTGCGCGAGGCGGAAGTAGCTGTCCACCGGGGTACCGCCCAGGTTCCAGGCGAGCAGCTCGAGGCCGTCGTGCTCCACCACCCGGTCGATGGTCCACGTCGCAGTACGGCGGTCGAGCACGTCGGCGCGCGGGATCCAGACATCGTCGGCGCCGGGGCGCTGGACGAGCACGCCTGTGCCGGTGAGGGTCAGCGAGGCGTCGCTGCGGAAGCCGAGGCCGTGCACGGCGATCCGCTCGAGCGGCTTGCCCGCGGCGGTTGTCGCGACGTACTTGCCGTCAAACGTGCCGATCGCCGCTCCGAGGTCTGCCGGGGCTGTGAGGGGCGCGGGGACGCCGCTCTGCCGGCGCTGGCGGGCACGCCAGCCGGTGTACATGAGGACGAGCAGGAGAGCGAGGACGACGAGGACTATCGCCATCAGCTGGGGCCTATCCATGAGATGCCTCCCTGGCAACACTGTGTTCACTGACGAGGCCGGCGTCGACGAGCTCGCCGTCGAGCACGGTCGCGTAACCGTTGTGCACGGTCGCGATCACCCGCCCGGGGAGCTCGCGGCCGAGGTACGGGGAGTTGAGCCCCTTGCCGCGCAGGTCGCTCGTGGCGAACGTCCTGGTGGCGCTGGGGTCGTAGAGCGTGACGTTTGCGGCGCTGCCGACGGCGAACGGGGTGCCGTAGCCGGCGAGCAGGCCGATCTCGGCGGGCTTGGCGGAGAGCACGCGCGCGACGTCGGACCAGTCCAGCTGGCCGGATGCCACGACCGCGGCGTGCACGACGCTCAGTGCGGACTCGAGTCCGACCATGCCGTTGGCCGCCTCATCCCAGGCGCAGTCCTTCGACTCGACGGGGTGCGGCGCATGGTCGGTCGCGACGATGTCGATGGTGCCGTCGGCGAGGGCGGCGCGGAGCGCGATGACGTCCTCGTCGCGGCGCAGCGGAGGGTTCACCTTGAAGCGCGAGTCGTACCCGCGCGCGAGCTCCTCGGTGAGCAGAAGGTGGTGGGGCGTGACTTCGGCGGTGACCTTGACCCCGCGCGCCTTCGCCCAGCGGATGACCTCCACCGATCCCGCGGTCGAGACGTGGCAGACGTGCAGCCGCGCATCGACGTGCTCGGCGAGGAGGACGTCGCGGGCGATGATCGACTCCTCCGCGACGGCCGGCCAGCCCGCGAGGCCGAGCTCGCTGGAGAGCGCGCCCTCGTTCATCTGCGCGCCGATGGTGAGGCGCGGCTCCTGGGCGTGCTGGGCGACTACTCCCCCGAAGGTCTTCACGTACTCGAGGGCCCGGCGCATGAGGAGCGCATCGCTCACGCAGTGGCCGTCGTCGGAGAACACCCTCACCTGCGCCCGCGACTGCGCCATCGCGCCGATCTCGCTGAGCCTCTCCCCGGCGAGGCCCGCGGTGACGGCGCCGATCGGGCGGACTGTCACGTAGCCGTGCCGGCGGCCGAGCGACTCCACCTGCTCCACGACACCGGCCGTATCCTGCACGGGCATCGTGTTCGCCATGGCGAAAACCGCGGTAAAGCCGCCGATCGCTGCCGCGCGGGAACCGGTGAGGACGGTCTCGCTCTGCTCGAACCCGGGCTCGCGCAGGTGCGTGTGCAGGTCGACGAGTCCCGGAAGGGCGACAAGGCCGTCGCCGTCGATGGTCTCCCCCGACCCGCTCGCGGCGAAGACGCCGTTCTCGATGAACAGGTCTGTGCGTGTTCCGTCCGGAAGCCGGACGCCGGTGATCTTCATTCGCTCACTCCAGACGAGAGCAGGTGATACAGCACGGCCATCCTTATCGAGACCCCGTTGGCGACCTGCTCGAGCACTGTCGACTGCGGCGAGTCGGCGGCGTTGGCTGAGATCTCAAGACCGCGATTCATCGGTCCGGGGTGCATGACAATGCTAGCCGCAGGCAGGCGGGCCGCCCGCTCGTCGTCGAGCCCCCACTGCCTGGAGTACTCGCGGGCGTTGGGGAAGAAGGCGGCGTTCATGCGCTCGGCCTGGATGCGCAGCATCATCACCACGTCGGGGCCGGCGTCGATCGCCGCGTCCAGGTCGTAACTCACCTCCACGGGCCACCCCTCGGTGGAGACCGGGAGCAGCGTGGCGGGCGCGACCAGGCTGACTCGCGCCCCGAGCGTCGTCAGCAGCCACACGTTCGAGCGGGCGACGCGGGAGTGCAGGATGTCACCCACGATCGTCACCGTGATGCCGTCGAGGGCCCTGCCGCGGGCATCCGGGCCGTGAAGTCTGCGGCGGATGGTGAAGGCGTCCAAGAGCGCCTGCGTGGGATGCTCGTGCGTGCCGTCGCCCGCGTTGACGATGCCCGCGTCGATCCAGCCGCTCTCGGCCAGCACCTGCGGGGCCCCGCTCGCCGAGTGGCGGATCACTACCGCGTCCGCGCCCATCGCGGCGAGGGTCTGCGCCGTGTCTTTGAGGCTCTCGCCCTTGGAGACGCTCGAGCCCTTCGCACTGAAGTTGATGACGTCCGCGCTCAGGCGCTTCGCGGCGACCTCGAACGAGACGCGGGTGCGGGTCGAGTCCTCGAAGAAGAGGTTCACCACCGTCTTGCCGCGCAGGGCCGGCAGCTTCTTCACCTCGCGGTCGGCGACTCCCGCCATGTCCTCCGCGATGTCGAGGATCGCGATCGCCTCATCCCGTGAGAGGTCTTTCGTGGAGAGCAGGTGCCTCATCCGATCGTCACCTCCTCGCTGCCGTCGATCTCGCCCAGGCGAACGTTGATCCGCTCCTCGGCGGAGCTCGGCAGGTTCTTGCCGACGAAGTCCGCGCGGATGGGCAGTTCACGGTGCCCGCGGTCGACAAGCACCGCGAGGCGGACAGCGCGCGGCCGGCCGATGTCGCTGAGCGCGTCGAGCGCGGCCCGGATGGTGCGGCCGGAGTAGAGCACGTCGTCGACGAGGATCACGGTCTTGCCGTCAATGCCGCCGGGCGGGATATCCGTGGGACTCGGCGCCCGCGTCGGGTTCTTGGCGAGGTCGTCGCGGTACATCGTGACGTCGATCGAGCCGACCGGGACATCCACGAGGATCGCACCGAGTCGCCGGGCGAGCAGCACGCCGCGAGTGGGGATGCCAAGAAGGACGAGGTTGTCCGAACCGCGGTTGGACTCCAGGATCTCGTGGGAGATGCGAGTCAGCGCACGCGCGATGTCAGCCTGCTGCAGCACTTGGCGTGCAGTCATCCTGACCTCCTTCCCCGCCTCTCTGGACGGAACTTAAAGGAAATCTGTTGGAGCGAGCCTAGCGGATTGAGTAGGGCGCTCTGGCGCACGTATCGAAATCCGGCGGATTGAGTAGGGCGCTCTGGCGCACGTATCGAAATCCGGTGGATTGAGTAGGGCGCTCTGGCGCACGTATCGAAATCTCACCAACCTGCAAGTTTCGATACGGCCCTGGCGGGCCTACTCAACCCGCCGGGTCGCTTAGCCCCAGCGCTTGAGGAGGTACCGCTCCAAGAGCCCCACGAGCGCATCGGTGACTTTGCCGAAGACGCCGAGGAGGATGATCACGAGGAACAGGCGGTCGATGCGTCCGTTGTTCTGCGAGTCCACGAGCAGGTGCCCCAGGCCCAGGGAGGACGCCAGGAGCTCCGCGGCGACGAGGAAGAGCCACGACTGCGCCAGTGCGAGCCGCAGCGACGAGATCACGGAGGGCACGACCGCGGGCAGCTGGACGAGGCCGAGCAGCCGCGTGCCCGTGTAGCCGTAGGCCCGGCCCGCCTCAACGAGCTGGGGATCAACGTGGCGCAGTGCCGCAGAGACCGTCGTGTAGACCGGGAAGAAGGCTCCGATCGCGATGAGCGCGACCTTCGAGTCCTCGTTGATACCGAGGTAGAGGCCCAGCAGCGGCACCCACGCGAGCGAGGGCACTGCCCGAAGCGCACCGAGAGTCGGGGCGAGCAGGCTGCTCGCGACGCTCGACAGCCCTACCGCCGACGCGGCAACGAGGCCGATGAGCGAGCCCGCGATGAAGCCGATCAGCACGCGCTGGACGGAGATGGCGATGCTGGAGAACAGCAGTCCCCGGTTTGCGAGATCGATGCCGGCCAGGAACACGCTCGCGGGCGACGGGAGCCGGTACGACGGGATCAGACCGAGGGTGACGATGAGCTGCCATATCCCGAGGATCGCCAGCGGGATGAGGGCGCCGAGGACGGCCCGGAGCCAGCGCGGCCCGGGAAGGATCTTCCGGCGCGCCGGCACGGCGAGCCCGGAGTACACCGAGCCCGCCGCGCCGGTTGCTGCGATGAACTGGTCAGCCAACGAGCGACGTGTCCACGTTGTCGATGTAGCTCGTGTCATAGAGGGAGCCGAGAGCCTTGTCGATGTCGCTCTGGTTCGCGACGGCACCGGACTCGACGAAGATCGGGCCGATGATCGAGAGCACGTCCGTCTGCGCCTTGCCGGGCTTCGGGTCGACTTCGAGGTTGGTGCGGTCGATCAGCACCGACTTCGCGATGGCGATGTCGATACCGGCGACGTCCGCGAGGATCTGCGCCGCCTCATCCGGGTTCGCCACCGCCCACTCGCGGGCCTTCTCGTAGGCGTCGACGACGACCTGCGCGATGTCGGGAGACTTCGACAGGAAGCCCTCGGTCGCGTTGAGGAAGCCGTAGCTGTTGAAGTCGGGGTTGTCGTAGATGATCTTCGAGCCCGCGTTCACCACGCTCGCCGAGAGCAGCGGGTCGAGGCCGGCCCAGGCGTCGACAGTGCCTGCCTCAAGGGCCGTCTTGCCGTCGGCGTGCGCGAGCTGGGTGATGGTGACATCGCTCTGCGCGATGCCCGCCTCGTCGAGCGCCTGCAGCAGGAAGAAGTAGGGGTCCGTGCCCGCGTTCGCCGCGATGTTCTTGCCCTTGAGGTCCGCCACGGTCGTGATGTCGGAGTTCGCGCCCACGAGGATCGCGGCCCAGTTGGGCTGCGAGTAGATGTCGATCGCCTTGATGGGCGACCCGTTGGAACGGGCGAGCAGAGCCGCCGAGCCGGCGGTCGAGCCGACGTCGATCGAGCCGGCGCGCAGCGCGTCGTTGGCGGCGGCGGAACCGGCGGACTGGACCCAGTTCACGGTCACCTTGTCGCCGAAGGTGCTCTCGAGCCAGCCCTGATCCTTGATGATGAGGCTCAGCGGGTTGTACGTGGCGAAGTCGATGTTCAGAACGTCGCTGCTCCAGGAGCCCGGCAGGGTCGCCGCGGGCTCGGGGTCGGCGGCGAGGTTGGAGCCCTCGCCCGGCACGCAGCCGGCCAGCGCGATCGCAGTTGCTGTGGCGATCGCGGCAAGGGAGATGAAGCGCTTGCGGGATGTCATGAAGTCCTCAAGTGTCGTCAGAATGTGTGGGCAGGGTGATGGGTGGAGACGCCCAGGCCGTAAAGGAGCTCGGCCCGGAGTTGAGCCAGGGAGGCGCTGCCGCGGTCGCGCGGCCTCTTCCCCGGAACAGTGATGACGGAGCGGATGACCGCGCCGGAGTTCGGCGGATAGCCGGGCTCGACGCCCAGCAGGATCACGCGGTCGGAGAGGTAGAGCGCCTCATCGACATCGTGAGTCACCAGCAGGATCGTGGCGGGCTCGGCAGCGTGGACCGTGAGCAGCAGGTCCTGCATTGTCAGCCGCGTGAGGGCGTCGAGCGCGCCGAACGGCTCGTCGAGGACGAGAACGCCGGGGCCGCGCGCAAGAGCACGGGCGAGCGACGCGCGCTGCGCCATCCCGCCGGAGATCTGCCGCGGACGCAGGCTCTTGGCGTCCTCGAGCTGGACCAGCCGCAGTAGCTCGTCGACCCGATCGCGGCCCGCCGCGCGCGCTGTAGTGCGGGGCAGCCCGACCTCGACGTTGCGCGCGACGGACCGCCACGGAAGAAGGCGCGGCTCCTGGAACGCAATAGCCGTGCGCTGGTCGACGCCGTTGAGCGGAGTGCCGTCGATCGTCACCGTGCCCTCATCGGGCCGGTCGAGGCCGCCGACCTGCCTCAGCAGCGTCGACTTGCCGCTCCCGGAGGCGCCGATGATGGCGACGATCTCGCCCGCGGCGATCTCAAGGTCGATATCGCGGAGCACCCGGCGGTCGCCGAACGTACGGCCGACACCGCGAAGGGCGACAGGGAGTGCGGGCACGGAAGGCATCGCTCAACGCTATGGTCTGCTCCGCCAGCTGCCGGACTCAGCCGTAATCTGGCGTCATCTCCGGCGCCGGCGAACTACGCGCGGCTGTCGGCGATCCTGGCCAGCAGTCCGTTGACGAAGCCGGCCGAGTCGTCCGTGCTGTGCACGCGCGCCGACTCCACGGCCTCCGAGATCGCGACGGCGTCGGGCACCTCGTCGTTGTACAGGATCTCCCAGAGTCCGATCCGGATGAGCGCACGGTCGACCGCGGGCATCCGGGCGATCGGCCAGCCCTGCGAGTAGGTCTCGATGAGCTCGTCGATCTCGTCGCCGTGCTCCGTGATGCCGATCACGATGTCGCGGGCGTAAGGCCAGGAGCCCGAGCGCTTCGGGTCCGCGTCATTGCGGGCCTGCTCGGCCGCCAGGACCGTGTTGATGGACTCCTCGCGGACGTCAGCCCCGTAGAGGATGTCGAGCGCGCGCTTGCGTGACTTGGAGCGGGCTCCCACTAGTCGGACACTCGGCCGAGGTACGACCCGTCGCGCGTGTCGACCTTGACCTTGGTGCCCTGCTCGAGGAACAGCGGGACCTGGATCTGGTAGCCGGTCTCCACCGTGGCCGGCTTCGTGCCGCCGGTCGAGCGGTCGCCCTGCAGTCCCGGCTCCGTGTAGGTGATCTCGAGGGTCACCGAGGCGGGCAGCTCGACGTAGAGCGGGTCGCCGTTGTGCAGCGCGATCGTGACGTCCTGGTTCTCGAGCATGAAGTTGGGGGCATCGCCGACCTGGGCCGGGGTGAGCGTGATCTGGTCGTAGTTGCCCTTGTCCATGAACACGAAGTTCTCGCCGTCCGCGTACAGGTACTGGTAGTCCGCCCGGTCGACGGTCTCGGTCTCGATCTTCGCGCCGGCGTTGAACGTGCGGTCGACGACCTTGCCGCTCATCACGTTCTTGACCTTGGTGCGCACGAACGCGCCGCCCTTGCCGGGCTTGACGTGCTGGAAGTCGATAACAGTCCAGAGCTGGCCGTCCATGTTGAGGACGACGCCGTTCCTGATGTCAGCGGTAGAGGCCATGAGGTGTATTCCGTTCGTTAAGTCGGCGGGTTGAGTAGCGCGCCCTGGCACGCGTATCGAAACCCAGCGCCCTAGCCTACCCGAGTCGGCGCTTGACCAGCTCAAGCGCGAGCACGTACGACTCGAAACCGAACCCCGCGATTACTCCCGTAGCCACCGCCGAGATCACGCTCGTGTGACGGAACTCCTCGCGCGCGTGCGGATTCGAGATGTGCACCTCGACGAGCAGGAGTCCAGCTTTGGTGACCAGAGCCGCGGCATCCCGGAGCGCGTAGGAGTAGTGCGTGAAGGCGGCCGGATTCAGGATGACCGGGCTGGCGGTGTCGACGGCCTCGTAGAGCCACGAGATGAGCTCGGCCTCGTCGTTGGTCTGGCGCAGGTCGATGGCGGGCCCGCCGGATGCCTCGAGCTGCAGCCGCAGGTCGTCGAGGGTTCCGCTGCCGTACACGTCGGGCTCACGGCTGCCGAGCCGCCCGAGGTTGGGGCCGTTGAGGACGAGGACTGTGGTCACGCGTTCGAGTGTATCGGCGCGGCATCGGCTCAAAACGCAGGAGAATCGCCCCGGAACTGCGCGCGCGAGCCCGTTTCGAGCCTCGGCTGCAGAATCTCCTGCGTTTTCGGCAGTGGGGGGCCGGCGGGGCGGGGCGGACGAGCTAGGCGCGGGACTCGATCGCCAGAACCGCACCGAAGGCGACGAGGATGCCGCCCGTGACGCGGTCGATCCAGGCCGAGACCCGCGGCGACGAGAGCCACTGGCGCGCGAAATGGGCTGCGAGGATGAGCCCGGTGAACCACACGATCGACTCGACGACGTGGACGCCCGCGAGCAGCAGCCCCATGCCGACCGGGTTGACGCCCTCCGGGATGAACTGCGGGATGAGCGCGATGTAGAACACGCCGACCTTCGGGTTCAGGAGGTTCGTGAGGGCGCCGCGCCCGAACGCGGCCTTGAGCGAGCCCACCGGCGGGACCACGTCCGTAGCGACCAGTGTGCGGCGGAACGACTTCACGATCATGGAGACGCCGAGGTACGCGAGGTAGAGCGCGCCGACAATCTTCAGGACCGTGAAGGCCAGCTCGGATGCCGCGAGCAGAGCTGCAGCGCCGACCGCCGCGGCCGCACCCCAGACGAAGGTGCCGCTCGCGATACCCAGTGCCGTGGCGTACGCGTGCTTCCGCGTCTGGATGAGCGCCGAGCGCAGGATGAGCGCGCTGTCCGGCCCCGGGATGATCGTGAGCACCCCGGCGAGCAGCGCGAACGACCACAGGGCCGAGGCGACGGTCATACCCCGACCTCCTGGTACGCCGTGAAGAGAGTCGCCTCTTCGGGGCCGGCGAGCACGCGCGGCTTGCCGACCTCGTCGAGCACGATGAACCGCATCATGCCCGCGCGGGCCTTCTTGTCCCGCTGCATGGTGGCGAGCAGGGTGTTCCAGCGCCCGAGCTGGTAGTCGATGGGCAGGGTCAGTGACGAGAGGATGCTGCGGTGCCGGTCGACCACGGCATCCGGGAGTGTTCCCGCCAGCCTCCCGAGCTCGGCGGCGAACACCATCCCGACGGAGATGGCGGCGCCGTGGCGCCAGCGGTACCGCTCGGCGTGCTCGATCGCGTGGCCGAGAGTGTGCCCGTAGTTCAGGATCTCGCGCAGCCCGGCTTCCCTGAAGTCCTCCGCGACCACGCGCGCCTTCAGCCCGATCGAGAGCTCGACGACCCTGCGGAACTCGTCGGACGCCGGATCGGTAACCCGGTCGACGTCCGCCTCGATGATGTCGAGGATCTCGGGCTCGCCGATGAATCCGCACTTCACGATCTCAGCGAAGCCGGCGAGGATCTCGTTGCGCGGAAGGGTGTCGAGCACGTCGAGGTCGGCGACCACGGCCGCCGGCGCGTAGAACGAGCCCACGAGGTTCTTGCCCTCCGACGTGTTGATGCCCGTCTTGCCGCCGACGGCAGCGTCGACCATGCCCGCGACGCTCGTCGGCACCTGCACCAGCCGCACACCGCGCAGCCAGGTCGCCGCGACAAAGCCGGCCAGGTCGGTGGTCGCTCCCCCGCCGAAGCCGATGACGGCGTCGGTGCGGGTGAAGTCGGTCTGGCCCATGATCTGCCAGCAGAACGCCGCTACTTCGACGCGCTTGGCGTCCTCCGCGTCGGGCACCTCCGCGAGAAGCACCTCGTACTGCCCCGAGAGCACGTCGCGCAGCTCGTTCGCCTTCGCACCGAGGGTCGGCGGATGCACGATCAGCACTTTCGCGACGCGCGGGCCGAGCTGCTCGGCGAGGCCCGCGAGCAGTCCGCGCCCGACGAGCACGTCGTACGAGTCGCCGACCGGGATAATCGTGGTGCCGGTCATTCGTTCTCCAACCATTCGGCGATCTGCTTCGCGACGCCGTCGAGGGGCCGGCGGGACGTGTCGATCGTGAGCTGCGAGAGCCGGTCGTAGATCGGCTGCCTGCCCTCGACCAGAGCCACCCAGGCGCCGATGCCGTCCTTGACGAGCGGGCGCTTGCCCGTGCTGATCCTCGCCTCCACCGCTTCGGGTGACACGGCGAGCTGCACGACCCTGTGCCCCTCGAGATCGGCCTGGGTGTCGGCATCCAGGACCGCTCCTCCACCGAGGGTGACCACCGCGGGCTCCGCGAGAGCCGCAGCGACGGCTGCCCGCTCCAGGGCCCGGAAGTGCGGCTCCCCGTGCTGCTCGAAGATCTGGGCGATCGGTCCGTGCTCGGCCACGATGCGCTGATCGGTGTCGATGAACGGGACGCCCAGGATGCGTGCGAGGCGCTTGCCCGTGCGGGTCTTCCCCGCGCCGGGCGCGCCGATGAGCACGACTACCGCGCGGTCACTCACGGGCGGACGCGGGGGCGGAGTGGAGGGCATCCGGGATCGCTGCCAGGTACGCCTCGAGGTTCCGCTTCGTCTCGCCGAGCGAATCGCCGCCGAACTTCTCGAGCACGGAGTTCGCGAGCACCAGGGCGACCATCGCCTCGGCGACGACGCCCGCCGCGGGAACTGCGCACACGTCGGAGCGCTGGTGGTGGGCCTCGGCCGCAGCGCCGGTGGCCACATCCACGGTCCGCAGCGCGTGCGGCACCGTCGAGATCGGCTTCATCGCGGCGCGCACGCGCAGCAGCGTGCCCGTGCTCATGCCGCCCTCGGTGCCGCCCGCCCGATCCGAGAGGCGCGTGATGCCGTCGGCGCCCATGACGAGCTCGTCGTGCGCCACGGAGCCGCGGCGGCGGGCCGTCTCGAAGCCGTCGCCGACCTCGACGCCCTTGATGGCCTGGATGCCCATGAGCGCGCCCGCGAGCTGCGAGTCGAGCCGCTTGTCCCAGTGGGTGTAGGAGCCGAGCCCCGGCGGGACCCCGTACGCGAGCACTTCCACGACGCCGCCGAGGGTGTCGCCGTCGTCGTGCGCGCGGTCGACCTCGGCGACCATGAGAGCCGAGGTCGCGGGGTCGAAGCAGCGGAGCAGATCGGCGTCGAGGGCGTCCACGTCGTCCGGGCCGGGGAGGGCCGAGCCATCCGGAACCCGCACGGCGCCGATGGCCAGCACGTGGCTCACGATGCGGATGCCGAGCTCCGACAGGAACGACCGGGCGATGGCGCCCAGCGCCACGCGCGCCGCGGTCTCGCGCGCCGACGCGCGCTCGAGCACGTTGCGCGCCTCCGGGAAGTCGTACTTCTGCATGCCGACGAGGTCGGCGTGCCCGGGTCGCGGGCGGGTCAGGGGCGCGCCGCGCCCCTTCGGGAAGGTCTCGGGGTCGACCGGAGTTGCGCTCATGACGTCGACCCAGCGGTGCCACTCCGTGTTGCCGATGCGCAGGGCGATCGGGCTGCCCATCGAGTAGCCGAGGCGGATGCCGCCGCTGATGGTCAGCTCGTCCTGCTCGAACTTCATCCGCGCGCCGCGGCCGTAGCCGAGCGAGCGGCGCTTCAGGTCGTCCTGGATCGCCTCGGGCGACACCGGCACCCCGGCCGGCAGGCCCTCGAGAATGGCCACGAGTTCCGGGCCGTGCGACTCACCAGCGGTCAACCAACGAAGCATGCGTCAATCCTCCCAGACCGCGGCGCGCATGGCCGCCACGACGGAGTCCTCGTTCGCGAGCGGCAGGTCGGGGTCCCCGCCGACGAAGACGCGCACCTGGCCGACTGCCTGGTTGAGGAGCAGTTCGATTCCGGGGATGATCGCGCCGCCGACATCCGCCCACTGGAGTGCCAGCGCGCTGGGCCAGGGGTCGTAGGCCACGTCGAACAGCACGGACGCCCGGCGCAGGGCTTCGGGGAACTCGAGCCCGTAGTCACCGCCGGGGAGCGTACTGACGACGGCGTCGGCCCCCGGGACGTCGGCACCCCAGGGCGCCACGGCCACGGACAGGCCGAGCTGCTCCCCCAGCGCCGCGAGGGGCGCTGCCTTGGACGGGGTGCGGGCGGACACGCTCACCATGGTCGCCCCGAGCCGGGCCACGCCCGCGATCACGGAGGCGGCTGTCGCGCCCGCCCCGATGACGTGGACCGAGCGGAGAGAGACCACGCCCGCCTCGACGAACGAGCGCTCGACACCGTAGACGTCGGTGTTGAAGCCACGCAGACCGGTGTCTGTGAAGAGCACCGTGTTCGCCCCTCCGACGAGGTCGACGAGCGGGTCGCGACTGTCCAGCAGCGGGAGCACGTCGCGCTTCAGGGGCATGGTCAGCGAGAGCCCCCGCCAACTGCCGTCGCGCGAGCCCACGAACGGCGCGAGGGTGGTACCGGTGATCTCGACGGCCTCGTAGCTCCACTCGAGCCCGAGCTCACGGTACGCCGCCCGATGGATGGCGGGCGACTTCGAGTGCGCGATCGGCGAGCCGAGCACGGCCAGCCGGTGCCTACTCACAGTAGGTGGCGTTCTCGTCGCTCTCCTCGCACCAGGCGAGCAGCTGGTCGACAGCCGCCTGGTGCTCCTCGACGGTCTCGGAGAACACGGTCTCCCCTGTCGCGAGGTTGATCGGGACGAAGAACAGCCACGGGCCGTCCGCGGGGTGCAGCGCCGCGTCGATCGCGTCGTCGCCGGGCAGGCCGATCGGGCCGATCGGCAGGCCCGGGTTGGCGTATGTGTTGTAGAGGTTCGAGGCGTCGGCCCGCTCCTCCGGCTCGGTCCAGACGGAGTCGAAGCGGCCGGTGCCGTAGGCGACCGTCGCGTCAGACTCGAGGTTGATCCCCTGGTCAATGCGGTTCTGGAACACGCGCGAGATCTTGTAGTAGTCGTCGGTGTTCTGGCCGCCTTCGCGCTGGATGATCGAGGCCATGATCACGATGTTGAAGCGGTTCTCGACCGGCACTCCGGCGGCATCGAGGTGCTCGAACATGGTGTCGACGAGCTTCTGCAGCACCTGCTGCGGAGTCTCCGTGCCGTCCAGCTCGTACGTCGCCGGGAAGAGGAAGCCCTCGAGAGTGGTGGCGCCCGCGGGCAGTCCGTAGGCGCTCGGGTCGGCCGCGGCCGCCTGCACGTCCTCCAGCGGAACGCCCAGCGTCTCCGCGATCAGCTCGAGCGCGGTCGCGAGCGAGATCCCCTCACGGAGCAGGAGCTTGTCCGTGACCTTGTTCTCCGAGTCCTGCAGCGCGGCGACTGCCGACTCGGCGCTCATCTCCTTCTGGAGGCGCCAGTTGCCCGGGAGGAAGCTGATGTCGGGATTCTCGACCAGGTAGTCGTAGACGGCGTCGTAGGTCATCGTCACGCCGGCCTCGTGGAGCGTTCGGGCGACGTCGGAGCCGATGTCGCCCGAGCGGATAGCGACCACGACCTCGTCGCCGTTGCCGGTTCCCTCGTAGTCGGTCGGCAGCGGGATGCCCAGCAGCGCCCTGACCTGCTCGTTGTAGTTGAACCAGCCGAAGGCCGCAACGCCGCCAGCGGCTCCCAGCACGAGCACGATCGGCAGCGTGATCTTGAGCCACAGCAGGCGACGCTTCGGCTTGCCGCTGGACCCTCCGCGACCGGAACCGCCGCCCGAGCCACCGCGGCCGGAGCCACCGCGGCCCGATCCGCTGTCGTCTCGCGATCGGCCCTCGCTCTCGCGCGCCTCGCGGCGGCTCATCGGCTGCTCGGCGGCCACCGTCGGGTAGGCCTGGGTGGGCGGGTAGGTCTCCGGGGTGCGGGCCTCGGGCGGCTCGACACCGAACAGGCCGCTGAAGGAGTCTGCGCGGGCAGCGGGCGCAGCCGCGCGCGGGGTCGCGTTGGGGAAGAGGTCCGCGAAGGGATCCGCCTCGGGCACGGGCGCCGGAGCGGCCGGTTCGACGAGGGCGGGCGGCTCGGAGGTTCCGAACAGTGCGGCCAGCGGATCGTCGTCGGCGGGCACGGCAGGCAGCGGCGCCGCCTGAGCGGGCTCGCCGCCGGTCGGGGTGGGCTTGAAGATGTCGTCCCAGCTCGGCTCGTTGGCCATGTTCATGATCCTTCGTGCGGGTCTACGACGATGCCGGGCAGTGTCTGGGCCGAGCGCTCGAAGTCGAGGGCGTGCTGCAGAATTATAACGGCGGCGACCTGATCGACTACCGAGCGCGAGTTCTTGGCGTTGCGCCCGGATGCCCGGAGTGCAGAGTTCGCGGACACCGTGGAGAGCCGCTCATCGACCATTCGCACGGGCGCCGGCTGCACGGCCGCCAATTCGCGGGCGAAGAGCCGGGCATCCCCCGTCGACGCGGTTTCGCGGCCCGAGAGCGCGATCGGCAGCCCGACGACGATCTCGATCGCGTCGTACTCGGTCGCGATCTCGGCGATCCGCGCCAGGTCGCCGGTACCGCGCTTCACGGTCTCGACCGGCGTCGCGAGCATCCCGTGCAGGTCGCTCCTCGCCACCCCGATGCGGGCGGTGCCCACATCGATGCCGAGGCGCGTTCCCGGGCGCATCAGGCCGAGACAGCTGCCGTGATCGCGTCCAGTGCCGCGGGGATCGCCGCGACATCCGCTCCGCCGCCCTGGGCGAGGTCGTCCTTGCCGCCACCGCCGCCGCCGAGGATGCCGGCCGCGGTCTTCGCGAGGGCGCCGGCCTTGAACCCGGCGGCGCGCGACGCGTCGTTGGTGGCGACGATCACCGCGGGCTTGCCCGCGACATCGGCCGCGAGGGCGACTACCGACGAGTCGGCGCCGAGCTGGCCGCGCACGTTGGTGACGAGGCTGCGCAGGTCGTCCGCGGAGGCGAGCGAGCCCACGTGCTCCGCGACGAGCTTCACCGAGCCGACTCGGCGCGCGTTCGCGACGATCGCGGGGATGCGCTGGCCGAGCTGGGCCGACTCGAAGTCCGCGATCTTCTTCTCCGCGGCCTTGAGGTCGGCAACGAGCGAGGCAATCCGGTCGGGCAGCTGCTCGCGCGGGGTCTTGAGCGAGCTCGTGAGCTCGGAGACGATCGCGCGCTCGGCGGCGAGGTCGCGGAACGCCTCGAGGCCGACGAGCGACTCGATGCGGCGGTTGGACGAGCCGACCGACGACTCGCCCACGAGGTTGATGAGGCCGACTTCGCTCGAGCGGGTCACGTGGGTACCCGCGCAGAGCTCGAGCGACCAGGGGCCGCCGATCTCCACGACGCGCACGGTCTCGCCGTACTTCTCGCTGAACAGTGCCATGGCGCCGAGCGCCTTCGCCTCGTCGAGCGGCAGGATGCGCGTGGTCACTTCGAGGTTGTCGCGCACGGCGTTGTTGGCAACCTCCTCGATCTCGGACTTCGTGGCGTGCGAGAGTGCCGAGTTCCAGGAGAAGTCGAGGCGCATGTAGCCGGCCTTGTTGTACGAGCCGGACTGGTGCGCTTCCGGGCCGAGGATCTGCCGCAGCGCGGCGTGGATGAGGTGGGTGGCGGAGTGCGCCTGGGTCGCGCCGCGACGCCACTCGGGGTCGACGACGCTGGTCGCGGCATCCCCCACGCCGACCTCGCCCGAGGTGACCTGGACCTTGTGGCTCACGAGCCCCTTCACCGGGCGCTGCACGTCGAGCACCTCGAGCTCGAAGCCGGCACCCACGATGGTGCCCGCGTCCGCCTCCTGGCCGCCGGACTCGGGGTACAGGCTCGTCTCCGCGAGGATCACCTCGGCGATCTGCCCTGCCGTCGCCTTCGTCACCGAGGCGCCGTCGACGATGAGGCCGAGCACGCTGGTCTCGGTCGTCAGGTAGTCGTAGCCGGTGAATACGGTCTCACCCTGAGCGCGGAACGCGCTGTAGACGGAGAGGTCGGCGAGGTGCTGCTTCTTCGACTTCGCGTCCTCTTTCGCCCGCGTGCGCTGCTTCTGCATGAGGGCGTCGAAGGCGTCGCGGTCGACCGCGAGTCCCGCCTCCTCGGCAATCTCGAGGGTGAGGTCGATCGGGAAGCCGTAGGTGTCGTGCAGCAGGAACGTCGTGTCGCTCGGCAGCTCGGCAGCTCCCGCGTTCTGAGCGCGGGTGACAGCGAGGTCAAGGATGCTCGTGCCGGCCGCCAGCGTCTTGAGGAAGGTCTCCTCCTCCGCTACCGCGAGACGCGAGATGCGGTCGTAGTCGCGCTCGACCTCGGGGTACTGCGCCTTCATCGCGTCCCGCGACGCGGGGAACAGCTCGGCGAACGTCGGGTCCTCGACGCCCAGCAGGCGCATCGAGCGGACTGTGCGGCGCAGCAGGCGGCGCAGGATGTACCCGCGGCCGTCGTTCGCGGGCGTCACGCCGTCCGACATGAGCATCAGGCTGGAGCGGACGTGGTCGGCGATCACGCGCATCCGGACGTCGTCCTCGTGGTTCGCGCCGTACTTGCGCTTCGAGAGCTCGGCCGCCCTGTCGAGGACCGGGCGCACCTGGTCGATCTCGTACATGTTCTCGACGCCCTGCTTGAGGAAGGCGACGCGCTCCATGCCCATCCCGGTGTCGATGTTCTTCTTGGGCAGCTCGCCCAGGATCTCGAAGTTCTTGCCGCTGCCCTCGCCGCGCAGATACTGCATGAAGACGAGGTTCCAGATCTCCACGTAGCGGTCGTCGTCGGTGGCGGGGCCGCCGTCGACGCCGTAAGCGGGACCGCGGTCGAAGAAGATCTCCGAGCACGGGCCGGCGGGGCCCGGCTGGCCGGTCGACCAGTAGTTGGTGTCCATGTCGAGGCGCTGGATGCGCTCATCGGGGAGACCGGCGGTCTTCTTCCAGAAGTTCACCGCATCGTCGTCGTCCTTGTAGACGGTGACCCACAGGTCCTTCGGGTCGAAGCCCAGGCCGCCGTCGGACTCGTTGCTCGTCAGCAGCTCCCAGGCGTACTCGATCGCCTGCTCCTTGAAGTAGTCGCCGAAGGAGAAGTTGCCGTTCATCTGGAAGAAGGTGCCGTGCCGCGGCGTCTTGCCGACCTCTTCGATGTCGAGGGTGCGGATGCACTTCTGCACGCTCGTCGCGCGCGGGTACGGCGCCGGCACGAGGCCGGTGAGGTACGGCACGAACGGGACCATGCCCGCGACCGTGAAGAGCAGGGTGGGGTCGTCGCTCACGAGCGACGCGGACGGCACGATGGTGTGCCCGCGGTCGCCGAAGAAGTTGAGCCAGCGGTTCTGGATGTCAGCGGTGTACATGGTGTTTCCCGGGGTCGTTGGTGAAGCGGGGGTGGCCCCGGTGATCGAGCGGAGTCTGGATCAGCGGGAGCGCTTGAGGTCTGCGATGACGTCCTCGGCGTCGGCGACCGCCGCGCGGAGCTCGGCCTCGCGTGCCTTGTAGCCGTCCACCACGGCGCTGCCGAACTCGCGGGCCTTCGAGTCGACATCCTCGAAGAACCTCTTGCCCTCGGGGGTCTTGGCGACCTGGTGCGCGACGACGAAACCTGCGACTACGCCGACGGCAAGAAGAAGAATGCCCTTCATGAGTGCTCCTAAGTTCGTATCGGAATCCTGCGTCAAGCTTAGTTCTTCGGAGGCCGGGGCTTTCGGTCTTGACGAAGGCCCACGACTGCGGCACGCACGCCCGCGGAGAAGCCGGCGATCTTGATCAGCGGACCGCCGACGGTCGCGGCGAACAGGGCGACCAGAGCCGACACATTGCCGGTCGTCTCCTCGACGCTGCTCGTGATCGAGTCGACACGGGCGAGCTGCTTGTTGGTCTCACTGATCGTCGTCGTGGCCTCCTCCAGGAGCGGGGTAACGCCCTGGCGAACGTCCTTGATGGTCGCGCTCGTCTCGTCGAACACGCGGCCGAGCTTGAGGAGCGGGATCGCGAGAAGTCCGACGAGCACGGCGAACACTCCGGCCGCGATGAGCCCTGCGATGTCTCCACCAGTCATGCAGTCGAGCCTACCGACTCGGGTGGTGGCCGAAAACGCAGGAGAAGCGGCGGGAAGCGACATCCGGATGCTCGTTCCGGTGCTTCTGGGACGAATCTCCTGCGTTTTCAGCCGAGCACGGCAGCGACGACCCGCCTGCCCCTCTCGGCATCGACTCCCCCGGCCTCGACCCAGAGGAGGGACTACCAGAGCGCCCAGCCTCGGGCGCGGGCGAGCATTGCCTCGTCCGGGGCACTCAGCCCGCCCCAAAACGCAGGAGAAGAGGCGGAAAGGCGCTCCGGGATGCCCGTTCCGGCCCATCCGCCGAGAATCTCCTGCGTTTTCGGCAGACGCGGGCGAGCAGCCGGCGGGCACGCAAAAGGGGCCGCGCCCGAAGGCACGGCCCCTTTCGACGGAGGTACTAGCGCGCGGCGTAGTACTCGACGACGAGCTGGACTTCACACGTGATCGGGACCTCGGCGCGCTTCGGGCGGCGCACGAGGCGCGCCTGCAGCTTGTCGAGCTCGACCTCGAGGTAGCCCGGGGTCTTCGGGAGCACGTCGACGTGGCCGCCGGCAGCGGCGACCTGGAAGATCTCCATGCCCTCGCTGCGAGCCTTGACGTGGACGAGCTGGCCCGGCTTGACGCGGAACGACGGGCGGTCGACGAGCTGGCCGTCGACGAGGATGTGGCGGTGCACGACCATCTGACGGGCCTGGGCCGTGGTGCGCGCGATGGCGGAGCGGACGATGATCGCGTCGAGGCGCATCTCGAGCTGCTCGACCAGGTTCTCACCGGTCAGGCCGGCGGCCTTGCGGGCCTCCTCGAACTGGATCTTCAGCTGGGCCTCGCGGATGCCGTACTGGGCGCGCAGGCGCTGCTTCTCGCGGAGGCGGACGGCGTAGTCGCTGTCCTGCTTGCGCTTGGTGCGGCCGTGCTCACCGGGAGCGTACGGGCGCTTCTCCAGGTACTTGGCGGCCTTCGGGGTGAGGGCGATGCCGAGCGCACGGGAGAGGCGGGTCTTGCTACGGGTACGTGACTTGGTAGACACAGGTTCCTTCCAACAACATGGCCGCGACTCTCGCAGCTCACAGACGTACTCTCACCAGTCCTGTCTCAACAGACACAGCCGGAGGCACGTCGACGCCGCCGGGGACTTTCTGGATGGGAGTGTTGGCAATGACCAACCTTGGGAGCTTACCAGAGGTTCAGGAACCGCGGATAATTGCCCGCAGCTTCTCCAGCCGGGCCGCGACATCCCGCTCGTTGCCGTTGCTGGTCGGCCGGTAGTACTCGGTGCCCTTGAGCTCGTCGGGCAGGTACTGCTGCTCCGCGACCCCGAACTCGGCGTCGTGGGCGTACTTGTAGCCCTTCCCGTGCCCGAGCCGCTTGGCCCCCGGGTAGTGCGCGTCGCGCAGCGGCTTCGGCACGCGGCCGATCTTGCCGGCGCGCACGTCGGCGATCGCGGCATCCAGCGCCATGTAGGCGGCATTCGACTTGGGCGCCGTCGCGAGGTAGACGACCGCCTCTGCGAGCGGGATGCGCCCCTCCGGCATGCCGATGAGCTGCACCGCGTCCGCCGCGGCCATCGCGATCACGAGCGCCTGCGGGTCGGCCATGCCGATGTCCTCCGCGGCGGAGATGATCACCCTCCGGGCGATGAACCGCGGGTCCTCCCCCGCCTCGACCATGCGCGCGAGGTAGTGCAGGGCGGCGTCGACGTCGGACCCGCGCACTGACTTGATGAACGCGCTGATCACGTCGTAGTGCTCGTCGCCCTGGCGGTCGTAGCGCAGCAGTGCCCTGTCCACCGCGGACGACACGATCTCCACGGTCACGACCGGCTTCTCGTCGCCCTGCTTCGACGCGCCCGCCACCAGAGCCGAGGCCTCGAGCGCCGTGAGCGCGCGCCGGGCATCCCCCGATGACAGCCGGATGATCGCCGCCCGAGCCTCGGGATCGAGCACGATCGCGCCGTTCAGCCCTTGCGGTGCCGCGACCGCGCGGTCGATGACGTCTCCGAGGTCGTCCTCACTGAGCTGCTCGAGCGTGAGCAGGAGCGACCGGGAGAGCAACGGCGAGATGACGGAGAACGACGGGTTCTCGGTGGTGGCGGCGATGAGGATGACCCAGCCGTTCTCCACGCCGGGCAGGAGCGCATCCTGCTGCGCCTTCGAGAACCGGTGGATCTCGTCGAGGAACAGGACCGTCGTGAGCCCGTACAGGTCGCGGCTGGACAGCGCCTCCTCCATGACCTGGCGCACGTCGCGCACGCCGGCGGTGACCGCGGAGAGCTCGACGAACTTGCGGCCCGAGCCCTGGGCGATCGCCTTGGCGATCGTGGTCTTGCCCGTGCCGGGCGGGCCCCACAGGATGATCGACACCGAGCCCTGCTCGCCCGTGCGGTCCGTGGCCAGGCTCACGAGCGGCGAGCCCGGTGTCAGCAGGTGCTTCTGGCCCGCGATGTCCTCGAGCCGCTGCGGCCGCATCCGCACTGCGAGGGGCGTGGCCCCGCTGCGCAGTCCGGGCTGGTCCATCTCGCCATGCTAACCGGAGCGACCGACGCGCTCACGTATCGTAAAGTTCTCGTTGACCGTCAACTGGAGGAACCGTGGCTGCCAGCAAGAACACCGAGCGCGAGGCGCGCGAAGCCCGTGAGCGCCTGCGCCGCTACAACGCCCGACAGGCTGTGCACGCGCACCAGGTGACCCGCCGCCGCCGCGACAACCTGTTCGCCATCGGCGCGGTCGTCGTGGTCGCCGCCCTCGCCACGGTGGGGCAGCTCTTCTACTTCAACGGCGGGCCCGGCACTCCCACCCCCGCTCCCTCGGCCTCGGCCAGTGCCGCGGCGGAGACGCCCACCGGCACGAACGTCGGCGACGTGCCCGATCCCTCGCTCGCCGAGGGACGGCAGTGGACGGGCGAGATGACGCTCAACGACGTGCCCCTCGGCATCACCCTGGACGGCGCGGCCGCACCGCAGGCTGTCGCCTCCTTCGTGGCATCCGTCGAATCCGGCTACTACATCGGCACCACCTGCCACCGACTTGTCTCGAGCGACTCGGCGAACCTGATCCAGTGCGGCTCCGCCGACGGAACGGGCGCCACCGATCCGACCTACAGCTTCGGCCCCATCGAGAACGCCGCGGTCGGCGGCATCTACCCGACGGCCTCGATCGCGATGGCCCGCGCGAGCGGCGACGCGTACAGCAACGGACGGCAGTTCTTCATCGTGCTCTCCGATTCTGCGATCCCGGATGACGCGGCCGGCGGCTACACCGTCTTCGGCACCGTCACCACCGGGCTCGACCAGCTCATCGCCCAGATCACGTCGAAGGGCGTCACCGGCGGCGGCACGGACGGCGCCCCGGTCGTTCCGACGACCATCAAGGCGCTCACGATCCAGTAACGCCACGACGGGCGATTCCCCGCTTGCCATAAGCTTGTGTCCGCTCGGCGAGGAGCAACCTCACGACCAGGACAACAGCTAAGGGTGATTCACGTGGCGACAGGCGATCAGGCTCCATGGGGCCGCGTCGACGAGACCGGAACCGTCTACGTTCGCGAGGAGTCGGGTGAGCGCGCCGTCGGGCAGTACCCGGACGGCTCCCCCGAGGAGGCACTCGCGTACTTCGAGCGGAAGTTCACCGAGCTCGCGGGCCAGGTGACCCTGCTCGAGCAGCGCGCCAAGCGCGGTGCTCCCGCAGCCGACGTCGCGAAGACCGTCAAGACGCTCTCCGCCGCTCTCGAGGGCGCCAACGCCGTCGGCAACCTCGCCGCGCTCAAGGCGCGCATCGAGGCGCTCGGGGGCACGGTGACGGAGCTCACCGAGAAGCAGTCCGAGGAGTCGAAGGCCGCCGTCGCCGCAGCTCTCGCCGAGCGCGAGTCGCTCGTGGTCGAGGCGGAGACGCTCGCCGCACAGGACCCGGCAAAGGCGCAGTGGAAGCAGGTCACGGCGACGATCGACGACATCTTCGCCCGCTGGCAGAAGCACCAGGCCGACGGCCCGCGCCTACCCAAGAACGAGGCGAACGAGCTCTGGAAGCGGTTCCGCGCCGCACGCGCCACCATCGACGGCCACCGCAAGGCGTTCTTCGCGGAGCTCGACTCCGTGCACAAGGACGCGCGCGCCGCCAAGCAGGATCTCGTGGAGAAGGCCCAGGCCCTCGTCGGCAAGGGTGCGGACGGAATTCCCGAGTACCGCACGCTGCTCGACCGCTGGAAGGCCGCGGGCCGCGCCGGCAAGAAGTTCGACGACGCGCTGTGGGCGGCGTTCAAGGACGCCGGTGACGCGCTCTACGCCGCCAAGGGCGAGCTCGACGCGAAGGACAACGTCGAGTTCAGCGCCAACCTCGAGGCCAAGGAGGCCCTCCTGGCCGAGGCGGAGCCGATCCTTGCAGAGACGGACCGGATCAAGGCGAAAGACGCCCTTGCGGGCATCCAGCGCCGCTGGGACAAGATCGGCAAGGTGCCCCGCGACAAGGTCAAGGTCGTTGAAGACCGCCTCCGCCGCATCGAGACCGCCGTTCGCAAGCTCGACGAGGACCACTGGCAGAAGAACAACCCGGAGCGCCAGGAGCGGGAGTCGGGCTTCCTCGGCCAGCTCAACGAGGCGATCGCGAAACTCGAGCGCGAGCTCGCCGACGCCACCGCGTCGGGCGACAAGCGCAAGATCAAGGACGCGCAAGAGGCCCTCGACGCCCGCAAGGCGTGGCTGGGCGCCCTCGGCAAGTAGTCCACCGATCGAGTCGTCTCGCGCCAGAGCGGGTCGCGGTGCGGGGACGATGGCGGGATGCGACTGCCGCCAGTACTCTCCGCCGACGACCTGCCCGCACCCGAGCTGTACGCCGCGAGGCTGGACGGCCAGCTGTTCGCCATCGGCGGCTGTTTCGCGCCAGTGGACGAGATCGAGCAGCCCCGGCACCGCGCCAGAGCCCTGCTGTCAGCGCTCGGCGGCAAGCTCATCGCCGAGCAGCTCACCGCGGCCTGGGTGTGGGGCGCTCTCGACTCGCCCCCGGCGCACCACCAGTTCTGCGTCGCGACCGGGGCACGCGTCAGTCACTCCCCCGCGCGCTGGATGACCGTGCGCGAGGTCGTCATCGACCCGGACGAGCTGGTGGATCTCGGGGGCGCGTACGTCACCGGCCCGACGCGCACGATCATGGACCTCGCGCGGTTCTGCCCGACCTTCGACCTCGCGGTCGCGCGCCGTCTCGTGGGCGTCGGAGCCTCGCCGCAGCGCGCGATCGAGTCGATCCTCGCTCGGCGCAACCTGCCGAACAAGAAGTCGACGGTCGAGCGGCTCAGCCGCTGTTGACGCGGTACACGTCGTAGACCGCGTCGATGCGGCGCACGGCGTTGAGCACGCGGTCGAGATGCGTGGTGTCGCCCATCTCGAAGACGAACCGGCTGAGAGCCAGGCGCTCGCTCGAGGTGGAGACGGTGGCCGAGAGGATGTTCACGTGGTTCTCGCTGAGCACACGAGTGACGTCGGAGAGCAGTCCCGCCCGGTCGAGCGCCTCGACCTGGATCTGCACGAGGAAGAGCGACTTCGAGCTCGGCGCCCACTCGACGTCGATCATCCGCTCGGGCTCGGTGAGGAGCTCGGCCACGTTCTTGCAGTCGCTGCGATGCACCGAGACGCCGGCGCCACGAGTAACGAAGCCGACGATCTCATCCCCGGGAACCGGGGTGCAGCACTTCGCGAGCTTCACCAGGATGTCCGGCGCCCCGCGAACGAGCACGCCGGAGTCACTGTTCTTCAGAGCCCGACTGCGGCCCTTGGGCGCGAACTCGATCTCCGCGTCCTCGGTGTCCGCCTGCGTGTGCAGGGTCGCCAGGACCTTCTCGATCACCGACTGGGTAGAGACGTGGCCCTCGCCGACCGCCGCGTACAGCGCCGTTACGTCGTCGTACCGCATCTGGGATGCGACCTCGGCGAACGAGTCCTGGCTCATGAGCTTCTGGAGGGGCAGGTTCTGCTTGCGCATGGCGCGCGCAATGGCATCCTTGCCCTGCTCGATCGCCTCGTCGCGCCGCTCCTTCGTGAACCAGGCGCGGATCTTGTTGCGCGCTCGGGTGCTCTTGACGAAGTTCAGCCAGTCCTGGCTCGGGGCGGCGTCCGGGTTCTTCGAGGTGAAGACCTCGACCGAGTCGCCGCTGTTGAGGGTGCTCTCCAGCGGCACGAGCCGGCCGTTGACCTTCGCGCCCATGGTGCGGTGGCCCACCTCGGTGTGCACCGCGTACGCGAAGTCGACGGGGGTCGCACCGGCGGGCAGGCCGATGACCTTGCCCTGCGGCGTGAAAACGTAGACCTCTTTCGCGCCGATCTCGAAGCGGAGCGAGTCGAGGAACTCCCCCGGGTCCTCTGTCTCGGCCTGCCAGTCCGTGATGTGGGCGAGCCACGCCATGTCGCCGTCGTCGCGCCCCGTGGAGCCGTCGTCGCCCTTGTTGCCGTTGACCCGCGCCTTGTACTTCCAGTGCGCGGCGACTCCGAACTCGGCGCGCTGGTGCATCTCGTGGGTGCGGATCTGGATCTCCACAGCCCGACCGCCCGGCCCGATCACGGTGGTGTGCAGCGACTGGTACAGGTTGAACTTCGGCGTCGCGATGTAGTCCTTGAACCGACCGGGGATCGGGTTCCAGCGCGCGTGGATCGAGCCGAGCACCGCGTAGCAGTCCCGCACGGAGTTGACGAGCACCCGGATGCCCGTGAGGTCGTAGATCTCGTCGAACTCCCGGCCGCGGACGATCATCTTCTGGTAGATCGAGTAGTACTGCTTCGGCCGGCCCGCGACCGACCCCTTGATCTTCGCCGCCTTGAGGTCGTCGTTCACGGCGTCGATGACCTGCTGCACGAACTCCTCGCGCTGCGGCGTGCGCTGCTTCACGAGGCTCTCGATCTCGACGTAGAGCTTGGGGTGCAGCACCGCGAAGGACAGGTCTTCCAGCTCGAGCTTGATCGCCTGGATGCCGAGGCGGTGAGCGAGCGGCGCGTAGATCTCGAGCGTCTCCTGCGCCTTGCGGGTCGCGGACGCCTCCTCCACGAAGCCCCACGTCCGCGCGTTGTGCAGGCGGTCGGCGAGCTTGATCACGAGCACCCTGATGTCCTTCGACATCGCCACGATCATCTTGCGGACGGTCTCTGCCTGTGCGCTGTCGCCGTACTTGACCTTGTCGAGCTTGGTCACGCCGTCCACGAGCATGGCGATCTCGTCGCCGAAGTCGCGCCGGAGCATCTCGAGGTTGTAGTCGGTGTCCTCGACGGTGTCGTGCAGGAGCGCCGCGGCAAGGGTTTTGGCGCCGATGCCCAAGTCGGCGAGAATCTGCGCGACCGCGACCGGGTGCGTGATGTACGGCTCGCCGCTCTTGCGCTTCTGGCCCGAGTGCGCCTTCTCCGCGGCCGAGTACGCCCGCTCGATGAGCGCGACGTCAGCCTTCGGGTGGTGGGTGCGGACCGTCTTGATCAGCCGGTCGACCGCGCCGGAGGGCTGCGCCCGCGAGAAGAGGCGGGGTAGCAGGGTGCGCAGGGACGCGGTGCTCTGCGTCGTTTCCGTCATGCGAGCACCTCCTGCGGCAAGTCTAGGCTCGGCTCTCTCAGGCTTCGGTGGTGTTCGCCGACAGCGGTCCGCCGACCTGGGCCCAGGCGCTCATGCCGCCCACGACGTTGATGGCGTCGACGCCCTCCGACCGGAGGAACGAGGTGGCGCGCAGGGATCGACCGCCACTGTGGCAGATGATGAGCACGGGCTGGTCGGTCGGGATCTCGTCAACGCGCGACTGCAGCTCGGAGAGCGGCACGAGACGGGCATCCGGGGAGTGGCCCGCGTCCCATTCATCCTGCTCGCGCACGTCGATCAGGATCGTCCCGGCAGCGGCGCGCTCGATGGCCTCGTCGACCGCGATCTCGGGCAGTTCGTCAGTCACGCTCAGCGCACCGCGCCCGACGTCGCACGGGCAACCGCGGTCGTCTTCTTCTTGTCCGAGTCGCGCACGATGGTCTCTCCCTGGCGGAAGGTCGCGTAGAGCGGCGCCGCGATGAAGATCGTGGAGTACGTTCCCACGAGCACGCCGATGAAGAGCGCGAGCGAGATGTCGCGCAGCGTACCGGCACCCAGGACGAACGCTCCGATGAAGAGGATCGAGCCGATCGGAAGCAGTGCGACGATCGAGGTGTTGATAGATCGCACGAGGGTCTGGTTGACCGCGAGGTTCACCGACTCCCCGAAGGTCCGGGATGTCCCCTCCGCCGTATTCTCGCGGATCTTGTCGAACACCACGACAGTGTCGTACAGCGAGTAGCCGAGGATCGTGAGGAACCCGATCACCGCGGCGGGAGTGACCTCGAACCCGAGGATGCCGTAGACGCCGGCGGTGATGATGAGGTCGTGGAACAGCGCGATGAGGGCGGCCAACGACATCTTCCAGGTGCGGAAGTAGAGCGCCATCACGATCGCGGCGAGCAGGATGAACACCACGAGCGCCGTGAGGGCCTGTCGGGTGATATCCGCGCCCCAGGTGGCACCGATGAAGGACGAGGTCACCTCGCCGGCGTCGACGTCGTACGCCTTCGCCAGGGCGTCGCGCACCTCGTTCAGCTCGGCGTTCTTGAGGAGGTCGGTCTGCACGCGCACCGCGTCGCCGCCGTTGACGATCGAGATCTTCGGCGTCGCGTTCGGGAGCACGCTCGTGACGGCGTCCGAGGCGAGACCCTGGTCGATGGAGCCGTCGGCCTGCTTCGCCGGGCTGGACACCGTGAATTCGGAACCGCCGCTGAACTCGATGCCGAACACGAAGCCGCCGCGCAGGAACGGCACGACGATGGCAGCGACGACCATCACGATCGCGACCGTGAACCAGATCCTGCGGCGCTTGACGAAGTCGAACGAGCGCTTGCCCGTGTAGAGGTCATTGCCGAACTGGGAGAAGCTCGCCATCAGGAATCCTTCCCCTTGTTGCGCGCGGCCTCGGCTTCTGCCGCCTTGCGCTCAGCGATCGTCTGGCGCTTCGCCGCCTCGCGGCTGCTCGACGCCTGCTTTCCGGCCGGCACGCTCACCGGGGCGCGGAACTGCGCACGGCCCCGGTAGACAGCGCCGAGCGCTTTGGCGTCCAGTCCGCTGAGCGGGTGACCCTCGCCGAAGAACTTCGTGCGCGCGATGAGCTGCAGCACGGGGTGGGTGAAGAGCGACACGACGATGATGTCAACGACGGTGGTGACACCGAGCGTGAGCGCGAATCCGCGGACGTTGCCGACCGCGAGGGCGAAGAGGATGCCCGCCGCGAGGAAGTTGACCGCGTCAGAGGCGAGGATCGTCCGGATGGCGCGCCGCCAGCCGGCTTCGACCGCGGACTCGAGGCCGCGGCCATCCCGGAGCTCGTCTCGGATTCGCTCGAAGTACACGATGAAGGAGTCCGCCGTGATACCGATCGCCACGATGAGGCCGGCGACACCGGCGAGTGACAGCCGGAAGCCCATGAAGAGCACCAGCAGGTACGTGATCGCGGCCGCCACGATGAGCGACGCGATGGTCACGAAGCCCAGGGTCCGGTACTGGATGAGCGAGTAGACCACCACGAGGATGAGGCCGATGAGGCCGGCGAGCAGGCCGCTCACCAGCTGGGACGAACCGAGAGTCGCGGAGATCGTGTCGTTGGACTGAACCTCGAAGCTGAGCGGCAGCGCGCCGAACTTGAGCTGGTCGGCGAGGGTCTTCGCGGTCTCCTGCGTGAACGACCCGCTGATCTGCGGCTTGCCGTCGAGGATCGCCGCCTGCGTGCTGGGCGCGGAGATCACCTTGCCGTCGAGCACGATCGCGAACCTGTTGCGCGGGTCGCGGTTGGGGCTCCCGGCGTTGGCGGGGTCGATCGCGTTGAGGCGCGTCGTGACCTTCGCGAAGTCGTCGGTGCCCTGGGCGTTGAACGTGATGAACACGCCCCACACGCCGGTGCTGACGCCCTGGCTGTTGCCGATGATGCCGCTGGTCGCGTCGGCGATCTGCTCGCCCGAGATCTCGACGGGGCCGAGGATGTACTTCGCGCTGCCGTCGGCCTCGCAGGTGATGAGCGGCTGGTCGGTGGGGGCGACATTCGTCTGCGCCTTGTCGAGGCTCGCGCAGTCGAAGTCGTTGAACTCGGCGAGGAGCGCGGGAGTCACCCAGTTCGGGTCGCTCGCGTCGGTGGGCGAGGCGGTCGGGGTCGACACCAGCGACTCGGTGGGAGTCGGGGTCGGCGTGGGTGTCGCGGTCGAGCCGTCGCCCTCCGTGCCGTCGCCGACAGAGCTCGTCGACGGGGCGCCGGTGAAGATCACGGGACGGAACTCGAGCTTCGCCGAGGACTCGATACGGCGCAGCGTCTCGTCGTCCGGCCGGCCCGGGATGGACACGACGATGTTCTGCGGGCCCTGGGTGCTGATCTCCGCCTCGGAGACACCGCTCGCGTCGATGCGCTGGCGGATGATCGCGACGGCCTGGTCGAGCTGGTCCTGGGTCGGGGTCTGGCCGCTCTCGAGCTTCGGAGCGAGGATGATCTGCGTTCCGCCCTCGAGGTCGAGGGCGAGCTTGGGAGCCCAGCTTCCGCTGTTGAAGAGCACTTGGGCCAGGTTCGCACCGACGAGCACGAGTGCGATGACTCCAAGCCCAATGAGCGCGTTCACCGCCTTACGCGCGGAAGTAGATCGTGCCACCAGTGCAACTCAGCTTTCTGTACGGGGAGGTCGTGCCAACAACCGAAAGGTGCTGGTCACTGCAGTCAGTGACCAGCACCCAAGAGTAGTGCTTACTCCGCGGACTTCTTCGTCGTGCGGCGCACGGGCTTCTTGGCCTCGGCAGCGGTCTCGTCGACGCGCTCGCCGTACTGCGGCTCAGCTGCATCCTTCGCGGCAGCGGCCTCGCGCTCCTCGGCCTCGCGGTTGGCGATGGCCATGGCCTCCTCGACCGAGCGCGGTGCGCCGTCGACGGTGCCGGCGGCCTCGTCGACAACCTTGGCGATCGTCTGGCTGTGCACGCGCACGATGTTGCCGGGCGCCACCTCGAGCTCAGCGACCTTGCTGACCTCGTCGAGGGAGACGAGCTTGCCGAACAGGCCGAAGTTGGTCATCACGTCGGCACCGGGGACGATCTGCTTGCGCAGCTCCTCCTGCTGGGCCTTGCGCTTGCGGCTGTTGCGGAACATGAAGAACACGAGGACGGCCAGAACCGCCAGCATCGCAATTGTCAAACCATCGAACTGCATGAGTTACCTTCCAAAGGGGAGTCTGTAGGCCGGCAAGTCTAGGCAGACTGCCTGAAGGGCCACCTGTGAATTATAGGTCATCCCCGAAGAGCCCAACGGAGCCGTGCGCCGCGACAGGGCTGAGGCCGAAGTGCCTCCACGCCTCGCGGGTCGCGACGCGCCCGCGGGGGGTGCGCGTGAGCAGCCCGATGCGCACGAGGAAGGGCTCGACGACGGACTCGATCGTGTCGGCCTCCTCCCCCACCGAGACGGCGAGCGTGTTGAGCCCGACCGGCCCGCCGTCGAAGCGGGTGAGCACGGTCTGCATGACCGCGCGGTCGAGGCGGTCGAGCCCGAGCTCGTCCACGTCGTAGAGCTCCAGCGCCTTGTGCACGGCGTCGAGGGTGGCACCCGTTCCATGGACCAGGGCGTAGTCCCGCACGCGGCGCAGCAGGCGGTTCGCGATGCGCGGAGTTCCGCGGCAGCGACCGGCGATCTCGGCGAGAGCCGCCTTGTCGATGTCCAGCTCGAGCAGGGCCGCGGCACGGGTGAGCACCTGCTCCAGCTCGGCCTCGTCGTAGAACTCGAGGTGCGCGGTGAAGCCGAACCGGTCGCGCAGCGGGTTGGGCAGCATCCCGGACCTGGTCGTCGCGCCGACGAGCGTGAAGGGTGCGAGATCGAGAGGGATCGATGTGGCGCCCGCGCCCTTGCCGACCATGATGTCGATGCGGAAGTCCTCCATCGCGAGGTACAGCATCTCCTCCGCGGAGCGCGCCATGCGGTGGATCTCGTCGATGAACAGCACCTCGCCCGGCACGAGCGACGAGAGCACCGCAGCGAGGTCGCCCGCGTGCTGGATCGCGGGACCGCTCGACATGCGCAGAGGCCTGCCGCCCTCGTAGGCGACGATCATCGCGAGCGTCGTCTTGCCGAGCCCGGGAGGGCCCGCGAGCAGGATGTGGTCGGGAGTCCGGTTCTGCATGGTGGCAGCCTGCAGCAGCAGCTGCAACTGCCCGCGCACCTTCGACTGCCCGACGAACTCGGCGAGCGACTTCGGCCGCAGCGCGCCCTCGAACGCGAGCTCCGCCTCGGACTCGGGGGTCGGCTGCACTATCGAGTCACTCATGGCTCGCCTGCTGGGGTCCGAGTTGGGCGAGCGCCAGGCGCAGCAGGGCGGGCACCGAGGTACGGTCGGCGTCCGAGGCGTCGGCGAGGGCATCCTCGACCGCCTGCATGGCCGTGCGCTCGGGCCACCCGAGCCCGACGAGGGCGACGGTGACGTTCTCGCCGATGGACGAGCGGCGCGGGGATGCCGCGGCTCGCGCCGTGGGCAGGACCGCGAGCTTCCCCGCCAGCGACACGACGATGAGCTTGGCCGTCTTCGGGCCGATGCCGCTCACCTTGCGGAACGCGGAATCGTCCTCCAGCGCCACCGCCTGGGCCACCTCGCCCGGGCTCATCGCGGCGAGCACGCCCATGGCGCTCTTGGGCCCCACGCCGGTGACGCCGCGCAGCAGGTCGAAGACAGCGAGCTCCTCGGCCTCCGCGAACCCGAAGAGGGAGAGGTCGTCCTCACGGACGATCAGCGCGGTGCGCACCGTCGCCTCGGCGCCGACGCGGAGGGCGAGCGCGTGCTGCGGGGTGACCTGCACCGCGAGCCCGATGCCGCCGACCTCGATGACCGCGCTCGTGCCGACGGCCGAGAGCACTGTTCCGCGCACCGAGGCGATCACGCGCGGGCCGCCTTCTTCTCGGCCGCGCGCCAGGCCTGCTGGGCGGGCGTGAGCGCGCCGCCCGCGACCACGAGGGTCGGGCCCTTCCACGCGTGGCACAGCGCGATGGCGAGCGCGTCGGCAGCGTCCGCCGGCCGCGGGATCTCGCTGAGCCCCAGCACCTTGGCCACCATTGTTCCGACCTGCTTCTTGTCCGCCGAGCCGTAGCCCGTGATCGCGGCCTTCACCTCGCTCGGCGTGTGCAGCCCGACCACGAGGCCGCGCGATGCCGCCACCTGCAGCGCGACTCCGCTCGCCTGGGCGGTGCCCATCACCGTGCGGAGGTTGTGCTGGGCGAACATGCGCTCGAGTCCCACGGCGACCGGCGAGAACCGGTCGAGGGCGTCCTCGATGCCGCGGGCGATCGCGAGGAGGCGCTGCTCGAGCGGCAGATCAGGGGGCGTCGCGATGACTCCGACGTGCACGAGCGTCGCCGTGCGGGTTGCCGAGACATCCACAATGCCGATGCCACACCGGGTGAGACCTGGGTCGATTCCCAATACCCGAAGTGACATGACCCCTATTCTTCGTCCAACTCCGCCTGAACCTCGGGCGACACGTCGTAATTCGAATATATGTTCTGCACGTCCTCGAGGTCTTCGAGGGCGTCGATGAGGCGCATGACCTTGCGAGCGGTCTCCGCGTCGACCTCGACGGTCAGGTTCGGGACGAACTCCGCCTCGGACGAGTCGTAGTCGATGCCGGCGGCCTGCAGGGCCTCGCGAGAGGCGACCAGGTGGGCGGTGTCGGTGATGACCTCGAAGCCCTCGCCGCGGTCCGTGACCTCCTCCGCGCCGGCGTCGAGCACGGCGAGCAGGATGTCGTCCTCGCTCACCGCGTCCGTCTTCGTGATCGAGATGACGCCCTTGCGGGTGAAGTTGTAGGCGACGCTGCCGGGATCGGCCAGGTTGCCGCCGTTGCGGGACATCGCCGTGCGCACCTCGGCGGCAGCGCGGTTCTTGTTGTCCGTGAGGCACTCGATGAGCAGGGCGACGCCGCCCGCGCCGTAGCCCTCGTACATGATCGTCAGGTAGTCGACAGACTCGCCGGTGAGCCCGGCACCTCGCTTGATCGCAGAGTCGATGTTGCTGTTCGGCACCGACGTCTTCTTGGCCTTCTGGACGGCGTCAACGAGCGTCGGGTTGCCCGAGAGGTCGGCGCCTCCCATCTTCGCTGCGACTTCGATGTTCTTGATGAGCTTGGCAAACGACTTGGCGCGGCGCTGGTCCTTGATCGCCTTCTGGTGCTTCGTGGTTGCCCATTTGGAGTGGCCTGACATGGAGAACAGTCTAGAGGCGCACTCCCGACGACTTCAGTTCGAGCTGCGCGAGCGCGCGCATGACCGTCTCGTCGCCGCGGCGCCAGGCTGCCATCGCATCGGGGTCGACCGCGCTGAGCGCGGAGATCTTCTGGGTCGCGAGCGCCCGCAGGGCGAGAAGGTCGATTCCCGCGCCGGACTTGACGATCGCCTTCGCGCGCCCGGCCTTGCGCACGAAGCGGATGCGCGGCACGAGCCACAGCACCAGGATCATGATGATCGGCAGCGCCGCGATACCGATGCCGAGCCCCGTCGCGAGCTGGTTCACGGCGACCTGCTGGCTCTGGCCCGCCGCCTCGAGCGCGCCGCCCGCGCCGCTCGCCCCGTCGAAGGGCGCCCGGATGCCCCCGCCGATGACAGGGATCCCGCCGAGTGTCTCCCCCACCTCGGTCATGGTCTCCTTGAACCCGGCGCCGGCCTCCTCCATCTGCACGCCGAAGCCCGCAAGGTTCTCGACGAGCTGGTAGACCGTGATCCCGAGCCACACCCACGCCGCGATCGCGGCGAGGGCGAGCACGTCGCCGATGATCTGGCGGGTCCTGCGGGGGCCGAAGTCCGAGTACAGTTTCATGCCCCAACCGTACTCAGGCGCCGCGGACCTTCGACAGGAAGTACTCGTGGAAGCGCGTGTCGCCGGTCATCTCCGGGTGGAAGGACGTGCCCAGGAGCCCGCCCTGCTCGACCGCCACCACGCGCCCGTCCGGAAGCGAGGCGAGCGCGCTCGCCCGCTCCCCCACTGACTCGACGATGGGCGCGCGGATGAACACCGCGTGCACGGGGTCGCCGCCGATCGCGGGAACGTCCAGGTCCGTCTCGAAGGAGTCGAGCTGAGACCCGAAGGCGTTGCGGCGCACGACGAGGTCGAATCCGCCGAGCGTCTGCTGCCCGTCGATCGCATCGAGGACCGTGTCGGCGAGCATGATGAGCCCCGCGCACGTGCCGTACACGGGCATCCCCGAGGAAATGGCGTCCTTGAGCGGGCCGGCGAGCCCGAACATGCGGCTCAGCTTGTCGATGACGCTCGACTCGCCGCCGGGGATGACGAGGCCGTCGACGCGCGCGAGCTCCTCAGGGCGCTTGACCGGGACAGCGTCGGCGCCCAGCCCTTTCAGTACCGCCAGGTGCTCGCGGAAGTCGCCCTGGAGGGCGAGGACACCGACCCTCGGTGCGCTACCAGCCACGCTCGGCGAGGCGGTGGGGCGCTGCCAGGTCGGAGACGTTGATGCCGACCATGGCCTCGCCGAGCCCGCGCGACGCCTCGGCGATGATGTCCGCGTCCTCGTAGAACGTGGTCGCCTTGACGATCGCTGCTGCGCGCTGCGCCGGGTTGCCCGACTTGAAGATGCCGGAGCCGACGAAGACGCCGTCCGCGCCGAGCTGCATCATGAGAGCGGCATCCGCGGGAGTTGCCACTCCCCCGGCGGTGAACAGCACGACGGGGAGCTTGCCGGTCTCGGCGATCTCCTTGACGAGCTCGTAGGGAGCCTGGAGCTCCTTGGCCGCCACGTACAGCTCGTCCTTGGTCTTCGACTTGAGCGCGTTGATCTCGCCCGTGATCGTGCGGATGTGCTTGGTCGCCTCGGAGACGTCGCCGGTGCCGGCCTCGCCCTTAGAGCGGATCATCGCCGCACCCTCGGTGATGCGGCGCAGCGCTTCGCCGAGGTTGGTCGCGCCGCACACGAACGGGACGGTGAAGTTCCACTTGTCGATGTGGTTGACGTAGTCGGCGGGGCTCAGCACCTCGGACTCGTCGATGTAGTCGACCTTGAGCGACTGGAGGATCTGGGCCTCGACGAAGTGGCCGATGCGCGCCTTCGCCATGACCGGGATGGATACGGCGGCGATGATCCCGTCGATCAGGTCGGGGTCGCTCATGCGAGCCACACCGCCCTGCGAGCGGATGTCGGCGGGCACCCGCTCGAGCGCCATGACCGCGACAGCACCCGCGTCTTCGGCGATCTTCGCCTGGTCGGCGGTGACGACGTCCATGATGACGCCGCCCTTGAGCATTTCGGCAAGGCCGCGCTTCACACGGGCGGTACCAATTTCTTCAGTCATGTTCCTAGATTCTACGTTGGTGGTCTTGGTGGGTTCTCCGGCCAATCACTGGCCGCTGGCCCACGCGATGGCGATCTCCTCGCGAACCTCGCCCAGCAGGCGGGGAACCGCCTTGGTGCCGGCGATGATCGGGAAGAAGTTCGAGTCGGTGGCCCATCGCGGCACGATGTGCTGGTGGAGGTGGTCGGCGATCCCCGCGCCCGCGATGCGGCCCTGGTTCATACCGATGTTGAAGCCCTGAACGTTCGCCGTCACGGTGAGCACGCGCATCGCCGTCTGGGTCAGGCTACCGATCTCGGCGATCTCCTCGGGCGTCGCCAAGTCATACGTCGCAACATGGCGGTACGGGCACACGAGAAGATGGCCGCTGTTGTAGGGGAAGAGGTTGAGAAGCACATACGCGTGCTCGCCCCGGGCCACAATGAGGGACTGCTCGTCGGACAGGGTGGGCGCCGTGCAGAACGGGCACGCGTCGTCGGCCGGCGCCTCGCGGTGGTTCGACTCGATGTAGGCGTAGCGGTACGGCGTCCAGAGCCGCTGGAAGGCGTCGGGCACGGCCGCGAAGCCCGAGGCCGACTCCCCCTCGCCGAGCTCGGTGCCGTCGTAGTCACGCACGGCTCACACCTGCGCGTGCTCGGAGATGGCCGCAGTGATCCGCGCGATCGCCTCGGGGATCGGAACACCGTTCTCCTGCGTGCCGTCGCGGAAGCGGAAGCTCACGGAGCCGTTCTTGGAGTCCTCTTCGCCCGCGATGAGCTGGAAGGGCACCTTCATGGTGGTGTGCGTGCGGATCTTCTTCTGCATGCGCTCGCTCGATGCATCGAGCTCGGCTCGCACGCCGGCATCCCGAAGCTGCTGGATGACGTCGCCCAGGTAGTCCTCGTACGCCTCCGCGACCGGGATGCCGACGACCTGCACGGGCGACAGCCACACCGGGAACGCGCCCGCGTAGTGCTCGAGCAGGATCGCGAAGAACCGCTCGATCGAGCCGAACAGCGCGCGGTGGATCATGATCGGGCGCTGCTTGGAGCCGTCCTTGTCGGTGAACTCGAGGTCGAAGCGCTCGGGCAGGTTCGGATCGACCTGCACGGTCGAGAGCTGCCAGGTGCGGCCGATCGCGTCCTTCGTCTTGAGGTCGATCTTCGGGCCGTAGAACGCGGCCTCGCCGGGGACCTCGGTGAGCTTGAGGCCGCTCTTGACGGCGACATTGCGCAGGGCGTTGGTCGAGTACTCCCAGAACTCCTCGGAGCCGATCCACTTCGACTTCTCGTCGTCCTTCATCGAGAGCTCGAGCTCGAAGTCGTCGAGCCCGAAGTCGCGCAGCATCGAGATGACGAAGTCGAGGACCTTCGAGACCTCGCTCTCGAGCTGGTCCGGCGTCACGAAGAGGTGGGAGTCGTCCTGGGTGAAGCCGCGCACGCGGGTGAGGCCGTGCAGGGCGCCCGAGAGCTCGTTGCGGTAGACGGTGCCGTTCTCGGCGAGGCGCATCGGCAGGTCGCGGTAGCTGCGGCCGCGCTCCTTGTAGATGAGGATGTGCATCGGGCAGTTCATCGGCTTGAGGTAGTAGTCCTGCCCCTGCTTGGTGACGTGCCCCTCGTCGTCGCGCTCCTCGTCCATGACGATCGGCGGGAACATCCCCTCCTTGTAGGTCACCAGGTGGTTCGAGGTGATGAAGAGGTCTGCCTTGGAGATGTGCGGGGTGTACACGTAGGTGTAACCGGCTGCCTTGTGGCGGCGCAGCGCGTGCTGCTCGATCTCCTGGCGGACGATACCGCCGCGAGGGTGCCAGACCGAGAGGCCGGAGCCGATCTCCTCGGGGAACGAGAAGAGGTCGAGCTCCTTGCCGAGCTTGCGGTGGTCGCGCTTCGCGGCCTCGGCCTGGCGCTCCTGGTAGGCGCGCAGCTCGTCCTTGGTCGGCCAGGCGGTGCCGTAGATGCGCTGCAGCTGCTTGTTCTTCTCCGAGCCGCGCCAGTACGCCGCGGCATTGCGCACGAGCGACCAGCCGTTGCCGATCATGCGGGTGTTGGGCAGGTGCGGCCCGCGGCAGAGGTCCTTCCAGAAGACCTCGCCGGTCTTGCCGTCCACGTTGTCGTAGATGGTGAGCTCGGCGCCGCCGACCTCCACCGACTCGTTGTCGTCGGTGTGGGAGTCCCCCGAGCCCTTGAGCCCAATGAGCTCGAGCTTGTACGGCTCGTCGGCGAGCTCGGCGCGCGCCTCGGCATCCGTCACCACGCGCCGCTGGAAGCGCTGGCCCTGCCGGATGATGCGGTCCATGGCCTTCTCGATGGCCTTGAGGTCCTCGGGCTGGAACGGCTCGGCGACGTCGAAGTCGTAGTAGAAGCCGTCCGTGACGGGCGGGCCGATGCCGAGCTTCGCCTCCGGGTTGATCGACTGCACGGCCTGCGCCATGACGTGGGCCGCCGAGTGCCGAAGGATGTTGAGACCGTCGGGCGAGTCGATCGTGACCGGCTCGACCGTGTCGGTGACCGCTGTCGTGGCGGCGAGGTCTTTGAGCTCGCCGTTGACGCGCATGGCGACGACGTTGCGGTCGGTGAACAGTTCGAATCCGGTACTCACCTAAGCAACTTTAGCCGTGCGCGACGGCGGGCCCGTGCCGCGGGGCCCGCCGCCCCACGGGCTGCCGCGGGTGCTGGCATGGGGCCTGCTGAAAATGCAGGAGATCCTCTCCGTGGAGGCTTCTTCCGCTCCGGTTTCGCGTTCGAGGGCGGCTTCTCCTGCGTTTTCATCCCGGGATGCCGCAGCGGGGCGGCGGCGAGAGGCGCCGCCCACGGACCGGTCGGCGGCGAACCCCGCTCGGCGGGAGAAGGACGCACGGACTCACACAGCATCCCACTTCTCGACGGAACATGAAAGTCTCTCTTTTACCGCTACCGCGGGTGGCAGCGCACCGCTACTTTTCGCTCAATAGCTCTATCCACGGACGAAATGAGGGAGGCACCATGACGGGCAAGAGCGGCGACATCCTGCGATGGGTTCTGACGATCATCGTTATCGCGGTGATGATCTGGTGGCTGTACAACGTGTGGCTAGTGCAGGGAGTTGCGGTGACGAAAGACCAGGATGGCAACGTTCTGGACGTGTACACGCGCGCCCGCGACACTCTCGCGATCATCGTGCCGCTCGTGACGCTGGCGCTCGGGTACTGGTTCGGCGTCAAGGGCGCCGACACCGCCGAGAAGAATGCCGCCACCGCGAACGACCAGGCGAAGGCGGCGACCGAGCAGGCGAAGGATGCGACCGCGCAGGCCGTTGTCGCCGAGAAGCAGGTCACCGCGCTGAGGGGGGCCCTCGAGCCGAGCGCCTACGAGGCGGCGGTCCAGAAGTACCCGGACATCTTCACGAAGTGAGGGCCGCACGATGATGAAGCACCAGGAGGATGACGGCGACCTGAGCATCGTCGCGCAGGACGACACCATCCTGATCGCCTGCAACCAGGGCCACTACTGGGTCATCCCCTCGCAGGTCCAGCACCCCGCCGACCACGCGGACACCGTCGCGGCGCCGTTCCTCGCGGGCTCGCTCGCCCGGTCGGCGCTCGGCCTGCAGGACTAGGGCCGGAGCTGACCCGGGCGGCGCGCCCGGGTCAGTCGGCGGCACGGGACGCTCGCGCGGGCTTCGGGCCGGAGCGACGACAAAAATGCAGGAGACCTTCACGAAATTGGTTCCTAGCGACACCCAGCCAGCGATCGACGGCAGATCTCCTGCGTTTTCATCAGCGACGGGCACGGCGGCCGACGGGCACGGCGGCCGGGAACGGGGAAACAAAAAACCCCCGCCGAAGCAGGGGTTTCTCGGTGGGCGGTACTGGGATCGAACCAGCGACCTCTTCCGTGTCAGGGAAGCGCGCTACCGCTGCGCCAACCGCCCATAGTTGTGGCGTCCTCCGAAAAGAACTACCGAGGTGACGACCGGATTTGAACCGGTGTACACGGCTTTGCAGGCCGTTGCCTCGCCTCTCGGCCACGCCACCGCGTGCGAGAAACATCAGCGAGCCTAAAAGACAAGAACTGACACTTCTCACTCGAGCGGATGACGAGATTCGAACTCGCGACCCTCACCTTGGCAAGGTGATGCGCTACCACTGCGCCACATCCGCACTGCCGCATTTCTGCGACTAGATGACCATAGCCGATGTTCGCGGACGGAGCCAATCGTGTGACAGGCGGGTCGCGATCCTGTGGCAAGATATTGACTGCCCGCTGAAAAGCAGGCAGCGGGCGATTGGCGCAGTTGGTAGCGCGCTTCCTTCACACGGAAGAGGTCATCGGTTCGAGTCCGGTATCGCCCACTCGATTTCTCTCGAGGAGTCTCTTATGAAGCGCATCCGAGAGTTCTTCACCGGCGTGGGCCTGCTGTTCCGCGGGTTCGCCACGTGGCGCACCGCCCCCGGTCGCATGGCTCTCGGCCTCGTCCCGGCGCTCATCGTCGCCGCCGTGTTCACTGCGGGCCTGATCGTCCTCGCCGTCAACATCCAGGCGATCGCCGCCGCGGCCACCCCGTTCGCGAACGACTGGGACCGTCTCTGGCGCGACCTCACCCGCCTCGCTGTCGGCATCGCCTTCCTGATCGCGGCGGTCCTCCTGATCTCGCTCACCTTCACGACCATCACCCTCATCGTCGGCCAGCCGTTCTACGAGCTGGTCTGGCGGCACGCCGAGTCGCGGTTCGGCGATATCCCGGACAGGGCTCCCGGATTCTGGCGGTCGGTCGGCCTCGGCCTCTCCGGTGCGCTCCGGATGCTCGTGCCGACGATCCTCGCCGGCATCGGGCTGTTCGCACTCGGGCTGGTGCCCATCGTCGGGGCGGTGCTGTCGGCCGTGCTCGGCGCTCTCGTCGGCGGATGGTTCCTCGCCCTCGAGCTCACCGGCCTCGCGTTCGACGCGCGCGGGCTCGGCTTCCGCGAGCGGCGCGCGGCTCTCCGCTCCCGCCGCGCCCTCGTACTCGGGTACGGCGCGGCCACCTACGTGCTCTTCCTCATCCCGCTGGGCGCTGTGTTCGTGATGCCCGCCGCGGTGGCGGCGTCCGTGCTCGTGGTCCGCCGCGCGCTCGGGGAGCCGCTGCAGGTCGGTGCGCAGAAGCCCGGGCAGCGCCCCGCCTGAGCGTTGACCGCTCAGTCGCGCGAGCGACTGAACCAGGTCGTGACGCCCGCGCTGTAGAGCACCGAGTCGGGCGCGCGGTCGGTGAGGCCCGGGATGCCCGCGCGCTCGAGCAGCGTGTCCTCGAGCAGTTCCAGCCGGGCGGCGACCAGCGGCCAGGGCTCGTGGTGGTTGCGGAGGTAGACCGTGCGCCCTCCGCGAGTAGTGAACAGGGCCCACCGCGCGGTCAGGAAGTCGGCCGTGGCATCCCCCGAGACCACCTCGGTGCCCGGCCGCGCCACGATGTGCGACGCGCCATCGCCGACGTGCCGCACCGCCCGGTAGTCGACAACGCCGTCGTGCTCGGCCAGAGAGGTGCGAGACCAGAAGTAGGGGATGGAGAATGCCGCCCGGGCCGCGAGCACGGCGGCGAGCCGCGAGGCCTCGAGGGAGAGGAACACCACTCCCCTGCGGCCCCGCTCGTCAACGCCGTAGAGGCGCACGTTGATCTCGGTGAACGCTCCGAAGTAGGGCACCGGCGGGCTACCGAGCAGCGTTGCCCGGTCGAGGTAGAACGCGATGAGTCCGACCCAGCTCGAACCGTCGTGCTCGTCGGGCCGCACACCGGCCGGCAGTAGCGGCGCGACGACGGACGACTCGACCCGCCAGTGCACGAACGTCGCCTTAGTCCACCGCTGGCTGGCGGACGCCGTGCCCTCGAGCTCCGGCGCTACGGCGCTGATCGGCTCGATCATGTCGCGGTCACCCGCTGGGCCGCCAGCTTCACGGCCCACCGCAGCGGCAGCCACAGGGCGACGGACACCACGGTCGAGTAGAGCGCGACCAGCACCGTGCCCGCGACCTGGTTGATGATGAGGGCCATCGAGCCGGTGAACAGGAAGCCCATGCCCGTGGCGAGCAGCCCGAGCACGACGATCCCCACCGCCGCGGCGATGAGGTGCGACCCGACGACGAACCACTGCTGCCGCCGGCTCGCCCCGACCCGGCGCAGCGTGAAGATGCAGGCCGCTCCGCCGGCAAGGATGCCCGCGGCGATGGCCGACACGGGGGTGAACAGCGGCGCGCCCGCCGTGACGGCGACGAGCCCGCTCACGAGGCCCGCCGCGATCGCGTTCAGGGTCGTGGACCGGTGGCTCAGCCGCTGCACCACGAGCCAGCCGACCACGCCGCCGCCGGCCCCCACGAGGCCGTTGAGCAGGATGCCCGGCGTGACGTCGTCGATGGCGAGCTCGGCGCCGACGAGCCACAGGATCCAGCCGAGGCACAGCCCCACCATCGCGACGAGGCCGGTCACTCGCCCGATGGTCGCGGTGCGCAGGCGAGGGCCGCCCAGGAGAAGTACGCCCATCGCCGCCGCCCCCGCCGAGACGTTGACCGCCAGCGCGCCGCCGTGGTCGATCGGCGCGATGTCGATGGGCCACGAGGCGGCGTACGGCGCGAAGGTGAGGATCGCGGTCGGAACGAAGACAATGGCGCTCCAGGCGAGAGCGAAGGCGATTGTCGCGACCACGCCGCCGCCCGCCGCGCGGACCGCGATGGTGGCGAGGTACGAGGCGACGCCCGCGAGGGCGGCGATGGGCGCGAAGAGCGGTCCCAGCACCTCGGGGGCGATGAGCGGGCCGAGCGCGGCCCAGGCGAGGGCGCCGGCGGCGGCGCACGCGAGCGAGAGCAGCACGGACCGGCGCCACGGGACGGCGGGGAGCATCCGGGCATCGACAACAGCGAGGGCGACGAGCACCACGAGGATGGCGGCGACGGAGGCCGCAACCACGCTCCAGTTGTTCACGGCGCCCCCTCAGGAGAACAGTAAAGGGTGCCGCTCTCGCGAGCGGCACCCTTCACCTGTGTGTTGTCCTGTTACGCCTTGGTGTCGGCGAGGACGTAGCCCTCTTCACCGTGGACGACCAGGTCGACGCCGGCGAGCTCGTCCTCGTTCTTGATGCGGAAGCCGATCGTCTTCTCGATGATGAAGCCGATGACGAACGCGAGCACGAAGGAGTACACGAGCACCGAGAACGCGGCGATCGCCTGCACCAGCAGCTGGGCGCCGCTCGCGCCGTAGACGAGGCCGGTGCCGTTGGCGAAGAAGCCGAGGAACAGCGTTCCGACGAGACCACCGACGAGGTGGACGCCCACCACGTCGAGCGAGTCGTCGAAGCCGAGCTTGAACTTCAGGTCGATCGCCAGCGCGCAGATGATGCCGGCGAGGGCGCCGAGCACGAGGGCCCAGCCCGGGGTCAGCGAGCCACAGGCGGGAGTGATCGCCACGAGACCGGCAACAGCACCGGATGCCGCACCGACCGAGGTCGGCTTGCCGTCCTTGATCTTCTCCACTACGAGCCAGGCGAGCAGAGCCGCCGCAGGAGCGATGAGCGTGTTGACGAAGGCGACTGCCGCGGTGCCGTCAGCCGCGAGCTCCGAGCCCGCGTTGAAGCCGAACCAGCCGAACCAGAGGAGACCGGCGCCGAGGAGCACGAACGGCGGGTTGTGCGGAACGGCGATGCCCTTCGCGAAGCCGACGCGCTTGCCGAGGACGAGCGCGAGAGCGAGGGCTGCGGCACCGGCGTTGATGTGGACAGCGGTACCACCGGCGAAGTCGATGACGCCGACGCCGAAGACATCCTGCAGGCCCTTGGTGATCCATCCGCCGTAGGCGAAGGAGCCGTCGTCGGCGAGGCCGAAGTTGAATACCCAGCTCGCCACGGGGAAGTACACGACAGTCGCCCAGACACCGGCGAAGATCATCCACGAGCCGAACTTGGCGCGGTCGGCGATGGCGCCCGAGATCAGGGCGACGGTGATGATCGCGAAGGTCGCCTGGAAGGCGACGAACGCGAGAACCGGGTAGCCGCCAGCGGGCTCGGCCGCGTCAGCGAGGGCGCCGGAGAGCAGGAAGTTGCTCGAGTCGAACATCCACGGCAGCGGCGCGGTGCCCTCGATGGTGGGGAACGCGATCGCGTAGCCGTAGATCGCCCAGAGGACGCCGATGAGGCCGATCGCGCCGAAGCTCATCATCATCATGCTGATGACGGACTTCGCCTTGACGAGGCCGCCGTAGAAGAACGCCAGGCCCGGGGTCATCAGCAGCACAAGTGCTGTTGCGAGCAGAAGGAAGGCGGTATTGCCTTGATCCATTATGTGAACCTCTCTTTGTTACATGCGAAGGATGCACCGTCGGGTCCGCACGAGGGAGAGCCCGCCTCGGGTACGGAGCCAGTTTGGAGGGGGGAGGTTTCGCCGGGTGTGTCAGCGTGTTTCGGAACTGTTACGCGGCACCGGTGAATGTAAACATCGTGTTTCGACGGCCCACCGGTTCGCTGGGGATCCTCACCGTAGGCTCGTCCCATGGCGATCCTTCGGTCCGAGCGGTTCTCGGCTGTCCTCCTTCTCGCTGCGGCCGTGGTCGGGCTCGTGCTCGCCAACTCCCCGCTCGCACCGGCCGCCAACGCCGTTGAGGCCTTCCACTTCGGCATTCCCGGCATCGACCTGTCGGTCGGCCACTGGATCAAGGACGGCCTGCTGGCCGTGTTCTTCTTCCTCGCGGCGATCGAGCTGCGGCACGAGCTTCGGCACGGCGAGCTCGACTCCCCCACCAAGGCTCTCGTTCCGACGGTGGCGGCTGTCGGCGGAGTCATCGTGCCCGCACTGCTGTTCCTGGCGATCGCGCGCGGCGACGGCCTCGAGGCGGGCTGGCCGATCCCGACCGCCACCGATATCGCCTTCGCCCTCGGGGTGCTCGCGATCGTCGGCAAGTCGCTTCCGCCGAAGTTCCGGGCCCTGCTGCTCGCCCTCGCCGTGATCGACGACCTCATCGCGATCCTCATCATCGCCGCCTTCTTCACGAAAGACCTGCAGCCCGTCCCGCTGCTGCTCGCCGTTCCGGTCATCCTGCTGTTCGGCTGGCTGAGCTACCGCTCCGGGCGCTGGCGCATTCCGCTCCTCATCGTGCTCGGCGTGCTCGCGTGGGCGCTCGTGCTCCTGTCGGGCATACACCCCACCATCGCCGGGGTCGCCCTGGGCCTCGTGATGGCGGATGCCCCGGCCGCCCGCACCCGCCGCGCGCTCGAACCGTGGTCGAACACCGTGGTGCTGCCCCTCTTCGCCGTGGTCGCCGCCCTCGTGCCGTTCCCGGACGCGAGGGTGAGCGAGCTGAGCCCGGCGTTCTGGGCGGTGATCGTCGCCCTGCCCGTCGGCAAGCTCATCGGCATTACGGGCGGCGCGGCCCTCGCGCAGTCCCTCGCGAAGGGCGACCGGCTGCCGCTGCCCGACATCGTCGCCGTCGCGGGGCTCGGCGGGATCGGCTTCACCGTGTCCCTGCTCATGAACGAGCTCGCGTTCGAGGGCACCGTGGCCGACGAGGTCACGCTCGCCGTGCTCATCGCGTCGCTCGTCGCCGCCGTGATCGGCGGCGGCCTGACGGCGCTGCGGAACCGCCACTACGCGCGGTTGGCAGGTTGAGTAGGCCGCCCGCGGCCGTATCGAAACCGGTGTCGATTCAGGCGCCCGTGCGCCTTGGCCAACCCGCCTAGTTCGTCAGGGCGATCAGCCGCGACACCGCGCGCAGGTACTTCTTCCGGTAGCCCCCGGCGAGCATCTCCTCGGGGAACACCTGGTCGAGAGGCGTGCCCTCCGCCGCGATGCGCACCTGCGCGTCGTAGAGGCGGTCGACGAACGCCACGAAGCGCAGCGCGTCGGTCTGGTTGAGGAACTGGTGCACGCCCGTGAGCCCGATGGCGGAGAGGCCGTCCACCAGCTTGACGTAGCGGGACGGGTGGACGCTGCCGAGGTGGGCGAGCACCTCGTCGAAGGGGTCGAGGGTGACCGTGCCGCCGATCGCGGCGACTGCCGCCGCGGCATCCCGACTCACCACCGCGTGGGCCTCAACGTCTCGGCGGCGGTAGTCGAGCCCGTCGATGCGCATGATCTCGAAGCGGGCCGCGAGGGAGTCGATCTCGCGCAGGAAGTCCTGGGCGGCGAACCGTCCCTCGCCGAGCGCGTTGGGCGGGGTGTTCGAGGTTGCGGCGATACGAGTGCCGGTGTCAGCGAGAGCGCCGAGCAGGCGGGACATGAGGCGGGTGTCGCCCGGGTCGTCGAGCTCGAACTCGTCGATGCAGACCAGGGATGCGCCCTTGAACAGCTCGACCGCCGGCGCGTAGCCCAGCGCGCCGACGAGGGCGGTGTACTCGATGAACGTGCCGAAGTACTTGCGGCCGGGAGCCGCGTGCCACAGGGCCGCGAGGAGGTGGGTCTTGCCGACGCCGAACCCGCCGTCCAGGTAGATGCCGGGAGGGCCCTCCGGCAACTTCTTGCGGGAGAACAGGCCGCCCTTCGTCGCCGACCAGCCGCCGACGAAGTTGCGGATCGCGGCAACCGCGGCGCCCTGCGAGGGGTAGTCGCGATCGGGCCGGTAGGAGTCGAGCGTCGCCGTCGCGAACTGGCGCGGCGGGACGAGCTGGGCGACCATCTCGGGCCCGGAGAGCCGGGGGTTCCGGTCGACAAGGCGCCCGGGTACGGCCGGTGCGTCGGCACTCATGGAATCAGCCTCAGGTCTCTGTCTAGCGCAGCGTCTCTGTCTAGCGCAGTGTGTCGAAGTCTTACGACGCCTCTCGCGCGCTGCGCGTAGCCTCGTCTGCAGGGAGTCATTCAAGCCTAGCCGCCTCCCTTCCCGTCACTTCACACCGGAGGTACCCATGGCCGTCGAGGTCGATCCAGCAGCGCAGTTCACCGAGTTCGCCCACCCCGAGCGGCTGGTCTCCGGCGAATGGCTGGAAGCACGCCTGGGCACCCCGGGCCTGGTCGTCGTCGAGTCCGACGAGGACGTGCTCCTCTACGAGACGGGCCACATCCCGGGCGCCGTCAAGATCGACTGGCACACCGACCTCAACGACCCGGTGGAGCGCGACTACATCGACGGCGAGGGCTTCGCGAAGCTCCTCGGCTCGAAGGGGATCTCCCGCGACACCACAGTCGTGATCTACGGCGACAAGAACAACTGGTGGGCCGCCTACGCCCTGTGGGTGTTCACCCTGTTCGGCCACGAGGACGTGCGCCTGCTCGACGGCGGGCGGGCCAAGTGGGAGGCCGACGGCCGCGCCTACACGACCGACCCCGAGTCGGCGACCCCGGTCGAGTACCCGGTGGTGGAGCGCAACGACGCCCCCATCCGCGCCTACAAGGACGACGTCCTCGCCCACCTCGGCAACCCGCTGATCGACGTGCGCTCCCCCGAGGAGTTCAGCGGTGAGCGCACCACGGCCCCCGCCTACCCGGAGGAGGGCACGCTGCGCGCCGGCCACATCCCGAGCGCCGTCAACATCCCCTGGGCGAAGGCGGCGGCCGACGACGGCACGTTCCGCCCGATCGCGGAGCTCAACGCCCTGTACCGCGACCAGGCCGGCCTCAAGGACGGCGACAGCATCGTGGCCTACTGCCGCATCGGTGAGCGCTCGAGCCACACCTGGTTCGTGCTGACGCACCTGCTCGGCTTCGAGGGCGTGCGCAACTACGACGGCTCCTGGACCGAGTGGGGCTCCGCAGTCCGCGTGCCGATCGTGAAGGGCGCCGAGCCGGGCTCCGTGCCCGCCGCTCGCTAAACTCGACGGGTGACCGACCAACTCCCCGAGCAGCTCGCCGAGATCCGGGACGACTTCCTGGGCCTCGAGGTCAAGGAGCGGCTGCAGCTGCTCCTCGAGTTCTCGAACGAGCTGCCGGAGCTGCCCGCGCGGTACGCGGACCATCCCGACCTGTTCGAGCGCGTCGAGGAGTGCCAGTCCCCCGTGTTCATCTTCGTGGAGGTGGACGACGCCACCGTCGTCCACCTCTTCGCGATGGCGCCCAAGGAGGCACCGACGACCCGCGGCTTCGCCTCGATCCTCGCCCAGGGCCTCGCCGGGCTGACCGCCGAGGAGGTGCTCGCCGTCGCGGACGACTTCCCGCAGGGGCTCGGGCTGACCGAGGCCGTGAGCCCGCTGCGCATCCGCGGCATGACGGCGATGCTCGCCCGCATCAAGCGGCAGGTGCGCGAGAAGCTGAGCCCGACAGAGTCGCCCGCGTGATCCTGCGCCGCGTGCATCCCGGCCCGGTCGAAACGCTTGAACTGGATGCCGACGGCACCCGCGACCGCCTGCTCGAGCTCTACCGCCCGCCAGCCGGCGAGTGGTTGCGCCTCAACCTCGTCACGAGCGTGAGCGGCAGCGCGGCCGGGTCGGACGGCACCTCGGAGACGCTCACGAGCGCCTCCGACCGGCGCATTCTCGGCGTCATCCGCGAACTCGCTGACGTCGTCCTCGTCGGCGCGGAGTCGGTGCGCTCGGAGGGCTACCTGCGGCCGAAGCGGGCGCCGCTGGCGGTCGTCACCGGCAGCGGCGACCTCTCCGGGCACCGCATCGGCGGCGCCGAGGGGCCGCCGGTGGTCGTGCTGTGCCCGCCGTCGGCTGTCGACCGCGTGCGCGAGACTCTTGCCGATGCCGAGGTCATCACCGTACCGGGGCCGCGCATGTCCCCCGCGGACCTGATCGCCGCGCTGCGCGCCAGCGGCTTCGCCTCGATCGTGTGCGAGGGCGGGCCGGGCCTCGCGCGCCAGCTCGTGGTAGCCGGGCTGGTCGACGAGGCCTGCCTCACCACGAGCCCCCGGCTCACCGGCGTGACGCATCCGCTGTTCGGCATCGAGCCGTTCGCCGAGGTCGCCGTCGAGCTCGCTCAGCTGCTAGTGGACGACGAGAGCGCGCTGTTCGCCCGCTGGCTCATCCGAGCCGGTCGAGCCACCGCGTGATCGCGCCGTTCCAGCGGTCGGCGTCGTAGTTCCACAGCTTGGTGTGCCGGGCTGTCGTGAATCCCTCGAACGTCACGATGTCCGGCCGGGCGACCGCCAGTGCCCGCGAGGCCGTCGACGGCACGAAGCCGTCGTCGTCGCTGTGCAGGAGCAGGATCGGCTTCGTGAGCTCCTTGGCGCGGGCCACGAGGTCGAGCCGCTTCAGGTCGATCGGCGCCGACTGGCCCGTGAGGAACCTGCTCCACCTGCTACTGAGCAGGGACAGGATGCCCAACCGCACCACGCGCGGCAGCCGGTACGCCACGCCCTGGTAGTGGAGGGCGGTGACCCAGTCCACCACCGGCGACTCGAGGACGACCCCGACCACGCGGTCGGCCAGCGGGGACCGCGTGACGGCCTGCAGCACCGTGGCACCGCCCATCGACCAGCCCATGAGCACGATGCGCTTCGCGCCGTGGTCGATCGCGTACTGCAGGGCGACCTCGACGTCGCGCCACTCGGTGTCGCCGAGCGCGTACCGGTTGTCGGGCGTGCCGGGGGCATCGCCGTCGTTCCGGTACGAGACCAGGAGGGAGTTGTAGCCCTCCGCGCGGAACACCGGCACGCTGCGGAGGGTCTCCTGACGGCGGACCGCCCTGCCGTGCACCCCGATCATCCACTGGCTCGACGCCTTCTCGGCCGGGACGAACCACGCGGGCGCCGGGCCGAGCTCGGTCTGCAGCTCGACGTTCTCGAACGGCACGCCGAGATCGGCGGGCGTGAGGTAGAACCAGCCGCTGAAGCGGCCCCGGAGCGCGCCGTCGAGGGTGCCGAGGTCGACGCCCAGCAGCTGGCGGGTTACCGTGTCCGCGGTGTAGCGGAGGATCTCGCCCACGCGGGCGTGGCCCTGGTCCTGGTGGAACCAGAGGCTGTATCGGCCCGGGGTCATCGAGTCGAGCGTCGCGGAGAGCGTGATCGTGTCGGCGTCGAACGCGAGGATGTGCACGTCCTCGTCGCGCTTGGTCGGCGGTGTGATCACGGTGCGGGCGAAGACGACAGCGATGACGCCCGCCGTGATCGCAGCCCCCGCCACGAGGGCGCCGGCGCCGATCGCGGTGCCCGTGACGATCCGGCCGGCCACGGAATCGCGGTGCTGGCCCTGATCGGCCATGGTTACTCCTGCCAAACGCTCAAGCGGCGTGCCTCTATCTGGAAACTACCAATCAAGCCTAATCTTCACTCGTGCCCGACACGTCCCTTGGAACACCGCTTCCACACGCATTCGAGGCGGCGCTGCGCTCCCTCAAGCGTGCGGCAACGCGCCCGGAGCTCGTGGTGGCGGAGATCCCCGCGCCCGGCACCCTCGCGCCCTGGTCCTTCGCCCTGGCCGCGGATGTCACCCCCGCCCGCCACGGCAGCGACTCCGAGCTGGGCACCGGCCGCTTCGTGCTCCTGTACGACCCCGACGAGCCGGACGCCTGGGGCGGGGCCTACCGGGTGATCTGCTACGCGCAGGCACCGCTCGAGCTCGAGATGGGCGACGACCCCTTCCTGCTGGATGTCGCGTGGTCGTGGCTCGTCGACGCGCTCGACGCCCGCGGAGCCAAGTACACGGCCGCCAGCGGCACGGCAACGCGAATCCTCTCCACCGGCTTCGGCGAGCTCGAGGCCCAGGGCAACGGCGCCCAGATCGAGTTGCGCGCCTCCTGGACCCCCGCGGACTCCGACCTTGCGGCGCATGTGGAAGGCTGGGGTGAGCTGTTGTGCATGCTTGCCGGTCTTCCGCCGGCCGTCGAAGGAGTGAGCCTGTTGTCTGCCCGCCGAGTGGGACGTGAGTAGCACGGACGAGCCCGCGTCCGAGCCGGCAGCCGCTCCCCCCGTCCAGGCGGAGCATGTCGAGGTCGCGGTCATCGACACCCGTGACGGCTACCTCGCCGCCGTGGAGGCGATCGCCGGAGGCGAGGGTCCCATCGCGATCGACGCGGAACGGGCATCCGGCTACCGCTACTCACAGCGCGCATACCTGATCCAGATCTTCCGCCGGGGCGCGGGCACGTTCCTCTTCGACCCTCCCGCGATCGGCGACTTCGCCGAGCTCAACGCCGTGATCGCTCCCGAGGAGTGGATCCTGCACGCCGCCAGCCAGGACCTCACCTGCCTGCGCGAGGTCGGGCTCGACCCCACGAGGCTGTTCGACACGGAGCTCGCTGCGCGCCTCGCCGGTCTCCCCCGGGTCGGGCTCGGTGCCGTCGTGGAAGATCTGCTGGGCATCCACCTCGCCAAAGAGCACTCGGCCGCCGACTGGTCGACCCGCCCTCTGCCCCAGTCCTGGCTGGTGTACGCGGCGCTGGACGTCGAGCTGCTCGTGGACCTGCGCGAAGCCCTAGCGGGCGTGCTGGAGCGCGACGGCAAGACCGACATCGCCGAGCAGGAGTTCGCCTCCGTGCTGACCCGCGACTTCGTGATCGTGCGGCAGGAGCCGTGGCGGCGCCTCAGCGGGGTGCACGCCATCCGCGGTGGCCGGAACCTCGCCGTCGCCCGCGAGCTGTGGCAGGCGCGCGACAGCTACGCGCGCGAGATCGACACGGCACCGGGACGCCTCGTGCCCGACTCCGCGCTCGTCGCCGCCGCCCGGGTGCTGCCCGAGACGAAGCGCGACCTCGCCGCGCTCAAGGAGTTCACCGGCCGGGCGAGCCGCTCGCAGATCGACCGCTGGTGGAACGCGATCCAGACCGGGATGGCCAGCGACGACTACCCGGTGCTGCGCCAGACCGGCGAGACCATGCCGCCGCCGCGCGTCTGGTCCGACAAGAACCCCGAGGCCGACAAACGGCTCAAGACGGCGCGCGCCGCGGTGACCGAGGTCGCCACGGAGATGTCAATCCCTGTCGAGAACCTCCTCACGCCCGAGCTGCTGCGCCGACTCGCGTGGTCACCGCCTGTGCCCGCCGATGCCGCCGGTATCACCGCGACCCTGCGGGAGTTCGGCGCACGCGAGTGGCAGCTTGACGCTACGGCACAGGTAATCGCGGATGCCTTTGTAGAGGCCAGCCAACCCGTCGAGGACGCTCCCGACACCGCTTCGTAGGAAGAATCAAACGATTCCCCCTGTGTTTTAGGCCCACCTAGGCTGGCTCCACACGCAAGACGATATGTGGAGGCATTGTGGCCCGCGGTATTTCTCAACTCAGTCAGGAAGTCGTATTCGTCGATGGGGTTCGCACCCCGTTCGGACGAGCAGGCGAAAAGGGGATGTACTGGAACACCCGGGCCGACGACCTCGTCGTCAAGGCGATGATCGGGCTCCTTGAGCGCAACCCCTCCATCCCGAAGGAGCGCTTCGACGACGTCGCCATCGCCGCCACGACTCAGACCGGCGACCAGGGCCTGACGATCGGCCGCACCGCGGCCCTGCTCGCGGGCCTGCCGAAGTCGGTGCCCGGCTACGCGATCGACCGCATGTGCGCTGGCGCGATGACCTCCGTCACGACCATCGCCGGTGCCATCGCGTTCGGCGCCTACGACATCGGCATCGCGGGCGGCGTCGAGCACATGGGCCGCCACCCGATGGGCTTCGGCGCAGACCCGAACCCCCGCTTCCTCTCCGAGAAGCTCGTCAGCGGCGAGGCCCTCAACATGGGCAACACCGCCGAGCGCATCCACGACCGCTTCCCGCAGCTCACCAAGGAGCGCGCCGACCGGTTCGCGCTGGGCAGCCAGCTCAAGGCCGCCGCAGCCTACGAGAACGGCAAGCTGCAGCCCGACCTCATCCCGGTCGCCACCCGCAGCGAGTCGGGCTGGGGCCTGGCCACGCGCGACGAGGCACTGCGCCCCGAGACCACCATGGAGGGCCTCGCCGGGCTCAAGACCCCGTTCCGCCCGCACGGGCGTGTGACGGCGGGCAACTCCTCCGGCCTCAACGACGGCGCCACCGCCTCGATCATCGCCTCGGCGGACGCGGCCAAGGAGTTCGGCCTCGCCCCGAAGATGAAGATGGTCAGCTTCGCGTTCGCGGGCGTCGAGCCCGAGATCATGGGCATCGGCCCGGTCCCCTCGACCGAGAAGGCGCTGCGCAAGGCCGGCCTCACGATCGACGACATCGGCCTCTTCGAGCTCAACGAGGCCTTCGCCGTCCAGGTGCTCTCGCTGCTCGACCACTTCGGCATCGACGACGACGACCCCCGCGTGAACCAGTGGGGAGGTGCCATCGCCATGGGCCACCCGCTCGCCTCGTCGGGCGTGCGCCTCATGATCCAGCTCGCGGCACAGTTCGCCGAGCGCCCGGACGTCCGCTACGGCCTCACCGCGATGTGCGTGGGCCTCGGCCAGGGCGGATCCGTCATCTGGGAGAACCCGAACTACAAGGGGAGCAAGTAATGGCAACGACCGCCTCCGACTTCGACACGCTGGCCTCGCTCGACCCCGACGAGGTGATCACGCACTCGTTCGTCCGTGACATCCCGATCGCGGGCGGCAAGGTGCTCGCCCTCATCACGCTCGACAACGGCAAGGACCACACCCGGCCTTCGACGTTGGGGCCGAAGACCCTCATCGAGTTCGCCGCAACTCTGGATGCCCTCGCCGCCCGCGCGGCTGCCAAGGAGATCCACGGGGTCGCCGTGACCGGCAAGCCGTTCATCTTCGCGGCCGGCGCCGACCTCTCGCGCGTGAGCGACTTGCCCGATCGTGAGACCGGCAAGCAGATGGCGCAGCTCGGCCACTGGGCGCTCGGCAAACTGAGCACCCTCGGTGTGCCCTCCTTCACGTTCATCAACGGGCTCGCGCTCGGCGGCGGCGTCGAGATCCCGCTCAACTCGGACTACCGCACCATCGACAGCTCGGTGCCCGCGCTCGCGCTCCCCGAGGTCTTCCTGGGGATCATCCCGGGCTGGGGCGGTGCTTGGCTGCTGCCGAACCTGATCGGTATCGAGAACGCCCTGGAGGTCGTCATCTCGAACCCGCTCAAGAACAACCGGATGCTGCGCGGACCGCAGGCGTTCGAGCTCGGGATCGCGGACGCGATGTTCGGCCCGGCCAACTTCATCGAGGACTCGATCGCGTGGGCATCCGGCGTGATCAACGGCACTACCAAGGTGAAGCGCCCGCAGGAGCCCGGCAAGATCGAGCGCGTCGCCAAGTGGGACATCGCCATCGGAATCGCGCAGAAGACGCTCGAGAGCCGAATCGGCAAGGTCGCGAAGTCGCCCTACCGCGCGCTGGAGCTGCTGAAGGCCGCGAAGAGCAACTCTCGCTCGGAGGGCTTCGCGCTGGAGGACGAGGCTCTCGCCGATCTGATCTCGGGCGACCAGTTCCACGCCTCGATCTACGCGTTCAACCTCGTGCAGAAGCGGGCCAAGCGGCCGGCCGGCGCCCCCGACAAGGCGCTCGCGCAGAAGGTCACCAAGGTCGGCGTCATCGGAGCAGGGCTGATGGCCCGCCAGTTCGCGCTGCTCTTCGTGCGCCGGCTGCAGGTTCCCGTGGTCATCACCGACCTCGACCAGGGCCGCGTCGACGAGGGTGTCGCGTACATCCGGTCGGAGATCCACGAGCTTCTTGCCAAGGGCCGCATCGGGCAGGACGAGTCGAACCGGCTCGAGGCGCTCGTGAGCGGTACCACCGACAAGGCAGACTTCGCGGACTGCGACTGGGTAATCGAGGCGATCTTCGAGGAGCTGTCGGCGAAGCAGGACGTCTTCGCCGATGTTGAGCAGTACATCTCGGAGTCGGCGATCCTGGCGACGAACACCTCGTCGCTCTCGGTCGAGCAGATCGGCGCGAAGCTGAAGCACCCGGAGCGCGTGGTCGGCTTCCACTTCTTCAACCCCGTAGCGGTGATGCCGCTCATCGAAGTGGTACGCACCCCGGTTACGACGGATGTCGCCCTCTCGACCGCCATGGTCACCGCAGCGGCCCTGCGCAAGAATGCGGTCATCACCACCGACACCCCCGGTTTCGTGGTCAACCGCATCCTCGCGAAGGTGCTCGGCGAGGCCATGCACGCCGTCGACACCGGGACGCCCTTCGAGGTCGTCGAGGAGTCCACGCGCCCGTTCGGCCTGCCGATGACCCCGTTCGAGCTCCTCGAGCTCGTCGGCCTCAAGGTCGGGGCGCACGTGCTCGACACGCACCACGCCGCCTTCCCCGACCGCTTCTTCGAGAGCCAGAACCTGCACAAGCTCGCGGACCTCGGCCACATCTTCGAGCGCGACGGCAAGGGCAAGATCAAGGGCATCGACAAGAAGGCGCTCGAGATCGTGGCGGGCGGCACGACGCCCATGACCGCCGCCGAGCTGCAGGTGCGCATCGAGGACGGGCTGGCCGACGAGATCCACCGGATGCTCGAGACCTCCGTGGTGGCGGCGGCCGAGGACATCGACCTCTGCCTCATCCTCGGCGCGGGCTACCCGTTCCAGATGGGCGGAGTGACCCCGTACCTCGACCGCGTCGGCGCCTCCGAGCGCACCTTCGGCGACACGTTCCACCACCCCAAGATCGTCGGGGTGAAGTAGCCGCGCGGCCGCGCCCGCCCCGGCAGTTCTCGCACCGAAAACGCAGGAGATTCGCGCTCTATTGGCCCGTATGTCATCACGGGGCGGGTTCTGCGCCGGATCTCCTGCGTTTTCGCGTTGGGCGAGGGCGGTAGGGATGCCGGCGCCGACGTGCAGCGAGGGCATCCGCGTCCGCGATCGCTCGTACGACTGCCGCCAGTACAGCAGGCCAGTCCCCCAGCAGCTGGTGATAGAGAATCCGGATCGTGCGGCCGCCGAGAGCGGCCACCGCGAGGTCCCGATCGTGGTCCTTGCGCCGCTGTGCCTCGTCGTCGTGCTGGCCGCCGTCGATCTCAGCGAAGAGGCCGTGGCGGAGCCGGAAGTCTAGGCGCCCGACACCCGGCACCAGGACCTGCTGCTCGCACGCGATCCCCGCGTCGCCGAACCACAGGCGCACATAGGTCTCTCCGTGGGACTCGTCCTGTGCGGAGACCAGGGTCCGCCATCGCCGAACTCGAGCGGGCGCCCGATCGAAGACGAGGTCGAGCTCCCACTCCTTGAGCGCGCCAGCGTGCAGTGCTGCGCTGCACGCTGCCACCGCGACATCCCGGCCCTCGGTTGCGAGCACCGCCACGAGGGCGTCGGCCACCGACTGGCGCCATGGGCTGCGACCGCCCCGGTCGGTCCAGAAGACAGTCACGCCCGCGAACCGGGTGAGCTTCACGCGTCGGTCGTCGGGGCTTCGCAGCCGGCTCGACGTCGGGCGCACGGCCACCTGCAGCGCGGAGGGCCGAGGCACCAGCAGCCCGTAGCTCTCGAGCGCGGAGAGCGCGGTCAGCCGGCCGCCCACGCGTACGGCCCGGATGCCCGGCTCCGGTGCCGCCGGGATCGAGTACCAGCCGTGCCGCACGCGGAAGATGCGCCTGAGGCGGAGGGCGCGCCTGAGGTGCGCATCCGTGTAGCCCATCGCGATGAGGTCACGGCGGCGGACGAAGAAGCCGCTGCGGCGGATGACCCGCTCGAGTGGAAGCATCCCGACACGATGCCCGACCGCCCGACGCAGCGGCCGCCCTGTCGCGACTCCGGTGGATCGTCGCGCGAACGCCGGGCTGCCGCGGAGTGGACGGGGCCCAAAACGCAGGACATCCACGCGGAATGTGCCGTTTCGGTGACAAAACGGCTCTTCGCGACGAGATGTCCTGCGTTTTCGGAACGGGTCAGGGATTGGGGCTAGCCCTGCACGCTCGACATGTCGGCGTAGCGGTCGCCAGCGGGCGCGTCGAGCGCGCCGAGGGCGGCGAGGTGCTCCGGGCTGAGCGTCACGGCGTCGGCGGCCGTGTTCTCCTCGAGGTACGAGACGCGCTTGGTGCCGGGGATCGGCACGATGTCATCACCTTGCGCGAGCAGCCACGCGAGCGCGACCTGCCCCGGCTTCACCCCGAGGGAGGCCGCGACCGCATCCACCTGCTCGACGATGCGGATGTTCGCGGCCAGGTTCTCCCCCTCGAACCGCGGGTTGTTCCGACGGAAGTCGGCCTCGTCGAACCCGTCGAGCGAGCGGATCGTCCCCGTGAGGAACCCGCGCCCGAGCGGCGAGTACGGTACGAAGCCGATCCCGAGCTCGCGCACAGCAGGAAGCACCGAGGCCTCCGGGTCGCGGGTCCAGAGCGAGTACTCGGTTTGAACAGCGGTGACGGGATGCACGGCGTGCGCCCGACGGATCGTCTCCGCCGAGGCCTCCGACAGCCCGTAGCCGAGGATCTTCCCCTCGCGGATCAGCGACGCGAACCCCTCCACGGTCTCCTCGATGGGGACTGACGGGTCCATCCGGTGCTGGTAGTAGAGGTCGATGTGGTCCGTGCCGAGCCGCTTGAGTGAGCCCTCGACCGCCAGGCGCATGTTCTCCGGGCTGCCGTCGCGGCCGTAGCTGCCGTCGCCGCGGTGGAGCAGCGTGCCCCACTTCGTCGCGATAACCGCATCGTCGCGACGGCCCTTGAGGGCGCGGCCCAGGAGCTCCTCGTTGATGTACGGCCCGTACATCTCGGCCGTGTCGAGGAGGGTGACCCCGAGCTCGAGGGCGCGGTGGATGGTGCGGATCGACTCCGCGTCGTCCTGCCCCTTGCCGGTGTAGAACGCGCTCATGCCCATGAGGCCGAGGCCGATCCGTCCGACGACGGGTCCGTTGGTTCCGAGTGTGGTGGTTCTCATTCGCTTACCTTCTCCTTGTAGAGGCCGATCTTGAAGTCGATCGCCTCGAGGCTCTTTGTGACCTCGTCGAGCTGCGCGAGCACCGCGATGCGGTGGCGCTGGAGCAGCTCGAGACGGTCGGCAGTGGTGGCATCGCCCTGGCGGACGAGCTCGGCGTACTCCGCGACCACGGCGATGGGCATCCCGGTCGACCGCAGTTTCGTGAGGAACTCGACCCAGCCGACGTCCGCAGTGCTGTAGCGGCGGTGGGTCGACGAGGCGCGGTCCACGGGCGTGAGCATCAGGCCCGCGCGCTCGTAGTAGCGCAACGTGTGCGTTGAGAGGCCGGTGGCCTCGGCGACTTCCGAGATCGCGAGCCGGGCATCCGTCATGGTCATAGCCTCAGGCTAGAACTTAGAGCGCGCTCTAAGTCAAACTCTCGGTCTTGCCACATTTTCGAACATGTTCAATAATGGGCGACATGGGTAAGAGCGAAACTACGAAACAGGCAATTACCGACATCGCGCTGCGATCGTTCGCGGAGCGCGGATACGAGGCGACGACGATTCGGCTCATCGCTGCGGAGGCAGGCATCTCCGTCGGCAACGCGTACTACTACTTCCCCACCAAGAACCACATGGTGCAGGAGCTGTATGTCCGCGTGCAGACGAAGCACCGCGAACTCGCTGAGGCTCGGATGCTCGGGATCACCGACCTCGCCAAGCGCCTCGAGATCGTGCTCCTGGCGGGGCTGGACTCTCTCGCGCCGTATCACGAGACGGCACCGGGATTCCTCGCCGCCGCGATCAGCCCGACGTCGGCCGTCAACCCGCTGTCGTCGGAGTCAAGTATCGCCCGAGACATTGTCGTCGGCCTGTTCGCCGAGCTCGTTAACGGCTCGACCACCGTCCTGCCGTCGTACCTCAAAGATCGGCTGCCTGAAGTCCTCTGGCTCGCCTATCTCGGCCTTGCACTGTTCTGGGTCTACGACGCTTCGCCCGGCCAGGCCAAGAGCCGTCGGCTCGTGGCGCGCAGTGTGCGACTGTTCGGGACGCTGGTCCCCCTCACCCGGCTGCCTCTACTGCGTGGACCGATCACCGAGGCGCTGGACATCGTCGCGGAGGCCCGGGCATGAGGCGCCCCGGTCCGGAGGCGCTCGCTCTTCTGAAGTGGCCCACCTGGCACGACGTCTGGATCGGAGCGCTGGCGCAGTGGCTCATCTTCGTACCCCTGCTCAGCGTGCTGATCGGTATTGCCGGGGCCGCAGCCGATGTCAGCTACGCGTTCTTTTACGCCCTCTTCTCGCCGGTCTACAGCGCCGTTGTCGGTGCGGTGGTGACCTTCGGGCTGGGTGCCCCGCTCGCGAAGGCCCTCTCGGTGCTGCTCGGGCGGTCGAGGAACTGGGTTGCGCACCTCGTGGCGTACCTCGGCCTCGGGTTCGTCCTGGCAGCCGTACTGATCCACCTGTGGATGCTCGCCAACGGCACCCTGTGGGACAGCGCGCTGTGGTGGAGCATCATATGGATACTCCTGCCCATCGCCTCGTCCGCCGCCCTCTCAGTGGGTGCTGGATGGAGCATCGCCTGGAGGCGCGCGGTGCTTCGCGAACGGAGAGGCCCGATCGCGGCATCGTACGACGAACTCGCCGAGGCTATCGTCTAGGTCCGCGGCAACCTGACCCACGTGCTAGCGCTCGTCGCGCAGCGACTCTCGCACTTCCTCGGCCGGCAGCGGCCGCGCGACCGGGATCTTGCTCCCGAGCACCTGGGCCACGACGTCGCGCGCGATCGCCTGCGGGGTGAGGCCCACCTGCTCCATGATGAAGTCGCGGCTGCCGTGCGGCAGGAACTGGTCGGGCAGGCCGAGCTCGGTGACGGCGGTGTCGACACCGGCCGCGCGGAGGTCCTGCCGGATGCGAGTGCCGATGCCGCCCACGCGCACGCCGTCCTCGATGGTGACGACGAGACGGTGCTCCGCCGAGATGTCGATCACGCTCTGAGCCACCGGTACCACCCAGCGCGGATCGATCACGGTTGCGCCGATCCCCTGTGCTGCCAGCCGCTCTGCCACCTGCAGGCCGATCTTCGCCATCGGGCCGACGGTGACGATCAGCACGTCCTTGTGCGGCGCCTCGCGAAGGATGTCCACGCCGTCGTCGGTGCGGCGGACTGCGTCGTACTCGGTGCCGACGTTGCCCTTCGAGAAGCGCACGACAGTCGGGCCGTCCTCGACGACCACCGCCTCGCCGAGCTCCTCGCGCAGCCGGGTGGCGTCGCGCGGGGCTGCAATACGGATGTTCGGCACAACCTGCAGGATCGCCAGATCCCACATGCCGTGGTGGCTGGGGCCGTCCGGCCCCGTCACGCCCGCGCGGTCCAGCACGAAGGTGACGCCGGCCTTGTGCAGGCCGACATCCATGAGCACCTGGTCGAATGCGCGGTTGACGAACGTCGCGTACATCGTGACGACGGGATGCATCCCGCCGAAGGCCAGGCCTGCAGCCGAGGTCACGGCGTGCTGCTCCGCGATGCCCACGTCGAGCACGCGGGCCGGGAACCGCTCCGCGAACTTGTGCAGGCCCGTCGGTCGCAGCATCGCGGCAGTGATGCCCACGAGGCGCTCGTTGCCCTCCGCCAGGTGCAGGATCTCGTCCGCGAACACGCTCGTCCATGACGGCTTGCTCGCGACCTCGATCGGCTCGCCCGTCTCGGGGTCGATCTGGCCAACGGCGTGGAACTGGTCGGCGGTGTCGAGCAGGGCCGGCTGGTAGCCGCGGCCCTTCTCCGTGATCGCGTGGACGATGACGGGGGCGCCGTACCGCTTCGCCTGCTCGAGCGCCTCGGTCATGGCCGCGATGTCGTGGCCGTGGATGGGGCCGAGGTACTTGATGTCGAGGTTCGAGTAGAGCGACTCGTTGTTCGTGAGCCTCGAAAGGAAGCCGTGGGTGCCGCCGCGGATACCGCGGTAGAGGGCGCGGCCCGGCGCGCCGAAGGCGTGGAAGAAGCGGCGGCTCGTCGAGTAGAGGTTGCGGTACGACCGGCGCGTGCGCACGTCGTTCAGGAAGTGCGCCATCCCGCCGATGGTGGGCGCGTACGAGCGGCCGTTGTCGTTGACGATGATGACGAGGTTGCGGCTGTTGTCGTCGCTGATGTTGTTGAGCGCCTCCCACGTCATGCCGCCCGTGAGCGCACCGTCGCCGACGACGGCGACCACGTGCCGGTCGGCGTGGCCGGTCATCGTGAACGCGCGCGAGATGCCGTCGGCCCAGCTGAGGGAGCTCGACGCGTGGGAGCTCTCGACGATGTCGTGCGGGCTCTCCGAGCGCTGGGGATACCCCGCCAGGCCGTCCTCCTCGCGCAGCTTGCTGAAGTCCTGGCGGCCCGTCAGCAGCTTGTGGACGTAGCTCTGGTGCCCCGTGTCGAACACGATCGCATCGTGCGGCGAGTCGAAGACCCTGTGCATCGCGATAGTCAACTCGACGACCCCCAGGTTCGGGCCGAGGTGCCCGCCGGTCTTCGAGACCTCCCGGACGAGGAACTCGCGGATCTCCGCCGCGAGCTGCACGAGCTGGTCGTTGCTCAGTCCGTCCAAGTCTCGCGGGCCCGTGATCCCCTCAAGCAACGTCATGCGTTGAGCCTAGCTCGCGCTGCCCCAACATTCACGTCGGCGCGGGGCCCTTGCGCGGGCATCCCGAGGCCGTTGCTGAAAACGCAGGAGAAACTGCTCGATTGCCCCGGATGCTCGGCTCAAGCGCTCGTTTCGGGAAGATCTCCTGCGTTTTCGGAGCACAGCAGCAGAAGCGCCCGCCGCCCCGGAGGACGACGGGCGCTCGGCACGCGCCGCTACACGAGGGAGCGGAGCACGTACTGCAGGATTCCGCCGTTGCGGTAGTAGTCCGCCTCACCGGGAGTGTCGATTCGGAGGACCGCGTCGAACTCGATGGTGGGCTTGCCGCTCGTCGACGTGGCCGTGACGTGGAGTGTCTTCGGGGTGCGGCCCTCGTTCAGCTCCTCGACACCGGCGATGTCGATGACCTCGGTGCCGTCGAGGCCGAGGGATGCCCACGACTCCCCCGCCGGGAACTGGAGGGGCAGCACGCCCATGCCGATCAGGTTGGAACGGTGGATGCGCTCGAAGCTCTCGGTGATGACCGCCTTCACGCCCAGCAGGGACGTGCCCTTGGCCGCCCAGTCGCGCGACGAGCCGGAGCCGTACTCCTTGCCGCCGAGGATCACGAGCGGCGTGCCCTGCGCTGCGTAGTTCTGTGCCGCGTCGTATATGAACGACTGCGGCGCATCCGGCAGCGTGAAGTCCCGGGTGTAGCCGCCCTCCACGTTGTCGAGGAGCTGGTTGCGCAGGCGGATGTTCGCGAACGTGCCGCGGATCATGACCTCGTGGTTGCCGCGGCGCGAGCCGTAGGAGTTGAAGTCGTTGCGCTCGATGCCGTGCTCGATCAGGTACTTGCCCGCGGGGCTGTCGGCCTTGATGGATCCGGCCGGGCTGATGTGGTCGGTTGTCACAGAGTCGCCCAGCTTGGCCAGCACACGGGCGCCCGTGATCGACGAGACCGGGGTGGTCTCGATGGTCATGCCGTCGAAGTACGGGGGCTTGCGCACGTAGGTCGAGTTGGCATCCCACTCGAACACCTCGGAGTCGGGGGTCGGGAGCGAGCGCCAGCGCTCGTCGCCGTCGAAGACCTCGCCGTACTCCTTGGTGAACATCGCGGTGTCGATCGACGAGTCGATAGTGCGCTGCACCTCCGCCGAGTCGGGCCAGATGTCCTTGAGGTAGACCTCGTTGCCGTCGCTGCCGGTGCCGAGCGAGTCCTTCTCGAAGTCGAAGTTCATCGACCCGGCGAGGGCGTACGCGATGACGAGGGGCGGCGACGCGAGGTAGTTCATCTTCACATCGGGGCTGATGCGGCCCTCGAAGTTGCGGTTGCCCGAGAGCACGGCCGTGACGGCGAGGTCGTTCTCGTTGATCGCGGCCGTGACCTCGTCGATGAGCGGGCCCGTGTTGCCGATGCAGACCGTGCAGCCGTAGCCGACCGTGTAGAAGCCGAGAGCCTCGAGATCCTCGGTGAGGCCCGCCTTCGCGTAGTAGTCGGTGACGACCTTCGAGCCGGGAGCCAGCGTCGTCTTGACCCACGGCTTCGAGGTGAGGCCCTTCTTGACCGCGTTGCGGGCGAGGAGCCCGGCGGCGAGCATGACCGAGGGGTTGGAGGTGTTCGTGCACGAGGTGATCGCCGCGACCGCGACCGCGCCGTGATCGAGGGTGTACTTCGTGCCGTCCTGCAGGGTGACGTTCGTCGGCTTCGACACCGAGGCCGGCGCGTGCGACACATGGCTGTGCGAGAGCTCGTGGGCGGTGTCCTCATCCTGCGGTGTGAACCCGATGGGGTCGGATGCCGGGAAGCTGCCCTCGACTGCCGCGTCGACCTTCGACAGGTCCTGCTGCGCGTAGTCGTTGAGGTCGAGCTCGAACTGGGTCTTGGCCCTACTGAGCTCGACGCGGTCCTGCGGGCGCTTCGGACCGGCGATCGACGGGACTACCGTGGCGAGGTCGAGCTCGAGGTACTCGCTGAAGACCGGCTCGGCCGCGGGGTCGTGCCACAGCTTCTGCAGCTTGGAGTAGGCCTCGACAAGGGCGACCTGCTCGTCGCTGCGGCCGGTGAGGCGCAGGTAGTCGAGGGTCACGTCGTCGATGGGGAACATGGCCGCGGTCGAGCCGAACTCGGGGCTCATGTTGCCGATGGTGGCGCGGTTGGCGAGCGGCACCTGGCCGACGCCCTCCCCGTAGAACTCGACGAACTTGCCGACGACGCCGTGCTTGCGCAGCATCTGCGTGATGGTCAGCACGACGTCCGTCGCGGTCACGCCGGTCGGGATCGACCCGTTGAGCTTGAAGCCCACGACCTTCGGGATGAGCATGGAGACGGGCTGGCCGAGCATCGCCGCCTCGGCCTCGATGCCGCCGACGCCCCAGCCGAGCACGCCCAGGCCGTTGACCATGGTCGTGTGCGAGTCGGTGCCGACGCACGTGTCAGGGTAGGCGCGCAGGGCGCCGTCGACGGTGCGGGTGTAGGTCACCCGGGCCAGGTACTCGATGTTGACCTGGTGCACGATGCCGGTGCCCGGGGGCACCACCTTGAAGTCGTCGAAGGCCGTCTGGCCCCAGCGGAGGAACTGGTAGCGCTCGCCGTTGCGCTCGTACTCGATCTCGACGTTGCGCTCGAGGGCGTTCTCGGTGCCGAAGAGGTCGGCGATCACGGAGTGGTCGATGACCAGCTCGGCGGGCGCGAGGGGGTTGATCTTGGTGGGGTCGCCGCCGAGGGCGCTCATGGCCTCGCGCATGGTGGCGAGGTCGACGATGCAGGGCACGCCGGTGAAGTCCTGCATGACGACACGGGCGGGGGTGAACTGGATCTCGGTGTCGGGCTCGGCCGTCGGAACCCAGGAGCCGAGGGCCTGGATCTGCTCCTTGGTGACGTTCGCGCCGTCCTCGGTGCGCAGCAGGTTCTCGAGCAGCACCTTGAGGCTGAACGGCAGCTTCTCGTACCCCGGGACCTTGTCCACACGGAACACCTCGTAGTCGGTGGAGCCGACCGTGAGGGTGTCTTTCGACCCGAAGCTGTTCACTGCTGACATGTCGTCTCCCTTGCTGACCTACTTCAATACTCCCGGCCCACCGGCGATGCGGCTAGCAAGGCAAGCCTAAGACTGCCGCGCCGAAAAGTATCTTGATATCAAGATACTTTAGCATCACAGCCGGTCGTAGATCAGACCGCGCCGCCGCGCGCTCCGATAGAACAACTCCACAGCGGCGGCTCCGAGGATGCCCGCGGCAACGCCCACGAGCAGCGGGGGCTCGAGCCGCAGCGGCATGGCGAAGAACTCCCGCCCGATGGGCACCGTGATCGCGAACAGGAAGACCGCGACCATGGCCGCCAGCAGCAGTGCCCGCCACCGGTCGAGCGGCCGCGTGAGCACGCACAGGATCCAGAACGCGGTGATCCACAGCCCCACGGTGGTGATAGCCCGCGCCTGGTCCTGGTCGACGAGCCCGCGCAGGACGGCGTTGCCCGCGATCGTCGTCGCCGCCGCTATCAGTCCCGTGGGAACGGCGTAGCGCAGGAGCCTGCCGAGGATTCCCGGGTGGTAGATCCGGCGGTTGGGCGCGAGCGCGAGGAAGAACGACGGAATGCCGATGGTGAGCGTCGACACGAGCGTGAGCTGCCGGGGCAGGAACGGGAACTGCCACAGCAGCACCGCGAACACCACGGCGAACACGATGCCGTAGACCGTCTTGGCGAGGAACAGGTTCGCCACCCGCTCCACGTTCGCGATCACCTGGCGCCCGTAGGCCAGCACGTTCGGCAGCCGCGAGAACTCGTTGTCGAGCAGGACGAGCCGGGCGACCGCCTTCGAGGCGCTCGTCCCCGATCCCATCGCGATCCCGAGGTCCGCGTCCTTGATCGCCATGGCGTCGTTGACCCCGTCGCCGGTCATCGCGACGGTGTGCCCGTCCTCCTGCAGCACGCGCACCATCGCGCGCTTCTGGTCCGGCGAGACGCGGCCGAAGATGCTGTGCTGGGCGAGCGCCGCGCGCAGTTCCCCGTCCCCGCGCAGGGTCGACGCGTCGATCGAGGTCTCCCCCACGCCGAGCCCCGCGGCGAGGGCGGCAACCGTCGCCGGGTTGTCGCCCGAGATGACGACGCAGCGCACGCCCTGCTCGGCGAAGTAGTTGAGCGTCGCCGCGGCATCCGGGCGGATCGTCTCGCCGAACAGCAGCACGGCGACGGGCGTGACGCCCTCCAGTTCGAGGTCGTCGGGGCCGGGCAGCCTGTCGACGCGGGCGAGGGCGAGCGTGCGGTGGCCGAGAGCCGCGTGGTCCGCGGCGAGGGCAGCGGCATCCGGATGCCCCGCCAGCACGCGCTCGGGGGCGCCGAGCACCCACGTGGTCATCACGCCGCCGCTGTGGCACTCGAGCGCGCTGTACGCGCGCCTGCTCGCGAACGGGAGCCGCTCGCCCGCCACCGCGCCCGTCTCGGGGAACGGCTCGGCGAGCGAGAGCGCTGTCGCGTTGGCCTCGTCGACCCGGGCGAAGAGCGACAGCGCGGCCTCGGCGTGCGGGTCGGAGGAGAGCGATTCCGCCCGCAGGAATCCGACGGCTCCGCTCGTCAGGGTGCCGGTCTTGTCCAGGCACAGGACGTCGACACGGGCGAGGATCTCGACGGCGGCGAGCTCCTGGATGAGCACCCGCTGGCGCGCGAGGCGGATCGCGGCGACACCGAACGCCAGGCTGATCAGCAGCACGAGGCCCTCGGGGATCATTCCGACCACGCTCGCGACGATGCCGATGAGGGTCTCGCGCCAGCGGCCGTCGACGAAGGCCTGCACGTCGAACCGACCCGCCACGAACTGGCTGCCGATCACCACCAGGACGATGGGCCCGAGCAGCCAGGAGATGTAGACGAGGATTCGGTTGGTCGCGGTCCGCAGTTCCGACCGCGCGAGCGAGTGGCGGCGGATCTCGGCGGTGAGCCTGTTGGCGTAGGAGTGCGCGCCCACCGCGGTCACGACGGCGTGGCCGGTCCCGCTGGCGACGAGCGCGCCCGACAGCACGGCGTCGCCCTCTCCCTTCGGGATCGGCTCCGACTCCCCCGTGAGCAGGGACTCGTTGACCGTGAGGTCGGCAGCATCCAGAACCGTGCCGTCGGCGACCACCTGGTCGCCCGAGCGCAGCACCACGGTGTCGCCCAGGACGATGTCGGCGGGATGCAGCAGCACGACCTCCCCGTCACGCAGCACGGCCACGACCGGCGAGGCGAGCAGCGCGAGGCGGTCGAGCGCCACCTTCGCCCGCACCTCCTGCACGATCCCGATGAGGGAGTTGGCGATGACGATCGCGTAGAACAGCCCGTCGCGAAGGTCGCCGAAGATCGCGATCGCCAGGAAGCAGGCGGTCAGGATCGCGTTGAAGAGGGTGAATACGTTGTCCCTGACGATGTGCCAGAGGGGGCGGGAGGTCGTGCGCTTGGTCGCGTTGGTCTCACCGCGGGCGACGCGGTCGGCTACCTCAGCTGCGGTCAGGCCGCGCATAGACCGTCCGTACGAGCAGCCACGTGACCCAGAGCATTCCCGCGTAGAGCGGGACGCCCAGGATGAGCTTGAGGGTTGCGAGCGCGGCGGCGTTGCCGGCGAAGTAGAGCGGGAGCTCGACGCCGAGGCGCAGGGCGAACAGGCCGCACCACAGGACAGTGGCGATGAGGGCGACGCGGAACTTCGCCCGGTCCTCGCGCCAGCTCGAGCCCTCGCTGCGGATGAGCGACACGATCACGCCGATGAGGGGCCACCGGACCGCGAGGCTCACGAGCAGGGCGAGGAGGAACGCGCCGTTGATGAAGAAGCCCAGGACGAAGTTGTCCTCGGCACGCCCGGTGATGAGGGCGAGGCCCGCCGAGAGCGCCAGTCCGATGACGCCCGCGAGAGCAGAGGTCCACGGCGTGCGGGTGATCGCCCGCACGATCACGAACACCACGGCGAGGACGACCGGGATAGCGACGGAGAGGAAGAGGTCCTTCGTAATGGTGTAGATCACGAGGAACGCGAGGCCGGGCAGGATCGACTCGACAAGGCCGCGCACCCCGCCCATCGCCGTGAGCAGAGCGCCGGCGCTCGGCGCCTCGCCCGGTTCGACCGCGCCGAAGCCGGACTTCTTGGCGGCGGCCGCGAGGCTCTCGCCGAGCGGCTTCAGGTTCGGGTCGTCGCCCGCCGACTCGCTCATGCCTCGTCCGTCGCCGGTCCGGTCGCGGGCATGTGCAGCGGGATGAGGTCTCTCGGCGGCATCGGCGTCGTTCCGCGCACCACCACGATGGAGCGGAAGAGGTCCTCGACCTTGGCCGCGGCATCCGGATTCGTCGCGCCCTCGCCCGCGATCACGCCGCGGAGGAACCAGCGCGGGCCGTCGACGCCGATGAAGCGCGCAAGGCGGCTTCCGCCGGGCTGCCCGGCGGCCACCGGGATCTCGGCGAGCACCTCGGGCCCGAAGTTGCCGACGACCACCTGGGTGGTGCCGCCCTGCTTCTGGATCTGCTCGATGATCTGCTGGCGGATCTCGTGCCACAGGCCGCTGTTCCGCGGCGCCGCGAAGGGCTGTACCTGAAGGGTCGAGCCCGCGTAGTCCAGGCCGACCGCGACGACGCGCTTGCTGCCCTCCTCGACCTCGAGGCGCAGCTGCAGCTCCGGCCGCGGCAGGATCTTCACCCCGCCGAGGTCGACGTACGGGCGGACGGCGTTCGCCTCGCTCTCATCGAGAGGACCGGCGGTCGAGCGGTCGGACGGAGCCGACTTGGGCTGCTCGGTGACGGCGCCCTCGAGCTCCCTCGGTTCGGTATCGCTCACGGAGTGGCTCCTTCTCGTACAGGGCCTGCGCCCTTGGCGACGCCGGTCGAGCCGAAGCCCGCCTCGCCGCGATGACTGCCCGGCAGTGTCTCCACCGGGATGAACCTCGCCCGCGACACGGGCATGACGATGAGCTGGGCTATGCGGTCCCCCACCTCGATGGGGAAGGGATGCCCGGCATCGGTGTTGAGCAGTGTGATGCGGATCTCGCCGCGGTAGCCGGCATCCACCGTCCCCGGGCTGTTCACGATAGTGATGCCGTGCTTCGCCGCAAGGCCCGACCGGGGCACCACGAACGCGGCAAACCCGTCGGGCAGCGCGATGGAGACGCCGGTGCCCACGGTGGCGCGCGCGCCGGGCCCGATCACGAGTGATTCCGCGGAGTGCAGGTCGGCACCGGCGTCTCCGGGGTGCGCGTAGACCGGCACCTCACCGGAGGCGATGAGTACCTCGACGTTCTCGACCACGTGACGAGGGTAGTGCAGAACGCTGTACTCGCCGTGAACATGCGGCAGAGCAGTGTCTAATAGAGAGCGTGATCCACTACCGCGAACGACTCTGGCCGGCCCCGTGGCTGTTCATCAGCACCGCCCTCGTCATCCCGGCGAGCCTGCTGGTGTTCCTGCCGATCAACACCACGGTCGGCATCGTGGTGGCGATAGTGCTGTACCTGGGATGTGTCGGGCTCCTGCTGCTCGGATCCCCCGTGGTCGAGGTCACCGATACCGAGTTCGCCGCGGGCAAGGCGCGGCTGCCACTCGCCCTGCTGGGCGAGGTTGACGAGTTCAGCGGGGACGAGGCCCGCATGGAGCGCGGCCAACGACTGGATGCACGGGCCTACCTGCTCATTCGAGGCTGGGTCGACCCCGTAGTGAAAGTGGGCGTCGACGATGACGCCGACCCCACCCCCTACTGGCTCGTGTCGACGAGGAAGCCGTCGTCACTCGCCGCGGCTCTCGAGGCCTCTAGGCAGCGCACTCCAGGCAGATAGGCCCGAGCTTGGTCTCGTGGTCGATCTGCGAGCGGTGCTTCACCAGGAAGCAGTTAACACACGTGAACTCGTCGGCCTGAGGCGGGAGCACAACCACGTCCAGGTCGAGATCGGAGAGATCTGCGCCTGCGAGCTCGAAGCTCCCCGGGTTGTCTGCGTCGTCGTTGTCGATCGAGCCCGACGTCTTGTCCGGAACGCGCTCCTTCAGTGCCTCGATCGACTCGGAGTCGTCGTCGGTCTTACGGGGTGCGTCGTAGTCGGTTGCCATGCCCATCCACTTCTGTAAGCGTTTCTATTGTCCGTAACGATGCGTTTGTTCGAGAACGGCGGGGACAGTGTGCATGAATCCATTCGGAATAGCAAACCACTGATCGCCAGTCGCTTCCGCGCATCCCGTGCAACTTACGGCACGCCCGTTCTATTCCCTTGATATGGCGGCGCCCCGTGTCATCCTTGACCGGAATCGTGACGGCTGGAGGGCTTTCAGCATGCAGGACCTGCGAGTAATCGGAGTGGAGAACGGGGCGCTCCTCGTCGCCGCTGACGACGGGACGCGGTTCCGCATCCCCATCGACGAGGTGCTTCAGTCGAAGCTTCGCCAGAGCGTGCCCGACGCCGGCACGGGGCCCAAGCTGTCGCCCAAGGAGATCCAGGCGCACATCCGGTCCGGGATGTCCGCACAGGACGTCGCGTCGATCACCGGTGCCCCGCTCGAGTACATCCAGCGGTTCGAGGGGCCCGTCATCGCCGAGCGCGAGTTCGTCGTCACCTCGGCTCTCGACGTGCCGGTCCGGACCGCGGGAGACACCGACCCCATGAACCAGCCGCGCACGTTCGGCACGGCCATCCGCGAGAGGCTGCACGAGCTCGGCGCGATCAACGAGCGCTGGGCGAGCTGGAAGGAGGCCACCGGATGGGTGGTCAAGCTCGCCTTCACCGCGAACCAGATCGACCACGACGCGCGCTGGCAGTTCGATCCGAAGAAGCAGGTACTCTCGCCGCTCAACAACCAGGCGATCACGCTCTCCCAGCAGGGCGAGGCCGCCGGGTCGCTGATGCCGCGCCTGCGCGCGGTCACCGAGCCCGACCCCGACTCGAGCCGCTTCGACAGCGGGGCCTTCGCGCTCAGCGAGTCGCAGCAGCTCACTCCGGAGCCCGTGAGCATCACCCGCCCGCGGTCCGAGGAGCGCGAGGCTAACCACGGCAACCAGACGGCCGACCTGCTCGAGGCCCTCCGCCGCCGCCGCGGTGAGCGCGAGGCCGCCACCTTCGACGACTACGGTGACAGCGACGCGCGCGCAGCGCACCCGTCGACCGGCGCCATCCGAATCGTGGACGTTCCCATCGAGAGTGCCGGCGACGACGAGAAGGAGCCGCGGCAGACCTCCCCGCAGCCGCGCGTGGGCTCCAAGAAGGGCCGCACGGCGATGCCGAGCTGGGACGAGATCGTCTTCGGCGCACGGCCGGACGACGACCTGGCGTAGGGCTAGCGGCCGAACGCGCCGAAGCGCAGAAGAGGCACCCGCAGCTCGGCCGCCGACCAGGAGCCGTGCTGGCCGACCATCCCGCGGCCGTGCGGGTTCACCTGCCGCCCGTCGTAGTAGGCGATGTTCTTGCGCGCGGCGACGAGCACGTCCCCGATGCGCGGCAGGACCTCGGGGCTCACCTCGCCGAACCATCCGGCCTCGACCGCCTCGGCGCGCGTCACGACCCACGCCCGCTGGCCCTCGGCCTCGCGCCAGCGCTCAGCGAGGGCGTCGACGTCCGTGCCCGGCTCGGCGTGCAGTTGGAGGCAGCGCGGCTCCCCCGCGATGAAGCGGACGCCGTCGAGCAGCGGCCCCTCCACGAGGACGTGCGCGTGCTGCGGGATGTCGAGAAGGCCGTGGTCGGCCGTGATGAGGAGGCCGTCTCGGCGGCCGAGCGCCGCGGTCAGGGTGCCGGCGGCCGCGTCGAGTGTCTCGAGAGCGCGGAGCCACTCCGCCGAGTCGCCCCCGTGGGCGTGGGCCGCCTGGTCGAGCTCGGGCACGTAGAGGTACACGAGGTGGCGACCGGGCTTCTTCAGCTCGTCGAGGGCGCGCGACATCCGGTCGGCCATCGACGCCGCGGGCAGGTAGCGGGCGCCGCGGAGCACGGCGTGGGTGAAGCCGGTGTCGAGGTAGCGCTCGGGCCCGATAGCGATGGCGTCGATGCCCTGCTCTGCCGCCGTCTCGAACAGGGTCGGCACGCGCTGCCAGGTGAGGGGGTCCAGCTTGCCGTCCCAGCCCGAGAGCTGGTTGACCACGCGGTCGTTCGCGGGGTCGAGGACGGTGTAGCCCACGAGCCCGTGCTGGCCGGGCGCAACGCCCGTGGTCAGCGAGGCGAGAGCAGCGGCGGTCGTCGTGGGAAAGCCCGACTCAATGGCCCACTTGCCCGTCAGGGCCGAGGAGAGGGTGCGCGCGTGACCCGAGCGCGCCTTGAGCACGTCCGCGCCGAGGCCGTCGACGAGCAGCACTACCGCGTTGTCGACGGGCGGGAGCGCGAGCCGATTCGGCTCGCCCAGAATCGACTCGAGACAACTTCTCAGTACATCGGCAAGGCTCAGCGCGTCGGATTTCAGCGCCGGTAGCATGGGGGCAATCTTATGGCTACTCCTCCCGACACCACCCCTCCCGGTGAGCGCATCGAAGACGTCGATGTCTCCGCCGAGATGCAGGGCTCCTTCCTTGAATACGCCTACTCGGTCATCTACTCGCGCGCCCTTCCGGACGCCCGTGACGGCCTCAAGCCGGTCCAGCGGCGCATCCTGTACCAGATGTCGGAGATGGGCCTGCGGCCCGACCGCGGCCATGTGAAGTCGTCCCGAGTGGTCGGCGAGGTCATGGGAAAGCTGCACCCCCACGGCGACGCCTCCATCTACGACGCGATGGTGCGCCTCACACAGGACTTCGTGCTGCGCGTGCCCCTGATCGACGGCCACGGCAACTTCGGCTCCCTCGACGACGGGCCCGCCGCTCCCCGCTACACCGAGGCGCGACTCCACGCGACCGCCCTCGCCCTCACCGAGAACCTCGATGAGGACGTCGTCAACTTCGTGCCCAACTACGACAACCAGTTCACGCAGCCGGAGGTGCTCTCCGCGGCATTCCCGAACCTGCTGGTGAACGGGGCATCCGGAATCGCCGTGGGCATGGCGACGAACATGGCGCCGCACAACCTCATCGAGGTGGTCGCGGCGGCCCGCTACCTGCTCGAGAACCCGGATGCCTCGCTCGAGGACCTCATGGCCTTCGTGCCCGGTCCCGACCTCCCCACCGGCGGCACGATCGTCGGCCTCGACGGCATCAAGGACGCCTACGCGACGGGCCGCGGCGCGTTCAAGACCCGCGCCCGCGTCTCCGTGGAGTCGATCACCGCCCGCAAGACCGGACTCGTCGTCACGGAGTTGCCCTTCCTGGTCGGCACCGAGCGCGTGATCGAGAAGATCAAGGACGGCGTCAATGCCAAGAAGATCAGCGGCATCTCCGATGTCACCGACCTCACGGACCGCAAGCACGGCATGCGCCTGGTCATCGGCATCAAGACGGGCTTCAGCCCGGACGCCGTGCTCGAGCAGCTCTACCGGCTGACGCCCCTCGAAGACAGCTTCTCCATCAACAATGTCGCGCTCGTCAACGGCGGCCCGCAGACCCTCGGCCTCAAGGAGCTGCTGCGCGTCTACCTCGACCACCGGCTCGAGGTGGTCCGGCGGCGGAGCGAGTTCCGGCTGGCACGGCGGCGCGAGCGCCTGCACCTCGTCGAGGGGCTGCTCATCGCGATCCTCGACATCGACGAGGTCATCCAGGTCATCCGGCAGAGCGACGACAGCGAGCAGGCCCGCGCGCGGCTCATCGACGTGTTCGACCTGAGCGACCTGCAGGCCGAGTACATCCTCGAGCTGCGGCTGCGACGGCTCACCAAGTTCAGCCGCATCGAGCTCGAGGCGGAGGCCGACAAGCTGCGCGCCGAGATCGAGTACCTCGAGGGGCTGCTGTCCGACCCCGCCCGGATCGCCCAGCTCGTCTCCGACGAGCTCGAGGAGGTCGCCGAGAAGTTCGGCACGCCGCGCCGCACACTCCTCACCGAGGCCCGTGGTGCTCCTGTGTCGGCCGCAGCCGCGCGCAAATCCACCCCCGTGCTCGAGATCGCCGATGCCCCGTGCGAGGTGCTCCTGTCGACCACCGGCCGCGCGATCCGCGTGGACGTGACCGACGACCCCGCCGCCGGGCCCGCGCGCCGCCGGTCCAAGCACGACGCCATCCGGTCTCGCATCACCACCACGAGCCGCACCGAGATCGGCGCCGTGACGAACCTCGGCCGCCTCATCCGGTTCACCGCCGTCGACCTGCCGAGCGTGCCCGCGAACTCGATCCAGCTCGCGGCCGGTGCCAAGATCACGGAGTATCTCGCCATCGGCGGAAAGGAACGGGTGCTCGGGTTCGTCAAGCTCGACGGCGACCCGATCGCTCTCGGCACCCGCCAGGGCGTCGTCAAGCGAGTCGCGACCGGCGGGTGGCCGGGCAAGCCGGACTTCGACATCATCTCCCTCAAGCCCGGCGACGAAATTGCAGGAGTTTCGCAGGGAAGCGATGCCGAAGAGCTCGTGTTCGTGACATCCGACGCGCAGCTCCTGCATTTTGGGGCGAGCGCGGTGCGGCCCCAGGGTGCGAGCGCGGGCGGCATGGCGGGCATCAACCTGTCGGCGAAAGCCACCGTCACGTTCTTCGGATCGATCGACCCCGGCGAGGAGAACGTCGTTGTGACGGTCTCCACCTCGACCACGACGATCGCCGGCGCTGACCCCGGCCGCGCGAAGGTCTCGGCCATCTCCGAGTTCCCCGGCAAGGGCCGGGCGACCGGCGGCGTACGGGCGCACACCTTCCTCAAGGGCGAGGACGTGCTCGGCCTCGCGTGGGTGGGCCGCTCCCCCGCGCTGGCCGTCGGCACGGACGGCGCTGTGCGCGCCCTGCCCGAGCCCGGTGCGAAGCGGGATGCCTCGGGCACGCCCCTCGACGGAGTCGTCGGCTCCATCGGCGAGTCCGTCTAGCCCCGCCACCTCCAAAAACGCAGGAGATTCTCTCTCTGCAGCGCGTTTCCGGTCGCTTTGTCGCGCCGAAACGCAGAATCTCCTGCGTTTTCGGTGCGGGGTCAGACGTGCGGGACGAACTGCTGCCACGCGAGGCGGCGGTCGCCCCGCGGGTCGTGCTCGATCCGGTCCGCGCGGTCGATGATGAGCGTGCGGCGCTTGCGCTGGGTGTACTTCGGCCAGCGCTCGCTCACGGTGCCGTCCCGCGCGAAGTTCAGCCACTCCGCCTGCATCCGCGACCCGGCTCGTTTGAACGCGGCACGGCCGCCGAGCATCCCGAGACCGCGCCCGAAGAGGCCGTCCATGCGGTCGAACAGGGCGAACAGCTCGAGGCCGTGAGTGGCGTCGTGGCCGGTGAGGCGGAGCAGCCGCGGCGCGATGTCGAATCGGTAGAAGTGCACGGTGGCGAACCGCGAATGGCGCTCGGCGACCTTCACCGACGGGTACCAGAACGCGAGGTCCCCGCCGAAGTCGGCAGCGGGCCGGCGCGCCGGAAGTCCGGGGTAGAGCGCCTTGAGCGCCTTGCGCGACCGCTTTCGGGTGTTCGCGAAGATGGCCCGGATGCGCGGGGGCGTCGTTGCGAGAATGTCGAGCCGCCCGCGGAACAGTGAGCCTTCGCGGTCGTTCGTCCCGATGATGAGCGGCACGCGTGCGGCCCGCCCGGCCTTGAACGCGTCGAGGGGCCGCTCCGGGAGGAATTCGCCGTCGATCACCGGCGCGAGCACTACCGTGCCGGGCGCGCGGTCGGGGGTGAGGAGCTGCATCCGGGTCGTCGCCCGCACCAGGTCGTCGGTCTCGGCCTGCGCGAGCAGGGCACCCGCGTCCTCGAGCGAGGTGCTCTCGGTGCTCGAATTGTCGACGGCCTCGCTCAGCAGCTCCACGTAGTCCCGGGCCCACGCCCCGGTCACGGCGGGCGGGTAGATCGCATTGGCGGGCGAGCTCTGCGCGATCGCCCGGGCGAACAGCCCGTGCGCGGCGGGCACCGCCATCAGCGTGGTCACCGCGTTCCCACCGGCGGACTCGCCGAACAGCGTCACGTTGCCCGGGTCCCCGCCGAACACGGCGATGTTCTCCTGCACCCATTCGAGGGCGGCGACCTGGTCGCGCAGGCCGAGATTGCTCTCGAACCGCCGCGCCCGGGTGGAGAACTGCGAGAAGTCGAGGTAGCCGAGCGCGCCCAGCCTGTAGTTGAAGTTGACGAAGACCACCGGGCCCTGGCGCACGAGCCCCTCGCCCTGCTTGCGGATCTCCCGCGACGACCCGACGCTGTACGCGCCGCCGTGCACGAAGACCATGACCGGCAGCTGCCCCTCCGGGGCAGAGGCGGGCGCGATCACGTTGAGAGTGAGGCAGTCCTCCGACATCGGGACGCTGGTGGGCGGACCCGCGAACTGGCCGTTGCGGTCCTGCGGCGCGACCGGCCCGAACTCGGCCGCCGAGCGAACACCCGCCCAGGGAACGACCGGCCGTGGCGCGCGGAACCGCAGGTCGCCCACCGGCGGTGCTGCGTACGGGATGCCGCGCCACATGCGGAGCCCGCGGCGCACCGCTCCCTGCAGCTCGCCGCCGGAGACGGTGACGCGGAGGGTGGACACGGCCGCAGTCTAGGCAGCGGAGGTGAACAGCTAGACGTGCGGGATGAACGCGTCCCAGGCGAGACGGCGAGACCGCCGTGGGTCGAGCTCGATGCGGTCGTCGGCGTCGATGATGAGCGTGGCGCGGTGGGCCGCGGAGTACTGGTCCCAGTCCTCCCCCACGGACCCGTCGCGTGCGAACGCGAGCCAGCGCCCGCGCATCCTCTTCGCTGCTTGCTTGAACGCCACCCGGCCGCCGAGCGCGCCGGCAGCCCGGGCGATCGGGTTGTCGAGCAGGTCGAACACCGCGAACAGTTCGATGCCGTGGGTAGCGTCAAGCCCGGCCAGTTTGAGCGCGCGAGTGGCGATGTCGAAGCGGTAGAAGTGCACGGGCGCCGTGAGGGCGTGACCCTCGGCGTAGCGGATCGACGGGTACCAGAAGGAGTAGTCCCCGCCGAACTCGGCGGCGGATCGTCGTGGCGGGAGGGCGCGGTACTCCTCGAACAGGCGCGCCCGAGCCTGCCGCTCAGTCTTCGCGAACACAGCGCGGATACGCGGCTTGGTGGTCGCCAGCAGGTCCAGCCTTCCGCGGAAGAGCGTGCCCTCGCGCGAGTTCGTCCCGATGATCAGCGGCACGGGGTGGGTGCGCCCCGCGGCCGCGGCATCGACGGGCCGTTCGGGCAGGACGTCCCCGTCGATCACGGGCGAGAAGGCGATGGTGCCGGGAACGGCGTCCGGGGTGCGCTGCCGCATGATGGACGCTGCTCGCACGAGAAGGGTGGGCGCCGTGCCGAGGAGGAGCTCCGGGGCCGGAGTCGTGGCGTCGCGGGTCACCTCGCGCAGGATCGCGACGTAGTCCGCACCCCACTCGCGCGTGAGCGAGCTCGGGTATACGGCCTCCGGGGGCGCGCTCTCGGCGATCGCGCGGGCGAAGAGGCCCCTCGCCGAGGGAACCGCGAGAAGGGTGGTCACCGCATTCCCGCCCGCGGACTCGCCGAAGACCGTGACGTTGTCCGGGTCCCCGCCGAACCGGGCGATGTTCTCGCGCACCCAGGCCAGCGCTGCGACCTGGTCGCGCAGGCCGAGGTTGGCCTCGAGCGGGCGCTCCGGCGTGGAGAACCCCGTGAAGTCGAGATAGCCGAGGGCGCCGAGCCGGTAGTTGAAGTTCACGAAGACGACTTCGCCCTCGCGCACCAGGGCCTCGCCGAGGTGCGGGATCTCGCGCGACGACCCCGTCGTGTACGCGCCGCCGTGGATGAAGACCATCACCGGCCGAGCGGCGCCGGGCTCGCGCGGCGCGATCACGTTCAGGGTGAGGCAGTCCTCGGACATCGGGACCCGCGCAAGACCGGCGACCTGATGGGAGACGGGACCGAAGGCCGAGGCATCCCGAACGCCGTCCCAGGGCTGCACCGGCTGCGGCGCCCGCAGACGCAGGTCGCCGGTGGGCGGGGCGGCATAGGGAATCGCACGCCAGTGGTGCAGGCCGTCGAGCTCGATGCCGCGGATGCTCCCGCCGGTGACGTCGACCTCGAGACCGGTGTCAAGGGTGATACTCACCTGTTAAGGCTACGACCGCGCACTGAGCGCAGCCTTGGCGCTCGCTGAGAGCGGATCAGACGTCGATGCGGTCGCGATCGAGGCCCTCGCCCGCGATGATGAACTCCTTGCGCGGCGCGACGTCGTTGCCCATGAGCAGTTCGAACACCCGGGATGCCTCCTCCGCGGCCTCGGCCGTCACCGCGGTCACGCGGCGGAGGGTGCGGTAGCGGCGGTCCATCGTGGTCTCCGAGAGCTGGTCGGCATCCATCTCGCCGAGGCCCTTGTAGCGCTGGATGGGGTCCTGGTACTTCTTGCCCGATCGGCGCAGGCCGGCGAGGACGCCCTCGAGTTCCTTCTCGGAGTACGTGTAGAGCGTCTCGTTGGGCTTCGAGCCGGGGTTCATGACCACGACGCGATGCAGCGGGGGCACGGCGGCGTAGATGCGGCCCTCGTCGATCATCGGCCGCATGTACCGGAAGAACAGGGTGAGCAGGAGCGTCCGGATGTGGGCGCCGTCGACATCCGCGTCGCTCATGATGATGACCTTGCCGTAGCGCGCGGACTCGAGGTCGAACGTGCGCCCGGACCCGGCACCGATCACCTGGATGATCGACGCGCACTCGGCGTTGGAGAGCATGTCGCTCACCGAGGCCTTCTGCACGTTGAGGATCTTGCCCCGGATCGGCAGGAGCGCCTGGTACTCGCTGTCGCGCGCAAGCTTCGCGGTGCCGAGTGCGGAGTCGCCCTCGACGATGAAGAGCTCGCTGTTGGCGACGTCGTTCGAGCGGCAGTCGACGAGCTTCGCCGGAAGCGACGAGCTCTCGAGCGCGTTCTTGCGGCGCTGGGTCTCCTTGTGCGCGCGGGCGGAGATGCGCGACTTCATCTCGGAGACGATCTTGTCGAGAACGAGGGCGGACTGCGCCTTGTCGTCGCGCTTGGACGAGGCGAACTTGTCGGCCATCGCCTTCGAGATGACTTGGGACACGATGTTGCGCACAGCCGGCGTGCCGAGGATCTCCTTCGTCTGGCCCTCGAACTGCGGCTCGGGCAGGCGAACCGTGAGCACCGCGGTGAGGCCGGCGAGGATGTCGTCCTTCTCGAGCTTGTCGTTGCCGAGCTTCAGCCGGCGCGAGTTCTTCTCGGCCTCCGCGCGCAGGAACTTGAGCATGCCCTGCTCGAAGCCGGCCTGGTGGGTGCCGCCCTTGGGAGTGGAGATGATGTTGACGAAGCTCTTGAACACCGTGTCGTAGCCGGTTCCCCAGCGCAGGGCGATGTCGACCTCGCAGTCCCGCTGGAGCTCGGTCGGGATCATGTGGCCGTTGTCCTGCAGCACGGGCACGGTCTCGGTGAAGGTGCCGCTGCCGGTCATCCGCCAGGTGTCGGTGAGCGGGGCGTCGGCGGCCAGATGGTCGACGAACTCGGCGATACCGCCCTCGAAGTGGAAGGTCTCGTGGGTCGGCTCGGCGGGGCGCTCGTCGGTGATGTCGAGCCTGAGGTTTGGCACGAGGAACGCCGTCTGGCGCACGCGGTCGAGGAGCTCGTCCGTCTGGAAGGAGGCGCCCTTGGTGAAGATCTGGCGATCCGCCCAGTACCGGATCCGGGTGCCCGTCACGTTCTTCGCCACCTTGCCCACGGCGCGCAGCTCGCTGTTCGCGACGAACGGGGTGAAGGGCGCATCCGGTGTCGGCTCTCCCCCGCGGTCGTCGAAGGTTCCGGGCTCACCCCGGTGGAACGACATCGCCCACGTCTTGCCGTCGCGGTCGACCTCGACGTCGAGGCGCTCGGAGAGGGCGTTCACCACGGAGGCCCCGACGCCGTGGAGACCGCCGGAGGCCGCGTACGACCCCGACCCGAACTTGCCGCCGGCGTGGAGCTTGGTGAAGACTACCTCGACGCCCGAGAGGCCGGTCTTCGGCTCGATATCGACCGGGATGCCGCGCGCGCGGTCGCGCACCGTGACGCTCTCGTCCTTGTGGAGGACGACACTGATCTCGTTGCCGTGCCCGCCGAGGGCCTCGTCCACGGAGTTGTCGATGATCTCCCACAGGCAGTGCATGAGCCCGCGGGAGTCGGTGGAGCCGATGTACATGCCCGGGCGCTTGCGGACCGCCTCGAGGCCTTCGAGCACGGAGAGGTGCCGGGCTGAGTAGTCGGCGCTGGACATGGGTTCTCCTTGGGTCGGGCGTGGAACGGTTCAACACTACGGTCCCCGAAGCCACTGACCCCGGACTGACACGGGCCTCGGATTGGGCTGTACGCGTTCAGCGAAATACCCGGCAATTGACGCCCCGTGCGGCACCGACGTGCTTGTATTGAGGCACGGAAGTTTTCGCCCCACCAGCCCGAATGGAGCCGCACATGTCTCAGATCGCCACCGAGGACAGCTCCGTCGACGAGCTGGACTACACACTCTCGGCGCTCGACCGCTGCGACAGCTGCGGTGCGCAGGCGTACATCCGCGTTACGCTCAAGACCGGCGAGCTCCTCTTCTGCGCCCACCACGGCAACGAGTTCAAGGAGAAGCTGTTCCCGACCGCGCTGAACTGGCACGACGAGTCGGCCCGCCTGCTCGAGGACCGCACGGTCTAGCAGCGACGATAGATTTGAGGGCCCGGAGTAGTCTCCGGGCCCTCCTTCTTGTCTAACGGAGCATCGTGAAGCGCATCAGGCACTACCTCTCCCGACTGGTCACGCTCGACGTGAAGAACATGGGGGCGGTCGCGAAGGCCGTTGCCGCGGAGAGCCGGCGGCCCCGCATCCTGATCCTCATCGACATGGCCTGGTGCTCGCTCGTCTACCAGGCGGGCTACCTCGACTACCAGGAGTTCGAGTTCTGGTCGCTCACGGCGAGTGAGCGCCGCACCTGGATCACCAGCGGCAACGCGAACTCGATAGTCGTCAAGTACAACCAGCGCGACTACCGCGAGCAGTTCTGGGACAAGCCGAAGTTCAACGCGCGCTTCCGCGAGTGGCTCGGGCGGGAGTGGCTCGACGTCCGAGAGACCACCGCCGCCGATCTCGAGCGGTTCGCGAAGCGCAACCGCGTGATCATGGCCAAGCGGATCGACGGGATGAGCGGGGCCGGCATCGAGAAGCACCGCGCCGAGGACATCGCCGACTTCGAGGCCTTCCGCGAAGCGCTGCTCGCGAACAAGCAGTACCTCGTCGAGACGTTCCTGACGCAGCATCCCGTAATGGCATCGCTCTCGCCGACGAGCGTGAACTCGCTGCGCATGATCACGTTCTTCGACGGCACCGACGTGCACATCATGGAGGCCGTCCTCCGAATGGGCAACGGCGCCGACGTGGACAACTACGGCCGCGGCGGCATGTACACGGTGATCGATGAGAATACCGGCATCGCGCACTACGGCGCCTTCGACAAGTACGCGAACACCTTCACGTCGCACCCGATCTCCGGCACGCCGATCGTGGGCTTCCAGGTGCCGCTGTACGACAAGGTGCTGGAGACGCTCGACACGGTGTCGCGGATCGTCCCCCAGATCCCCTACGTGGGCTGGGACGTAGCGATCGGCGAGAACGGCCCCGTCATCATCGAGGGCAACTACAACACCGGCGTCTTCCAGATGAAGCCGAGCCTGACCGGCAACAAGATCGGGCTGCTGCCGAAGTTCCGCGAGGTCATCGACTTCTAGCCAGCACGTCGGCCAGTGCGCCGAGCAGGCGCCCCGCGCTCTCCGCCGTGACCTCGACGAACATCGCCGGACCCTCGCCGACGTACACCCACGTCTCGCGCTCGCCGTCGACACGGGAGAGGGCAACTTCGAACTCGACGGCCTCCGCGCTCCGCCGCACGCCGCCTGACCCGAAAGCCGTTCGCCGCACGACCACGGGCACGGCCTCAGCGAGGCTGCGGTGCACCCGGTCATCCGGATGATCGTGCTCGGCGTGCCCGCCGGCGCACCATCCCGGGCACGGGTCAGCCTGCCAGCTGGGTCTCGTGTCGTTCACCGTGGACACCCTCCTCAGGTCGCGGCACGACCCCTTAAATGCATCACGCGCCACCGACACTCAGGGTCGTAGCGAAGTAGCTAGTATGAGCACGCGGATATTCCCATACATAGATTGCACCGTACCCGCTCGGCGTCTTTCAGGCTGGGGTTGTGCACACAGGCAAAGGCGACAGCGTCAGCATGGCCGACTTCTCGCGGGCGATGGGAGTCGCCCTCCAGCGGCTGCGGCTCGAGCGCGGACTGAGCCAGGAGCGACTCGCCCACATGGCGGGCATCGCGGCGTACACGTACCAGAAGTTCGAGAAGGGCGAGTCGAAGCCCGGCACGCCAATGAACCCGCGGCTCTTCACCCTCCTCGCCCTCGCCGAGGTGCTGGAGGTCAAGCTCGAGGACATCGTCCCGGCCGAGTGGCCGGACCTCACCGAGGGGCGCTAAGCCTTCCGGATGATCCCCATCGGGGTGGACTGGCGGTCCTGGCCGAGCGGGTTGTCCTTGAGCACGCGAACCATCAGGTCGCTCAGCGCCCGGGTCGAGGTGGACCCGAGGATGTTCCCGCCGAAGTCGTTGATGTCGACGACGAGCACGTCGATCTCGCGGCCCAGCGCCGCTTTGATGTCGGCGGCGACGCCGTCGGGCCGGGCGGGGCCGAGCACCACCTGCGAGTCGTAGGGCGGGATCGTGTTCTTGGTCGGTCCGTCGATAGCGCGTGCCTTGGGGCCGGCGATCCGGTAGAAGTCGCCGCGGCGCCCGAGCGCCTTCGTCACTGCGGCCACGGCGGCGGCGAACAGGATGCGCGGGGTGCCGCACTCGCGCAGCGCCATCTCCATCGTCTCGGGGATGCCGAGCCCGATGCCGTGCGAGGTCTTGGTCACGTACTTCGAGAGTGTGACAGCCAGCTTGCGCGGCTGGATCTCCTCGAGCGGAAATGCACGGCCCTGGGTGATGCCCACGATCTTCTCGGTCACGAACAGGACGTCGCCGTCCTGCACGAGCGAGCCCGCGTACTTCTGCACGACATCGAGCAGGACGTCGTCCCGCATCACCACGTGGGTCTTGATCGGTATGCGCTGGTACCGCACCCCGTCCACGACGACCTCGAGGTTCTTTCCTTCGTTAGCCTCGGCCATGTCCTCGGCGGCCTACTCGAGGTAGTCGCGCAGCGACTGCGAGCGCGACGGGTGGCGCAGCTTGGCCATGGTCTTCGACTCGATCTGGCGGATCCGCTCGCGCGTCACACCGAACGTGTCACCGATCTGGTCGAGGGTCTTCGGCATTCCGTCGCCGAGGCCGAAGCGCATCCGGATGACACCGGCCTCGCGCTCGCTGAGCGAGTCGAGCAGCGACTCCAGCTGCTTCTGCAGCATGGTGAAGCCCACGGCGTCGGCGGGCACGACGGCCTCGGTGTCCTCGATGAGGTCGCCGAACTCGCTGTCGCCGTCCTCGCCGAGGGGGGTGTGCAGGGAGATCGGCTCGCGGCCGTACTTCTGCACCTCGATGACCTTCTCGGGCGTCATGTCGAGCTCGCGGCTCAGCTCCTCGGGCGTGGGCTCGCGGCCCAGGTCCTGCAGCATCTGGCGCTGCACGCGGGCGAGCTTGTTGATGACCTCGACCATGTGCACCGGGATGCGGATGGTGCGGGCCTGGTCGGCCATCGCGCGGGTGATCGCCTGGCGGATCCACCACGTCGCATAGGTCGAGAACTTGAAGCCCTTCGTGTAGTCGAACTTCTCGACAGCACGGATGAGGCCCAGGTTGCCCTCCTGGATGAGGTCGAGGAACTGCATTCCGCGGCCGGTGTAGCGCTTGGCGAGCGACACGACGAGGCGCAGGTTCGCTCCGAGCAGGTGGCTCTTCGCCCGCTGCCCGTCCTTCGCGACCCAGGTGAGCTCGCGGCCGAGGGCCGAGCGCAGCTCGGCGGGCGACATGTGCGAGAGCTTGTCCTCCGCGAACAGGCCGGCCTCGATGCGCATCGCGAGCTCGACCTCCTCTGCGGCGTTGAGAAGCGCGACCTTGCCGATCTGCTTCAGGTAGTCCTTGACCGGGTCGGCGGTGGCGCCGGTGATGGCGGACGAGTAGACGGGGACCTCGTCCTCGTCGTCGACCAGTGACAGCACGAGGGCGCCGGTGGGCAGCTCCTCGTCCTTGCCGGTCGACTTCTCGTCATCGTCATCGTCGTCGGATGCGTCGTCCTTGGCCTCGTCGGCATCGGCGTCGGCCTCCACCTCGACCACGGCGACGACCGCCTCGATCTCCTCCTCGTCGATCTCCTCGATCTCCGCGGGCTCCTCGACGTCGTCAGAGTCGTCGTCGAGGTCTGCCGACTTCGGCTTGCGGCCGGCCGGCGACTTCGCGGCGGTCTTGGCCGCGGCCTTGGCGGGCGCCTTGGCCTTGGCCGTGGTCTCGTCGACCTCGGGAGCCTCGTCCTTCACGCCGGCGGCCTTCGTCTTCGTTGACGCAGCCTTGGCGGTCGCGGCCTTTGCAGGCGCTGTCTTCGTGGCCGCAGGGGCGGCCGTAGTCCGGGTTGCCATTCGAACACCTTCCAGGAGTTTTTGGGCAGTTTGCTCGCGCTGCCGACGATTTCGGGGCAGCACTAAGACCCTTGTCAAGTCCCGTGCGCGCGCATTGATGAGCGATGCGGCGAGCAACGGAAGAAGACCGGGTCTCGTACCCAATTATTGCACGTCTTGGGCGCAGCACTTGACAGAGGGTCCCTCCGGCGTGATAAAACCCGTTCGCGCGGAGCGATCAGGCCCGTCGGTGCCGCAAGTACCTCACTAGTGCAACCCACAAGGGCCCCACTTCTATGCCCTCCTCCTCGTGCAGGAGGCTTCTCGTGCGCCGGCGTGCGATCAGGAGGAACACCACTCCGATCCCGACCACCAGGTACTGCACGAGGAACGCCAAGCGGAACGACGACAGCGAGTACAGGTCTGCCGGGATGCCGCTGCCCCCGTGCGCCCGGTCGACCAGGTCGAGCACCACTCCGATGAGGAACATCATCACGAACGTCGCGAGGAACCCGCCGACGTTGACGATCCCGTTCGCCGATCCGAGCGACCGGAGCGGGTTGAAGGTCCGCGCGAAGTCGAAGCCGATCAGCGAGCCCGGGCCCCCGACGGCGATGACGAGCAGCAGCACGACGAGGAGCCACAGCGGCGGCTGGCCGGGCCAGAGCAGGAGAGCAGTCCAGACGATCGCCATCGCGATCACGATGCCGAGTACGAGGTTGCTGCGCCGCAGCGGGAACCGCGCGCACAGGACGCCGAGCACGGGGCCGCTCACGAGCACGCTCGCCACCGTGACGGTGAGCAGTGTCGCGGCCCCCTCAGGCCCGTAGCCGAGGCCGACGGAGAGGAAGGGGAACCCCCACAGCAGGGCGAACGTCGTCAGCGAGGACTGCGACACGAAGTGCGACCAGAACCCGAGCTGGGTGCCGGGCCGCGCGAGGGCGACCCGGAGATGGTGGGCCGACTGCGCCCACGTCTGGCGCTCGCGCACCTCCAGCTTGTTTCCGGGACCGCTCGAGACGACCGTGAGGAGGACGACGACCACGATCGCCGAGAGCGAGGCGGCGAGCAGGTAGGTGGGCGTCCAGCCCCAGCTGTGCAGAGCGAGGCCCAGCGGGAAGAGCGCGACGATCTGGCCGAACTGGCCGAGCGAGCCGAACAGCTGGGAGACGAACGTGAGCCGGCGCCCGTCGAACCATGACGCCAGCAGCCGGATGCCCGAGATGAAGGTCATCGCGTCGCCGGCGCCCACGAGGATCCGCCCGAGGATGGCAACCCCGATGCTCTCGGAGAAGGCGAGCGTGGTCTGTCCGACGAGCATGAGCGCGGCACCCGTCACCAGCAGGAACCTCGGTCCTACCCGGTCGACCATCACCCCCACCGGTATCTGCAGCGCCGCGTACACGACGAGCTGCACTACCGCGAGGGTGGAGAGGGCCGTGGCCGCGATGTCGAACCGCTGGGTTGCCTCCACAGCCGCGACCCCCAGCGAGCTGCGCTGCAGGATGGCGACCATGTAGGTGAGCACGGCGGCGCCGTAGACCACCCAGGCGCGCCGCGAATTCATCGGGGCAAGCCTACGGCTCGTTCAGGCGATCGGATCCTCGTCGCCGGTGCGGCGCGTGGCCAGGAAGTTCTGCAGCTCAGCGGCGATCTCGTCGGCGGTCGGCAGCTCGCCGTCCTCGTCGGTCAGGGGCGAGCGCAGCGGGTTGTCCTGCATGTAGCTGTCGTGGCGCACCTCGAGCGTGCCGACGAGCTTCGCGAGCTCCTGGTTGTTCTCGACCTGCCCGTCGATCTTCGTCAGGAAGTCCCGGCCGTCCTCGCGGAGCTGGTCCGTGGGGAAGATCAGCCCGGTCGCGGCGCTCACGCTCTCGAGGGCGGTGACGGCCGCAGCGGGGTACTCCGTGTCGGCGAGGTAGTGCGGGATCAGCAGCACGAACCCGGCGTTGGGGTGCCCCAGCTCCTGCAGGCGGTACTCGAGCAGGTGCAGTGCATTGGCGGGCACCTGGGTGCGCGGCTTCCAGACCGACATCGCGTCGATCAGCTCCGTGCGGTTGCCGCTCACCGTGACACCGATAGGGCGCGTGTGCGGCACGGGCATCGGGATGGCGTGCACCCACGTCGTCGCCTTCACCTGGAAGCGCTCGATGAGGCCGAGCACCGCGGTCGTGAAGCGCTGCCACTGGAAGTCGGGCTCGTAACCGGTGAGGAGCAGGAACGGCTGCTTGAGCTCATCCCGCACCAGGTAGAGGTTGAGGGACTGCGGACGGTAGTCACTCAGGTGGTCCTGGTCGAAGTAGATGGTCGGCCTGCGAGCGCGGTAGTCGAGCAGCTCGTCGCTGTCGAACTCGGCGACAACCTCGTGCTCCAGCGTGTCGAGCAGGTACTCGCTGACCTGCGTGACCGCACTGCCGGCGTCGGCGAATCCCGTCAGCGCGGCGACCAGATTCAGTCCGCGCGGAACCGCGTCCGCCTCAGCAGAGAGTTCGTACAAGCCGTCCGGGTCGCGCATGTTTCAACACTAATCCCGGGGTTCGGCGCAATCGGGGCAAATGGGCCTTCGGGCATCATGCCCACAGCGAACACGCCCAGCGCGGCTGGCTACGATGGCGGGATGACCGTCCCCTCGCTCTCCACCTCCTCCCAGCCGCTTCTCGAGATCGAGGGGGACGTGCTCGTCCTCGGCGTCCGCAAGACCGACGAGGGGCCGCAGCTCGCGAACGAGGACCCGTCCTTCACCGACCTCCAGCTCGCCCTCGAGGCGATCGGCGTCACCGGCGCGCAGGACGAGGTGCGCCGCCTTCCGGGCACGCACGGCGCGACCGAGAGCATCGCACTCGTGGGCCTCGGGCAGGGAGACGTCACCCCGCACGACCTCCGCTACGCGGCCGGGTCCGCCACCCGCCAGCTGCGCGGCATCCAGTCCCTCGTCTTCGGCCTGCCCACGACCTCGGAGGAGGACGTGCTCGCGGTGCTCGAGGGCGCCGCGCTCGGGGCGTACGCGTACACCGAGTACCGGGCATCCAGCCTCGAGGCGACCAAGCTGCCCGCCACCGCCATCATCGTGGCGACGGATGCCCAGTCCGATGCCCTCATCGAGCGGGCCACCGTGGCCGCCGAGGCGGTGCACAGTGTGCGCGACCTCGTGAACGCCCCGCCGAACGACCTGTACCCGGAAGCGCTCGCCGACGCCGCAGTCGCACTCGCGGAGGGCGTCGACGTGACCGTCGAGGTGCTCGCGGACGCGGAGCTGCGGGCTGGCGGGTACGGCGGCATCCTCGGGGTGGGCCAGGGCTCGGCCCGGGGCCCGCGCCTGGTGAAGGTCAGCTACTCCCCCGCCGGGGCGGCGAAGCACATCGCCCTCGTCGGCAAGGGCATCACCTTCGACACGGGCGGCCTGTCGCTCAAGCCGCCGGCCTCCATGATCGGGATGAAGTACGACATGACGGGGGCCGCCACCGTGCTGGCGGTCACGCTCGCCGCCGCGAAGCTCGCCCTCCCGGTGCGCGTGACGGCGTGGCTGTGCATCGCCGAGAACATGCCGGGCGGTGCCGCGCTCCGGCCGAACGACGTCATCCGGATCTACGGCGGCAAGACCGTCGAGGTGCTCAACACCGACGCCGAGGGCCGCCTGGTCATGGCCGACGGCCTCGTGGCCGCGAGCGAGGAGGAGCCGGACGCCATCATCGACGTGGCGACGCTCACCGGCGCGGCATCCATCGCCATGGGCACCCGCTACGTCGGCACGATGGGCGACGCCGAGCTCGCCCAGAGGGTCGTCGCCGCGGGCAACCGCGTCGGCGAGACGCTGTGGCACATGCCCATCTCCCCCGACCTGCGGCCGCTCCTGGCCTCCGACATCGCCGACATCGCGAACATCAAGCCCGGCAACACCGCGGGCGGCATGATGATCGCGGCCGCGTTCCTCCGCGATTTCATCGGCACCACCGGGGAGGGCGACGAGAAGCGCACCATCCCGTGGGCGCATCTGGACATCGCCGGGCCTGCCAACAACGGCGGCGCGGGGTGGGGATTCACCGGCAAAGGACCGACCGGAGTATCCGTCCGCGCGTTGATCGAGCTGGCCGAGGAATATAGCCGCTCGTAGTAAGGTTTTTGAGGCGGGTTTCTTCCGCCCCAATCCGGTCGCCCACCACACATCCTTGGCGTGCCGGTGCACAAATCCTTACAGAGGAGTTGCTGGGATTGTCTGAGCACACGTTTGACCTTGTCGTTCTCGGTGGCGGAAGTGGTGGGTACGCCGCAGCGCTGCGTGCAAGCCAGCTCGGCATGACCGTCGGCCTCATCGAAAAGGGCAAGGTGGGCGGCACCTGCCTCCACGTCGGGTGCATCCCGACGAAGGCCCTGCTGCACGCCGCGGAGGTCGCGGATGTCACGCGCGAGTCCGCCAAGTACGGCGTGACCTCGACGTTCGGCGGAGTCGACATCGCCGGAGTCACTGCCTACCGCCAGGAGGTCGTCTCCAGCAAGTACAAGGGCCTGCAGGGCCTGATCAAGGCCCGCGGCATCACCACCATCGAGGGCGAGGGCAAGCTCGTGTCCCCCACGACGGTGCAGGTCGGCGACGAGACGATCATCGGCAAGAACGTCGTCCTCGCGACGGGCTCCTACTCCCGCTCCCTCCCCGGCCTCGAGATCGGCGGACGGGTCATCACCTCCGAGCAGGCCCTCGAGCTCGACTTCGTGCCGAAGAAGGTCGTCGTCCTCGGCGGCGGCGTCATCGGGGTCGAGTTCTCCAGCGTCTGGAAGAGCTGGGGCGCCGAGGTCCAGATCGTCGAGGCGCTTCCGCACCTCGTCCCCAATGAGGACGAGGCGATCAGCAAGCAGTTCGAGCGCGCGTTCCGCAAGCGCGGCATCGAGTTCAGCCTCGGCGTGCGCTTCCAGTCCGTAACGCAGGACGACAAGGGCGTCGTGGTTACCCTCGAGGACGGCAAGACCTTCGAGGGCGAGCTCCTGCTCGTCGCCGTCGGCCGCGGCCCGTCCACCGCGAACCTCGGCTACGAAGAGGTCGGCATCACCATGGACCGCGGGTTCGTCATCACCAACGAGCGCCTCGCCACGAACATCCCCGGCGTCTACGCCGTCGGCGACATCGTGCCCGGCCTCCAGCTCGCGCACCGCGGGTTCCAGCAGGGCATCTTCGTCGCGGAGGAGATCGCCGGGCTCAACCCCGTCGTCATCGAGGATGTCAACATCCCCAAGGTCACGTACAGCGACCCCGAGGTGGCCTCCGTCGGCCTGTCGCAGGCCAAGGCCGTGGAGAAGTACGGCGCCGACAAGATCAGCTCGTACGACTACAACCTCGCCGGAAACGGCAAGAGCCACATCATCGGCACGGCCGGCATCGTCAAGGTGGTCCGCGTCAACGACGGCCCCGTCGTCGGCGTGCACATGATCGGCGCTCGCGTGGGCGAGCTCATCGGTGAAGCACAGCTCGCCGTGAACTGGGAGGCGTACCCCGAGGACATCGCTCCTCTCGTCCACGCCCACCCCACGCAGAACGAGGCGCTCGGCGAGGCATTCCTGTACCTCGCTGGCAAGCCCCTGCACGCGATCTAAGACCACAACTAAACTTTCAGCAGAAGCGTTACTAAGGAGCACCACTGATGAGCGAATCCGTCAACCTTCCGGCACTCGGTGAGAGTGTCACCGAGGGTACGGTTACCCGCTGGCTCAAGAAGGTCGGCGACCGAGTAGAGGTCGACGAGCCGCTGCTCGAAGTCTCGACCGACAAGGTCGACACCGAGATCCCGTCGCCCGTCGCCGGAGTGATCGAGGCCATCCTCGTCGCGGAGGACGAGACCGTCGAGGTCGGCACCGCCCTCGTCACGATCGGTGACGGATCGGGCGCAGCGGAGGCGCCCGCCCCCGCTGCTGAGGCTCCCGCGGCTGAGGCTCCTGCGGCTCCGGCTCCTGAGGCCCCCGCCGCTCCCGCCGAGCCGGCACCGGCAGCCCCCGTGGCCGAGGTCCCCTCTACGGATGCTCCCGCTCCTGCCGAGGAGGCGCCCGCCGCTCCCCCGGCTCCGGCACCCGTCGACCCCGCCCCCGCCACCGCTCCGGCCGGACCGGCCCACACGACGGCTCCGGCCCCCGCCGCTGCACCCGTTGCCGCAGCGCCCGTTGCTGCACCCGTTGCCGCCGCGCCCGTTGCCGCTCCGGTCGTCGCCGCAGCTCCGGCACCCGCCGCGGTCGCCCCCGACTCCCACGCGGGGTACGTCACGCCGCTCGTGCGCAAGCTCGCCAACGAGCGCGGCATCGACCTCGGCTCCGTCTCCGGTACCGGCGTCGGCGGCCGCATCCGCAAGCAGGATGTCCTGAGCGCCTCGTCTGCTACCGCAGCCGCAGCCTCCGCCCCGAGCGCCACCGCCGCACCGGCCAAGCAGCTCGAGGTGTCCGCGCTCCGCGGCACCACCGTCGCGATGTCGCGCCTGCGCAAGGTGATCGCCGAGCGCGCCGTCATCTCCATGCAGAGCTCGGCCCAGCTCACCTCCGTGGTCGAGGTGGACGTCACCCTCGTGGCGAACTTCCGCGACCAGGTCAAGGCCGACTTCCAGGCCAAGACCGGCACGAAGCTCTCGTTCCTGCCGTTCTTCGCGCTGGCTGCGGCGGAGGCCCTCCAGGCGTACCCGATCATCAACGCGACTATCGAGGGCGACTCGATCGTCTACCCCGCCCAGGAGAACATCAGCATCGCGGTAGACACCGAGCGCGGACTGCTCACCCCGGTGATCCGCGACGCGGCGACGCTCGATCTCGCCGGATTCGCGACGCAGATCGCCGACCTCGCAGCCCGTACTCGCGACAACAAGCTCAAGCCGGACGAGCTGGCCGGCGGCACGTTCACCCTCACGAACACGGGCTCCCGCGGCGCGCTGTTCGACACGCCGATCGTGTTCCTCCCGCAGTCGGCGATCCTCGGGACCGGCATCGTCGCCAAGAAGCCCGTGGTCGTCAGCGACGCGGGCGGCGACGCGATCGCCATCCGCTCCATGGTCTACCTCGCCCTGAGCTACGACCACCGGATCGTCGACGGCGCCGATGCCGCACGCTTCCTCGTCGCGGTCAAGGACCGCCTCGAGAGCGGCGACTTCGCGTCCAAGCTCGGAATCTGACCAGCAGTCGCTACTCCTCCAGGTAGTCCCTGATACGCCAACCGGCCTCGCCCTTCACCAGAAGGATCGAGGCCGGTTCGCTGTCCGGCCCCAGTGACACGAGCGCCGAGTCCCCCAATCGCTGGACCAGGCGCACGAGCGCGGGGTCGACGTCGATGACGACCGCCGCGGCATCCCCGTCGATCACGGCCGCCACCAGCTCCCGGTCGGCCTCCAGCGCGGATGAGCTCCGCTGCCCGACGTCGTCGAGGCACTCGATCGACAGGTCGCGGATGCACCGGTCGCGCGTCTCGACCAGCACGAGTGCTGCGGCCACCGGATCGTCCTCGACAACGGGACCGGGCTGGGCCACCGACGGCGGTGCTGAAGCGCTCGGGCGGACCGTCGCGGTCGTGGGCTCCTGCGGGATCGCCACGAGTGCGATGACCAGCGCCACGAGCGACGCGCCCGCAACCACCCAGACGGGCCGGCGGACTGCGCCGAGCAGCGTACGGGCGCGGGAGACCAGGTCGGGGCGCGAGGGCTCCGCCGACGGCGGTACGAGCGGCGACGCCGCCGGGATCACGCGGGCGGGGAACGGGACGTAGTCCACCTCCGCGCGGGGGCGAAGGTCGACCGGGAGGGGCTCTGCGAGGTCGAAGAGGGAGTCGGCGAACCCGCGCAGCCACGCACCGGGCGCCGCCTCCGTCCGGGCGCGATGCGCCAGTGCCGACGCCCCCGCGCCCTCCAGCAGCGCGGCCGCCAGGGCGCCGAACGCGAGGATGTCGGCGAGCACGGCCTGCTGTGCCTCCAGCGCTGCCGGGTGCAGGCCCGGCGGGAACAGAGTCGCCCTGCCGAAGCAACTGAGAGCGGGCGAGCCCGAGCCGTCGAACAGGACCGACCCCGGCCCGATGCTTCCGTGCGCCACTCCCGCCTCATGCATCCTCCCAAGGACTGCGGCGAGGGGCGCCAGGATCGTGATGGCCTCGCCGGCCTCGAGGCGGCCGCGGTCGCCGAGCAGGCGGGCGAGGCTCCCCGCCGCGTGCCTGCTCAAGAGGAGGGCAGGAGCCCCGTCCGGGGTCGAGGTGACGTCGAGCACTCTGACGACGTGCTCCCCTGCCGCACGGGAGAGGGCCTCGATCTCCGCGACGATCGACTCGTCGCTCACCGCCGGGCCGTAGACCTTCATGACGGCGGGGTCGAGTTCGGCATCCGGCCGCAGCGGGTGCGCGAGCAGCACCTCCGCCCGCGAGCCCACCCCGATCGTGCGCAGGAGGCGGTAGCCGCCCAGAGTGTCCATGACCACGCGACCAGTGTCGGACCGGCAAAGCATGCCACCGTGGCATCCGGTCGCACTGTGTGCAGGGATGCGCGACCCAACCCCCTGTGGAGGCCTAGACTCGTGGCGTGGTCGACTTTGTCGTCACGGGGCTAAGCGCCAACTCCGTGCCGTATGTCGAAGCCTTAGAGCTTCAACGCGCAACCCATCGTGCCGTCGTCGAGGGCTCTCGCCCCGACACGGTCATGTTCCTCGAGCACCCGTCGGTCTACACCGCGGGCAAGCGCACAGAGGATCACGAGCGGCCCACCGACGGCACGCCCGTCATCGACGTGGACCGCGGCGGCAAGATCACGTGGCACGGCCCGGGGCAGCTGGTCGGGTACCCGATTCTCCGCCTTCCTGAGCCGATCGACGTGGTCGGCTACGTGCGGCGGCTGGAGGGCATCCTGATCGACGCCCTGGCCAGGCTCGGCGTCGACGGCGACCGGGTCGAAGGACGATCGGGCGTGTGGATGCGCGGCACCGACAAGATCGCCGCGATCGGCATCCGCGTGGCCAACGGCGTCACGATGCACGGCTTCTCGCTCAACTGCGACAACTCGTTCGAGGCGTACGACCGCATCGTCGCGTGCGGACTCGCCGACGCGGGGGTGACCTCCCTCTCCCGCGAGCTCGGCCGCGAGGTGACGACCGCGCAGGCGGTGCCGATCGTGCAGGCAGCGTTCATCGACTCGATGGTGGGCATCCGATGAGCCACACGGTGCCGACTCACAACGCCGGTGAGCGCAAGCTCCTCCGCCTCGAGGTGCGCAACGCCTCGACCCCGATCGAGCGCAAGCCCGAGTGGATCAAGACCGTCGCCAAGATGGGCCCCGAGTACCGGCAGCTGCAGGAGCTGGTCAAGGGCGAGAGCCTCCACACGGTGTGCCAGGAGGCGGGATGCCCCAACATCTTCGAGTGCTGGGAAGACCGTGAGGCGACATTCCTCATCGGCGGCAGCCAGTGCACCCGGCGCTGCGACTTCTGCCAGATCGACACCGGCAAGCCCGCCGACTACGACACGGACGAGCCGCGGCGCGTCGCCGAGTCCGTCACGAAGATGAACCTCCGGTACGCCACGGTCACCGGCGTCGCGCGCGACGACCTTCCCGACGAGGGCGCGTGGCTGCACGCGGAGACCGTTCGGCAGATCCACGAGCAGAACCCCGGCACCGGGGTGGAGATCCTCGCCACGGACTTCTCGGGCAACCCCGACCTCCTGGGCGTCGTCTTCGAGTCTCGTCCCGAGGTGTTCGCGCACAATGTCGAGACGGTGCCGCGCATCTTCAAGCGCATCCGTCCGGCGTTCCGCTACGAGCGGTCGCTCGACGTGATCACCCAGGCACGCGCGGCCGGGCTCATCACCAAGTCGAACCTCATCCTCGGAATGGGCGAGGAGCCCCACGAGGTCAGCCAGGCGCTCCGCGACCTGCACGACGCGGGAACCGACATCATCACGATCACGCAGTACCTGCGGCCGACACCGCGGCACCTGCCGGTCGCGCGCTGGGTGAAGCCGCAGGAGTTCGTGGAGTTCAGCGAGGAGGCCGAAGAGATCGGGTTCCTCGGCGTGCTCGCGGGGCCCCTCGTGCGGTCGAGCTACCGGGCCGGGCGGCTGTGGGCGCGCTCCATGATCGCGAAGGGCCGCGAGATCCCCGCGGGCCTTGAGCATCTCGCCGAGAATGTGGAGTTCCGGCAGGCGGTATCCTGAGGGCATGGCACGCACCACGACTACCCCTGCCCCCGCATCGAAAGCTCCGAAGGAGCCCGGGCGCCTGAAGCAGATGGTCCAGGTCTTCACGATGACCATCCGGTACGACAAGAGCGCCCTCGCGTGGCTGATCGGCGGATTCCTGCTGCCCGTTGTCGCGGGCGTCGCCCTCGCGCTGCTGCTCTCGCGCGACCAGATCCTAGGCTTCGTGCTCTACATCATCGCCGGCGTTCTCGGCGGCGTGCTGATCTTCCTGATCATCCTCGGCCGCCGAGCCGAGCGCGCGGCCTACTCGCAGATCGCAGGCCAGCCCGGCGCCGTGGGCGCCGTGCTCAAGAGCTCCCTGCGGCGCGGCTGGACGGCCAGCGAGATGCCCGTCGCCGTGAGCCCCAAGACCCAGGATGCGGTCTACCGCGCCGTGGGCCGCGGCGGTGTGGCCCTCATCGGCGAGGGCCCGAAGTCGCGCACCCAGCCGATGCTCGAGAGCGAGCGCAAGAACGTCTCGCGAATCCTGCCGAACGTCCCCGTCACGTTCCTGTACGTCGGCCCGGACGCGGAGTCCACTCCGCTCTACAAGCTGCCGGTGAAGCTGCGGTCGATCAAGTCGGCACTGCGCAAGCCCGAGATCGTGGCGGTCTCGAACCGCCTCAACTCCCTGGGCCGCAACGGGCTGCCGATCCCCAAGGGCATGGACCCGATGAAGGCGCGGGCTCCGCGACCGCGCTAGTCACCGTCGCGCGATCCGCCCAACGGCGACCGTGCTTGTCCTATCCGCCTAACGGCGACCGCGCTTGTCCGATCCGCCTAACGGCGACCGCGCTTGTCCGATCCGCCTAACGGCGACCGTCATTGTCCTATCCGCCTAGCGGCGGACTAACACCGTCGCGATCAGGCGGTCGTGCATCCCGCGCTGATCGCGGTCCCAGATCACGGCCGGAATCACGAGGCACAGCAGGATCGTGCGCACGAAGGGGCGCCACACACCGAGGTAGCCGCCCGCGATCGGCACCACGCGCATCCCGAGCAGCAGGTGCCCCACGCTGCCGTTGGCCGTGAGCAGGAAGGCGATCTGCGCGACGGCGAAGACGCCGAGCGTGGCCCAGGCGTTGTACGAGAAGAACGCGACCGAGATCAGGATGGCCGTGCCCCAGTCGATCGCGAGCGCGAGAATGCGCCGCCCGGGGCGAGCAACCGAGCGCGGCCCGGACTCCGGAAGCCCGAGGCGCTGCCCCGGCCACGATGACGATGATGCCGGGGTGCTGACCACCTTTAGATCCTACCCAGCGGGGCACGTGTAACCTGCCGGAAACAATAGCGTGACAGTCGCGAAACCCCTTCCCCTTACCCTCGTGGGAGGCCGCGACTGCAGCCGCCCAGCACCAAGCCCAGGAGTACCCATGTTCAAAGACTCTTCCGAGGTCCTGAAGTTCATCAAGGACACCGACGTCAAGTTCCTCGACATCCGCTTCACCGACCTTCCGGGCGTGCAGCAGCACTTCAACATCCCGGCCTCGACCGTCGACGAGGAGTTCTTCTCGGTCGGCCAGCTGTTCGACGGCTCCTCGATCCGCGGCTTCGCGTCGATCCACGAGTCGGACATGCAGCTCATCCCCGACGTGACCACGGCGTACCTCGACCCGTTCCGCACGGAGCGCACGCTCATCATGGTCTTCGACATCTACAACCCCCGCAACGGCGAGATCTACGGCCGTGACCCGCGCCAGGTCGCCAAGAAGGCGGAGAAGTACCTCGCCTCGACCGGCATCGCCGACACCGCGTTCTTCGCCCCCGAGGCCGAGTTCTACATCTTCGACGACGTGCGCTACGAGGTGAAGCAGAACGGCAGCTTCTACTCGGTCGACTCCGAGGAAGGCGCCTGGAACTCCGGCCGCGTCGAAGAGGGCGGCAACCTCGCCAACAAGACCCCCTACAAGGGCGGCTACTTCCCCGTCTCCCCCGTCGACAAGCAGGCCGACCTCCGCGACGACATCAGCCTCAAGCTGATCGACGCCGGCCTCATCCTCGAGCGCGCCCACCACGAGGTCGGCACCGGCGGCCAGGCCGAGATCAACTACCGCTTCGACACGATGGTGCACGCGGCAGACGACATCCTCAAGTTCAAGTACATCGTCAAGAACACCGCTCAGGAGTGGGGCAAGGTCGCGACCTTCATGCCCAAGCCCCTGTTCGGTGACAACGGCTCGGGCATGCACACCCACCAGTCGCTGTGGAACGGCGGCGAGCCGCTCTTCTACGACGAGAAGGGCTACGGCGGCCTGTCGGACATCGCGCGCTGGTACATCGGCGGCCTGCTCAAGCACGCCCCGGCTGTGCTCGCGTTCACGAACCCGACGCTCAACTCCTACCGCCGCCTGGTCCCCGGCTTCGAGGCTCCCGTGAACCTGGTCTACTCGGCCGGCAACCGCTCCGCCTCGATCCGCATCCCGATCACGGGCACCAACCCCAAGGCCAAGCGCATCGAGTTCCGCGCTCCGGATGCCTCGGGCAACCCGTACCTCGCGTTCGCCGCGCAGCTCATGGCGGGCCTCGACGGCATCAAGAACAAGATCGAGCCGCACGAGCCCGTCGACAAGGACCTGTACGAGCTGCCGCCCGAGGAGGCCAAGCTCATCCCGCAGGTTCCCGGCTCGCTCGCCGAGGCCCTGGACGCGCTCGAGGCCGACCACGACTTCCTCACCGAGGGCAACGTGTTCACGCCTGACCTGATCGCGACCTGGATCAACTACAAGCGCACCGCCGAGATCATCCCGGCCGCGCAGCGCCCGCACCCGTTCGAGTACGAGCTGTACTTCTCGGTGTAGTCCGCCACAGCACACGGCACAGGGCCGCTCTCCTTCGGGAGGGCGGCCCTTGTCGTTGCCTGCCCCTGTCCAAAAACGCAGGAGATCCGGCGCTCTGCGGCCGCTGAGTAACCGCAACGGCTCCGGATGCCCGAATCTCCTGCGTTTTCGTCGGCGCGATGTACCCTCGACCCATGATCTCCGAGGACGTGCGCCACCTGCTCGACAGGGTGGAACGACGGCTTCCCGATCTCCCGCTGCAGGAGAAGCCGATGTTCGGGGCGGTCGCGGTGATGCTCGCCGGCGAGATGATCGTCGCCGCCAATAAGGACGGCAGCCTGCTCGTGCGGGTCCGCGCCGAGGAGGACGAGGAGCTGATGGGCCGCCCGGGAACCAGCCGGCTCGTCATGGGCGAGCGCTCCATGAGCGCGGGCTGGATCCGCGTCGCGCCCGAGGCCCTCGTCGACGAGGTGGCCCTCGACTTCTGGATCGCGCGGGCCCTCGCGCGGCGGGCCTGAGCGCTACCCTCGTTCCCATGACCCCCGACGAGATCGCCACGCTGACGCACCTGCGCCGCGCGCGCGACCTCATGGACCGCGAGTACGCCAAACCGCTCGACGTTCCCGCGATGGCGGCGCACGCCTACATGTCTCCCGCCCACTTCTCGCGGCAGTTCAAGGCGGCCTACGGCGAGACGCCGTACGGGTACCTCATGACCCGCCGCATCGAGCGCGCGATGGCACTCCTGCGCGAGGGACTGAGCGTCACGGACGCGTGCATGGCCGTCGGCTGTACATCGCTCGGTTCTTTCAGCTCGCGGTTCACCGAGATCGTCGGCGTGACGCCGAGCGTGTACCGCTCCGGCACGCACGAGGCCGTCATGGCCATGCCGACCCACGTCGCGAAGGCCCAGACGAGACCGAGCAGGAATCGAGAAGTCCCCGTCCGGTAGCCTCCCTAGGCTTGCCGCATGACCATTGCACTCAAGTACGTTAACGTCACCGTCAACGACGTGGACGAAGCACTCGCCTTCTACACCGACGGCCTCGGCATGACAGTCCAGATGGATGTCTCCAACGGCGGTTTCCGCTGGGTGACGGTCGGCAGCGCCGACCAGCCCGGACTCGGTGTCGTCCTCTCCGTGCCCCACGCGGGCCGCTCGCAGGCGGACGGCGACGCACTCCAGGAGCTGCTCACGAAGGGCCAGCTGCCGAGCATCGTCTTCCTCACCGACGACGTGGATGCCGCGTTCGAGCGCCTGCGCGCGCACGGCGCCGAGGTCTACCAGGAGCCCGTCGAGCAGCCCTGGGGCCCGAAGGACTGCGCGTTCCGCGACCCCTCGGGCAACCTAGTGCGCATCTCGGCGTAGCGCCACCGCCTCTGACGAAAACGCAGGAGATTCGAGCATCCGGCCGCCGCCTTTTATCGAAACGGCACGGATGACTCGAATCTCCTGCGTTTTCGGCGCGGCGCCCTAGGGCCTCTCGAGCAGCTTCACGAAGTGGTCGCGGCGCAGGAGCCGCAGGATGCGCCGCTGCCCGGGGGTGAACGCGGCGATGCCCTCGGCGGCGGAGAGCGGCTCCAGCCCTTCGATCACGTGCTCAGTGCCGTGGTACAGGATGCGGCAGCCGTTCGCCGCGACGACGTTGCGGTACCAGTCCACTTCCGGGCCGTAAGTGAGCTCGATCACGAAGCCGCCCTCGATGGGCTGCACGATGATCGGCGTCTCGTACGGCTTGCCGCTCTTGCGCCCCACGTGCTTGACGAGGGCGAACGGGCCGCCCCTACCGCGAGCCGCGCGCGTGGTGACGCGGTTGAGCGTGTGCTTGAGCAGGGTGCCGATGCGCGGGCGGGCCATGGAGCCATTGTCGCGCTGAGCCGGGGGTTTCGATACGACCGCTGGAGCGGCCTACTCAACCCGCCGAACGCACCAGATCGGCGACCCACGATGACGGGCGCGCCTTCTCGGGCTGGCGCAGCGCCTGCTCGACGAGCAGGGCGCCGAGCTCGTGGTCGAGTCCGAGCCGCGGGTACTCGCGCTCGACGGCCGCGCGGGCCTCATCCGGGATGGCCATGCTGAAGAAGTCGGTGCGAATGCCGAGGCGGGTCAGGTGCGGCACGGCGCCGCGGCGCTCCACGATTCCCGGCGAGGTGTGGAGGGCGATCGCCTGCCACACCTGGTCGATCTCCTCGGCCGTGCGGCCGTGCGAGGCGAGAAGGGATGCCGCGGCATCCGCCCCCTCGACCTCGAAGCGCTGCGGCCCGTCGTAGGCGGGCGCCGAGCCCAGGTCGTGCAGGACGCAGGCGGCGAAGAGCAGGTTGGCGTCGTACGAGAGCCCGAGCTTCTCGGCGTGCAGCAGCGCGTACGCGTGCGTGCGGACGCTGTGGTTGAGCACGGAGGGAATCTCGTGGGCGGTGGCAAGGTCGAGCGCGGCCACGGCGAGGGGCGATGAGGTCATGGGCCCATCTTGCCGCGACAGGATGGCAGGAAACCAACGTTGGCAGTTTTTCCGCCAACACTGTCCGTTACCCGTAGAACCGCCGCTCGAACACCTGGCGGGCGAGGCGGGTGATGCGGAGGTAGTCCTCCTCGAACTGCGTGGCGGACCCGGGCGGGTACTCCAGCAGTCGCGCGACGCCGTCGAGCGCCTGCCGGTCGGTCGGGAGCACGTCGGAGGTCTTGGAGGTCCACAGCGTCATCGCCGAGCGGGCGCGGGAGGCGAGCAGCCAGGCGTCGCGCAGCTTCTTCGCGTCCGGCGGGGTGACGAGCTCCTCCCGCTCGGCGGCCGCGAGGGCGCGCAGCGTCGACGTGGTGCGGAGCCCTTCGATGTGGGCGCCGTACTGGAGCTGCAGGAGCTGGACGAACCACTCCACGTCGCTCAGCGAGCCCCGGCCCAGCTTGAGGTGGCGGGCGGGGTCCGCGGCCTGCGGCAGTCGCTCCGCCTCCACGCGCGCCTTGATGCGCTTGACCTCGCGCACGTCCTGCTCGGCGATTGCCACCGGGTACCGCACCTCGTCCGCGATCGCCGTGAACTCCTGCAGAACGCCCACGTCGCCGACGACCGGCCGGGCGCGCAGCAGCGCCTGGGCCTCCCACGTCAGCGACCAGCGCGCGTAGTAGGCGCGGTAGCTCTCGAGCGAGCGCACGATCGCGCCGTTCTTGCCCTCCGGCCGCAGGTTGATGTCGAGGTCGAGCGGGATGCGCAGATCTTCGGTCAGCCGGCTGAGCGCGTGCACGATGACCTCGGCGCGCTGCTGGGCCTCTTCGTCGGATGCCCCGGCCGCCCGGTACACGTACATGACGTCCGTATCCGACCCGAACCCCAGCTCCGAGCCGCCGTAGCGCCCCATCGCCACAATGCCGAACTCGATGCCGTCGCCGAACGTGTGGGCGAGCGAGAGCGCCCCGCTGAGGACCGCGGTCGTGATGTCGGTGAGGGCGAACCCGATCTCGTCGATGGTCGTGACGCCGAGGATCGCGCCCAGGGCGGTCCGCAGCACCTCGCGCCGTCGGGCGGTGCGCAGGGCGAGTGCCGCGGCGGCCTCGTCGCCGTCGTGGCGGGCGAGAGTAGCTGCCGACTCCTCGAGGAGCAGCGGCAGCGGTCGGGGCCGCAGCTCCTCCTCGTTCTCGAGCCAGGCCGCGGCCTCCGGGATCCGCTCGAACAGGTCGGCGACGAACTTCGATCCCGACAGCACGTGCGTGAGCCGCTGCGCAGCGCCGGAGGAGTCGCGGAGCATCCGGAGGAACCAGTACGCCTCGCCCAGGTCGTCGCTCAACCGGCGGAACGCGAGCAGTCCGTGGTCGGGGTCGGCGCCCTCCGCGAACCACTGCAGCATGACCGGGAGCAGATTGCGCTGGATGCTCGCCCGCCGTGACACCCCGCCCGTGAGCGCCGCGATGTGCTTGAGCGCCCCCCGTGGGTCACGGAAGCCGATCGCCGCGAGTCGAGCCTCCGCCTGCTCGCTCGAGAGCGACAGCCCGCCCTCGGGCAGGGCGGCCACGGCCGAGAGGAGCGGGCGGTAGAAGAGCCGCTCGTGGAGGCTGCGCACCGCCTGCTTGGTCCGCTGCCACTGCTCGGTCAGGTCGACGGCGCTCGTGGCGAGGCCGCTCGCACGGGCGAGCACGCGCAGGGCGTCCGGGTCGGTGGGCATGAGGTGGGTGCGGCGCAGCCGCGAGAGTTGGAGGCGGTGCTCGAGCAGCCGGAGGAACCGGTAGTCGCGCGAGAACTCGGCGGCCTCGACGCGGCCGATGTAGCCCTCGACCGCGAGTGCCTCGAGCGCGGGCAGCGTGGCGCGCTGCCGCACGGCGGGGTCCGCCTGCCCGTGGACGAGCTGCAGGAGCTGGATGGTGAACTCCACGTCGCGCAGTCCGCCGGGGCCGAGCTTGAGCTGCACGTCGAGCTCCGAGCTCGGGATGTTGTCGGTCACGCGCTCGCGCATCCGCTGCACGGAGTCGACGAAGCCCTCCCGGGAGGCGCTCGACCACACCTTCGGCGCCAGTGCCTCCACGTACCGCTCCCCCAGCTCGAGGTCGCCGGCGAGCGGCCGCGCCTTGAGCAGCGCCTGGAACTCCCAGCTCTTCGCCCAGCGGTCGTAGTACGCCAGGTGCGACTCGAGGGTGCGCACGAGCGCGCCGTCCTTGCCCTCGGGGCGGAGGTTGGCATCGACCTCCCACAGGCCGGGCTCGGTGGCGAGCTCGTTGATGCCCTTCATGACGAGCATCGCGAGCCTGGTGGCGACGTCCACGCTGCCCTCGGCCACGAAGATCACGTCGACGTCGGAGAGGTAGTTCAGCTCGCGCGCGCCCGCCTTGCCCATGCCGATGATGGCGAGGCGGGTGTCGCCCTCGGGGTCGGGCACCGTCCGCCGGGCGACGTCGAGGGCGGCGTCCAGGGCGGCACCGGCGAGATCGGCGAGGGCCGCCGCCACCGTGGAGACGGCGGCGAGCGGGTCGGGCTGCGCGAGGTCCCAGGACGTGAGCATCGCGAGGTGCCGGCGGTACCGCACACGGAGCGCGACCCAGGCCTCGTCGGCGAGGAGGCCGTCCACGACAGAGAGCAGGTCGGCGCCGTACTGCTCGGGGGTGGGGGGCACGGTCAGCGGCGTCGTGAGAGAGGCGAGCTCGGTGGGGTGCCGCTCGAAGAACTGGCCGAGGCCGCTCGACGCTCCCAGCACCTGGATGAGTCGCGCCGTGGCATCCGGGCCCAGCTTCGCCACCTGCGCCGGCGCACTCTCGCGCAGCGAGACCAGCAGCCGCAGCGCCTGGTCGGGGTCTGCCGCGGAGGCGAAGAACGGCACCAGGTCGGGCGCGTCGAGCTCCGTCAGGCGCGCGCTGCTCTCCCCCAGCTCGGCGAAGCCGAGCCGCGCGAGTTCAGTCAGCGTTGTCTGATTGCGGGACATGAGTGCTAGAGGATCTCGAGGTTGCTCTCCAGCTCGTACGGAGTGACCTGCGCGCGGTACTCCTTCCACTCGAGCCGCTTGTTCAGCAGCACGTAGTTGAACACCTGCTCGCCGAGCGTCTCGGCGACCAGCTCGGAGTCCTCCATGATCGAGACAGCGTGGTCGAGGGATGCCGGCAGCTGGTTGTAGCCCAGCGCGCGGCGCTCGGCGTCCGACAGCTCCCAGACGTTGTCCTCGGCCTCGGGCGGAAGCTCGTAGCCCTCCTCGATGCCCTTGAGGCCGGCGGCCAGCAGGAGCGAGAAGGTGAGGTACGGGTTCGCCGCGGAGTCGATCGCACGGTACTCGACGCGCGCGCTCTGGCCCTTGTTCGGCTTGTAGAGCGGGACGCGGACGAGGGCCGAGCGGTTGTTGTGGCCCCAGGTGACGAAGCTCGGAGCCTCGTCGCCGCCCCAGAGTCGCTTGTAGGAGTTGACGAACTGGTTAGTCACGGCCGTGATCTCGGGCGCGTGCGTGAGCAGGCCCGCGACGAACTGGCGGCCGATCTTGGAGAGCTGGTAGTGGCCGGAGGCGTCGAAGAACGCGTTGCTGTCGCCCTCGAAGAGAGACATGTGCGTGTGCATCCCGGAGCCGGGCTGCCCCGAGAGCGGCTTCGGCATGAACGTCGCGTAGACGCCCTGCTCGATGGCGACCTCTTTGATCACCGTGCGGAACGTCATGATGTTGTCGGCAGTCGTCAGCGCGTCCGCGTAGCGCAGGTCGATCTCGTTCTGGCCCGGGCCGGCCTCGTGGTGGCTGAACTCCACCGAGATGCCAAGGTCTTCGAGCATGCGCACCGAGCGACGGCGGAAGTCGTGGGCGGTGCCGCCGGGCACGTTGTCGAAGAAGCCTGCCGAGTCGACCGGCTCGGGCCGCCCGCCCTTGAGCTTCGACGACTTGAGGAGGTAGAACTCGATCTCCGGGTGCGTGTAGAACGTGAATCCGCGGTCCGCCGCCTTGGCGAGCGAGCGCTTGAGAACATTGCGGGGGTCGGATGCCGCGGGCTGGCCGTCCGGCGTCGTGATGTCGCAGAACATCCGCGCGGTCGGGTCGATCTCCCCGCGCCACGGCAGGATCTGGAAGGTCGTCGGGTCCGGGTGGGCGAGCATGTCGGCCTCGTACGCGCGGGTGAATCCCTCGATCGCCGACCCGTCGAAACCGAGGCCCTCGGCGAACGCGCCCTCGACCTCGGCCGGGGCGATCGCGACGCTCTTCAGCGTGCCCACGACGTCCGTGAACCAGAGGCGGATGAACTTGATGCCCCGCTCTTCGATCGTGCGAAGAACGAAGTCGCGCTGCTTGTCCATCAAGCTCCTCTGTCGGGCGGTTACGGCACTGACAAGGTTACCGGTCATAGACTCGCACTATGAGCGACACCGCCGCCGCAGCGGCAGCACAGGCCAATCTCAAGCGCGTTCGCACCAGGCACTTCCAGAGTGCCAAGGAGAACGGCATCAAGATCACCGGGCTCACGAGCTACGACCAGCTCACCGCCGGGATCTTCGACGAGGCGGGCATCGACTTCCTCCTCGTGGGCGACTCGGCCGGCAACAACGTGTACGGCTACGACACGACCCTGCCGGTCTCGATCGACGACCTCATCCCGCTCGCCCGCGCTGTCGCGGGCGCCGTGTCGCGCGCGTTCGTCGTCGCCGACATGCCGTTCGGCTCGTATGAGACAGGGCCGGATGAGGCTCTCCACACCGCATTCCGCTTCATGAAGGAGACCGGCGCGCACGCCGTCAAGCTCGAGGGCGGCGTCCGCAGTGCGGAGCAGATCCGCCGCATCGTCTCGGCCGGGATCCCCCTCATGGCGCACATCGGCTTCACGCCGCAGAGTGAGCACGGGCTCGGCGGTCACGTCATCCAGGGCCGCGGCGAGGGGCTCGACCAGCTGCTCGCCGACGCGCACGCCGTCGAGGACGCGGGAGCTTTCGCCGTCGTTCTCGAGATGGTGCCGGCGGAGGCCGCGAAGCGCGTGACCGAGGAGCTGCGCATCCCGACCATCGGGGTCGGCGCGGGCCCGCACGTCGACGGCCAGCTGCTGGTGTGGACCGACTGGGCGGGCTTCACCAAGGGCCGCATCCCGAAGTTCGTGAAGCAGTACGCGAACCTGCGCCAGAACCTCACTGACGCCGTTACCGCCTACCGCGGCGACGTGGCCGACGGCTCTTACCCCGGTCCCGAGCACTCGTACGAGGGCTGAGGTAGCCGCCGCGCCGTCGACAACGACACCAAGGTGCGCGCCCATCGACGCGATGGGCCTCATCGCGCGGCTGCGGGCCTAGTCGCCGTCGCGCTCGTCCTCGGCAGCCCACTTGCGGGAGCGCTCGGCGAAGATCTCGGGGGCTCTGGCGGCCTCCTCCCGGGAGGCGAAGGGGCCGTCGCGATCGGAGCCCAGCGACTGCGGGCCCTCCTCGACCTTGCCGGTCTTGTGGTTGTACCACCATTCGGTCATGTGTACCTCCGTCTAGAATCAACACTATGCCTCGGGACGCACAGGGACACCTCGTCCCGGGACGAATCGCTCCCCCGCTCCCGATCCCTGCGAGCATCCCCCGGCCCGAGTACGTCGGCAAGCGCGGCCCGCGCGAGTACACCGGCAATGACATCTACACGCCGGAGCAGGTCGAGCTCATCCGCGAGTCGGGGCGCATCGCCGCGCAGGCCGTCGAGGCCGTGGGCGCGGCCATCCGCCCGGGAGTCACCACCAACGACCTGGACGTCATCGCCCACGAGTTCATCGTCGCGCACGACGCCTACCCGTCGACTGTCGGCTACCGCGGCTATCCCAAGGCGGTGTGCACGAGCATCAACGAGGTCATCTGCCACGGCATCCCGGATGACACCGTCCTCGAGGAGGGCGACATCATCAACCTCGACATCACCGCGTTCAAGAACGGCGTGCACGGCGACCTCAACAAGACCTTCCTGGTCGGCGATGCGGCACCGGATGCCCGCGCGCTCGTCGAGCGGACGCAGGAGGCCCTCGCCCGCGGCATCAAGGCCGTCGCTCCCGGCCGCGAGATCAACGTCATCGGGCGGGCCATCGAGTCGTACGCCCGCCGCTTCGGCTACGGAGTCGTACGCGACTTCACGGGCCACGGCGTCGGTACCGCGTTCCACTCCGGCCTGGTCGTGCCGCACTACGACGCGGCCCCCGCCTTCGACACCGTCATGGAGGTCGGCATGGTCTTCACGATCGAGCCGATGCTCACCCTCGGCACGCCCGAAGAACCCGGCACAGTCGCGTGGGACCAGTGGGACGACGACTGGACCGTCACGACCCGTGACAAGTCGCTCACCGCCCAGTTCGAGCACACCCTCGTGGTGACCGAGCGCGGCGCCGACATCCTCACCCTCCCCTAGCTCTCTCGAGAAGGAACACACATGGCAAAGGCGCTCGGCATCGACATCGGCGGCACGGGCATCAAGGGCGCCCTCGTCGACACGGACACGGGCGAGCTGCTCACCGACCGCATCAAGCTCCCGACGCCCGAGGGCGGCGCGCCCGACGACATCGTGGCGACCGTGGTCAAGCTCATCGCCGAGCTCGGCGGCGTCGAGGACGACGTGCCGCTCGGGGTGTGCTTCCCCGCGATCGTGCGCAACGGCCGCACGATGTCAGCGGCGAACGTGTCGAAGAAGTGGATCGGCCTCGAGGCGGAGGCGCTCTTCGAGAAGGCGCTGGGCCGCGACATCCACTTCGTCAACGACGCGGATGCCGCCGGCTACGCCGAGGTGCGCTACGGGGCGGCGAAGGGCGTCAAGGGGCTCGTGATCCTGACCACGCTCGGTACCGGAATCGGCAGCGCGCTCATCTACGACGGAGTGCTCATCCCCAACTCGGAGTTCGGGCACCTCGAACTCGACGGCAAGGACGCGGAGAAGCGCGCCGCGTACTCCGCGAAGGAGCGCGAGAACCTCGACTGGGAGCACTGGGCCAAGCGGCTGCAGAAGTTCTACACGTACCTCGAGTCCCTGTTCTCGCCGGACCTCTTCATCGTCGGCGGCGGCGTGTCGAAGACCGCGGACGACTTCCTCCCGCTGCTGTCGCTGCAGACGCCCATCGTGGCAGCCGTGCACCGCAACAACGCGGGCATCCTGGGGGCCGCTGCTCTCGCCGCGCCCATCCCGGACGCGGAGCCCGCGCCCAAGTTCAGCACCGACGCAAAGTAGCCCGACTTCTCCCGCTCCGCTCCCGAGAGTGCAGTTTGACGGGGTGGGGGTGGACCTCGACCCCGTCAAACTGCACTCTCGGGGGGCGGACCGGGAGCGCGGGCGCGCGCGGCGCGCGGCGCGGCGCGGGCACGGCCGCGCACGTTGCGTGAGGAATCGCCGCGGCGGCGTTAGGGAACCGTGAGGACCCGTATCGGGCGCGCCTGACCGGAGTTGACTCATCCGTGCCCGGCAGAGTGCTGGGTTCTTTCGGATGGAGTTCTCGTGCTCGACGTCGTGTTCATCGCCGGCATCCTCGCCCTCGTGGCGGTTGTCGCCCTCGTCGCCAAGGGGGTCGAGCGGCTGTGATCGTGCTCGAACTCGTGGCGGCAGTGCTCGCCCTCGCAGCGATCGCCTATCTGGTGGTCGCCCTCGTGAAGCCCGAGAAGTTCTGATGGGCTGGCTCTTCCTCGCCCAGCTCGCGACGGTCGCCGTCGTGCTGGTGCTGCTCTACCGCCCGCTCGGCGACTACATGGCGGCGGTCTACACCTCTACGAAGGACCTCCGCGTCGAGCGCGGCTTCTACCGCCTCATCGGGGTGAACCCCGCGGCGGAGCAGAGCTGGCCGGCGTACCTGCGGTCGATCCTCGCGTTCTCGACCGTCGGCATCCTGCTCGTCTACACCCTCCAGCGCGTGCAGCAGATCCTGCCGTACTCGCTGGGGCTGCCCCCGACCAGTGAGCACCTCGCGTTCAACACCGCGATCTCGTTCGTGACGAACACGAACTGGCAGTCCTACTCCCCCGATGTCACGCTCGGCTACACCGTGCAGCTCGTGGGCCTCGCCGTGCAGAACTTCGTCTCCGCCGCGGTGGGTATCGCTGTCGCCGTCGCGCTGATCCGCGGCCTGTCGTACCGGCTCTCGGGCACGATCGGCAACTTCTGGGTCGACCTCACGCGCGGCACGCTGCGAATCCTGCTTCCGCTCTCCGTGCTCGCGGCCGTCGTGCTGCTGGCCGGCGGCGTGATCCAGAACGTCAACGGGTTCCAGGATGTCACGACCATCACGGGCGGCTCGGCAGTCGTGCCCGGGGGGCCGGTGGCATCCCAGGAGGCCATCAAGCTGCTCGGAACCAACGGCGGCGGGTTCTTCAACGCGAACTCCGCGCACCCGTTCGAGAACCCCACCCCGTGGACGTCGATGGTGGAGGTGCTGCTCATGCTGCTCATCCCGTTCGCGCTGCCCCGCACCTTCGGGCGCATCGTGGGCGACAACCGCCAGGGCTACGCCGTCGCGGCGACTATGGGCGTGCTGTTCACGGCCTCCGTGTCGCTCATGACCTGGGCCGAGCTCAGCGCCGGGACGATGGAGGGCAAGGAGCAGCGGTTCGGCATCATCGGCTCAACGCTGTTCGGCACCACCTCGACGATCACGTCGACCGGTGCGGTCAACTCCATGCACGACAGCTTCTCGCCGCTCGCCGGCGGGATGGCACTCGTCAACATGATGCTCGGGGAGGTCGCGCCCGGCGGTGTCGGGGCGGGGCTGTACGGCATCCTCGTCGTCGCTATCATCGCGGTGTTCCTCGCTGGACTCATGGTCGGACGCACCCCCGAGTACCTCGGCAAGAAGATCGGGTCGCGGGAGATCAAGCTCGCGAGCCTGTACATCCTCACCACGCCGACCCTGGTTCTCGTGGGCACGGCCCTGAGCTTCGCGATCCCCGCGGTTCGCGAGGATGTCACCGGCACGTCGATCTGGAACCCCGGGCTGCACGGCTTCACCGAGGTGCTCTACGCGTTCACGTCGGCCGCGAACAACAACGGCTCCGCCTTCGCCGGGATCACCGCCAACACCCCGTGGCTCAACACCGCGCTCGGTGTCGCGATGCTGCTCGGCCGGTTCCTGCCGATCGTGTTCGTGCTCGCCCTCGCCGGCTCCTTCGCCGCTCAGGACAGGATCCCGGCCACCGCCGGCACCCTGCCCACCCATCGCCCGCAGTTCGTCGGTCTGCTCCTCGGAACGATCGTCATCGTGTCGGCACTCACGTACTTCCCCGTACTCGCGCTAGGTCCGCTAGCAGAAGGACTCCAGTAATCATGGCCATCATCCACACCGGAGCGCCCCGCAAGGCCGCTCCCGCCCCGAGCGCCCCGCGCTCGAGCGCGTTCTCCTTCGCCCAGCTCGTGCAGGCGCTCCCCGGGGCGTTCCGCAAGCTCGACCCGCGGCTCATGTGGCGCAACCCCGTGATGCTCGTCGTCGAGGTGGGCGCAGCGCTCACCACCGCGATCGCGATCGTCGAGCCCCTGACGGGCTCGCGTCAGACCGCGCCGTCGTTCACCATCGGAATCGCCGTGTGGCTCTGGCTCACCGTGCTCTTCGCGAACCTCGCGGAGTCGGTGGCGGAGGGCCGAGGCAAGGCCCAGGCCGCCAGCCTGCGCAGCACGCGGACGTCGACGATCGCCCACCGGGTCGGGTCTCCGGATGGCGCGGACTCCTCCCTCGCGGACGATATCTCCTCCGCCGACCTCCGGCTGGGCGACTACGTCGCGGTGTCGGCGGGCGAGGTGATCCCGGGCGACGGCGACATCGTGTGGGGAATCGCCTCCGTCGACGAGTCGGCCATCACCGGCGAGTCGGCCCCGGTCATCCGGGAGCACGGCGGCGACCGCAGCGCGGTCACGGGCGGCACGCGAGTGCTCTCCGACCGCATCGTGGTGAAGATCACGTCGAAGCCCGGCGAGACCTTCGTCGACCGGATGATCCGGCTCGTCGAGGGCGCCTCCCGCCAGAAGACCCCCAACGAGATCGCACTCAACATCCTGCTCGCGAGCCTCTCGATCGTGTTCCTCGTGGTCGTGCTCACGCTCAACCCGATGGCCTCGTACTCGGGCGGCGCCGTGAGCATCACGGTGCTCGTCGCCCTCCTCGTCTGCCTCATCCCGACCACGATCGGCGCCCTGCTCAGCGCAATCGGCATCGCCGGGATGGACCGGCTCGTGCAGCACAACGTGCTGGCGATGTCCGGCCGCGCGGTCGAGGCCGCCGGCGACGTCACGACCCTCCTGCTCGACAAGACCGGGACGATCACGTACGGCAACCGCCGTGCGTCGGAGTTCCTGCCGGTGGCGGGGGTGTCGCGAGACGAGCTGGTCGAGGCGGCCTGGCAGTCCTCGCTCAGCGACCCGACGCCGGAGGGCAGCTCGGTGGTCTTCCTCGCGCACGAGCTGCTGCCGGCCAAGACCTCGGGCACCGTGGCCGGCACGGTAGTGCCGTTCACGGCGCAGACCCGCATGAGCGGTGTCGACCTGCCCGACGGCTCGTTCGTCCGCAAGGGCGCCGGCTCGATGGTCGCGGCGTGGGCGGGTTCGACCCCGAAGGACCTGGACGCGCTGGTGACCCGGGTCTCCGAGTCGGGCGGCACGCCGCTCGTCGTCGCCACCAAGACCGCGGCCGGGGTATCCCGAGTGCTCGGCGTGATCCACCTCAAGGACGTCGTGAAGGACGGGCTGCGCGAGCGCTTCGCCGAACTGCGGGCCATGGGCATCCGGACCGTCATGATCACGGGCGACAACCCGCTCACCGCCGCGGCGATCGCCAAGGAGGCCGGGGTCGACGACTTCCTGGCGGAGGCCACGCCCGAGGACAAGATGGAGCTCATCAAGAAGGAGCAGGCCGGCGGCAACCTCGTCGCGATGACCGGCGACGGCACCAACGACGCCCCCGCGCTCGCGCAGGCCGACGTCGGCGTCGCGATGAACACGGGCACGTCGGCCGCGAAGGAGGCCGGCAACATGGTCGACCTCGACTCCGACCCGACCAAGCTCATCGACATCGTGCGCATCGGCAAGCAGCTGCTCATCACGCGCGGCTCGCTCACCACGTTCTCGATCGCCAACGACGTCGCGAAGTACTTCGCGATCATCCCGGCGATGTTCGCGGGCGTGTTCCCGGGCCTCGCGGTGCTGAACATCATGGGCCTGCACTCCTCGGCGTCGGCCATTCTGAGCGCGATCATCTTCAACGCGCTCGTGATCGTCGCGCTCATCCCGCTCGCCCTGCGCGGCGTGAAGTACCGCCCGGTCTCCGCCTCACGACTGCTGAACCGCAACCTGCTGGTCTACGGACTCGGCGGCATCATCGCCCCGTTCATCGGCATCAAGCTCATCGACCTCGTCGTGAGCCTCATCCCCGGCTTCTGAGCCGGCCCCCGTCACGACCTCTCGAAAACGAAGGACAATCTCATGAAATTCCGCCAAACCTGGACCGCCATACGCGCGATGGTCATACTCTCCTGCGTTTTGGGCATCGGGTACCCGGCAGTCGTGCTCGGCATCGGCCAGGCCGCGCTGCCGGCGCAGGCCAACGGCTCGCTGCTCGAGGTCGACGGCCGGGTCGTCGGCTCGTCGCTCATCGGGCAGGCCTTCACGGATGCCGACGGCGCAGCGCTCCCGGAGTGGTTCCAGTCACGCCCGAGCGCCGCGGGCGACGGGTACGACGGCGGCGCCTCAAGCGGCTCGAACTACGGCCCCAACAACGAGGACCTCGCCACCGCTGTCGCCGACCGCCGCGCGGCGATCGAGGCGCTCGACGGAGCCACCGACATCCCGGATGACGCACTGCACGCGTCCGGCTCCGGACTCGACCCGCACATCAGCCCCGAGTACGCCCTGCTGCAGGTGCCCCGCGTTGCCGAGGCCCGCGGACTGGGCGAGCAGGAGGTGCGCGACCTCGTGGAGTCTATGATTCAGGGGCGTGACCTCGGCTACCTCGGTGAGCCCACGGTCAACGTGCTGAGGCTCAATATGGCTCTCGCGGAAATGGACAAGTAGCGCATGACCAGGGGACGGCTCCGGGTAATGCTCGGGGCCGCTCCCGGCGTCGGCAAGACGTTCGCGATGCTCGAGGAGGGCCGCCGGATCGCCGGCACGGGCCGAGACGTCGTGATCGCCATCGTCGAGACGCACGGGCGCGCCGCGACCTCCGCGCTCGTCGAGGGCCTGGAGCTCGTGCCGCGCCTGACCGTGGAGCACAAGGGGGTCGCGCTCGAGGAGCTCGACCTCGCCGCCGTGCTCGAGAGAAAGCCCGATCTCGCGCTCGTCGACGAGCTCGCCCACACCAACGCGCCGGGCAGCGCGCACGCCAAGCGCTGGCAGGACGTCGAGGCCATCCTCGACGCGGGCATCGACGTCATCTCCACGGTCAACATCCAGCACATCGAGTCGCTGAACGACGTCGTGCGGCAGATCACGGGCGTCACCCAGCGGGAGACCATCCCCGACGCCGTGCTGCGGGCCGCGGACCAGGTCGAGCTGGTCGACCTCGCCCCGCAGGCGCTGCGCGACCGGCTCACGGAGGGCGTCGTCTACCCCGCCGCGCGCGTGGACGCCGCGCTCAGCAACTACTTCCGCCTCGGCAACCTGACGGCCCTGCGCGAGCTCGCGCTCCTCTGGCTCGCGGACGAGGTCGACTCGGCACTGCAGAAGTACCGCGCCGAGAAGGGCATCGCCGCCTCGTGGAACGCGCGCGAGCGGGTGGTCGTGGCGCTGACCGGCGGGCGCGAGGGCGAGACGCTCCTGCGCCGCGGGGCCCGCATCGCGTCTCGGTCGAGCGGCGGCGAGCTGTTCGCCGTGCACGTGACCCGCTCCGACGGGCTCGCCGAGAGCAACCCCGGCATCCTGGCGGCGCAGCGCGAGCTCGTTGAGACGCTCGGCGGCAGCTACCACCAGGTGGTGGGCGAGCAGGTGCCGCGCGCACTTGTCGAGTTCGCGCGCTCAGTGGACGCCACCCAGCTCGTCATCGGCGTGAGCCGGCGAAGCCGCCTGACCGCGCTGCTGACCGGGGCGGGGACGTCGGCCACCGTCATCCGGGAGGCCGGCGATATCGACGTGCACATCGTGTCGCACGCTCAGGCCGGGTCACGGACGCTCCCCACGGTCGGCGGCGCCCTCTCGCTGCGGCGCAGGCTGCTCGGGTTCGCCCTCGCCGTCGCGGGGCTGCCGCTGCTCACCTGGCTGCTGAGTGCGATCCGCAGCGAGGAGTCGATCACGAGCGACGTGCTCGCCTTCCAGCTGTTCGTGGTCGTCGTCGCTCTGGTGGGCGGGATCTGGCCCGCCGTCGTGAGCGCTCTGGCCGCCGGCATCCTGCTCGACTTCTTCTTCGTCGACCCGCTCTACACGATCACCATCACCGAGCCCCTGCACCTGCTGGCCCTCGTGATCTTCGTCGTGGTCGCCGTCCTGGTGAGCATCGTGGTCGATCAGGCGGCGCGGCGCTCGCGGGTCGCGTCCCGGGCGGCGGCGGAGTCCGAGACGCTGGCTACGATCGCCGGCGGCGTGCTCAGCGGGCAGGACGCCCTCGACGCCCTGGTCGCGCGGCTGCGCGAGTCCTTCGGCATGGCGAGCGTCATCCTGCGGTCCCGCGGCGCCGTGCTCTACGCCGCGACGGATGCCGCACTCGCGAGCGACGACGACCGCGAGTCGAGCTTCCCGATCGGCGACCACGCCAGCCTCTCGCTGCGCGGGCCCGAGCTGCCGGCGTCCGACCGGCGGATCCTGGGGGCGTTCCTCTCTCAGATCGCCGCCGCCCTCGCCCAGCGCGAGCTGGCCACCGAGGCCGAGAGCATGCGCCCGGTTGCGGAGGCCGACCGGCTGCGCACCGCGCTGCTCGCCGCCGTCGGCCACGACCTTCGCCGCCCGCTCGCCGCAGCGACCGCCGCGATCACCTCGCTGCGCTCGTCCGAGGTGACCCTTTCCACCGCCGACGAGGCCGAGCTGCTCGCGGCCGCAGAGGAGTCGCTCGATGCCCTGGCCGAGCTCGTCACGAAGCTGCTTGACGCGAGCCGGCTGCAGGCCGGGGTGCTCGGTGTGACCCTCGCGGACACCGCGCTCGACGACGTGGTCATGGGCGCCCTCGACGAGCTCGCCCTCGCGCCGGGCGAGGTGCAGCTCGAGCTCGGGGACGTGCCCGCCGTGACCGCCGACCCCGTGCTGCTCCAGCGCGCCGTCGTGAACCTGCTCGCCAACGCACTGCGGTTCTCCCCGGCGGGCACCTCGCCCGTCGTCGCGACGAGCGCCTTCGAGGGGCGCGTGCAATTGCGGGTGATCGACTCGGGGCCGGGCATCCCGCCCGAAAGAAGGCAGGATGTCTTCGTGGCCTTCCAGCGACTCGGTGACACCGACAACACCACCGGAGTGGGCCTCGGCCTGGCTCTCTCGAAGGGGTTCGTCGAGGCGATGGGCGGCACCCTCGAGGCCGAGGACTCCCCCGGCGGCGGCCTCACCATGGTGATAGAGCTGGCCGCGGCATGAAGATCCTGATCGCCGACGACGACCCGCAGATGCTGCGCGCCCTGCGCATCACCCTCACGGCGCGCGGCTACGACGTCACCACCGCCGCCGACGGCACCGCCGCCCTCGACGCCGCGATCAAGACGCACCCCGACATCGTCGTGATCGACCTCGGGATGCCCGGCCTCACCGGCATCGAGGTGATCGAGGCCCTGCGGGGCTGGACGCAGGTGCCGGTGCTCGTGGTCTCCGGCCGCAGTGAGAGCTGGGACAAGGTGGAGGCGCTCGACGCGGGCGCCGACGACTACGTGACGAAGCCGTTCTCGGCGGACGAGCTGCTCGCCCGCATCCGCGCCCTCTCGCGGCGGACTCCGGCTGCCAGCAACGAGCCCGTCGTCACCTTCGGGGATGTGACAGTGGACCTCGCCGCCCGCGTGGTCACCCGGGCCGGGGCATCCGTGCGCCTGACGCCCACGGAGTGGCGGCTGCTCGAGGTGCTCCTGCGCAACCACGACCGCCTGGTGACGCGCGAGACGCTGCTCACCGAGGTCTGGGGACCGCAGTACACGACCGACACCGGGTACCTCAGGCTCTACCTCTCGCAATTGCGCAAGAAGCTCGAGCCGGAGCCGTCGGCCCCACGGTACCTGCTCACGGAAGCGGGGATGGGCTACCGCTTCGTGTCACAGTGACGACCGTCTCGTCGACGGCCGCGGCGAAGCCGTAGGCTGCGGCGAGCTCGACCACCGCGGGCGCCTGCTCCTCGCTCACCTCGGTCAGGAGCGCGCCGTCGAGCGCGAGCCAGTCCCCGGCCTCGGCCAGGATGCGGCGGACCAGGGCGAGCCCGTCCGTGCCGCCGTCCAGCGCGAGCAGCGGCTCGAAGTCGCGCGCCTCGTGCGGCAGGAGCGCGATCTCCTCCGTCGGCACGTAGGGGGCGATGACGACGATGAGGTCGAACGCGAGCCCGCGCGGGAGCGGCTCGTACAGGTCGCCCTCGAAGACGCGCGGCACGTTCTGGCGCGCGACGGCCACGGCCACCGGGTCGAGCTCCGCGGAGTAGAGCTCCGCCTGCAGCTCGTGGGCGACCGCCGCCCCCACCGCCCCGCTGCCGCAGCACAGGTCGAGCACGGTCGAGCCGCCGCGGGCGACCGCGAGGTCGACGAGGTGCTCGGTGCGCGGGCGCGGGACGAAGACGCCGGGCGCCACGACGTAGCGACGGCCGTAGAACTCCGCCCAGCCGAGCACGTGCTCCAGAGGGAGCCCGTCGACGCGGAGCTGCGTCATGCGCTCCAGCTCGGCGGCATCGTCGGTCTCGGCGAGCAGGAGGGCGGCCTCCTCCTCCGCGAAGACGCAGCCGGCGGCGCGGAGGCGGAGGACGAGGTCGGCCTCAGTCAATGCGGGTGCCCTGGTGGAACATCACGCGCCACCCGTCGAGCGAGTCGCGCCAGATGGACGAGCGGCGCACGCTCCGACCCTCGATCGTCGAGACGTAGGTGACGAGCACGAGGTGGTCGGCGATCGGACGGGCATCCATCTCGGAGATCATGACGTGCGGCATGCTCGACGCGGTGCCGAACTCGGTGAGGATCTCGGCCTGGTGCCACAGGCGGCCGCCCTGTCCGACCTCGAGGAACTCCGGGTCGATGAGCTTGGCAGCCGCGCTGCGGTCCGCCCGGACGGCAGGGTCGAGCAGCGCGAGTTCCCCCGCGATCGCTGCCGCCGTGGCATCCGTCACAGCACAAGAATATGGGGCCTTCGCGCCAAGCGGCGCATCGACACCGCGCGGGTCGCGCGCGAGAATCGAACCATGGAGTCCCAGCACCTGAGCGTGTTCATCCGCCGCAGCGTCGACGCGGTGTACGACTACGCCTCCAACCCCGAGAACCTGCCCGAGTGGGCGGAGGGGCTCTCCGTCGGCATCGAGCTCGTGGACGGCGAGTGGGTCTCGATCTCGCCCCTGGGCGCGGTGACCGTGGAGATGTCCCCGCGCAATGCGCTCGGGGTGCTCGACCACTGGGTGACCACGGCGGAGGGCGACACGTTCTACAACCCCGTTCGGGTGATCGAGGCCGACGGCGGCGCCGAGGTGGTCTTCACCCTGCGACGCCAGCCGGGCATGTCGGACGACGCCTTCGAGGCGGACGCGATCGCCGTCGTGACCGATCTCGCGACGCTCAAAGGGGTGCTCGAGCGCGGCTAGGGCGTGTAGTCGATCGAGAACGCCGCGATGAAGCTGATGATGACGGTGATCAGGATGACCGTGGCGATCACACCCGTGACGATGCCGATGCCGGACAGAGCCAGCGCGGAGCCGGTGGGCGACCCCTGAGCCCTGAGCTGGCGGACCTTGGCGAGGCTGTCGAGGCCGAGGACAATGGCGACCGGGCCCAGCACGGTGAAGCCGAAGAGGCCGATCACGCCGGTCACGAGAGCGGCCAGCGCCAGCCGGTTCTGCGGCTCTGAGACCACGAAGGCCGCTGGGGACGCGGCGGACGGGGCGTACGGGTTGGGCCGCGGCGGCGGGTTGCTCCCGCCGTAGACCGGCGGGACGGCAACCTGCGGTACGGCGCCTCCGCGGCGGGAGTCGCTCCAGCCGGAGCCGTTCCACCACCGCTCACCCGCTTCGCCATCGGGAGCCGGATACCAGCCAGGGCGCTTGTACTCGTCGGCCATGCCACCGAGTCTAGGGAGTGAATGGGCCGGCTGATACGCCGGGTTCTGTTGGGGTGCCGAAGCACCTTGGACGGCCATCTATCTACGACGTACGTTGCCGCACGCCTCTAGCGGCCTACCCGGGAACTGGACGAGCAGCCCGTAGCGTTCCCTGTCTGACCTTGCTCCGGACGAGGTTTACCTAGCCGGCCGTGTCGCCACGGCCGCTGGTGGTCTCTTACACCACCGTTTCACCCTTACCCCCGGCCGAGGCCGAAGGCGGTCTACTTTCTGTTGCACTGTTCTCGCGGGTTGCCCCGGGTGGGTGTTACCCACCGCCCTGCTCTGCGGAGCCCGGACGTTCCTCGAGAGCTGTTGCCAGCCCGCGCGGCCGTCTTGCCGACCCATTCGACTGGCCATCCTACTCGGCGGCAGCCCAAGTGGTCCCTCGCGGGTGGTTTGTGCCAGGGGGGTGTCGAAGGCGCCGAGGCGCGCAGGCAGGATTCGGGGCGCGGGATGCGGCGCGCGCCGGCAGCGCGCTAGAGCCCCGACTCGGCAGTACGCACGAGGATCGCCTCGCTGCTCGCGCACATGATCACGTCATCGGGCGCTGCGGCGCGGATCTCCTGCATCTCGTTCTCGAGGAGCTTCACACCCGAGGCGAGGGAGACACCGCCGCGCAGCAGCGAGGCGCCGGTGCCGTAGCGGCTGCGCTGGCGCTCGTAGAGCGCGAGCAGGTCCGCGGGCACCTTCGCCTCGACCTCGGCGCGGCCGGCGGCGGCCGTGGTGCGCTCGGCCGCGATGGAGGCGAGCGCGGCATCCCGGTCGACCTCGACCTCGGCGGCGCGCGCACGGAGGGCGTCGAAGGCGGCCGTGGTGTTGTCCACGAGGGTCTGCTGCTCCTCGAGCCTCTCCATGACGGTGAGCTCGATCTCCTCGAGGTCGCCGAGGCGCTTGCGCAAAGCCGTGAGCTCCTGCTCGAGCGCCGAGACGTCCTTCACCGACGAGCTGCCCTGGAGCCGCTCGGTGTCGCGGGCTATGCGCGTCTCGACGACCTCGACATCCGACTCGACGCGCTTCAGCTCGATCTTGATGTCTTCGAGCCCGCCGTTCTGCTCGCCGAGGGTCAGCCGGAGCGCGTCGGCATCCTTAGCGAAGCCCGCGAGGGTCGCCAGCTCCGGGAGGCTCTTCGCGCGGTGGTCGAGCTGCGCGAGCTTGGTGTCGAATGCCTGCAGGTCGAGCAGCAGTGCCTGGGCTTCGGGGGCGGCTTTCAGGGCCATTGGTCAACTTCTCTCATTGGATGATCGTGAAATCCCACGGGTCGGTGCGCAGTTCGCTCACCGTGATCTCGACGCCGGGAAGGGCGTCGCGCAGTTCGGACGCCGCGGCGTCCAGCCACAGCCACTCGCTCGCCCAGTGCGACACATCGATGAGCGCGGGCCCGCCCGAGATGCGCGCGTTCTCCCGCGCCTCGGAGGCCGGGTGGTGCCGCAAGTCGCTCGTGATGTACACATCGGCGGCGAGTACTTCGGGCGCGGACAGGTACGCGTTGCCCGCCCCGCCGCACAGGGCGACGGTGCTGACGGGCCGGTCGAAGTCGCCGGACACGCGGATCCCGCTCGCCGTCGCGGGCAGGATGTCGCCGAGCGCGCGGGCCAGCGTTCCGAGGGTGGTCGGGGCCGGCAGCGTGCCGATGCGCCCGATGCCGCGGTGGGGGTTCGCCGCAGGGACGAGCGGGCGCACATCGAGCAGCCCGAGCTTCGCGGCGAACGTGGCCGAGGTCCCGGTCTCGACGACGTCGGCATTGGTGTGCGCGGCGAGGAGGGCGCAATTGCCCCGGATGAGCCGGGTCAGCGCCGCGCCCTTGTACCTGTCGCTCGCGACCGTCGTGACGCCCCGAAGTAGAAGGGGGTGGTGGACGAGCAGCATGCCCGCACCGGTCTCGAGCGCCTCGTCGACGGTGTCGAGCACGGCGTCGACCGCGAGCAGGATCGAGGTTACGGGGGCGTCGAGGTCGCCGGCCACGAGCCCTACCGCGTCCCACGGCTCGGCGCCCGACGCTGGCCACAGCCGCTCGACGGCGGCTGTCACATCGGCAACGGTGGTGGGCACGTGCCCCAGTCTATTCAGGCGGGGCGGGCTATTCAGGGGCGCGCATCGCCTCTTGCTTGCGCACGGCCGGGATGCCCGCGACGATCGGCAGCAGCAGGCCGAGCACGAGCGCGGCGAGCACACCGAGGTCGGTGCCCGCGAGATCGCTGTCGAGGGGGATACCGAGGAGCGTGAATCCGTAGCCCTGCCAGGTCAGCCAGGAGATCGTCGCCGTGGTCAGGCCGTAGCCGACGGCGCTGAAGAGCACGAGGCCGATGACGTTGACCCAGCGGACGTCCGCGTACACTCCCCCGCGCCGCACGAGGGACTGCCCCTCGAACCTGCGGTTGCGGATCATCGTCTCCGCCGCGAAGATCCCCGCCCAGGCGGCGGTCGGCACGGCGAGGGTGGTCGCGGCATCCCGGAACAGCTCGTTGATGCCGCCGGTGACGCCGAAGCCGAGGAGCAGCGCGAGGCCGCCCAGCAGCACGCCGACGATCACGATCGACCACTGGCGCTTCACCCGCACACCGATGGCCTGCAGGGCGAAGCCGCCGGAGTACAGCGAGAGGATGATCCCCGAGAGCAGGCTCAGGGCGGTCGCGGCGATGAGCGGCACGGGGTACCAGCTCGGCAGCATCAGGGCGAGGGTGTCGAGCGGGGAGAGCAGGAAGCCACTCGCTATGCCCTTGTCGGAGGCCGCGAGGAGCGCGCCGTACCCGATGAGCAGGAAGCTCGGAAGCGCCGTGCCGAAGGTCGCCCAGAGCATCGAGGTGGCGCCGCTGGTCTCGGGCCGCTGGTAGCGGGCAAGGTCCGCACCGCTGTTCGCCCAGACGAGGCCGACGAAGCTGAAGACCAGGACCGCGCCGGTGATGGTGAGCAGCCAGGGGCCGTCCGCCACGGTGAGCGCCTGCGGGATGTCGATGTACTTGTAGGTCATCGCGATGAGGCCGACGATCAGGATGCCCGAGATGAGGCTCAGGATGAGCTGGATGCGCGCGATCATCGGGTAGCCGGCGAAAGCCACCAGCACGGCGATGAGGAACGCGCCCGCGAGCGAGACCAGGAGCACCCCGCGCTCCCCCAGCGAGCCGTCCAGTTGGGCGCCGACGAGGACGACAGCCACCGAGGAGGCGAGCACCCAGAGCAGCACCGCACCCCAGAACAGCCTCGTGATGAGGGCGACGATCGACGGGATGACGTTGCCGATGAGCCCGAACGTGGCGCGTGAGACGACCATGGTCGGCTGGCCGGAGCGCTTGCCCGCAAGTGTGGAGAGCCCGAGCGGGATGAACGAGATCGCGACTCCGGCGAGGATGGCGACTATCGACTGCCGCAGGCTCATGCCCACGGCGAAGACCGCTGCACCGAGCCCGAGGCTGAGGATAGAGGAGTTGGCGGCGAACCACAGCCAGAACAGGCGGGCGGCGCGACCGACCCGGTGGTCGACCGGCGTCGGCTCGGTGTCGCTGTCCTCGATGCTGAACACCGGTTGGCGGATCGGCTCGTCGTCGAAGAGCACCTGCTCGTCCGCGGGGATGCGCACGGTGGAGATGGGTCCGGACGGCGGGTGGATCTGCTGCTGCATGGCGGCGTTGCCAGCGGTGTCCACTGCAACCGGGCCGAGGATGCCCTCGAATGCGCGGTCGGTCTCGTCGACATCGTCGTCGAGGTCCTCGTCGTAGGCCTGGTCGATGACGCTGATCGAGCCGGTGTCGGTCGGCACGGGCTCGCCGGCGGCGAGCGGCATGGGCTCGATGAAGAGCGCCTCGGGCGCCGCGTCGGCCGGCTGAGGGTCAGCGCGCTGGGGCGGCTCTTCGCTCAGCAGGTCGTCAAAACTGAACGCGGGCGCTGGTTCGCGCAGCGGCGGCGGGCCGGGGGTCGTCCAGTCGAAGGCGGGAGTTCCGGGCTCGGGGTCATCGTCGTCGTCGGACGGCGCGGGCTGCACCTTCTTCGTCTGCGACGGCAGGATCGGCGGGCCGCCGAAGGCCCCGGGCTCGATCAGCGGCGGAGGGGTGAAGGGCTCCGGGGTGGTGTCGGGGAGCGGCTCGACAGTGAGCTCGGGCTCGTCGTCGGTCTCGGGTTCAGCCTCCGGCTCGATCTCCGGGACAACGACCGCGTCGTCATCGCTGTCGATCGGGTCGGCAACGGGAAGAGGCGGGATGACCGGCGAGGGCGCGGTGGGCGACCAGTCGAACGGCGCGCGCATCGCGGGCTCAGGAGCGGGGGCCTGCGCGAGGGCGTCAGCGGCCTGATCAGCCGGTGCGGCGGCGGGTTCGGGCTGCGGGAACGGCTCGGGCTCAGGGTCCGACGCGGGCTCTGGCTCGACGAGGGGCTCCGGTGCCGGCTCGGCCGCGGGCTCCGGGTCGCTGGGGCTCCACTCGGGCGGCGGCGCCCACGAGGGGCTCGGCGCCGGGACATCCCAGGCAGGAAGGGGCGGCGGTTCGGGGGCGGGCGCGGACTCCGGGACGGGCACGGACTCAGGCAGGGGTGCAGGCTCGGGCAGGGGTGCAGGCTCCGGCAGCGGCGCCGGCTCCGGCAGCGGCGCCGGCTCCGGCAGCGGCGCCGGCTCCGGCAGGGGTGCCGGCTCCGGCAGCGGCGCCGGCGTGGCGGGTTGCGCTCCCTCGGACGGCGCCGCGAAATCCGGCACGGGCCAGTCGGCGACCGGGTTCTCGGGGAGCATGAACGACCCGGTGGCGGGGGCGGACGGAACCTCGGGCAGGACGCCGCTGAACTGGGGCCGCGCCTCGGCAATCGCTCCGAGCGCGTCGGGCGTGCCGAGAGACCGCATGCGGTCCTCCCACGCACGGAACTCCCGGGCCTCCTCCTCGCGGAGCTTCATCTGGTTCTGCAGCTGCTCGATGACGTCGAGTGTTCCGCCGGGCTTCTCGCCGGCCTCCGCGACCCAGCGGCTGAGCTCGTCGTCGGGCAGGGACTTGCGCACGGGCGGGCCGTCGGGCAGCGGTACGGCGTGCGTCGGGTCGGGTGCGGGGAACCCGCTCCAGGCCGGCGCCGAGTAGGCGGACGGGGTGTAGCCGGGACTCTCGGCCGCGGGAGCGGACTCGGGGGCCGGGGCCGGGGCGGGCTCCTGAGGCAGCTCGATGGTGGGCTGCCACGAGACGGGCGGGGACACGGGAGGAGGCGGGGGCACCACGGAGGCGGCCGCAGGACCGGGAGGGATGACCGAGTCCGGAGTGATGATGGAGATGGGCCCGGAAGCTATGCGCTCGAGGTCGGCCGCCAGCGCATCGGCGAGCGCGTCGTCATCCGTTCCACCCGGTTTCGGGCGGGGTGCGGGGGGCGGCGTGAAGGTCGAACGACGGGGCCCGGGTGCGGCCTCGGTGGGGTCGATCGAGTTTTCCTCGCCAACCTCGTCGTCGTGTTCCATGCCGAAATACTACGGCTGAGTGCCAGCAGAACCCGGTCGCCGAGCCGTGGCGAGGACAGTTACGGCGACAAGGATGAGGCCGAGGCCGAGCCATCCCACAAGGTCGAGGCGCTCCCCCACCACCAGCACGGCCAGGATCGTCGCGATGAACGGCTCGAGGAGGGTGATGGTGGTGGCCGTGCTGCTGCGCAGCGTGCGCATGCCGACGCCGAAGAGCAGGTACGCCACGAACATCGGCCCGACCGCCAGGTAGCCCGCGATCCCGACCGTCTGCCACGACTGCAGCAGCGGCGCGCCGAAGACGATGAGCACGGGCGCGAGCGCGATCGCGCCGATACCGAACATCCCGCCCATCACGCCCCGCGAGGACTGCCCGGCCCGGATGCCGCGGCTCGAGCTGTACGTGTACAGCGCGTACGCCAGCCCCGCCGCGAGCCCGAGGAGCACTCCAGGCACGACATCCCGCGCGCCCGAGGCATCCCCGCCCGCGGAGAGCAGCACGATCCCCCCGATCGCCGCCGCCGTGCACGCCAGCCACAGCACCGACGGCCGGTGCCGCTCGAACAGCCACTCGAGCAGGGCGGCGAAGACCGGTCCCGTGCCGAGGGAGACGACGTTGCCGATGGCGACCCCGGCCAGGTGCATGGAGCTGTAGAACGCGAGGGGGTACACGAACACCCCGAGGGCGCCGAGAAGCAGCCAACGGCGGCTCGCGGCATCCCGAACCGCCCTTGTCGCTGGCGACCACGAGACCAGGAACAGCAGCACTCCGCCGAGCGTCATGGTCGAGGCGCCGATCGCGATCGGGCTCACCGAGTCGGGGAAGAAACTGGCGGCGGTGCCCGTGGTCCCCCACAGCACGGAGGCGAGGACGAGCGCCCAGGCGCCGTTGCCGCGCGTCGAGTTCGCCGTGTTCATGAGCCGAGGCTACCGGCCCCTACTCTTGTGCCATGCGTACCCGACCGCTTGCCCTTGCGACCGCCCTTGCCCTCGTCGCGGCTCTCGCCGCCTGCAGCTCAGCGCCCGGGGAGACCGCCGTCTCCTCCGCCGAGGACTCGGGCTCGTGGACGGTGCTCACCTACTCCATCGCGGACACCAACCTCGAGGAGTTCATGATGACCGACCTCGAGGAGCTCGGCGACGTCGGCACCCAGGAGGGGCTGAACCTCGTCGCGCTGGTCGACCGGGCGAGCGACTACACCGACACGAGCGTGCTGGGCCTCGATGACTGGGTGGGCGGCAAGCTCATCGAGATCGGGCAGAACCAGGCCACGGAGCTCAAGGACGAAGGAGACATCAACACGGGCGACCCGGCCGTGCTCTCGGACTTCCTGAGCTACGGCATCGAGAACTATCCGGCCGACCACTACGCCCTCATCATCTCCGACCACGGCGCATCGTGGCCGGGGGTCGGCGACGACGAGTCGTCGGACGGCGACGGGCTCTCGCTCGCCGAGCTGAATCAGGGGATCTCCGACGGCCTCGCGGGCGCCGGTCTCGAGAAGCTCGACCTCCTCGGGTTCGACGCGTGCCTCATGGCAACCTACGAGGTGGCGAGCAGCCTGGCCCCGCTCGCGAACCGCATGGTCGCGTCGCAGGAGCTCGAGCCGGGCCACGGCTGGAACTACACGGCGCTGGACACGGTCGCCGACGACGGCCAGGCGACCGTCGACGAGCTCGCCGGCGCGATCATCGACGGCTTCCAGGCGCAGGCGGAGGACGAGGGCGATGAGTCGGAGATCACCCTCTCCGAGATCGACCTGACTCAGATGGACAAGGTGGATGCCGCGCTCAAGGCCTTCACGGACGTACTGGTGCAGAGCGCCGACGGCATCGGGCCGACGGTGGGCCGAACGCTCGCCCAGACTCTCGGATTCGGACAGAGCCCCGACCCCGACCAGGACAGCTTCATGACGGACCTCTCGATCTTCACGTCGCAGATCGGAGTCGACCTGCTCTTCGCCTCGGACGCCGCCGACAACCTGACGCGCGCGATCAACGACGCCGTGCTCGACCGCGTCGACGGGCAGGCCACGAAGGGCGCCACCGGCCTCTCGATCTACTTCCCACCGTCGGAGCCCTACTTCGACGCGGACTACGAGGCGCTGCCCAACCTCGGCGGCTGGATGGACTTCCTCAGCACCTACTACGGCAAGGGCAAGGAGATCAGCCAGGACCCCGTCATCGACCCGAACGCGCAGGTCGCGTTCGGCCCCGACGGCCTGACGATCACGGGCACCTTCGACTCCGCCACTGCCGAGAACCTGGCGTCCGCCTACATCCGGTACGGCACCGTCGCCGATGACGGCTCGATCACCTACCTCGGCGAGGAGGACGCGTTCCTCGGCGACGACGGGACCGCCGAGGGGACCTACGACCTCACGCACCTGACCCTCGCCGACGGCTACGACACGATGGACGCGTACCTGTCGCTCTACGGCGACTACGACACGGGCATCTTCACCGCCGACGTGCCGCTCTCCTACTACTCCCCCGACGACGAGTACGGCGGCGACCTGCTGCTCTCCGCGGTGATCGACAGCAACACGGGCGAGACCGTGAGCTCGACCTTCTACGTCTACAACGAGGAGACGGGCAACTACGGCGAGTTCGCGCCCAAGCCGGACTGGATCATCGTTCCGCAGGTGCTCAGCGTGCAGCCGGACGGCACCGAGGAGTGGGTGCTCACGAGCGATGTCGGCCTCTACGCCGATCTCGACGCCCTCGTGTACGACCTGCCGCCGCTGGCCTCGGGCACGAAGCTGTACATCGAGCTCGTCGTCGTCGACTTCGGCGGCAACACCGCGAGCGTGAGCGCGACGGTCGCGGTGCCCTAGCGATTGTCGGTACGGCGGTTTACCGTCGTCCCATGAGCGACGCGGTGCAGTACCTCCTGGCTGGCGACCCTTCGGTCCGCTGGCAGACCATGCGAGATCTGACGGATGCCCCGGCTTCGGCCATCGCAGAGGCTCGAGCCGCCGTCGCCACCGAGGGCTGGGGCGCCCGACTTCTCGCGCTGCAGTCTGACGACGGCCAGTGGGACGGCGGCACCTACCGCCCGGGGTGGGCGAACGAGGAGCAGGCGTTCTTCGATGCGTGGACGGCCACCCACTTCTCGCTGCAGTCGCTGATGGAGTACGGGCTCGATCCGGCCAGCGACGCCGCCCGCATTGCGATCGGCCGCGTCTCCGAGAACGTCAGGTGGGGGTACGACGGCTCCCGCTACTTCGACGGCGAGGTCGAGCCGTGCATCAACGGCGTCGCGCTCGCGATCGGCGCCTACTTCCAGCAGGACTCCTCGCGCATCGCCGCAACCCTGCTCGCCGACCAGCACACCGACGGCGGGTGGAACTGCTGGACCGACGAGGAGCCGGCAGCGCCGTCATCCTTCCACTCCACGATCTGCGCCCTCGAGGGCCTGCGAGCCTGGGGCGGGGATGACGACGCCATCGCGTCAGCGCTGCACCGCGGTGAGGAGTACCTGCTCGACCGGGCGCTCCTGCGCGGCAAGAGCACCGGCGAGTACGTCGACCTCCGGTTCACCATGCCGTCCGCGCCCGTCCGCTGGTACTACGACGTGCTGCGCGCCCTCGACTACATGCGCATCGCCCGCCCCGAGCGCGACCCGCGGTGCGCCGAGGCGATCGAGCTGCTGCGCGGCAAGCAGCTGCAGTCGGGACTGTTCCTCCTCGAGAACACGCACCAGGGCGCGACCTGGTTCGAGCCGGAGATGGAGGGCGAGGGATTCCCGAGCCGCTGGGTCTCGCTCTACGCTCTGCGCGTGCTGCGGTGGTGGGATGACGCTCCGGCTGTTCGGTACGAGGGCTAGACGCGTGGCCATCGTGCGACGGTGGGCGGAAGTTGCGGCAGGAGATTCACCCGAATTAGCATTTTTCCATGAACGAAACGCCAACCCGCTATGGTGCTCCGCTGCCAGACGGCGTTGACGCGGCAGAGCACCAGGCCCAGCTGGTCAAGAACCTCGACGATGCGCTCGACGCGAAGAACGAGAAGAACAGCCAAGAGCTCGAGGACATGGCCGACGGCCGCTGAGTACCTCGTCACCTTCGCGTTACTTCGATGAGAGAGTCACGATGTTGACGATTACGCTCAGGATCAGCCCGCCGATGACCGTGACAAGGATGGGGAGCACGAGCTTTTCGATGAAGAACGCTCCACCGACCTCAACGGCCCGCTTGCTGTCGTCGGACATCACACTCACGTCTTTGACCTCAATCTCCGCTTCCGGAGCTGCGTCCTTGAATGGACGCGAGCTTGTCAGAGCTCTCTCTAGTTCGCGCGCGAAAGTCTCCACCTTGATGCGGTCGGAGCCCATCGCTGAGAATCGCACTTCCGGGTCACCCGGTGCGAACCAAGCCATGACCGACACCAATGACACGGGTGCCCGCCCAAGGGTCGGACGCATGCTGAAATCAACCGATTGCGGAGTTGCGTAAGCGTCCTCGAATGCAAGCCGCAAATCCGGAACGTTTGCGCGGCGGAACGTCTTGGAGTCGGACGTGCGCCCCGAGCCTTCTACGATCCAGGCACCCTTTGTCTGTGCGACAAAAAGCTTGCGAGCGTCCTCGACTGTCAAACGGAGAACATCCCACTGTGTGCTCGCGGATACGCCCTTGATCGTCGCCGAGATGTAGAAGGAGTCGCCCATGCGAAAAGCTTAGGGGAGTTCAACTCTCCGCCAGGGCGACCGCCATCATCCCGCGGCCACGCGTGAGATGCTGGTGCGTGGACCCCTGACGATCATGACACGTGTAGGTCCGCGACTTGAAGCGTTCTAGGATGCCCGTGAGCAACGCCGCGCCCCCTGAAACGGGAAGGACTCGCCGGGGCACGTCACGTAGTTGGTGCGCTACGCGCCTAGTTCTGCCCGACGAAATCGGGCGAGCAACAGGTCCATGCCCGGATCAAGAGGGCCCAAATGCCGCGACGAGAAGTCGGTATTGGAGAGGCCGAATCCAACGCTGCAGCACGCCCGTCTTTGCAGTGGGCTCGCTCGGGCCAATGACGCTCGGCTACCGCGTCTCCGTGAGCCCATCGATGGCATCGGCTTCCTCGTCCAGCCGCTCAAACATCGCTACCTGGGCCGCGGTGTCCAGGCCCAGCGCGGCATACTCTTCCGGGTCGACATCGCGGGCTTCGCGAAGGAGTCTGCCAAAGTCCTGAGGTTCGGGCACCTCTAGGGCGCGGATCGGGTGAATGGATTCGTACAACGCGCCGACCGTCCATCGTCCGTCTCGAAGAATGGCGTCAATATCGACGAAGTCTCGCGCATACGAACGATCCACGAATGCTCTGACTTTTCCAAACACCACGTCTTCGATGTCGAGCACTTTTCCCAGCCCCGGGATGGAGTTCGCAGGACGTGAGCGGCTGTCGTAGCCGAGATCAACCACGACTGTGTCCTCGGTCTGCGGATCCGTGATTTCAAAGACTCTCAACCACGAATTCGACTGGATTGTGGTTGCAACAAGGCCAGCCGCTGAGGCCGCCGCGAGCACCGCTGCCTCAGCTCGCACGTACTGCGCCGGGTCTAATGTGTCCGAATATCCATCGATGTCGGCGGACATTCGCTTGACGATACCGTGCACTCCGAGGGCTTGCCCTCCTCCGAGCGCGAATCCGAATGGCTGGGCCGCGGCCAGAATGATTTGCGCTACGCGGGCTTGAAAACTAGTAAGCACGAGCCAGCTCGGCGTGCTTTGTTTCCCATGCCGCCCTTACGCGTCTGGGCAGTCGCAGTTGACGCCAGACGCGAATCAAACAATTCGGGTCTAAGTGAGTGCGCAGATCTTGCTCGCTGTGTGCCTCTTGAAGCACCGTGGCGTAGTACGTGCGCAACCTACGTTCATCGTCGAGATCGTAGACGTTCGCTGGAGTCCAATCGAGGGCAACTGGAAGCGCAACCACACCCGTCTTCGGCCCCGCCAAAGACGCGAGATGCTGGACGACAAATATAGGTCGGCCTTGCTCATATGACCGCGAGGAATCTACCTCACGCACCCTCACTGACTTCAGCACCGCAGTCACCCCGTTTCGTCAGTGGGCCCTACCGGGCTCGAACCGATGACATCCACGGTGTAAACGTGGCGCTCTACCAACTGAGCTAAAGGCCCGTCTCCCGGCAGACCCGGGATGACGCGTCACCCATGGTACAGGCAGGCATACACTTCCGGTCATGGCAGAACCCAAGCGGCCCACCGTGCACTACGAGCACAAGTTGCCGGTGACGTTCACGATCCTCGCGGCGTTCGCGCTGTACCTGCTGCTGCCGGAGGAGATCTCGCTCTTCCCCCGCTGGGTGGTGCCCGCGGTCGGCGCGCTCGTGCTGATACCGCTCCTCATCATGAACCCGCGGCGCGTCAGCCGCGAAACAACGTGGTCGCGGTGGGTCGGCATCGGATTCGCGCTCGCCCTGGCCCTCGTGAACCAGGTCTACGTCGTCATCATCGTGGTGCAGCTGGTCAACGGGCAGATCGACGGCCCGAGCATCCTGCTCACCGCTTTCGCCGTCTGGATCACGAACGTCATCGCGTTCTCGCTGGTCTACTGGGAGCTGGACCAGGGCGGCCCCTACGCCCGTCGCATCGAGGGCGTGCGGGACGACGCTCCGCAGGACTTCCAGTTCCCCCAGCAGCAGGACGGCGCATCGTGGGATCCCGTGTTCTTCGACTACGCCTACTTCTCACTGTCGAACATGATGGCCTTCTCACCCACTGACACGATGCCGCTCACGCTGCGCGCCAAGGGGCTCATGGCCTACCAGGCCCTCACCGGGTTCGTGCTGCTAGCGCTGGTGATTTCGCGCGCTGTCAATATCCTGACGTGACGGATGCGCCGCCCTAGGCTCGGCGCATGAACACCGCCGACACGGCCGAGCGCGCAGAGCACCGCTGGCCCGCGGCGATCGCACTGATCGTCGCCCTGACCCTCTACGCCACCCTCCCCAGCACGTTCTTCCCCGTGCTGAGGTACGTCGTCGTCGGCATCGGCCTCGTGCTGCTCATCCCCCTCTTCGCCGTCAACCCGGTCCGCCTTCATAGGCAGACGGGGTGGAGCCGTTGGCTCTCCGTCGGGCAGACCCTGCTGCTGCTCGTAGCGAATCAGGTCGCACTAGTGCAGCTGGTGTACGAACTGGTCCACGCCGCGAAGGACGACGGCCCCACCCTGCTGCTCGCGGCTGTGCAGGTGTGGGTGACCAACGTGATCGTCTTCGCGCTTCTCTACTGGGAGATCGATCGTGGCGGGCCCGTCTCGCGCACCCACGTCGCGCGCAAAGACCTGCCGCGCGCCGACTTCCGATTCCCGCAGGACGAGGACCACGACGCCATCACGGAGGTCGCCGCGCGGTCGTCAGCGAAGACGAACTGGACCGCGAGCTTCGTCGACTACCTCTACTTCTCGGCGTCGAACTCGATGGCGTTCTCCCCCACCGACACGATGCCGCTCGCCCCGCGCGCGAAGATCCTGATGCTCCTGGAGTCGTTCGCGGGGTTCGTCATCCTCGCGCTCGTGATCGCGCGGGCGGTCTCGCTCCTGGGCTAGCCCCGGCCGTTCTGAAAACGCAGGAGAGTCGGGCCGAAACGCCCTCGGGATGCTCCGCGCGCCTCTTCGACGGAGGATCCCCTGCGTTTTCGCCACCGGGTCGCGGGTGCGGGGTGTGGGCGTGCCACCGCCGTCCGTGCGGCCGCACCAAAAACGCAGGAGACACCAGCGCCGAGCGCGTTCGAACACGCCTATTGCGCCCGCCGGGGCGAATCTCCTGCGTTTTCGTTCGAGGTCTGCGGGACGCGGGGTGACGCGGCGGCCCGAGCCCTAGACGCGCGAGGCGTGCAGCTCGCGCAGGGCCTCGGTGTACTCCTCGATGGAGCGCGCCTGGCCGGGAGCCGTGATGAAGCTGGCGCGGATGACGCCGTCGATGTCGATCAGGAACGTCGCGCGGTTGGCAAAGCCCTTGTTGTCGAGGAACACGCCGTACTCGCGAGCGACCTCCCCGTGCGGCCAGAAGTCGGCGAGCAGCGTGAAGTCGTAGCCCTCCTCGTCGGCGAACGCGCGCAGCGTCGCCTTCGAGTCGACGGAGATGCCGATCAGCTCGACGCCCTCGGCCTTGAACATCGCGATGTTGTCGCGCAGGTCGCAGAGCTCGGTGGTGCAGGTGCTGGAGAAGGCGAGGGGGAAGAAGACGAGGGCCACGGGCTTCTTGCCCCGGAAGTCGTACAGCCGAACGTGCTCGCCGAACTGGTTCGGGAGGTCGAAGTCGGGTGCGGTCGTGTCCTTTTCGAGAGCCATGATCTGGCGAATCCTTTCGTGCCCTTTTCGGTGAGATGCAGCGATCTCAGGCACACACGAGTGGCAACTATACGCCGAGAGGCCCGAAATCTCAGGAATAGCATCGTGGTCATGTACTCGGTATCGCGGGGCGAGGGCTCTCCCCTGCTCCTCCTGCACGGTTTCGCCATGGACCACACGATGCTGCTCGGGCTCGATCCGGTGTTCGCGGACGGCTGGCGGCGCGTGTACGTCGACCTGCCCGGCATGGGGCTGTCGCCCGCGGGCCCCGAGATCGACAGCACCGACGCCGTAGCCGATGCGGTTGCCGACTACATCCGCAACGAGTTCGGCGACGAGCGGTTCGCGATCCTCGGCGATTCATTCGGCGGGATGCTCGCCCGCAGGCTCGCGCGCGACTTCGGCGACCGGGTTATGGGCATCGCGCTGCTGTGCCCCGTCGTCGTCGCGGACCACTCCCGCCGCGAGCTCCCGGAGCTCGCCCCGGGCGACGGGCCGTTCGCCGCGGCGACCAGCGGCGTCGCACCCGACCCCGCCGCGATCGCACGGATCGAGGCGCGCTACGAGCTGCGCACCCCGCCGGAGTCCGTTCCCTTCAGCGGTCTGACGACCATCATCACAGGCAGGCAGGACACCGTGGTGGGCTACCGCGACGCGCTCCGGATGCTCGACAGCTACCCCCGCGCCACGATCACAGTGCTCGACGGAGCGGGGCACGACGCGCATCTCGACCGTCCGGCATCGGTTGCCGCCCTGCTGTCAGACTGGGCTTCCGCGCTCGTCGAGGCGCGTGTGCGAAACAGTGTCTGACCCACAACTAAGATCGATAGGCGTAGTAGATCACGGCACGTCGTAACCCGATCCCCGTGAGCACCAACTCTCAAGAAAGAGGTCAAGGGTGACGGTAAACGACCAGGATCCGTATTCGGTGAACCACATCGACCGGGATCCGGAAGAAACCGCCGAATGGCAGGAATCTCTCGACAGTCTCGTCGCCGCTCACGGCCACGAGCGCGGCCGCGAGATCATGCTCAGCCTCTTGAAGCGCTCGAAGGACCTGCATCTGGGCGTGCCGATGGTTCCGACCACGGACTACATCAACACGATCGCGCCGGAGAACGAGCCGGAGTTCCCCGGCAATGAGGAGCTCGAGCGCCGCTACCGCGCCTGGATCCGCTGGAATGCCGCGATCACGGTGCACCGCGCGCAGCGCCCCGGCATCGGGGTCGGCGGCCACATCTCCACCTACGCCTCCTCCGCCGCCCTCTACGAGGTCGGCCACAACCACTTCTTCCGCGGCGCCGACCACGCCGGCGGCGGCGACCAGATCTTCTACCAGGGCCACGCCTCCCCCGGCATGTACGCCCGCGCCTTCCTCGAGGGCCGCCTCAGCGAGAAGCAGCTCGAGGGCTTCCGCCAGGAGAAGTCGCAGGCGCCCAACGGCCTGTCGAGCTACCCCCACCCGCGCCTCATGCCGGAGTTCTGGCAGTTCCCAACGGTGTCGATGGGCCTCGGTCCGATCAACGCGATCTACCAGGCGCAGTCGAACCGCTACCTGACGAACCGCGGTATCAAGGATGCATCCGACCAGCAGGTCTGGGCCTTCCTCGGTGACGGCGAGATGGACGAGGTCGAGAGCCGCGGCGCCCTGCAGTGGGCCGCGAATGACGGCCTCGACAACCTCAACTTCGTCATCAACTGCAACCTCCAGCGCCTCGACGGGCCGGTGCGCGGCAACGGCAAGATCATCCAGGAGCTCGAGAGCTTCTTCCGCGGCGCGGGCTGGAACGTCATCAAGGTCGTGTGGGGCCGCGAGTGGGACGAGCTCCTGCGAAACGACACCGAGGGCGCACTGCGCGACCTCATGAACCGCACGCCCGACGGCGACTACCAGACCTACAAGGCCGAGAGCGGCGCCTACGTGCGCGAGAACTTCTTCGGCCGCGACCCGCGCACGCTGGCGATGGTCGAGGGCTACACCGACGACCAGCTCTGGAACCTCAAGCGCGGCGGCCACGACTACCGCAAGGTGTACGCGGCGTTCAAGGCTGCGTCGGAGCACAAGGGCCAGCCCACGGTCATCCTCGCGAAGACGGTCAAGGGCTACGGCCTCGGCCCGAGCTTCGAGGGCCGCAACGCGACCCACCAGATGAAGAAGCTGACGCTCGACAACCTCAAGCAGTTCCGCGACGTCATGCGCATCCCGATCACGGACGCGGTGCTCGAGGAGAACCCCTACCAGCCGCCGTTCTACCACCCCGGTGAGAACGACGAGGCGATCCAGTACCTCCAGGAGCGCCGCCGCGAGCTCGGCGGCTACGTGCCCGAGCGCCGCTCGAAGTACACGCAGATCTCGCTCCCCGACGACACCGCGTTCGAGGTCGTCAAGAAGGGCTCCGGCAAGCAGGAGATCGCGAGCACCATGGCGTTCGCCCGCCTGCTCAAGGACCTGCTGCGGGCGAAGGACTTCGGCCACCGCATCGTCCCGATCATCCCCGACGAGGCGCGCACCTTCGGCATGGACGCGTACTTCCCGACCGCGAAGATCTACAACCCGCAGGGGCAGCACTACACCTCCGTCGACCGCGAACTGCTGCTCGCGTACAAGGAGTCCCCGCAGGGCCAGATCGTCCACGTGGGCATCAACGAGGCCGGCGCCTTCGCCGCGTTCACGGCTGCGGGCACCCAGTACGCGACGAACGGCGAGCCGCTCATCCCGGTGTACGTCTTCTACTCGATGTTCGGCTTCCAGCGCACCGGCGATGCCATGTGGGCCGCCGGCGACCAGATGGCCCGCGGGTTCATCATGGGCGCCACGGCGGGACGCACGACGCTGACCGGCGAGGGCCTCCAGCACGCGGACGGGCACTCGCTGCTCCTCGCGTCGACCAACCCCGCGGTCATCGCCTACGACGCGGCCTACGGATACGAGCTCGGCGTGATCGTGAAGGCTGGACTGGAGCGCATGTACGGCGGGACCCACCCGGACCCCAACGTCATGTACTACCTGACGCTGTACAACGAGCCGATCCAGCAGCCGGCCCAGCCCGAGAACTTCGACGAGGACGGCGCCGTGCGCGGCATCTACCACCTCAAGTCGGCGACGGTGGAGGGGCCCCGCGCCCAGCTGCTCGCGTCGGGTGTCGCGGTGCCGTGGGCCCTCGAGGCTCAGGAGCTGCTCGCGAACGACTGGGGCGTCTCGGCCGACGTGTGGTCGGTGACGAGCTGGACCGAGCTGCGCCGCGACGGCCTTGCCGCCGAGGAGCACAACTTCCTCAACCCGAACGACGAGGAGCGCGTGCCGTACGTCACGCAGAAGCTCTCCGGCTCCGACGGGCCCTTCGTCGCGGTCACCGACTTCATGCACGCGGTGCCCGACCAGATCCGCCAGTTCGTGCCGGGCGACTACGCGACCCTGGGAGCCGACGACTTCGGCTTCTCGGACACCCGCGCCGCAGCCCGCCGCTACTTCAAGATCGACGGACCCTCCGTGGTGGTGCGCACCCTCGAGTCGCTCGCCAAGCGCGGCCTCGTCGACCGTTCGCTGCCCGCGCAGGCCATCGAGAAGTACCGCCTGCACGACGTCAACGCGGGAACCACGGGTTCCGCCGGCGGCGAGAGCTAGGGCAGGCGCATCGCGACGGTGCAGAAGACCAAGGAGCAGACACTCGCGTGGCTGCGGACGATCTCCGGTGAGCTGGCAACGGCGACACTGAAGCGTCTCGAGGAGACGCTGCCCTGGTACGGCGACATGCCGCCGGGGCGGCGCTCCGCGGTCGGCCTGGTCGCCCAGGCGGGCATCACGAGCTTCATCTCCTGGTTCGAAGACCCGAAGTCGACCCCGTGGATCGCCGCCGACGTGTTCGGCGCCGCCCCGCGCGAGCTGCTCCGCTCGGTGTCGCTCACGCAGACGCTCCAGCTCATCCGCCTCACGGTGGAGGTCGTGGAGCACCGCATCAAGAACGACGACGACGTTCTTCGCGAGGGCATCCTGCTCTACTCTCGCGAGATCGCCTTCGCGGCGGCCGACGTCTACGCGCGCGCGGCAGAAGCGCGAGGCCTGTGGGATGCCCGGCTCGAGGCCCTCGTCGTCGACTCGATCCTCAGCGGCGAGTACGACAACGAGCTGCCCTCGCGCATCGCCGCTCTCGGATGGAACGGGCACGGCGAGGTGTGCGTCCTCGTGGGCACCGCCCCGAAGATGCTCGATGTCGACCAACTGCGCCGCACCGCGCGGCACCTCGACGCCGACGTGCTGATCGGCGTGCAGGGCAGTCGGCTCGTGCTCGTCATCGGGCGGGCATCCCCCCGCTCCGACGATGCCGATGTCGTGGAGCCCATGCCGTTCCTCGAGATCGCGAAGCAGCTGGAACCGGGATTCGGGCCGGGCCACCTCGTGCTCGGCCACGAGGTGCCGACGCTGGTGGACGCGTCGAAGAGCGCCAAGGCCGCCCTTGCCGGGTTCGCGGTGGCGCGCTCGTGGCGCAACGCCCCGCGCCCGACCCTCGCCGACGACCTGCTGCCGGAGCGCGCGTTCGCCGGCGACCCCCTCGCCCGCGCCACCCTCATCAACAAGATCTACCGACCCCTGCAGGCGCACTCCACCGACCTGCTCGCGACGCTCTGGTGCTACCTGGACAACGGCCGCTCACTTGAGGCGACCGCGCGGGAGCTGTTCGTGCATCCCAACACCGTCCGTTACCGCCTCAAGCGGGTGAGCGACGTGATCGGCTGGGATGCCACGGGTGCGCGTGAGGCACTGATCCTGCAGTCCGCGCTCATCGTGGGCTCGATCGCCGACCCCGACTCCGCGAAGCGGCGCTAGCCCAGGAACCGCCCGACGAGGTCGATGGCGTTCGAGTTGATGATCTTCACGAGCCCGAGCCACGGCCACTGGGCGGTGTCCGCCGCCAGCCAGTGCGGCAGTCCCCACAGGGTCGTGTAGAGGACCGCGGCGAGCCACGTCCAGGCCCGCGACACCGCCGACTCGATCGGGCTGACCGCGATGCAGAACATCAGGGCCATGACGATCATGTTGGTCCAGCGGCCGTAGTCGGTGACGATCACGAACAGCGGGATGAACGCGACGGCGATGAAGACGGCCCAGCCCCAGTTGGCCCGGAACCACGGCGTCAGCAGCACCGGGACGAGGGCCAGCAGGATGAGCGGGGCGTAGCCGGCGTAGAGCGGGAAGCTCTCGGCCACCGAATCGAGGGTGAACTGCGAGGTCCAGCCGATGGCGTCGATCGCGCCCGAGCACAGGTCCGCCGCCGTGTAGCCGTGGTCGCGCACGACGTCGCAGATCGCCGATGCCGTCGCGACGCTGCCGTGGAACAGGGTGCCGAGGGCGAGGCCCGCGCCGCCGATCAGGACGAACACGCCCGCCAGCACGCGGCGGAAGAGCACGTCAGTCCGCTCGCGCAGGAGGAGGTACAGGTACGCGGGGAGGAAGAGCGCGCTCGTCTCCCACGAGAACACCGCGAGGACGAACACCAGGAGCGAGCCGGCGGAGAGGGCCAGGACCGCCCAGCGGCGCCGAGCGACCACAAGCGCCCAGACCAGGAGCGCGAGGGAGACGTAGGCGAGCACCTCCTTGCGGAAGCCGGCGCCCGGGTCCCAGCCGAAGAATCCGATGGCGGCGGGGCCGCACACGAGGGCGATGACCGACCACGAGAACCTGCCGCGCCACAGGGCCCACACCGCGAACGCGAGCACGACCGCGTAGAGCGCCGCCTGGATCGCGAAGAGCGTCCACAGGCCGGCTGCGCCGCCGGGCGCCACCGCGAGGAAGATCTCGCCGAAGAGCCCGCGGCGCACGAACCCGTCGGCGTAGTTGATGAGCCAGTCCGCGGTCTGGTACGCGGCTCCCCCGGCCCGGGTGTCCAGGGCGCGGTAGTAGAGCATCGAGACGGCGGCCGCCGCGAGCACGGCAAGGGCGAAGGCCGCCCGGTAGCGGAGCGTGCGGTCGGGGGTCACGGTGACGGCGGTCATGGCAGCTCCGAGCTCGAGGGCCGCAGGATCAGGTAGTTGACCACGGCGAAGTTGACGAAGAACGAGACGGGGAGGCTGACGACCTTCCACAGTGTGGGCGTGCCTCCGAAGTGCACCCAGGCGGCGTCGATCGCGAGCGAGAACCCCGTGATGGAGAGCGCGTACCAGCCCGCGTACGCCGCCAGCCGCAGCGGCGAGTACTTCACCCGGAACACGCTGCGGCTCGAGACCATGTAGGTGGCGCCCACCGCGATGGCCGAGCTGATGATCGACGCGACGGAGGGGCGAAGGCCGAGCGCGACGAGCCCCGTGAAGACCGCGACATCCAGCAGCACGCCCGCGAGGGCGACGAAGAAGAATCGCACGAGCTTCGAGCTGAAGAGCCTGCCGATCAGAGCGCGCATCAGCCCACCGTAACGAACGTCGCGAGCGCGAACGCGCCCACCACGAACGCGCCGACGAGATAGCTCGTCCGGTCCCGTATCGCGAACACCACCGGGTCGTCGTGCATCTCGCCGCGGTGGGCGATGAGCCACACGCGCGAGACCCAGAACAGCAGGAGCGGAACCGTGACCCAGAGGAACTCCGGGCTCGCATAGAGGCTCGCGGTGCGCTCGTCGTACACGTAGAGCGCGACGATCAGGGCCGAGACGTAGCCGGCGGCGGGGCCGAGGCTCACCACGAGCGGCAGATCGGTCGCGAAGTAGCCGCGGCCGCGGATCTTCGCCGTCGGGCCCGATGGCAGCGTCCGATCGTCCCGGAGCTCGTTGTACCGCTTCACGAGCGCGAGGCTCAGGAAGAAGAACATCGCGAAGCACAGCAGCCAGAACGAGGGCTCGACGCCGATCGCGACCGCTCCCGCGATGAGTCGCGCGAGGTACAGCAGGGCGAGGGCGAGCACGTCCCACATCGCCCTCCTCTTGAGGACCAGGGAGTACCCGAGGGTGAGGGCGAAGTACCCGGCGAGGGCGAGCAGGAACAGCGGCGGCAGCAGCAGCCACGCCCCGACCGCGGCCACGACGAGGAGCAGGGGCCAGAGCATCCAGCCGACCCAGAGCCCCAGGTCGCCCGAGGCGAAGGGCCTGCGCCTCTTCGTCGGGTGATGGCGGTCCTGCGCCACGTCGAGCAGGTCGTTGAGCACGTACACGCTCGACGCCACCAGGCAGAACAGCACGAACGCGACGGCGGCGCGGGCCAGGTCGGCGGGCACGTCGAACCGGTGCGACGCGACGAGCGGGATGAGGATGAGCAGGTTCTTCGTCCACTGGTGCGGGCGCAGTGCCGCCACTAGAGAGCGAAGAGCACCCCGGCGCTGGGGCGGGAACACGCGGGAGACGTCCCGCACGCGGCCCACGCGCGCGAGGAACCCGGCGCTGCCCGAGACCACGAGGGCACTCGATGCGGATGCCCACACCGCGAGGTCGGCGGGGTCGTTGCCGACGTAGTCGAACCCGCGGTCGCCGAAGCGCTCAACGAGCGCCGCGGCCTTGCGAGCGGACTTGAGGTTGGTGGTGCCGTCGGACGCGAGCACCTCGTCGAACACGCCGAGGTGCGCGGCGATCCGTTCCGCGAGGATGCCGCTCGATGCCGTGGCCAGGACGATGCGGCGGCCCGTCGCCCGCTCGTCCCGCAGAAATTGCAGGAGTTCTTCGTTGTACGGCAGCACCGCGACATCCGGGGCGGTGCGCTCGGCGAGGAAGTCCTTCATTCTCGATCGGCCGGCGAGGAGCTGGCGCAGGAGCGCGACGGCGCGCCACGGGCGCCCCGCGAGGTACTCGTTCGCCGTCTCGAAGAGCAGGTCGCCGGTCAGTAGGGTGCCGTCGAGGTCCACCACGAGCGGGATGGCGCGGTCGATGGTCATGGGATCCTGTCGGGCTGGCGCACCGGGTCATGCGCTGTACCAGTCTCGGGGTTTGCTCAGGATCGGGGTATAACCAGTCCGGGGGCGGTGCCCGTTGAAGACTTGGCACAACGATTCGCACCGTTCTTCGGATGTTCGGCCCTGCAGACCGGGCCAATCGTTGGCACACTAGAGAAGTGATCGTCATCGTCGCGCCCGGACAGGGCTCCCAGACTCCCGGTTTTCTCGCACCCTGGCTCGAGCTCCCCGGTGTGGCCGAGCAACTCGGCGCCATCTCCGACGGCGTCGGCATCGACCTCGTCGCGCACGGCACGACCAGCGACGCCGACTCGATCCGCGACACGAAGGTCGCCCAGCCCCTCATCGTCGCGGCGGGCCTGGTGACCCTCGCGGCCCTCGGCGACCGCCGCGCGCAGGTCGGCGGCATCGCGGGCCACTCCGTCGGCGAGGTCACCGCGGCGGCGGGCGCCGGCATCCTGAGCGAGACGGACGCCGTCAGCTTCGTGCGCGAGCGCGGACGGGCGATGGCGGATGCCGCGGCCCTCGAGCCCACGGGAATGTCCGCCGTGATCGGCGGCGACGAGGCCGCCCTGCTGGAGCGCCTCGCCGAGCTGGGCCTCTCGCCCGCCAACTTCAACGGCGGCGGACAGATCGTCGTGGCCGGCGCGCTCCCCGCCCTCGCCGAGCTCGCCGAGAACCCGGTCGCCGGCACGCGGGTAATCCCGCTGCAGGTGGCCGGTGCGTTCCACACCCGGTACATGCAGCCCGCCGTCGACGGCCTCGAGCTGTTCGCCGCGGGCCTCGAGAAGCACGACCCGACGCTGCCGATCTGGACCAACCGCGACGGCTCGCGCATCGAGAGCGGCACGCACTTCGTCGACCTCATGGTCGGCCAGGTCTCCTCCCCCGTACGCTGGGACCTCGTCATGGAGTCCTTCGCCGCCGCCGGCGTCACCGGCATCATCGAGCTCGCCCCCGCGGGCGCTCTCGTGGGCCTCGCCAAGCGCGGGCTCAAGGGCGTGCCCACCGTGGCGGTCAAGACCCCGGACGACCTGTCCGCGGCCTTCGAACTCATCGATTCTGATTCATCGGACGGGAAGTAGCTCGTGCCTACCCTCAAGCAGTCCCACGGCGTGGAGTTCACGCGCATCTACAGCTACGGCGCCGCCCGCGGCGACCTCGTGGTGCCCAACGACGACCTCGTCGGCCCGATCAACTCGAGCGACGAGTGGATCCGCCAGCGCACCGGCATCATCACGCGCACCCGCGCCTCCGAGGGCATCCTCGCCCTCGACCTTGCGACCGAGGCCGCGCAGGAGGCCATCGCGAAGTCGGGGGTCGCCCCCGAGCTGATCGACCTCGTGATCGTCGCGACCATCGGCAACGTGCAGCAGACGCCCTCCATGTCGGCGGTGCTCGCCGACCGCGTGGGCGCCAACCCCGCGGCGGCGTACGACTCGAACGCGGCCTGCGCCGGCTTCAGCTACGGAGTGACCCAGGCGGATGCCCTCATCCGCAGCGGCGCGGCGCACTACGCGCTCGTGGTGGGCGCCGAGAAGCTCAGCGACATCGTCGACCCCACGGACCGGACGATCTCGTTCCTCCTGGGCGACGGCGCCGGTGCCGTCGTGATCGGGCCGAGCGACTTCCCCGGCATCGCCGCTCCCGTGTGGGGCTCCGACGGCTCGAAGGCCGACGCGGTGGGCATGGACTACAACCTCGTGGACTTCCGCGAGGGCCGGGCGAAGTGGCCGACCCTCCGCCAGGACGGCCAGACGGTGTTCCGCTGGGCCGTCTGGGAAATGGCAAAGGTGGCCAAGCGCGCCCTCGAGGTCGCCGGCATCACCGCCGACGATCTCGCCGCCTTCGTCCCGCACCAGGCGAACATGCGCATCATCGACGAGCTCGCCAAGCAGCTCAAGCTGCCGGAGAGCGTCATCATCGGCCGCGACATCGAGACGACGGGCAACACCAGCGCCGCCTCGATCCCGCTCGCGACGCACCGGCTCCTGCAGGAGCATCCCGAGCTCAGCGGCGGCCTGTGCCTGCAGATCGGTTTCGGCGCGGGCCTCGTGTTCGGCGCCCAGGTAGTAGTGCTGCCCTAAACTGGGCAGCGGTCAAAATACACATCCCCAAGGAGATAACACAATGGCATTGTCCACCGAAGAAGTCCTGGCCGGCCTGGCCGAACTCATCAACGACGAGACCGGCATCGCGACGGACACCGTCGAGCTGGACAAGTCGTTCACCGACGACCTGGACATCGACTCGATCTCGATGATGACCATCGTCGTCAACGCCGAGGAGAAGTTCGACGTGAAGATCCCCGACGAAGAGGTCAAGAACCTCAAGACCGTCGGCGACGCCGTGAGCTTCATCACCGGCGCCCAGGGCTAGCAGTACCCCCTCGAGTGGCCGGGCACGCAGCCTGGCCACTCGATAGGACAGTGTTCTCGACACAGGATGTGACATGACCAAGAAGATCGTTGTAACAGGCATCGGCGCCACCTCGCCCCTCGGCGGAACCGCCCCCGAATCATGGGCCGCGCTACTCGCCGGCGAGTCGGGCGCGCACACCCTGCAGCACGACTGGGTGGCCGAGCTCGAGCTCCCCGTGACCTTCGCCGCGGAGGCGAAGGTGCGCCCCGAGGAGGTGCTCGAGCGCGTCGAGTCGAAGCGGCTCGACCCCTCGAGCCAGTTCGCCCTCATCTCGGCACGCGAGGCCTGGGCCGACGCGGGCTCGCCCGATGTCGACCCGATCCGCGTGGGCGTGGACTACTCCACCGGCATCGGCGGCCTCTGGACGCTGCTGGACGCCTGGGACACCCTCAAGGCCAAGGGCCCGCGCCGCGTGCTCCCCATGACGATCCCGATGCTCATGCCCAATGCCGCGGCTGCCGCGATCAGCATGTCGATCCCGTCGCGCGCCTACGCCCGCACGGACGTCTCCGCCTGCGCGTCGAGCACCGAGGCCATCGCCAACGCCTACATGCACCTGCAGGAGGGCCTCGCCGACGTCGTGCTCGCCGGCGGCACCGAGGCGGTCGTCCACCCGCTCCCGATCGCCGCATTCGCCTCGATGCAGGCGCTCTCCAAGCGCAACGACTCCCCCGCCACGGCCTCCCGTCCCTACGACGTCTCCCGTGACGGCTTCGTGCTCGGCGAGGGCGCCGGCACGATCGTGCTGGAGACCGAGGAGCACGCGCTCGCGCGCGGCGCCCGCATCTATGCGGAGCTGGCGGGCGGCTCGGTGACGAGCGACTCGTACCACATCACCGCCCCCGATCCCGAGGGCTCGGCCGCGGCCCGCGCCATGCTCGCCGCCCTCAAGCAGGCCGGGGCCTCTCGCGAGGACGTCGTGCACATCAACGCGCACGCCACCAGCACCCCGGTGGGCGACATCGCCGAGTACAACGCCATGCTGCGCGTCTTCGGCGACCACCTGCCGAACATCGCGGTCTCCGCGACCAAGGGCGCCACGGGCCACCTGCTCGGCGGTACGGGTGCTCTCGAGGCGATCTTCACGATCCTCGCCCTGCACAACCGCACGGCACCCCCGACGATCAACCTCACCGAGCAGGATCCCGAGATCCCGCTCGACGTCGTGACGTCGCCGCGCCCGCTCGGTGACGGCCCGCTGCTCGCCCTGAGCAACTCGTTCGGGTTCGGCGGGCACAACTCCGTCGTAGCCTTCCGCAGCTACAACTAGGTTTCGATGCGAGCGCCGGAGCGCTCCACTCAACCCGCTCGGCCATCAAGGACTCGATGAGGCTGGGGCGGCCATCCGTGGCCACTCCCCAGCCTCATCGACTCCCGAATGACAGCCCGACTAGATCGGGCGGCACCCGTCGTGGATGAAACACTCGCCCCCGAAGCTGAGCAGGTCGTCCTCTGTGACCAAGCGCTCAAGCTGTTCCATGTCGATGAGTGACGGAGCCACTTCCTCGACGAGCTCCACGAGCTCCCTGTTCAACGTGTCCATCAGCCCACCTGGTGCAGCCACACGACTGCGCTGTCCTGGCTCGCGTGGCGGAATGCCTCGAGCTCGTCGTCCCACGCCTGGCCGAGCGCCAGCCGCAGCTCACGGTGGAGTTCGATCGCGTTCGCGCCGGCGACGTCCATCGCGTAGCGGATGCGGTCCTCCGGGATCACCGTGTTGCCCACGGTGTCGGTCTGGGCGAAGAAGATGCCGAGGTCCGGCGTGTGCATCCACCGACCCCCGTCAGTGCCGAGCCCGGCATCCTCTGTCACCTCGTACCGCAGGTGCTCCCACCCGCGAAGCGCAGAGGCGAGCTTCGCCCCGGTGCCTCGTGGGCCCTCCCAGTAGAACTCCGTGCGCTGAGAGCCGGGCAGCACAGGCTGCGGGTCCCAGTCGAAATTGACGGCACGCTCGAGGGCGCGACCAGCTGCCCACTCGATGTGTGGGCAGAGCGCACGAGGAGCGGAGTGCACGAATAGCACTCCGCGAGCGTTAGGCAATGCAGTCACGATTTCTCCGTTCCGTTGGATGCGACTTCCCCATCGACCCGTGGAACAGAGTGTGTGACGTGTTAAGTTGTGCGGCTAACCGCTGGGGCCATTATCGCGGATAGCGTGCACGAATTACAAGCGTGTGATTGATGAAGATTCGCTCAGGGCCGTTGCATAGACTCGGGTCTGGCCACAGGCGTCTGGCCACGATCGGGGAGGAGCCGGATGCGCATCGCCATCGTGAGCGACTTCTACCTCGACTACGTCGGCGGGCTCCAGACGTCCATGCGCGAGCAGGTGACCGCACTCGAGTCGGCCGGGCACGAGGTTGTCCTCATCTCCATGGCCCGCACCGAGGGGACCCAGAACGGGCTGCAGCTGCGTCCCGCCTGGACCGTGCCCGGCGTCCTGCTGCCGGTCAAGGGTGCCACGCGGAAGCTCGTGGCCCGGCTCGTCGCCTACCTCCGTTCCGAGCGCATCGACGTCGTGCACGTGCAGACGGAGTTCGGGCTGGCTCACGCCGCGATCTCCGCGGCGCACGAGCTGGGCATCCCGGCAGTCCACACCGTGCACACCTTCTACTGGCAGACCACGGGCATCGGCCCGGTGATCGCGACCCCGCTCATGCGGTACGGCCTGCAGTACGTGATGCGGCAGCGGATCCCCCGGCGCAGGTTCGTGCCCCGCGCACCCGACAACCTCCTCCGCAACGTGACCCTCGCTCTCGCGCTGCGCGCCGACACGGTGGTGTCGCCCTCGGCACACCAGGCTGACGATCTGCGCGCCGCCGGCGTCCAGCACGTCGTGGCGGTGCCCAACCCGATCGCCCGCTCCCCCCGGCCGCCGCAGCTGCTGGCAACTCCGGCGCGCCCGCGGTTCCTCTGGGTGGGCCGCTGCGAGGCGGAGAAGCGGCCGCTCGTCTTCGCGGAGGCGGTGCTCGAGGCGCTGCGCCGCACCGGTGACGGCTTCGACGTGGACTTCGTGGGCGACGGCGCCGAGCTCTCCGCGCTGCGCCGGCTCGTGGCCGGGCACCCCCAGGTCACCGTGCACGGCGGACTCGACCACGACACGGTGATCGACCTCATGGACGCGTCGTCGGCGGTCGCCCTCACCTCGGACGGCTTCGACAACCAGCCCATGACGATCGCCGAGGCATCCAGCCGCTATCGCGGTGTTCTGTACTGCGACCCGAAGTTGCGCGAAGGCCTCAGCCACTCGGGCTATCTTGCGAGCGGGCCGGATGCCGCGGCTCTCGCCGACGCGCTGGTGCACCTGGTCACGAGCCCGACGGCCCTGCTCGAGCTCTCGGCCGGCGCCCGCACAGACAGTGCGACGTTCTCGGGTGCGGCGTACGTGGAGCGGATCCTCGACGCCTACGGCAGCGCGACCGTCGCGGGGCGGCCGCGGCGGGGCGGCTCGGCCTCCAGACCGTAGGGCACCGCCTCGGCGAGGAGGGCCTCACAGCGGTCGAGCCACTGCAGTTCGGCCTCTGCCGCCAGGGCCAGGGCGTCGCCCACGAGCCGCTCGGCGAGGGTGGCGTGCTCGCGGGCGAGGTGCTCCGCGAGCGACTCGGTCGCCCGTGACCGCTGCGCGGCGATGAGCGCCGCCGGGTCCGCGCCCGGGAGCGTGAGCGCGAGTGCGAGCTTCGCGGCGAGCTCGTCGCGGGCCGGCGGCGGCACGGGATCGGCCAGCCATGCCCGGGCGGCGCTGCGGCCGGCATCCGTGATGTCGTAGAAGACGTGCCCCGCCGCGTCTGTCTCGCCCTTCGTCACCAGCCCGTCGCGCTCGAGGCGCTCGAGCGTCGCGTAGACCTGCCCGACGTTGAGCGGGGAGGGCGCGGCGGTGCGGCGCTCGAACTCCAGGCGCAGCTGGTAGCCGTAGCACGGGCCCAGCTCGAGGATCGCGAGCAGGCTCTGGCGGATCGACATGCATACACGGTATGCCCTACTTGGCCTGCCCGTAGTTGTCGACACTCGCGATCGTGAGCGGGAACGTGACGGGGAGGTCGCCGAAAAGCAGCTTTCCGGCTTCCGCCGCGGCCTCCGCCAGGATCACGCGGACCGGCTCGGCGAGAGCTGCCGGCGTGTGCACGACGACCTCGTCGTGGAGGAAGAACACCAGGTGCGGGGCATCGGTGAACCAGCCGTCGTCGAGCTCGCGCAGACGGCGGCGGATGCTCGCCATCCAGCACAGCGCCCACTCCGCCGCGGTGCCCTGCACGATGAAGTTGCGGGTGAACCTGCCCCACGACCGCGACCGCTCCCGCGCCCGCGAGGTGTCGGCCTCGCTGCGGGCCTCGCTCCAGCCCTCGAACCGCTGGCCCGGCGGGGAGCTTCGGCCGAGCATCGTCGTGACGATCTCGCCGCGCTCCCCCGCGCGGGCCGCCTCCTCCACCATCGCGATCGCGCGCGGGTAGGCCTTGGCGAGCCGGGGCATGAGCCTGCCGCTCTCGCCCGTGGTCGCGCCGTACATCGCGCCGAGCATCGCGATCTTCGCCTGGTCGCGCGTCTCGACGGCACCGCTCGCGACGATGCCCGCGTACAGGTCGCCGGCGGCACCCGCCTCCACCATGCCGCGGTCGGCGGCCATGGCGGCGAGGATGCGCGGCTCGAGCTGGGAGGCGTCCGCCACCACGAGCTTCCAGCCGTCGTCGGCCACCACGGCGCCGCGCACCTGCTTAGGGAGCTGCAGCGCTCCCCCGCCGCTGGTCGCCCAGCGGCCCGTGACCACGCCGCCGGGAACGTAGTCGGGCCGGAACCGTCCGTCCACCACCCACGTGTCGAGCCAGTGCCAGCCGTTCGCCGAGAGCAGCCGCGCGAGCTTCTTGTACTCGAGCAGGGGCGGGATCGCGGGGTGCTTCAGCTGCTTCAGCTCCCACGACCGCGTGCTCGTGGCCTGGAGCCCCGCCACCCCGAGCGCCTTCAACAAATCTGCAGGAGAATCCGGGTTCAGCTCGGGTGATTCGAGCTTTTCGCGCACCACATGGAGAATCTCCTGCAATTTCTGCGGGCGGGCACCCTCACGCGGGCGGGGGCCGAGGATCTCCTCGAGGATGCGGTCGTGGGCATCGGCACGCCACGGGAGGCCCGCGAACCGCATCTCCGCGGCGATGAGCGCGCCCGCGGACTCGGCGGCGAGCAGGCGCTGGATGCGGCCGGGCTCCGCCGCGGTGGCCACGGCGGCGCGCTGCAGGGTGAACTCGGCGAGGGGGTCCGCTACCACCGGCAACTCGGGGGCCTCGAGGTCGAACAGGGCCTCGCCCGAGTCGGGCCGGGGCGCGGCGGCGGCCGGGGCATCCCACACCCCCTGCGGGGCGGTCGCGAGTGCGGACCCCGCGGTGAGCGTCGAGGAGCGCAGGATCGCGTGGCACAGCCGCAGGTCGAAGCAGCGCTCGACGCGGATGCCCGCCGCGAGCAGCTCGGGATACCAGGTAGCGGTGTCGTCCCACACCCAGCGCGGACGCTGCTTCTCCTCTGTGGCGACGAACGCCGCGAGGTCGGCGACGTACTCAACACCCAAGGCGCCGCCCGCGTCACTCAGCCGCGCCGCCATCGTCCTCGAGTCGACGCGGGCGAGGACGATGAACACGCCCCCAGTCTGCCGTGTCCGGGTGTCACACGAAGGGCGTAGCGGTCTCCATGAGCCGGGAGCGGATGAGGAACCGCACCCCCTCCGGCCCCTCCAGCGAGAAGCCGCTGCCCCTGCCCTTCACAACGTCGACGGTGAGAAAGGTGTGGCTCCAGTACTCGAACTGCTCCCTCGACATCCAGAAGTCGATCGGCTGCGGCTCACCGCCGGGGACGGCGATGTCGAAGACCCCGAGCAGGATGTCGCTCTCCCCCGTCCAGAAGTCGCCAGCGGCGAAGCACATGGGCGAACTGCCGTCGCAGCACCCGCCGGACTGGTGGAACATCAGCGGGCCGTGCTGCGCCCACAGCGCTCGGAGCAGGTCCACACTCTCCGCGGTGAGGGCGACGCGCGGCAGCGTCTCGCCAGGAATGACTACTGATGCTTCGATCACCGTGGCTCCTGCACTGTCGGCTCCTGCACTGTCGGCTCCTGCACTGTCGGCTCCTGCACTGTCGGCTCCTGCGCGCTGGTTCACCTCCTGCACTCTGGCTCACCTGCTGCGGCTCCGCAGGGAGTATCCGGCGGCCGATCGCCCCTGGCAGGGACCGGCCGCCGGACGGCGATGGGCTAGAAGAAGCCGAGCTTGTTCTCCGAGTAGCTCACCAGCAGGTTCTTCGTCTGCTGGTAGTGGTCGAGCGCGAGCGAGTTGTTCTCGCGGCCGATGCCTGAGCTCTTGTACCCGCCGAACGCGGCGCCCGCGGGGTACGCGTGGTAGTTGTTCACCCACACGCGGCCTGCCTGGATGTCGCGGCCCGCACGGTACGCCACGTTGCCGTTGCGCGACCAGACTCCGGCGCCGAGCCCGTACAGGGTGTCGTTGGCGATCGCGATCCCGTCGTCGTAGTCGTCGAAGCTCGTGACCGCGACCACCGGACCGAAGATCTCCTCCTGGAACAGGCGCATCTTGTTGTGCCCCTCGAAGATGGTCGGCTCGACGTAGTAGCCGTCGGTAAGGTCCCCGCCGAGGTCCACGCGCGAGCCGCCGAGCGCCAGCTTCGCACCCTCCTGCTTGCCGATGTCGATGTAGCTCAGAATCTTCTCGAGCTGGTCGTTCGACGCCTGGGCACCGACCTGGGTGTCGGTGTCGAGCGGGTTGCCCTGCACGACCGTCTTGGTCCGCTCGATCGCATCGCCGAGGAACGAGTCGTAGATGGGCTTCTGGATGAGGGCGCGCGACGGGCAGGTGCACACCTCGCCCTGGTTGAACGCGAAGAGCACGAAGCCCTCCTGCGCCTTGTCGTAGAACGCGTCGTTCTTCTCGGCGACGTCGGAGAAGAACAGGTTCGGGCTCTTGCCGCCCAGTTCGAGCGTGGCCGGGATGATGTTCGCCGAAGCGTACTGCAGGATGAGCCGGCCCGTGGTGGTCTCGCCCGTGAACGCGATCTTGCGGATGCGCGGGCTCGAGGCCAGCGGCTTGCCCGCCTCGGCACCGAAGCCGTTGACGATGTTGAGCACCCCGTGCGGAAGGATGTCGCCGATGAGCTCGATGAGCACGAGGATCGAGACCGGGGTCTGCTCCGCGGGCTTGAGCACGATGGCGTTGCCTGCGGCGAGGGCGGGCGCGAGCTTCCATACCGCCATGAGGATCGGGAAGTTCCACGGGATGATCTGGCCGACGACGCCCAGCGGCTCTTTGTAGTGGTACGCCGTCATGTCGCCGTCCATCTCGGCGAAGTGCCCCTCCTGGGCCCGGATGACCGCGGCGAAGTAGCGGAAGTGGTCGGCCGCGAGTGGCAGGTCCGCGTTGAGCGGTTCACGGATGGGCTTGCCGTTGTCCCACGTCTCGGCGACCGCGAGCAGCTCGAGGTTCGCGTCGATCACGTCGGCGATCTTGTTGAGCACCGCCGCGCGCTCGGTGGTGGAGGTCTTTCCCCAAGCGGGGGCCGCCTTGTGCGCGGCGTCGAGGGCTGCCTCAATGTCTTCGGCAGTTCCGCGAGCGACTTCGGCGAACGGCTTGCCATTGACGGGCGAGATGTCCTCGAAGTACTGGCCCTTGACGGGCTTCACCCAGCCACCCCCGATCCAGTGCTCGTAGCGAGGCTTGAAGGTGACCTTGGCGCCCGCGGTACCTGGTGCGGCGTAGATCGTCATGGGTGACTCCTGTCGACATCGTTGTCAGCCAGGTTCCTGGCATGGTGCGACGCTACGAGCGCGCAGGTTGCACCAAGGTTGCAGAAGGTTGCGAGCTAGAGCCGCTCGGCAGGTATCGGGGCGCGGCGCGGATCGACCGACGCGGGAGGGATGAAGGTGTACTCCCCCGCGTTCTCCTCGATCTCCCACCCGTTGTTGTGCATCAGCATGTGGTGATGTCGGCAGAGCAGCACTCCGCGCGCGATGTCTGTCGTACCCTCATCCCTCGCCCAGAAGTCGATGTGGTGGGCCTCGCACCAGCCAGGAGGCCGATCACAACCGGGGAAGATGCAACCACCATCACGTGCCGCAAGTGCAATGCGCTGCCGCCAGGTGAACAGCCTCTCCGCCCGGCCGACATCGAGCGGCTGGGTCTCGTCGAAGAGCACGGGAACGTAGCCACCGCCGCAGGCCAGACGGGTCGCCGTCGCCAGCGAGACCGTGGCGGTCTGCCCTTCGATGCGCGCGGACCCGGCGCCCGCCTGCAGCTCGGCGAGAGCGACGTGCACCCGCAGGGTCGGAGCAGTCGTGCCGAACAGCGAGCCCTTGTCTGCCCTGGTCGCCAGCGTGATCATGTCGACGAGGGCGTCGGCGGTGAGCTGGTCGGTGGTGCGCGGGTCGTTGACGATGCGCTCGGACCGGGCCACCGCCTCGGCGTCGACGAACCGCGGCCCGCCCCGGCGAGGTGCGGTGATCGAGTCCACTGCAGCGACGACGACCGCCGCGGACTCCGGATCGAGCAGGCCGATGATCTTCGTCATCCCGTCGAGCTGGGGAATGAGCCGCAGGAACCGCTTCTCCCGCAGCAGCGCCTCGCGGTCGGCCACGCCGTCGACGTCGAGGTCGTCGCGGATCGAGCGCGCGGCGGCGGCCACCCGCTCGGGAGTGGTCTGGCCCGCCACCGCCACGAGGCGAGCAGCAGCATCCGTAAGGTCATCGCTGCTCACCGACTCGCCGGGCGCACCGAGGCCGGCGACGATGCCGTCCGCCGCAGCGATCGAGAGCTCGCCAGACGCCACGGCCGACGCGACGGGAGACAGCCAAGGCGCTGAGCCATCGAGAGCGGTGCCCACCCGGATGAGCGCCCTCGCCTCGGAGCGGGTGACGCCCGCGACGCGCTGCACGAGCGCCTCCGGCGTGCGGCTACCCGCGCGCTGCGCGAGACCGGAGTACCCGAGCTCCGGCGCCGAGCGCCTACCGACCTCGGCCGAGACCCGCGCGCTCAGCGCATCGAGCTCGCGGCGCGACGCCGCGATAGACGACTGCAGCGACAAGAGCGCAGCGTCATCAAGCTTTTCGAGGTGATCCGGCACGATCACTGAGGTGACCGTCATACGAAGAGGTTATCAGATATTCGAACATATATTCGAGACTGTGGACAACCCGGATCAGCGCAACTCCTGCTCGATCCGCTCGATCCGCGCGACGACGGCGGCCCGCTTGGGCGACTTGGGCGGCAGAAGCGCGAGGCACGCGCGCCACACCTCGACGTCATAGGCCGCGTCATCCGTGCGCGCGTACTCGAGGAGGGTGTCGACAGACGCGTCGGAGAGGAGCGACTCGCGGAGGCGGGACGACACCTCCGCCCGGATCGCACGGATGCCCGTCGCCGACGACGCCGGAAGCAGCGCGCCCGAGTACCCCGCTAGGGCGACCCGGTGTGCTCCTCGGTCGAGGAAGGCCAGCACCCGCTGCGCGTCGAGGTCGAGCCGGCGCGGCAGGCGGTACGGCCGGGAGGTCGGCTCGAGCGCGGGATCGACCGCCGCGACCGCGCGGCGCAGCCGCACCATCTCGGGCCGCAGTGTCTCGACCGTGCAGTCGAGAAGCCCGGCGAGCGCTTCGGCAGACAGCCCGCCCGGATGCCACGCCAGCAGCGTGAGTATCTCGGCGTGCCGTGTGCTGAGCTCCGCCGAGCGTGCGCCCGAGCGCAGGCGGCCGCCCTCGGTGCCCAGCACGTCGAGTGAGGGCTCGGGAACGGCGCGCTGCACAGTCCGGCGCGGCCGCGACGCGAGCTCGTCGAGCCGGCGGATGCGCAACTCGGCCTCCACGGCGGCGACCGCGGCCTCCATGAGCGGCAGCGTGGCCGGCGCGACCGCGGCATCCGTGCCGGTGATGTCGATGACGCCGAGCATCGCGCCGGTGCCGGGGTCGTGCACGGGCACTGCCGTGCAGCTCCAGGGGTGCACTATGCGGTTGAAGTGCTCTGCACCCTGGATCTGGATTCCGTGGTCGAGCGCGAGCGCGGTGCCCGGAGCGCTCGTACCGACCGCGCGCTCCGACCAGTCCGCGCCCTCCACGAAGAGCATGTCCTCGGCCTTGCGGCGCAGAGTGCGATCGCCGTCGATCCAGAGCAGGCGGCCGTCCTGGTCGCCGACGGCGACGATGAGGCCCGCGTCGAACGTGTGGCGGATGAGCAGCCGGTGGATCGTGGGCAGCGCGAGGGAGAGTGGGTGGGCATCGCGGTAGGCACGCAGCTCGTCGTCGTCGAGGTCGATGCCCGCGAGCAGGCGGTCGGGGTCGAGGGCGAGTTGCAGCGAGCGCTCCCACGACTCGGCGACGAGCCGCCGCACGCCGGGAGCCGCTACGCCGGAGTCGACAGCGAGTTCGTGGGCCTGGGCCGTGCGGGCGCGCGCCGCGGCATCCGGTGTGATGATCCACGGGCTGGACACGGGCACTCCGATCGGCGGTGGTCGAGGTGCAGGAAGTCTAACCCCGCAGGCTCGCCTCGACCGCGGCGCCGAGGTACGGCGCCAACGACCGCGAGAACGTCGCGGTGAGGTGGTGGTCGTCGAAGTACACGACGACTCCCCCGATCACCGAGTGACATGTCTCCGAACCGCAGAGGTAGGGCATCAGCGAGAGGCTCCGGATGCCCGGGGTCGCCGATCCCGCCCGGCTCTCCACATTGGCGTCCTCTAGCGCGTCCGCCGACCGCGGCAGAGCGCACGGGTCGTACTCGGCGGCGTGCCGGTACACGCACTCCGGTGCCGGCACCGGCTTCGTCCCTGGCACATCCCCCACCACCATGACGGCCTTGCCCGACGCCTCCACGGCGGCGAGGTTGGCCGAGATGTTCGACTGCAGTGCGGCCTCGGTCTCGGCGGAGGGGTGCGGCGCCGTCAGGTAGTGCAGCGCGTTCTTGTGCGAGACGAACAGCACGGCGTCGAGGGTGGGGTCGCTCGTCAGCTCCTGCAGGACGTTCGCCGTCCACGCGGCGCACGCCGGCCCGCCCGACCCGCTCGCGTCGACAGTGGAGACCCCGAGACAGTCAGTCTTGCGGAACAGCACCACCCGCCAGTCGTGCTCGATCGCATAGGCCTCCAGGCCCGGGATGAGGGCGCCGGCGTGCGAGTTGCCGACCACCGCGATCGTCCGCACCGGATGGTCGACGCCGAACTCGCACCGCACTACCGCCGTGCCGTTCGAGTTGCACGGGGTGGTGCCGAGGATTCCGTGGTCCTGCGCCGCGAAGGCCGTGTCCACTCCCGCCGCGGAGAACGGGGACGGGCAGTCAGCGACCATGGCGGCCGCCCCGAAGCACTTGTCGGAGGCCAGGCGCTGCTCGGCTGAGGCGGCGGACGCCGAGACGCCCGCCTGCACGGTCGCCCACGTCGCCGAGCCGGCGAGCACCACGACCAGCGCGGCGGCGAGCGCGAGCCGGTAGGGGCGGCGGACTCTCCGGCGCAGCGGAGCCTCGACGAACCGCGTGGTCGCCCACGCGAGCACGAGGGTGGCGGGCAGCGCGAGGAGCGGCCACCACCAGCCGAGCACCGGCAGCACCACCAGGAGCGGCCAGTGCCAGAGGTAGACCGAGTAGGAGATGTCGCCGACGAACTGCAGGGGGCGCAGTTCGGCGACGCGGTTGGCCCCGCCCGCGATGACGAGCAGGGCGCCCGCGACCGGCAGCAGCGCCGTCGCCCCCGGGAACGGCGTGCCGCCCGAGTAGAGCAGCGCAGCGGCGGCGATGAGGGCGACGCCGGCCAGCGACATCCACCTCGACTTCAGGGCCGGGGCGAACGACAGCAGCCCGCCGAGGGCGAACTCCCACGCGCGGCCGCCGGTGTTGAAGTAGCCGGACGGGTTGCCGGTGAGCACCACCGAGTAGACGAACGACCCGGCCGCCAGCACGGCGAACGCAGCGATCACGACACCCCGGCGACGGCGGCCGAGCAGCACCGCGGCCAGGAGCACGAACGGCCAGACGAGGTAGAACTGCTCCTCGACGGAGAGCGACCAGTAGTGCTGCACGAGCGTCGGCGTGCCCTCCGCCGCGAGGTAGTCGACCGAGCCCGCCGCGAGCACCCAGTTCTGCACGTACAGCGCGCTGGCGCCGATCTGCACGACGGTCTCCTGCCACAGGGAGCGGGGCACGAGGGCGAGCATGAGCACGAGAGAGGCAACGAGCACGAGGGATGCCGCGGGCAGCAGTCGCCGGATCCGCCGGGCCCAGAAGCCCCGCAGCGAGATCCGACCGGTGCGCGACGCCTCCGACCACAGGCTCCCGGTGATCAGGTACCCGGAGATGACGAAGAACACGTCGACGCCGACGTAGCCGCCCGGGAGGGAATCCGGCCAGAAGTGGAAGACGACCACCAGCCCCACGGCCACCGCCCGCAGCGCCTGGATCTCGGGGCGGAAGGCGGACATCGAAGTCAACCGTACGCGGGTTGAGCGGGCCGCTCGCGGCCGTATCGAAACCGGCAGTCGAACATCCGGTTTCGATACGGCGCTGGAGCGTCTGCTCACGCCACGAGAGCGGGCTCCCGGTTCTCCACGAGGTACCGCGTGTACGCCGTGATCGTGAGGAAGGTCGGGAAGTCCTCCTCGAGGGTCACGGCACGGAACACCTCTCCCGCCGCGTCGAACTCGGGGCGCCCGGCGAGCACCTCCGCGAGCTCGCGCTCGACCAGCTCGCGGGTGATCAGGGTGCCCTCGGCGGTTGTCACGCGCTGGTGCATCCACTGCCACAGCTGGCCGCGGCTGATCTCGGCGGTGGCCGCGTCCTCCATGAGGTTGTCGATCGCCGCCGCGCCCACGCCCCGCAGCCAGCTCTCGATGTACCGCACCGCGATCGACACGTTCGCGCGAACGCCGGCGTCGGTTACGCGCCCGTCGATCCGGAGGTCGAGCAGGTCGTCGGCGGTCACGTGCACGTCGTCGCGCTGTCGGTCGAGCTGGTTCGGGCGGTCGCCCAGCACCGCGTCGAACTCGGCGCGCGCCGTGGCCACCAGGTCGGGGTGGGCCACCCAGGTTCCGTCGAAGCCGTCGGTGGCCTCGCGCAGCTTGTCGCTCGACACGGCATCTAGCGCTCGGGCGGTCACCTCGGGGTCGCGGCGGTTCGGGATGAACGCGCTCATGCCCCCGATGGCGTGCGCGCCGCGCTTGTGGCACGTCTTGACGAGGAGCTCGGTGTACGCGCGCATGAACGGTACCGTCATCGTGATCGCCGAGCGGTCCGGCAGGGTGAAGCTCGCGCCACGCCCCCGGAAGTTCTTGATGATCGAGAAGATGTAGTCCCAGCGGCCCGCGTTGAGGCCGGCGCAGTGCTCGCGCAGCTCGTAGAGGATCTCCTCCATCTCGAACGCCGCCGAGATCGTCTCGATCAGCACCGTCGCGCGGACCGTGCCGTGCTCGATGCCGAGCGCGTTCTCCGAGAACGTGAAGATGTCGTCCCAGAGCCGCGCCTCGAGGTGGTTCTCGAGCTTCGGCAGGTAGAAGTACGGGCCCGATCCGGTGGCGATGAGCTCCGCGGCGTTGTGGAAGAAGTACAGGCCGAAGTCGGTGAGGCTCGCACTCGCCGGAGCGCTCTGCCCCGCCCGGTCGGTGTAGCGCAGGTGCTTCTCCACGAGGTGCCACCCGCGCGGGCGGAACACGATGGTCGGGGTGGTCTCCCCCAGCGCGTACTCCTTGCCCTCGTCCGAGGTGAAGTCGATCTGCCGGCGGATTGCGTCCTGCAGGTTCAGCTGGCCGTCGATGACGTTCGCCCAGGTCGGGCTCATGGCGTCCTCGTGGTCGGCGAGCCAGACCTTCGCGCCCGAGTTCATGGCGTTGACCGTCATCTTGCGGTCGGTGGGGCCGGTGATCTCCACCCGGCGGTCCTCCAGCCCGGGGCCGGCGCCCGCGACCCGCCACGTCGGCTCGTCGCGCACGGCGGCGGTCTCCGGAAGGAACCGCAGTCCGCGGCCGTTGTCGATGTGCCGCCGGGTGTGCATGCGCGCGGCCAGTCGCTCCTGCCGGCGGCCAGCGAACTGGTCGTGCAGGCGAGTGAGGAAGCGGAGGGCATCCGGGGTCAGTATCTCGTCGTAGCGCTCGGGGAGGTCTCCGAGGATCTCGATGTGGGTCATTGCCAAGCCTTTCGTTGTAGTGGTGGGTTGAGTAGCGCCCTCTGGGGCGCGTATCGAAACCGTCGGTGAGGTTTCGATACGCGCCGCGGGCGGCCTACTCAACCCGCGTGGAACTGCGCGGTCTCGGTGCTGCCGACGAGGGCGAGCGTCTCGCTGTCGGGGTTGAGCGCCGTGGCGATCCGGTCGAAGTAGCCGGTGCCGACCTCGCGCTGGTGGCGCGTGGCTGTGTAGCCGTCCTGTTCGGACGCGAACTCTGCCTCCTGCAGCTCCACGTACGCGCTCATGTGGCGCTGCGAGTAGTCCCTCGCGAGCGTGTACATCGAGTGGTTGAGCGCGTGGAACCCCGCGAGGGTGATGAACTGGAACGCGTACCCCATCGCCGCCAGCTCGCGCTGGAACGCGGCGATCTGGGCGTCGTCGAGGTGGCGCTTCCAGTTGAAGGACGGCGAGCAGTTGTAGGCGAGCTTCTTGCCAGGGAACTCCTTGTGGATGCTCTCCGCAAAGGTGCGCGCCAGCTCGATGTCGGGCTCCGCCGACTCCACCCACAGCAGGTCGGCGTAGGGCGCGTAGGCGTGGCCGCGGGCCAGCACGGTCTGGATGCCGGGCGTGGTGCGGTAGAAGCCCTCGCTGGTGCGGTCGCCGGTGAGGAACTGCTTGTCGCGGTCGTCAACGTCGCTCGTGATGAGGTCGGCGGCGAGCGAGTCGGTGCGGGCAACGATCACGGTGGGAACTCCCGCGACGTCGGCGGCGAGCCGCGCGGCGTTCAGCGTACGGATGTGCTGGCTCGTGGGGACGAGCACCTTGCCGCCCATGTGGCCGCACTTCTTCTCCGAGGCGAGCTGGTCCTCCCAGTGCACGCCCGCCGCACCGGCCTCGATCATGGAGCTCATAAGCTCGTAGGCGTTGAGCGGGCCGCCGAAACCGGCCTCCGCATCGGCGACGATCGGGGCGAGCCAGTCGGTGCCCGACCTGCCCTCGCTGTGCTCGATCTGGTCGGCCCGCAGCAGCGCGTTGTTGATCCGGCGAACTACCGCCGGCACCGAGTTCGCCGGGTACAGCGACTGGTCGGGGTAGGTCTGCCCCGACAGGTTCGCGTCGGCCGCCACCTGCCACCCGCTCAGGTAGATCGCCTTGAGCCCCGCGCGCACCTGCTGCACGGCCTGGTTGCCCGTGAGGGCCCCGAGGGCGGGAACCCACTCCTCGGTGCCATCCTCACCCCCGTGGATGAGCCGCCACAGGTTCTCCGCACCGCGCCTGGCGAGCGTGCGCTCCTCGCGGACGGTGCCGCGCAGGGCGATGACGTCCTCCGCGCTGTAGTCGCGCTGGATGCCGTTCCACCGCGCGTCGGTCTTCCACTCGCCCTCGAGCTGGGCTGCGGTCTGGGCCTGGTCGCCCGGTCGTGTGTTTGTCATGAGAACTCCTTCGTCTCTTCGACTCTGCGGCCAGCGCCATGGTTCTTCTCCGAGATTTGCGGCAGAATTACTTGAATTCTTCTGTTTCCCGGAAGAAGACCGTCGAGGAGGACGCTGTGACCGAACCAGGCTCCGCGACAGCGGCGCAGGATGATGACATGCTCGATTCCCTGACCGTCGGCCGTCGCATCCGGCAGCTCCGCACTGATCGCGGGCTCACGCTCGACGACCTCGGTGCTGCGCTCGGCCGCGCCGCCTCGCAGGTCTCCGTGATCGAGAACGGCAAGCGCGAGCTGAAGCTGGGTGAGCTGCAGAAGCTCGCGCGCATCCTCCAGGTGGGCATGGACGACCTGCTGAGCCCGGATGCCCCGAGCAAACGCGCGGCCCTCGAGATCGCCCTCGAGCGCGCGCAGCGCGGGCCGCTCTACGCCTCACTCCCCCTGCCGGCGCTGCCGGTGCGCAAGACGCTCAGCGATGAGGCGATCGAGACCATCCTCGGGCTGCACGACGAGCTGCAGCGCCTGCACCGCGAGCGCGCGGCGACGCCGGAGGAGGCGCGCCGCGCCAACACCGAGCTGCGGCGCTCGATGCGCAAGCGCAACAACTACTTCCCCGACCTGGAGCGCACGGCCAAGGAGCTCCTCGACGCCGTGGGCCACGCCGGCGGCCCCCTGTCGCAGCGCGTGGCCTCCGACCTCGCCACCCACCTCGGGTTCTCGCTGCACTACGTGCCCGACCTGCCGGGCTCGACCCGCAGCGTCACCGACCTGCGCAACGGCCGCATCTACCTGCCGGTGGGCGAGGCGGCGGGCAGCGACCCCCGCTCGACCCTGCTGCAGGCGCTCGCAAGCCACGTGCTCGGCGTCACCGAGCCGAAGGACTACGCGGACTTCCTCCGCCAGCGCGTCGAGACCAACTACCTCGCGGGCGCCCTCATGGTGCCCGAGCACACCGCGGTGTCGTTCCTGCAAGCGGCGAAGGAGAAGCGCGAGCTCTCCGTGGAGGACCTGCGCGACGCGTTCGCCGTGAGCTACGAGACCGCCGCCCACCGGTTCACGAATCTCGCGACGCAGCACCTCGGGGTGCCCGTGCACTTCCTCAAGGTGCACGAGAGCGGCACCATCTCGAAGGCCTACGAGAACGACAATGCGGCATTCCCCACGGATGCCCTCGGCGCCGTCGAGGGCCAGCTCGTGTGCAGGTACTGGAGTGCGCGCCAGGTGTTCGACGTCGCCGACCGCTTCAGCCCGTACCACCAGTACACGGACAAGCCGGGCGGCACCTACTGGTGCACCTCGCGCATCCAGTCGACCGCCCGCGGCGACTTCTCGGTGAGCGTGGGCACGCCGTTCGCGCACGCCAAGTGGTTCCGCGGGCGCGACACCGCCAACCGCCAGACCTCGACGTGCCCGGATGAGTCGTGCTGCCGTCGCCCGCCCGCCGGGCTCGCGGGCCGCTGGGCGCAGCACGCGCTGCCGAGCGCGCGGCTCAACAGCTCGTTGCTCGCGGCGATGCCGACCGGGATGTACCCGGGCGTCGACTCGACGGAGGTCTACGAGTTCCTAGACGCGCACTCGCCGGTTGAGTAGGCCGCCCGCGGCCGTATCGAAACCCGGTTTTCGATACGCGCGCCAGAGCGCGCTACTCAACCCGCTCACTCGCCGGTTGAGTAGGCCGCCCGCGGCCGTATCGAAACCCGGTTTCGATACGCGCGCCAGAGCGCGCTACTCAACCCGCCGGTTTCGATACGCGCGCCAGAGCGCGCTACTCAACCCGCCTAGACCTCGTGAAGCAGTGAGCCGTCCTTCTTGAGGACATTCTTCTCGCCGGCCTCGATGGCGACGGCGAAGCGGTTCTGCTTCGGCGGCATCGGGCAGTTGAAGTTGTAGCTGAACGCGCAGGGCGGCAGCACAGCGAGGTTGAAGTCGAGGGTGATGGTGCCGTCGGGGTTCGGCGCGAGGAACAGGAAGCGGCCCACGCTGTAGGTGTCGACGCCATTGGTCGCGTCCGCGTAGACGAGCTGGAGCGCCCGGCCCGACTTGAACGCGACGAGGTTGTAGTCGACGCCGTCCTTCGTGAACGTGATCTCGCCGGGGATGACCTGCTCCTTGGTCTTCCCGTTGTCCTTGAGGTGCTCGAAGCCCATCGTCGTGCCCTCGGGGTTCTCCGTGAACGCGGCGGTGATCACCCAGTCGGGGTTGTAGGGGTAGGCGTCGATGCTGCCGAACTCCCGGATGCCCTCAGAGTTCGCATCCCACACGCGCAGTGCGTAGGTGCCCTCGTCCCCCGCGATGACGAAGCCGCTCACCGTGTCGCTGAACGTGACCTCGCTGGGGTTCGGGTCGTCCTTGCCGCGCACCAGCGCCGAGCCGTCCACGAGCGCGCCGTCCACGAGGATGTTGTCGGAGGCGGCGGCCGTGACGGTCAGCCCGCCCTCGGCGGGGGCCCAGGAGCCGGGGACGCCCCAGATGGTCTGCTCGGAGTCGATCCACTGCGTGTTGACGAGCGCGAGGCTGCCCTTGGGCTGCACCACGGATTCCTCGCGGCGCGAGTGGAAGGTGGCCAAACGGGCTTCGGGGGTGGGGGCTGTGGCGGTCTCGGTCATTCGTCCATCCTTGTCGAGTCTGACTGTGCCAACCACCGCCGACACGGTGTTATTTCCGCCCTCTATGCTTGGCGCATGGATCCCATCAGCCTCGGCGTCGGCGGCGGCGGCATCATCGCCCTCATCATCTTCATCGTCACCGTCGTCTCCATCGCGAACAACCCCAACCACGGCGCGGGCGGCAAGATCATCTGGATCATCGTCGCGTTCGTCTTCTCGATCCTCGGATCGATCCTGTGGCTGATCTTCGGCCGCGGGCGCGTGCCCAAGCGCTAGCGAGCTCAGTGGGCAGGGATGCCGCGGCTACCCCCAGTGCGCCGGACGCGCCAGGCGTGCCGGTAGCAGAGTCGTGCCGTCGCCGCGCGCCGCGTTCACCTGCGACTGCGTGACGAACAGCGCACCGGAGAGGTCGGCGCCCGACAGGTCCGCGTCCCGCAGGTCCGCGCCGATGAGGTCGGCCCGCCGCAGGCTCGCACCGCGCAGGTCTGCCGCGATCAGGTAGGCGCCGCGGAGGCTCGCGCGGTCGAGCGCCGCGCCGCGGAGGGAGGCGCCCATGAGGTCGGCGCCGCGGTGATCCGGGCCCGCCGGGACTCTGGCGGCGGAGCTCACCCGGAGGAGCAGGCCTCGCGCGCGAGCGTGGTGGGCGGGGGCATCCAGCGCCAGGATCTCTGCGGCGGGGAGCAGGGTCAGCGCCTCGGTCTCGGCAAGGAGGTCGTGCACCTCCGCGGACGGCGCGAGCTCGACCGCCTCGGTGAGGTACCAGAGCAGTTCGTGCAGCTCGCGCATGACGGGGAACACGGCGAACATCTCGCCGCGCGTCTCCGGCCGGTCACGCCAGCTGGTGCCGCCGTAGGTGTGCTGGGAGACCTTCTGGCCGGCTCCGCCGCAGTCGAAGACTGTGCAGCCCCTCATCCCCGAGTCGCGCAAAGCGGGGTGGATGCCGCAGCGGAAGTCCTCCGCCAGGTTGCGGCACGGGTCGGCCGCGGCCTTGTCGAAGGCGAAGTCTGCCGAGCGCGTGAACGCGAGTGCGACGCAGCACAGCGCGAAGCAGTTCGCACAGTCCGCGGTGAGCTCTGTCGTTGCCATCGGCCCGACTCTAGCGGCCCTGCGGCGCTGTTACTCTGAGTGAATGGGCACCCTGTACTACGCGGACGCCACGCGCGTCGCCATCCCGATCCCGGACCGGGAGCTCGCCCACATCAAGTTCGTCATGGTCAACAAGCTCCGCCGCAACGAGTCCTTCACCTTCTCCTGGGACAAGACAGAGGACGAGGGCGGCGGCCGTTCGAGCATCTGGATCTCCGCGCAGATCCCCCTCGAGTTCGAGTTCGACGACCCGACCCCGCCCGAGATGAACCGCGAATGGCTCGAGCAGCTCTCCCAGGCGGCCTCGACGGTCAGCGGGCTCACGCCCATCCCGGAGCCGGTCAAGGCTTAAGTCAATCCCTGGATGGGATTCCGTTTGACGCCGACCAGTGGCAGGGTTGATGCAGGTGCCCTAGCCCTCGTACCGAATTTCGGCTGGTCGTCGAGATACACGGATCCTCTCGGCGACCAGTCTTCGGGCCCCCGACCGCTATCGAGCAGATCTGGATAAGCGTCGGCGGGCCGCTCGCCCTAGCGTTGACCTGTCAGTCGAGAGCGAGGGGAACACCATGGCCAAGAACGAGGGCTTCACCGCCGAAGAGCGCGCCGCGATGAAGGAGCACGCCAAAGAGCTCAAAGCCGCCGCGGAGAACGCAGACCAGGCGAAGCTGATGGCGGAGAAGATCGCCGAGCTGGATGAACCCGACCGCGCGATCGCCGAGCGCCTGCACGAGCTCATCATGGCCGCCGTTCCCACCCTCGCGCCGAAGACCTACTACGGCATGCCCGGCTGGACGAAGGACGGCAAGATGCTCGTCTTCTACCAGCCCGCCACCAAGTTCAAGACCCGGTACGGCACCCTCGGCTTCCAGGACGTCGCCAAACTCGACGACGGTACCTTCTGGCCGAACGCCTTCGCGCTGACCGAGCTCACGCCGGCCAACGAGAAGGCGATAGTAGCCCTCGTGAAGAAGGCCGCCCAGGCGGGTTGAGTAGGCCGTCAGCGGCCGTATCGAAACACGACCGCACTGGCCGCTAGTCGTACACCCGCATCAGCCGCCACTCCTCGCCGGCCTTGCGCACGTCGAACATGTGGCTGAAGCCCGCCTCATCCGTGCCCTGGAACCGCCAGCCCGTGAGGTTGAGCCGGTAGGTCAGCTCGGGCTCGTCGTCCTCCAGTCGCGTGGGCGTGTCGGTGACCCGGTACCGGATGCCCTCATGGACCAGCCTCGCCGGGACGCCGTTGGTCATCCAGATCGCGACAGCCGTACCGGTGCGGGCCGGGTGCATGAGGCTCATATTGACTCCTTGGACATTCGAACATATCTTCGAGAGCACGAGAGTAACCCCGGCTCTCGCGACACGCCAAGAAAGAGTTCCGGATGACCCACCACTGGCGCCCCAGCGACGGCCTCATCGCCGGCCCGCGCCCCGGCGGCGAGTGGTTCCTCTACGACCGCAGCCTGTTCATCGGCACCATCCAGACCGGCAAGGTCGATGGGAGGCGGGCGTTCCGGGCGCTCACTCCCGACGAGGAGCCGGTGGGCTACGCCTGGACGCTCGAGGCCGCGTGCGACCGGCTCTGGACGTGGCACGTCCTCGTGCGCACGGGAGGTGAGCATGTCAGCCTGGCCCTGGCCACCCATCCAGATCAGTGAGTGCGAGTGGATAGTCATGCGACACGACCGCACCCGCCCCCAGGCGATCGTGCGCCGCTTCGAGGCGACGCCGCCGTACTACCGCGCGGTCACGTGGGCGGTGCGGTCGGAGGACAGGAAGCTCATCGGCCGCTACCGGTCGCTCGAGGCGGCGGACGAGGCAGTGCTCGTTGACTCGCCCGGGGCGATCACCAGCGGGGCCGACCGGGATCGGCCCCGGTAAAGGGGTTGGGCGTTAACCAAGTACGAGGAAGAAGATGATGACGTTCATGGCGAGATTGAATGACGCGTGAGCGACGATCGCTCCGGCCAGCGACCCAGTGAGAGCTCTGAACCAGTAGAAGATCAGTGCACTGAGGAACATTGCTCCGACCCAGACGATGGCTGGCAGGGCGAGGAAGCTCCAGCTTCCGAACATGTACACGATCCCGAAGTGCGCAAGGTGCACCAGGGCAAACGCGGCAGCGTCGATGGCCGCCGCTGCACGGTTGCCGAGTTTCATCGCGAAGCTGTCATGAGCGATTCCTCGGTAGAGCAGCTCCTCTCCTAGGGGGCTGAACGTCACACCGATCAGCGCGTAGATCGCAAAGTAGATGAACTGCGAGTAGCGCCACAGGCATCCACCGCCAACGGGTGGGCTTGACCAGGCCAATGCGATTGCGGCCGGGCCGCGAGAGCACCACCCATGGCAAAGCCGCCATCGCGACGAAGACAATACTCACCAGTTGATAGCTGCCGGTGACGTTCGCTTGAAGTACCAGCAAGACTCTGGCGGTTCCAAAGACTCCCAAGAGAAGCAGCCCGGTTCGGACATTGAAGCCGAGGGCCTTCCTGAACGGGCGCCGGAAGTCGTGCTCGATCCCGTCTCGTCCCGCGCGCCCCCGCTTCTGCAGCGCCGCCGTCCTCAATTCGCTCGCGACCGGATGAGGCGCACGCCGGTCACGAAGAGCCAGACCAGCCAGGTGGCGAAACCGAGCAGCCCCGCGAAGATCAGCGGCGAGCCGCCGGCGACCCAGAAGTTGCCCAGCCCCGCGGCGAGCAGCAGGCTCCCGCCCAGCAGGCCCAGTACGCGCTGCCACGCGGGAGTCAGTCCGCTCGCGTGCGCGGCGAGGGCCGAGCCGATGCAGGCGGTGCCGAGCAGGGGCAGCGTCAGCGCGAAGGCCGCGGCGTGGACCTGCCAGACGAGCCCGAACACGGAGGTCGGCCCCTCGAGCCCGTCGGCGGCGAGCGCGAGCCCGATCTGCAGGACGTTGACCAGCACGAACACGGCCGCCACGGTCGCTCCCGCGGCCGCGCCGAGGCGCGACCAGTCGGCGCCCGCTCCGCCTCGCCGCGTCACGAAGCCGTGCAGGCCCGTCACGAACACGAGGAGCAGCGGCAGGTACAGCGCCACCAGGCCGGACACGACGGCAATCACGCCGGAGTTGGCCGCGTAGTAGGCCAGCACGTCCTCGACCGGGTCGCTGTAGGACGGCGCGTCGGTCGCCACGAACAGCGCGTTCTCGATCACCACGAGCACGGCGAATGCGATCGCGGAGACACCGACGAGCCGGCCCCTCACGAGCTCACTGCGGTCTGGCGCGGTGGTGGGGGTCTGGGGGGATCTCATTTCTTACTCCTTGGGTGTGGGGTTGACGGTGATCACGACCTTGCCGCGGGTGTGGCCGGCCGCGACGTACCGGAGGGCGTCGGCCGCCTCGTCGAGGGGGTAGGTGCGGTCGATAGCGGGAACGACCTGTCCGGTCTCGAGCAGGGTGCACAGGGCAAGCAGGTCGTGGCGCTTCTCGACCGAGACGAAGGGCTTCAGCCGCTGGCGGGTGAAGCAGGACAGCACGTGCGCTGTGAGGATCCGACCGAGGGGGCCGATCCACCGGCCGCCGTGCCCGCTGTTCGGGACGAGGGTGCCGGTGGGCGTGAGCGCTCGACGGACCGCCGCCAGTGGCTGGGCCTCCACGTTGTCGACGATGACGTCGTAGCGCTTCTCGCCGCGGGTGAAGTCGGTGGTCGTGTAGTCCAGGACATGGTCGGCGCCGAGCATCCGGACCAGTGCGACGTTGCCGGTGCTGCACACCCCGGTCACCTCGGCGCCGAGCGACTTGGCAATCTGCACCGCGAAGGAGCCCACGCCGCCCGACGCGCCCGTGATGAGCACCGTCTGGCCCGGTCGCACGTTCGCAACGTCGCGCAGGGCCTGCAGCGCGGTCAGTGCGGACGTGGGTACCGCCGCCGCATGCTCGACGGGCACGGTGGCCGGCCGCGGCACGAGGTGGTCCGCCGGCACGCAGGCGTACTCCGCGAGCGTCCCCTCGGTACTCCAGCCGAACACCTCGTCGCCGGGCCCGAGAGTCGCGACATCCTGCCCGACTGCGACCACCACGCCCGCCAGATCCCTGCCGGGGATGCCGTTGCGCGGCTTGCGGAGCCCGTATGCCAGGCGCACCAGGTGCGGGTTGCCGGTCATGACGAAGTAGTCGCCGGGATGCACGGAGGCCGCACCCACTCGAACGAGCACGTCGCCCCGGCCGGGCACAGGGATCGGCACCTCTGACAGCTCGAGCACCGACGGCGGCCCGTAGCGGTGCTGTACAGCGGCGCGCATCGTCGCGCCCTCGGCCGGGCTCATCCCCCGCACCTGCTTGTTTCCCACAGAAGCCTCCTCACGTCGAGCCGCGACTTTCGCTCTCTCGTACACCGTACGTCGTACACTGTACGGTGGCACGTACGCTGTACGGTTGTCAAGCCGGTCGAGAGAGCGAGGGACCCATGTCTGCGAAGGATGATGGCCAGGCCGCGTCAGACGCGGGGCTCAGCAAGCAGCGGGTCGTGGCCGAGGCCGTCAGGCTCGCCGACCGCGAGGGGGTCGACGGGCTGAGTATGCGCCGGCTGGCCGGTGTGCTCGACGCGGGCGCCATGTCGCTCTACCACTACGTCGCGAGCAAAGAAGAGCTGCTGGACGCGATGATCGATGTGGTGTTCGAGGAGATCACACCCCCGCCCGAGGAAGCCGACTGGCAGTCCGCCATGCGGCAGGAGGCGGTCTCGACCCGGGACGTTCTCGCGCGCCACCCCTGGGCGATCAGCCTCATGGAGTCGCGCACGTCGCCAGGCCCCGCGAACCTCCGCCACCGCGAGGCGGTCACCTCGTGCCTGCGACGGGCCGGCTTCTCGGTGATCACGGCGACCCACGCCAACTGGGTGCTCAACAGCTACGTGTACGGCTACGCCCTGCAGGCGGCGAGCCTGCCGTTCGACACCGCCGACGAGCTCGCGGGCATGACCGAGGACGTCTACCTTCCTCAGCTTCCGCCCGAGCAGTTCCCCTACCTCAACGAGTCCGCCGCGGGCCTCGTCGCCGCCGGCTACGACCCGTCGGAGGAGTTCATGTTCGGCCTCGACCTCGTGCTGGCCGCGCTGGAGCCGTTGAGGGCCGGCGAATAGCCAACCCCGCGCCCAGCGCGATCGCCAGAACGGCGAGAGCAGCGGGACCATATGGCGGGGTCGAGCCGGTGGATGCGAGGTGAGCGGTCTGCGGCTGGGGCACGGACGGGTTTGCCGGACCGTTCGGTGCGAGAGACTGGATCGCGATTGTCTGAGCGGCGTCGTTGATGTCCTGGTGCTGAGCGACTGCCGTAGCGTTCCCCGCCTCGAAGAGCGACTCGAAGGCGACCAGGCTCTGCCCGGCGAATCCTGCCGGAACGGTGAACGTGACATCGATCGAGCCCGTCGCCGTCGTCGCGGTGAACGTGGTTGACCCCGTGATGCCGGTCGATGAGCCATTCGATTTGCGCATCAGCTCGCCGGAGACGGTGTAGCTGGTGCCCGGAGTGAGGTCGACGTAGGCAACCGTGTCGGTGACGGTGCCGCCGGTGGATGGCAGCGTGTGGTCGCCGTCGGCGAGATCGACGAGCGTCGTGCTGATCGCAGGTACCGCAGCGGCGGGCACGGCGGCCCACGAGATCGTGGCAGCACCGCTGGTCTGGGTGGTGGACGGAGTCACAAGGATGAGTGTCTGAGCGTGGTCGAGAGCCGTCGTCGGGCCGCCCGGGACGTTCGGCACCGACAAGATCATGCCGGTAGAACTCGAGCCGACGGCCGAGGCCGCTACGGTCGAGCTGCCCGCCGTGGTGACGCCGCGCAGGTCCAGGTAGAGCTCCTGCCCGTCGACCACGGCCGCCGGGTCGATAGCGGTGCCCGTCGAATCGACCAGCGGGACAACAGGATCGGTGGTCACGGTGACGGTGGGCTGGTCGGTGTTCACGAGAAAGGGCCCCACGAGTGTCCCCGCGACCTGCGCACCCGCGGGCGGCGTCACCGAGACGGTGGGATGCAGGTCGGCCGGCTGAAGCCCAGCACTCGCGTTCGCGCCGTTGATGAGGTACCAGTATGCCGTTTCCGAGTCGGGGGTCGCCCACGCCCAGGACGCATCGAACGTCAACTCGGTGTATCGCCAGATGGCGTACTGGGTCGCCTCGATCGCGTCGTTCAGTGAGATGCCCGGCGCGCCCGCTGCGGTGCCGAAGTCCGCGAGGCTCATCGCGGGGTAGCTGTTCGCGAGCACCCACAGCACCTTGCCCTGGACGACGGGATCGATGAAGAAGTTCGCGCCGAGGTAGTCGCTGAATTCCCCCACGTGCCCTAGCCGATCAGTTTCAACGCTGATGTTGTGCTCGACGCAATACGCAAAGAGATCCGGTGGACCCGGGTTCAACGGATCGGCCGGCGGCGTGACGTAGATCCCGTGCACCGAAGTGCCGCCGTACCCGACCCCCGCACCCACGTACACGTCGTCGCCAACATCCACGCCCGAAGGCGGGTCCGCCCACGCCGCCGCGGGGATCAGCAGCGCGAAGAATGCGAAGAGCCCAGGAAGCAGCAAATGCGCGCGCGGGCGCCTAGCCTTCGCGAAACGCACAGCCGACTTCCCGGCTAGTTCAGTTCTTCTCACGATTCGCTCCTTTGCGGCCAGATCAGTCGAATAAGGGACCGACGATCGCCACCCATATGACGCCCAGGACTGCCCCCCAATTCAGGGGTCAGATGGGACAAAAGCTCATGTCACATGCTGTCCACGCTACTGACGGCATCCCGACCCGACAAAGCCCCCGACAGGGAGGCGTAAGGAGCTGGGCACGACGCCCCACGGGATCGCAGTTCCCCCTACCTCAACGAGTCCGCCGCGCGCCTCGTGCGACCTGGCCGGGAATCGCTATTGCCTCAGCAAGGATCGAAGAGAGGCAACGTTGAATCCGGCCACACGGAAAGAGAAGCACGCCGCTAGATAGGTGAGCACGATCGCGACGCCGACTATGGCGGCGTGGACAACGTCCGCCTCCCAGGTTCCCCCGATCGGAATCATCCCGACCAGGGTGCCAATCGCGGCACTCGCGACTCCGGCGGCCGCGAGGCGCCCCACGTCTGACCCTACGGTGGGCAGGCGCAATGTCTCCGCGCCGAGCATTCGCATTCTCCTGTTGAGCGCACAGTAGGCCACCACCCAGCCGGCGAACTGGGCGATCGAGGTAGCTATGGCTATACCCACCACCACTTGCGCGGGCGGGAGAAGCAAGCCGGAAACAAGAGAGCCGGTACCCGTGAGAACTGCGACACAGCATTGGGTGAGAAACACCGCCCTGGGATCCCGCAACGCGATCGACGTCCGGTTCATAAGGTACGTCTGACTGAACGGAAGGAGGCCAGGCGCGAGCGCGACAAGGACAGTGCCGATCACCGACGAGCCCCAGATAAGAGCAGTAACGGCTGGTCCCAAGACGATGAAGCCCGCCGTACCGATGACGGAGAATACGGCCACATTGCGCATTGCGCTGGTGACGTCGCCGTGAAGCCCCAAGACCTTCCCGCCCTCAATCGACCGACTTACCTCCGTGAAGAGGGCGGTGACGATCGACACCGAGAATATGCCGTGCGGCAGCAAGAACAGTAGGAAAGCAAGTCCGTAAGAGTTCAGACTCGCGCCGTCTATACCCTGCTCGTGCAGGCGCTCACCCGCGGCAGTGGCAAAGACGGACGTCAACACGAAAGACAACTGGCCAGCGAGCGCTCCTCCGAACATCCATCCGCCCGCGCGGCTTATCTCTCCGATGTGCGGGTATCCCCAGGCGGGGCGATAGGAGTATCCGATGGATCGCAGAGCCACAACGACAATCACCGCTTGAACCAAGGCCCCGCCCGTGACTCCCGAACACAGGATCAGCACCATCCCGGGTGTCCAGCTCTCGAGACCGCCTGTACCGCCCGCGGTTGTGGCGATGAAGATGCCGATTCCCGCGATCGCGACGAGGTTAGACGCCGCCGGCGCCCAGGCGAATGGACCGTAGCGATCGTGGGCATTGAGGAGCTGCCCGAACACCGAGTAGATGATGAAGAAGAAGAGTTGAGGGAGGCATAGGTAGGCCATGAGTACGGCCAAACTCATCCACCCTTCCGACCATGTCGGGGCATAAATGTATACGAGGAGTGGCGCAGCAACTGTCACTGCCGCCGTAACGAGCAAGCCGATCGAGAGGCAGAGCGTCAACAGCGCGTTCAACTCCCGCCTGTCGCCCGGGATCCGAATTGCGCGCATGATCTGAGGGAAGATCATCGCGCTCAGTACTCCCCCGGCGATGAGGTTGAAGATATTCGTCGGTAGATCGTTAGCAACGCCGAACGCTTGACCCCCCACCGAGCGGGCCGTTCCTCCAATCGCCACGACAAGGATCGTCGCCTTTGCAAAGCCGAGGATGCGGGACACGAGCGCCGCCATGGCCATGCCACCGATCGCGCGCCGCCGGCCCGCCGCGGGTGTACCTGATGGTCGTTGGCTCACAGGACTTGAATCCGCCACCGACGAGACGTCCCGATGAACATCTTCAGCCCCCGCCACGTTCTTCAGCTCTAGTCATCTCAGACCGCACGGCCGACACCAGGTCATTGAGACTTTCGAACGAGGGGCTAGAAAAACGCTTCACATTCACCGGAAGAACCCCGATCTTCGCCAACATGTCTCCTGAGCGCGCGATGAATTCCACCTGCACCATGTCGGACCCTGACATGTTCCTCGTTCCGATCGAAACCTCACAGTTCGCGTCGCGAATAGTGGCGAGGCTGTCCGCAGCCTCCGAGATGCGTACGAGTGCGAGTTCCGGACCCTTGACCACGATGCCATGCACTTTGGAGACTTTGAGGCCCGCCCACCCGGGAAGAGGCGCTGACACCTTCAACGTCGTATAGCCCACCATGAAGGTGAGGGAGTCTGGATATGCAGCCTTGAGCACCTCGAAACGATAGGCAATAAGGCGGACACGTCGCATCAAATAGATCACCATGCCGACGACAACAGCGATAACCAGTAACCCAACGACCGTGCCTGAAATGAAGATGTTCGACGCGGTGTGTTTGTCGCCAGAATTGGCCGCGCTAATCCCCCGTCCGACCATCGCTGCAATACCAAGTCCAACGAGTGGCACGCTGATCCAAATGCTTATCAGCATGCGCTTGCGCGCACTATCCGTCAGCCCGCTGCGAGGTCCAGCCCCGAGGGAGTCGTCCATCATCTGCTCCCTCTTCTATGCGGCCCTGCCGAGACTATTGCGCGAACTCGCGTCTACGCCATGGGTGAATCCAACTTTTGATCAAGATTCTCTGCTCGGCTTAGGGCTCTCGACGAGTTAATGCTCGATACGCCGTCGTCTCCTTGCGGATGCGATCGGCGGGTGGACGTGGCGCAAGATCCGCGGGCACTTGAACAGTTGACTCGAGCCAAAACAGGCTCGGCGTCATTCGCTCGACCGCTGCCGCTGCCCACAGAAGAATAGGGATTGTCGTCGCCCTCCCGAACGCTCCCGTTTTCCTCGGTCGCGCCGCTTGCACAGCGCCCGTCTGTACGTAGGTCGGTCGAAGTTGGATCACGTCCGTGATGGCAGGCAATACAGTTGCGCCATGATCGGCATTCAGCCCGGCTATAGGGCCGACGCAGTACTGGGGCACTTAGAGGCCGCTCATCTCGGCGCGCGCAACCTGCTTGGCAACGAAGACCACGCGAGTCTTCATAAGTACGTGAACTGGGCTACGACCCATCTGCGCACGCTAGGACCAGCGATCAAGCCCGACGACGTGGATGCGCTCATCACGACGAAGCACTACTGGACCTTGATCAGTTTGTTGTCGGGCGGCGGGACGGGCGTACCTGGCACAGCCATTAGGGACCTGCTCTATCTAGAAATCTCGCAACGTGCCGCTGCGCTCGAAGTCGCACATGACGAACTGCAAAACCAGATGATGCTGTCAAAGGGCATCGACGCGGCTGTACTCGATACGAATGTGGTGATGGTGCTGAGGGACCAACTCGACACATACGACTGGCACGCGGCGCTGAAAATCCTGCCGCTCGAGCCGCTAGTGATCTGGATACCACTCGCTGTGATTGACGAACTCGACCGCAAGAAGTTAGACCGTAACAAGATGGTGATTGAGGGCAAAGGATATGCCCGCCGGACGATGGCTCGCGTGGCCCTTAGGAACATCGACCGAATGTTTCCTGACCCACGTCGCGCTTATGTCGTCAGCGAACCGAAACCTGAAATAGGGCCGCTAGCGCCGAAGACCGTACTCCGAATCCTCATGGAAGAGCCGGGGCACATCCGACTTTCGTCGGTGGATGCGGAGATTATCGATCAGGCCGTGTCACTGATGGGTCTCGGTGGCAGGGTCAAGGTCGTCACTTTTGACACAGGGATGCGGCTAAAAGCGCGATCCGCTGAACTAGCCGCTCTGCAGTTGCCAGATCCTGAGGATGACGAAAAGGACTAGCCCTCGATCTTCATGTGGCCGTTCTCCAAGTCATCGCGCACGAACCGAGCGGTCTGCGACAACTTTCTGCACGGTTTGCAACGGCCATGTACACCTGAGCGTCCCCGCCCCTGCAATCGGGGAATCCGGCATTCGCCCGCAATCATTGGTAGGGCGGACGGGACTTGAACCCGTGACCGACGGATTATGAGAACGGCAGGATACTCAGACCGAGACGTACCGAGTTGATCCGCCTTGCTCCGCCTCCCTTCCGAGTTCCCGCATGAAATCAGCCCGCTTGGTGGCCAAATCGGGGCACCGTGGTGTGCCCCGGATCGGATCGGTGGCGAGTGGCGAGTGAGCACCCCGAAGTCCAAACGCTCCACCCGAGAGGTCCCACTGCTCAATCGAGCGCTGACGGCAGAGCTCCGCGCGCTGTTGGTGGAGCACCCGAACTCGGGCGACCCGGATGCGCTGTTCTGGCCGGGGCGCACGCACGGCCCGCACACGGTCGACTGGTCTCGTCCGCTCGACGGCTCGAGTTTCATCCGGCACTACTTCAAGCCTGCCCTCGCGCGAGTCGGTATGCCGAAGATGCGCTTCCACGATCTGCGGCACACGTTCGCCTCGCTCATGCTCGCAGCAGGGTTCAAGCCCTACGAAGTGAGCCGATGGATGGGCCACGCAAACGTCGCGACCACAGACTCGATCTACGCGCATCTGTACCCGAGCGACTACAACGCCCAGATCGCCCTGTTCGAGAAGTTTGTCGCCGAGGGCTAAGCGGTAACGAGGTGTCGGAGACGCGGCGTGGGCATCTCGTCCCATGTCACTCCGGCCAGAGTTCGACCGTTGCGCTTGGGCGTGGTGCCGCCCCACTGCTTGAAGAAGAACGGGACTTCGGAGACAGCGCATTGATCACGGATGTCCTCGACCCACTGGGCCTCAATGGGCCGGTGGTGGTGCCCCGACTCGCCCCCGGCAATTACCCAGTCGATGCCCTCAAGGTTCATGTTCGGCAATGCGGCAATTAGCGGCTCACATGAGAGGAAACGAACCGCGGCAGGGACGTCGCGCAGGTGGTCAATCCTATTCAGAACCTTCGGCTCCTCCACCGATACGCCCATCCACACGTTCTTCGGCCACGTGAGCTTGTCTGCCATGCGGCGTAGCCGCAGCGAGCGCTTGGTGAGTACCTGATAGGTGTGCTGCGGTGTGTCGGCCATTACATCGAACACGTCCTGCACGAATCCAGCGGGAACTCCCGCGTGAAACAGGTCACTCATCGAGTTCACGAAAACAGTCACCGGCTTTCGCCATCCGTAGGGCTGCTTCAGAGACGCAGGGTGAGTGGTGATCCCAAAGCCGGGACCCGACGTGATCGGGTTCCCGTCGTTTTGATACTTCTCAGCCCCCATTGCCTTCAGCCGCTTCGAGAGCGTCAGCGCGTAGCAATTGTCGCAGCCCGCCGAGGTCTTGTCGCAGCCCGTGACTGGGTTCCACGTGACCTCTGTCCACTCGATCGACGTTTTCGCCATGAGTCCCCCTAACCTTCGAGCAATACTAGAAGGTTGGAAGGCGTCGGTCGACCTTTCTGATGACGGCGCGCTCAAGTGTCTTCATCGACTTGTCGCGTGGTTCGGTGACTCCAGCAGCCGTCAGCTCGTCCCAAGCGGCTCGGAGGTGCAATGATCTCGCGGTGCCAATGGCGGAGCCGTATGCCTTTCCGCACTCCTTATTCATCGATATTGAGTTCTGCACATCCAACGTCGCGCGAATTGCATCCCTGACCGTCGCGATCGTGTCCACCTTGAACTGTTCCTTATCAGCCAACGCTGCAGCTCGTGCATGGTCGACGTGCGCCGATCCGAGACCAGGGCTCTTCCTGAATTCCTTCGCGGCGGCGGCAATATCCAGCTCCCACATAGCCTCTCGCCACTTATCCTGCGCGAGGCTCACCGCTTCGTTGTATGGAAAGACGGCGACGTTTCGCGGGAAAAAAAGCATGAGCGTGAAGATGGCCTTGTGCGCCGCTGAGCGGCGCATGGGAACGGGGAAGACTCCGCAGCCAGTGCGCTGGTGCACGCGATGAGCGTATTCGTTTGCCACCTGAGAGGCGGCGTTGTCGACGGCGTCGGGTAGCGACAGGTCCGCGGCGCGGAATATGTCCTGCCACCAGTCACCACCGAGCCAGAGGTCCATGGTCGCAAGCATCGGATCTCGACGCGGAGTTCCGACCGGCTTCTTCACCCACGGTCCCGTGCGGCGGATCGCTTCGAGACTGAAGTTCATCAGTAGTTCCGTCGGCGCATCTCCGTCGCGCCCGAGAATGTCCTTGATGCAGGTCTCACGATCGAGCCCCGCTCCGAACGGGTCAAGGAAAACAAGCGCCGGAATTCCCTTGAACCGCGTTAGCGCCGCACCAAGGTGGTCTTTGACGTCGCCGTGGAAGGCGCCCGCCACCGTTGGAGCGGCAGCCGCTAGCGCACGCACAGACTCGAAGTACTTCTTCCTCTTCTCAACGAACATGCACTCGAGATGGGTCGGCCTCTTGTTTGTCGCGAGGTCTGCGGCGACCCGAAGTGCAATCGCGGGTGAACCTTCGCTCTTCGAACCGGACGAGCCATGGATGTTTTCACCGGGGCCTGAGTACCCGTCTACGTAACCCACACGGTTGCCGAGCGAGGTGCTCCCCGTTTTGGAGGCGAATGCTGGAAGGTACGAACCGAGAATTGCATGCTTCAGGTCAGATTGCGCGCGCCGCACGCTTGTGCTGAAAAACGTATCCGTGTTGCCCACGCTGTTCCTCCATTGGCTGACTGCACTATACGGGCGAGCGTTTACAGATCGCTCTTTCGACACGAGCGACTCCCGGCCATTTGGGTTGGCCGGGAGTCGCCTGAGTTGCGCTAGAAGGTAGGCAGGGCCAGCAAGTTGTCGGTCCAAGTGTTGTCAGCCTTGGTACGCAGGTACGGCGGGTTGTCGTTCACCACTAGCACCTGAGCGCGGTTCGCGCCGCTGACGACGAACGCCTGTCCGCCCTTATTGATCCAGTCGATCATCGATGGCTTGTCGTTGTCGCCGGTCGCAGCGGTCTGCTCGTTCTGCCACTTGTAGCGAACGATCGACTGGTGCGTCTTACTGGTTCCAGAGAACCTGACGTGCGTTATTTTCAGGGACATCTCAATCTCCTTTGGGTAATTGGCACTCCGGGGTTTCGAGTGCCAACTCCAGATTGAACCTGAGCACTGACATTTCCTCCACAACACGCCGAACATGAATGAGATTCCACAGGGATATCGGAAGGCTTGAGTGAGTCGTACGGGGATGTGACGGGGTTGCGCGCCACCCGTGGCACGCCAAATGCCCGGACTTCCCCGTAAACTTTGGTAGGGCGGACGGGACTTGAACCCGTGACCGACGGATTATGAGTCCGCTGCTCTAACCAGCTGAGCTACCGCCCCGCGCCCGCGAGGAGCGGACGGATTCTTACGATACAGCCAGCGGGACGCGGCATCCGTTACCACGCAGCAGCGGCGCGGTCGACCCCTCGCCGCTGCCAGAACGCGGACGTACCGTGAAGACATGACCGACACGAAGCAGACCACCAAGGCGCCCGCCGGCTCGGGCGCGCGCGTCACCCGCCAGCAGAACTGCGAGTCGGGGTTCAAGGCGTCCAAGAAGCTCACCGACAACCTGCAGAAGGTGCTCGTCGACCTCCTCGAGCTGCAGATGCAGGGCAAGCAGGCGCACTGGAACGTGGTCGGCAAGAACTTCCGGGACACGCACCGCGTGCTGGACGAGATCATCGAGGATGCCCGCACCTTCAGCGACACGGTGGCCGAGCGCCTTCGTGCGCTCCACGCCGTGCCCGACGGCCGCAGCGACACCGTCGCGGCGACCACGTCACTGCAGGAGTACCCGAACGGCGAGGTCGACACCGCCACCACGGTCGACCTGGTGACTGAGCGGCTCGAGGCCACGGTCGCGACCATGCGCGAGGTGCACGACGAGGTCGACGACGAGGACCCGACGAGCGCCGACATCCTGCACGCCGTCATCGAGCGGCTCGAGCAGTTCGCCTGGATGGTCTCTGCCGAGAACAGGACCCCCGCGAAGAGCTAGCCGGAGGAACCCTCACGTAGGGTGGGAGCATGCGCGACCTCCGAGCGATTGCTCCCGCCTCCGTCCTCGCCGCGGTGCTCTGGCTCGCCAGCGCCCTCGCCTATCGCGGTCTCAGCGAGATCAACCCCGGACCGCACCAGTTCGTGCAGCACCTCACCCCCGAGACGCTGCCGCTGGGCGTGTGGCAGTGGGCCCAGCCCTGGATCGTGCTCGGGCCGCTGCTCTCGATGCTCGTGCTCGTGATCGCCTACTCGCTCGTCGGCCGTGTCGCCTTCGGTGCGGAGGCGCGCGGCGCCCGCTTCGTGACGCTGTGGTTCGCCGCCGTCGTTGCGGGCACGGCGGCCACCGTTCCGTGGGCGATCGGCATCACCCTCGCGACCTATCCCCCGGCCCGGCCCGCGTTCCTGTTCAACGGCATCGGCGACTACCTGGTGCAGAGCGCCTACTGGGGTCTGATCTGGGGCTGGCTCCCCGCGCTGGCGGCGGTACGGGGGGTTCGGGATGCCGCGCGCTCCCGCCGCACGACGACCGCCCTGGTGGGCGCGCTCGTGGCGGCCACCGTGCTGGCCTCCGCCCCGGCCGCCCTCGCGGTGCCCGCCGGGTCGGACGAGTTCATCGACATCCCGGAGGCCATTGTCCCGGCGGAGCCCATAGTGCCGGTGCCCACGCTCGCGCCCGACGCCGGCCCGATCGACCCGGAGTGGTGTACGCCAGACCAGTCGGCGCTCCTCTGGGGCAACCACGACGCGGCGACCGGGCATCGCCTGCAGACGATCCGCCTCATGAACTTCTCCGAGGGGCCGTGCGTGCTCGAGGGCTACGCCGACCTCGCCTTCGCCGACGCCGCCGGATCAGAGCTCGACATCACGGTCACGCACGGCGGCTCGTTCATGACGGAGGACCCGGGACCGGCCCGGATCGTGGTGCCCGCCGGCGGCTACGCGACGTTCTCCATCGGGTGGGACGCCGGTTCCGGCCCGGATGACGACCGGGTGGCTGCTGTGTTCGGTGCCGCGTACCCGGGTTATCCGCGCGGCTCTTGGCCGGAGGATCCCGATATCTTCGACGGCCAAGAGGTGACCATCACGGCGTGGCAGCTCGACCCGCTCAAGGGGCAGGATCCCGGACCGGGCTAGGAGCGCTTCTTCGCCTCGCTCGCGACCGGGAGGTCGACGGGCTCGCCGCGGTACAGGCTCTCGAAGGTGTCGAGGGTGCGCTGGATGTCGTGCGACTCGACGATGCGCAGGCTCTCCTTCTTGAGCGCCTGCAGCTCCTTCTCGGGCATTGTGAGCACGCGGCCCAGCTTCTCGGCGAGGTCGTCGACGTTGCCGGGCTTGAAGAGGAACCCGTTCTCGCCGTCGTGCACGAGGTGCGGCAGCGCCATCGCATCGGCGGCCACGATCGGGAGGCCGGAGGCCATGGCCTCCATGGTCGAGATGCTCTGCAGCTCGGCGATCGAGGGCATCGCGAACACCGTCGCCCGCGTGAGGGCGTTGCGCAGGTAGTCCTCGTCTACATAGCCGGTGAATTTCACGTCAGCGGTGACGCCGAGCGAGGCCGCGAGTGCCTTGAGCTTGCCCTCCTGGTCGCCGCCGCCCACGATCTCGAGCTTCGCCTTCAGCGAGGGGTCGAGCTTCGCGAACGCTCGGATGAGCTTGTCGATCTGCTTCTCCTCGACCACGCGGCCGAGGAAGACGATCAGGTTGTCCGTGCGGGGCTTCATGTTCGGGGTGTAGTTGTGCGCATCGAGGCCGCAGGAGATTGCCAGGACGTGCTCCACCGAGGTGTTGGCCTCGAGGTAGTCCGCGGCCTTCTGGGTCGGCGTCGTGACCCGCTCGGCGCGGCGGAAGGTGCGGTCAGCGGCGTTCCACGCCTTCTGGATCGCCCACTTGTGCAGGAACGGCGGAATGATGAAGGTGTACTCCATCAGGTTCTCGGGCATGAAGTGGTTCGTGCCGATGAGCCGGATGCCCCGCTTGAGCCCCTCGATGGTCATGCCGCGGCCCACCACGATGTGCGACTGGAAGTGCACCACGTCGGGCTTCACCAGATCGAGGATCTTCGCGCTGTTCTGCTTGATGCGCCAGGGCAGCGAGAAGCGCAGCCACGGATGCGGGTACCAGCGCCACGAGTAGATGCGGTGCACCGTGATCTTCTGGCCCTCGTGCTCCTCGATCTGCGCACCGAGTTTCTTGTTGGAGTACGACGGGGCCGCGATGTGCACGTCGTGACCGCGCTCGGCGAGGCCGGCTCCGAGGCGCGCGATGAAGGTCGCCGCGCCGTTGATCTCGGGCCAGAACGTGTCGGCGCCGATGAGGATGCGGAGTCGCGGCTTGCCCTCGTGGGGGGAAACGCGAGTGGCAGGAGTCATAGTGGAGTTCAAAGTACCTTACGGATGCTGGGCGGCGTCTTCAACCGCGTCGGCGAGAGTCGTATTGGCCAACGACTGCGGGTGGTGGCGTGAAAGCGAGACGACGCCCCAGATCGCCGCAGCGGCAGCCGCTGCAAAGGCGAAAATGGCCCAGAGCGGGGCGGATGAGGCCTCGCCGAGCACGACGATGCCGATCGAGACGGCGACGATGGGGTCGATGACGGTGAGGCCTGCCACCACGAGGTCTGGCGGGTTCGACGAGTGGGCGGTCTGCACGAAGTAGGTGCCGAGGAGGGCCGCCGCGGCAAGGCCGATGACGCACAGGATGGTCAGGATGTCAGACGCGTCGATACCGCGACCGGCCGCGAGAATCGTCTGCACGCGGCCGATGACGACGTTCGCGAGCGTGACCACGAAGCCGAAGAGCACACCGGCCGCGACGACGTAGAAGATCGGGCGCGGGGCGCGGCGCTTCATGAGGATGAAGAGCGTCACGAGCACGGCGAGCACGACCGCGAGGATGATCAGCACGACCGAGAGCTGGGTCGCGGTGATCGGGTGGCGCTCGGTGACGAAGGCGGCGATCGTCACGAAGGCGGCAACGCCGATCACGCAGACGAGGATGGCGCGGATCGACACCCGGTCGAGCGGCACCTTGCTCACGCGGGAGTTGACGATCGAGGTGATGACGAGGGCGATCGCCCCGAGCGGCTGGACCACCGTCAGCGGCGCGAAAGTGAGGCTCGTGAGCTGCAGCACGATGGCGAGCCCGAGCAGGAGCGTCCCGATCACCCACGACGGGCGGGCGAGCAGGGAGGTGAGCTGGCCGAAGCTGAGGCCGGTCTTGCCCTTGCCGCCCGACTTCTCCCCCACGATCACGACGCCGCGGTTCTGGAACTGGGTGCCGAAGGCGAGAAGAACCGCCGCGACGACAGCGAGGGCGATCCCGATTCCCGACTGGGTGTTGAGGGTCAGCTGGTCGGCTATGTCCTGGATGTCCGGCGGCACCCGTCGAATCTACCCGTTCAGCGCCCGTTATTCTGGGTGAATGGCCGTACTCCCCATTCGAATCACCGGCGAGACGGTGCTCCACGAGGTCGCCGCAGAGGTCACCGAGTTCGACGATTCGCTGCGCACGCTGGTCGACGACATGTTCGAGACCATGCGTGAGGCACCCGGCGTGGGGCTCGCCGCACCCCAGGTGGGCGTGGGCCTCCGGGTCTTCGTCTACAACTGGACGGACGACGACGGCGCGCTCTGGCGCGGGGTAGCGATCAACCCCGAGCTCTGGCTCTCCCCCATCCCGGTCGGCGAGGCCGACGAGGAGGACGAGTCAGAGGGCTGCCTCTCCCTGCCCGGCGAGCGGTTCCCGCTGATCCGCGCCGAGCACGCGATCCTTCGCGGTGTCGATCTCGACCAGAAGCCGTTCGAGATCGTCGCCGACGGCTGGCTCGCCCGCATCTTCCAGCACGAGTACGACCACCTCGACGGAACCCTGTACGTCGACCGACTCGAGTACCAGTACGAGAAGCCCGTCGCCAAGGTCATCAAGAAGAAGGGCTGGGGCGTCCCCGGTCAGTCCTGGCTTCCCGGCGAGGACCACCTAGAGGACTAGGTCCACAGTCTGATCAGCGCTGCCGTCACAGCAGCCGCGGCCACCACGACGATGAACGGCACCCGCAGAGCGAACAGGCCCGCCGCGACGATCAGCGCCGGCACCCGGGCGTCGAGCACGATTCCGGATGCTCCCCCGACCGTCTGCACCACGATGAGTGCCGCGAGCAGCGCCACCGTCAGCAGGTTCGCGACGCGGGCGGGAGTCGGCTTCTCGACGAGTGCGGGCGGCACCAGGTAGCCCGCGAGCTTGAGGGCGTACACCGCGATCGCCGCGAGGATGAGCGTCTGCCAGATCGTCACAGCTCCGCCTCCTTCCGCGGCCCGAGCCAGTTGGTGAGGCCCACGACGACGGCGACCACCGCGGCCGCGAGCACGGGGATCCCCGCCGGGACGAACGGGATGAGCACCGCCGCGACCACGGCGGCGCCGATCGCGACGACGACCGGCTGCAGCTGCCTGAGCCGGGGCCACAGGAGACCCAGGAATGCGGCGGCGGCAGCGGCATCCAGACCGTACTGGCTCACATCGCCCAGCAGGTCGCCGATGAGCGCGCCGATGAGGGTGGTGAGGTTCCAGCCGACGTAGATGATGACGCCCGTCCACCAGAAGCCCGCGCGCTGCCCGGCAATCGTCTTCTGGGCGGTCGAGACGGCGGTGGTCTCGTCGATCGTCCAGTGGGCTGCGAGGATCTTCTTCGGCCACGGGCCGCCGATGAACGGCGCGACCCGCAGCGCGTAGAGGGCGTTGCGCGTGCCGAGCAGCGTGCTGCTCGCGATCGCCGCGCCACCGGCCGCAGCGCCGCCCGAGGCGAGGATGCCGATCACCGCGAACTGCGAGCCGCCCGAGAACATGATGAGGCTGAGGAAGCACGTCTGCCAGATGTCGAGGCCGGATGCCACGCTCAGGGCCCCGAACGAGACGCCGTAGGCGGCCACGGCCAGCCCGACGGCGAAGCTCGCTCGGATGGCGGCTCGGCGCTCGAGGGCGACAGGGTCTGACAAACGAAGAACTCCCTCCGGGCCGGATGGCCCGAAGGGAGACTCTATCGTGCGGCTCGGCCGACCTCAGCCGGCCAATTCCGACTACTTGGCCGGCGGTGTGAAGGTGTTGTTGGCGCGCAGCACCTCGAGGCGCGCGCGGTACTCCTTCTCGTCGATGTCGCCCTGCGCGAAGCGCTCGGCGAGGGTCGACTCGGCCCCGCGGGCAGCGGCGCCCCAGGGGCCGTACCCACCGTGGAACTGGTGGCCGGGGCCCCATCCGCCACGGCTCCAGCGGCGGCGCGCGAGGCTCACGATGAGGATCACGACCCCGATCCAGAACAGCGGAATCAGGAAGAAGAGCCAGCCGAAGCCGAACCCGGGGCCGCCCAGGTGGGCGGCGAGAGCAGTAGCTGTAAACACGTGATATCCATTCCGTCAGGGCCCTGGTTGGGCCGATGACTCAACACTCGTCGAGTCGGGCGGAAAGGGAATCTGCCCTGCGGCGGCACCTGGGCTACTCCCCCGGGTGCACGTTCGCGCTACTCCGTACGCCCGGCGCGTACCAGCCCGGTCTCGTACGCGATCACGACGAGCTGCACCCGGTCGCGGGCGCCCAGCTTCGACATGATCCGCGAGACGTGGGTCTTCGCGGTGAGCGGGCTGAGGAACAGCGTCTTGCCGATCTCCTCGTTGGTGAGGCCCTGTCCGACGAGGGCGAGCACCTCCCGCTCGCGCTCCGTGATCACGCCCAGCTGGGTGGTGTCGGGCGCCTCACGGAGCTGCCCCGAGATGCGCTCGAGCAGGCGCCGCGTGACGCCGGGGCTGAGTAGGGCATCCCCGCCCGCGACGACGCGCACCGCGCGAATCAGCTCGACGGGCTCGGTGTCCTTCACGAGGAAGCCGCTCGCGCCGGCGCGGATAGCGCGTCCGACGTACTCGTCGAGCTCGAACGTCGTGACGATGACGATGTGGGTGTCTTTGAGCTCCGGCTTCTGCACGATCTGCTCGGTCGCCCAGAGGCCGTCGCCGTCGGGCATCCGGATGTCCATGAGCACCACGTCGGGGCGCGTCGCCGTGACGAGGGCGACAGCCTCGGCACCGGATCCGGCCTCGCCGACGATCTCGATGTCGGGCTCGGCCTCGAGCAGGCTGCGGAAGCCGCCGCGGATGAGCTGCTGGTCGTCGGCGATGGCTACTCGGATCATTCGTGCTCCTTGACGGGGATTCGTGCCGTGACCTGCAACCCGCCGAGCGGTGAGGGGCCGGTCGTGAGGGTGCCGCCGAGCAGCTCCGCGCGCTCGCGCATGCCGAGCAGGCCGCGGCCGCCCGTCGCCTCGTCGGAGAGGCCCCTGCCGTCGTCGTCCACGACCACGGTGTACTCGTGGGCATCGGCGGAGACCGAGACCGTCGCCCGGGTCGCCTTCGCGTGCCGCACCACGTTCGTGAGCGACTCCTGCACGATCCGGTAGACGGCGAGCTGCACAGCCTTCGGTGCGTCGGCCACGTCGCTGGCGAGCGTGACGTCCACGCCCTGCGAGGTGACGGAGGCCACGAGCCCCGGCAGCCGCGACAGGTCGGGTTCCGGGACCAGAGGAGCCGAGGGATCCTGCCCGCCCTCCGCCCGCAGCACGCCGAGAACGGAGCGGACCTCGTCGAGCGCCGTCTTGCTCGTCTCCTTGATGCTCGCGAGGGCCTCGGCGGCCTTCTCGGGCTGCTTGTCCATGAGGTGCAGGCCCACGCCCGCCTGCACGTTGATCTGGCTCAGGGAGTGCGCGAGCACGTCGTGCAGCTCGCGCGCGATGCGCACGCGCTCGGCCTGCACCTCGCTCTGCTTGCGCTGCGCCACGATGCGGCGGAACTCCTCGTAGTTCTCGCGGCGGGTGCGCATGGCCTCGCCGATACCGAAGGTGATGAGGATGCCCAGCGTGGTGATCGCGATGCGCGCCGGCTGCCAGTTGAGGCCCAGCAGGATACCGACCGTCACGGTTCCGACCCAGGCGGTGCCGACCGCGATCCAGGCCCAGAGCCGGGCGCCGCCTCTGATCGAGAGGATGATCGCGAACGCGAGCGCGACGAAGGGCGGGCCGCCGTTCTGGTTCGCGAGGAAGAAGTCCGCGCAGGCCGCGGCCGCGACGAAGGCGACGACCGGGCCGGGGAAGCGGCGGCGGAACAGCAGCGCGAGCGGACCGAGAAGCGCGAGGAGCACCGACAGCCAGCCGAGCTCGCTCGGCGAGCGGACGGCCCAGAACGCTGCAGCCGGAACCTGCAGCAGCAGCGACACGATGAACGGGATGACGAGACGCGCCGTGCTGGACATGCGGAACGGGCGCGGCTGCCGGAGGGCGAGCTCCTCCGCGAACTCGCGGAACTCCAGCCGGTCGGCGTCGCGCCACTTGCCGTGCCAGCGGTCGTGGCTCCAGCGCGGTGGGAGCTCGCGGCCGGGATGCATGTCTCGATCGTAGTTCCGGGGGCGGCCGCGGTCGTCGGCTGGGCGGTGTGACGCAGCTACTCCCGTGGGAGTACGGAGCGGAGCGCCGGTTTCGATACGCGCGCCAGAGCGCGCTACTCAACCCGCCGGGCAAACAAATAGGCCCAGGCCGTGGAGGGCCTGGGCCTAACTTGTCAGAAATGAATCTGTGCTCCCCGACTTGGACTCGAACCAAGAACCTACGCATTAACAGTGCGTTGCTCTGCCAATTGAGCTATCGAGGATTGCGATTGAGCTTGTCTACATTACCAAACGTTCGGCCTGCGCCAAACCGGCTCACGCACGCGCGAGCAGGTAGTTCGGCGAGGGCACCGCGGTGGGCGCCGCGATGAGGCTCGGCATGCCGTCGGAGCCCAGCCGGAAGCTCGCGATCGAGTTGGAGACCTGGTTCGCGACGTGCAGCACGTCCCCGTCGACGGCGTGGCCGCGGGGCCACTCCCCCTCGCTGGAGACCCAGCCCACCGGCTCGAGCTCCGCGCCGTCGTCACTCGCGCGCAGCACGGCGACCCGGTGGCTGCCGCGCAGCCCGGTGTAGATATAGCGCCCGCCCGCGCCGATGCTGATGCCGGCGCCGTCGTCGCCGTTCTCGAGCGCGCCGGGCACGCTCGCCGACGAGACGACCTCGAGCTCCGCGCCCGTCCAGCGCAGCACAGTGAGTGTATTGCCCAGCTCCCCGAGCACGTAGAGCAGTCCCGACGGATGCCGCACGATGTCCCGGGGCCCGGTTCCGGGCGGAAGAGCGAGGGATGCCGCGACAGCCAGCCCCGGCCGGTGCACATTCACGCGGTCGGCCCCGAGATCGAGGCTGAGGAGCGTGTCGTCGTCGACGGCGAACACCGCGTGCACGTGCGGCCCCTGCTGGCGCTGGTCCGGCCCCGAGCCCTCGCCCTGCTCAGTCTCGAGCAGCCCGGTCACCGCGCCGCTGCCGTCCACGCCCACGAGCGCGACCGAGCCGTCGAAGTAGTTGGCCACGGCGATGCCGCCCGCGACGAACTCGAGGTTGCACGGCCAGGTGCCGCCGGAGGCCGCGGACCCGTCGCGCACGAGGCCGTGCTCCCCGCTGCGGCGGAACGACTCAACGGTCCCGGCGCCCTCGGCGACCGCGTAGACGTGGTCTCCGCGCTGCACGAGGTACGACGGCGACGGCGTCTCGACCGCAGTTCCGACGAGCTCGAGCGTGCCGGCATCCGTGGTGCGCATCGAGAGGATGCCCGACAGCGTGCCCGACATGTCCTCGCCGTAGCCGCCGACCCAGAAGTCGGACATCAGTACCCCGACTCGGGGTCGACCCGGCCCACGAAGCCGCCACCGCCGACGAGCGCGGCGACATTCGCCCTGATGCGCTCGGCGAGGAGGGGCTCGGTCATCTCGGGGGTGTCTGCGGAGTGCGAGGTGATCACGATGCGCGGCGCGGTCCAGAGGGGATGCCCGTCCGGCAGCGGCTCCGGCGTTGTGACGTCGAGCCCGGCACCCGCGAGGTGGCCGCTCTCGAGGGCGGCGACGAGCGCCTCCTGGTCGACGAGCGATCCCCGGGCGATGTTGATGAGCGCGGCCGACGGCTTCAGAAGCGCGAGCTGCTCGGCGCCGATGAGGTGGGCCGTCTCGGCGGTGGCCGCCGCGGCGAGGATGAGCACGTCGGCATCCGGGAGCACCTCGCCCAACTGCGACACGGGCACGGTGCGATCGGCGCCGGGCAGGGGGTCGCTTCCGCGCCGCACGATCGTCACGTCGACCTCCCACGGCGCGAGCAGGCGGAGCAGCTCGACGGCGATGCCGCCCGCCCCGACGATCACGACGCGGCGGCCGTAGAGGGAGATGCCGGTCTTCGGGTCTGCCCAGCTCGTCCCGCGGGACTTCTCCGGCAGACCCCGGAGCACGGCGAGCGCGAGGGCGAGGGCGTGCTCGGCGACGGGCTCGGCGAACGACCCCTTCGCGCTCGTCCACACCGGCAGCGGCGTGCTCCCCTGCGCGGCGAAGATCTGCGCGAACGCCTCGATGCCCGCGAGGGGAAGCTGCACCCACTCGATTGCGGGATGCTCGGCCAGCACGGCGGCGAGCGCGGGGCCGTCCGGGGTGAGCCAGACGAGGCCGCGCGTCGCGCCGGAGAGCGGCTCGACGACTCCCCCGCCGGCGACAACGGCCGCCTCGAACGCCGGGTGGGCGAAGGGCAGAACGGCGACGGGACCGGCTGTCGGGCGGGGGCTGTCGAGGGGCACGGGCGCGAGCGGATCCCGGTGCTCGCCCGGGTGTCGTGTCGTCATGGCGGGGGCGTTTCCTCTTCGTCGGGGCGGGCTCGCCAAACATCATACCTGTGCGGGCGGGCGGCCTCAGGACTGGTCGACGAGCTCGCCCCTGCGGTTGAGGTGGTCGAGCGAGCGGGCGAGATCGCGCACGTACGGGTGGCGCGGGTCGGCGAGAACCTTCTCCAGATCGCCGATGCCGACGAAGACGCCGCGGTGCATGATCGCGACGCGGTTGCTGATCCGGCGCACCTCGCTGAGGTCCGCGGTCACGACGAGGGCGGAGAAGCCGCGCTCGCGCTGCAGAGACACGATGATGTCGAGGATCGCCGCGCGCACTGTCACGTCGATGCCGGCCGTCGGGTCGTCCGCGACGAGCACCTTCGGCTCGAGGATCATCGCGCGCGCGATCGCGACCCGCTGGCGCTGGCCCTTGCTGAGCTCGTGGGGGTACTTGTTCATCGTCGAGAGCGGAAGGCGCACGGCGTCGATGAGGGTCGCGACAGCTTCGCCCGCCTCGTCCTGGTCGAAGTGGCGGTCGCGGGAGAAGATCGGCTCGGCCACGTTCTCGCCGATCGTGAGGCGCGGCTCGAGGAAGTCCCCGGCCTCCTGGCGCAGGTAGCCCACGTACAGTCCGAGCCGGTCGCGCTTGCGGGCACTCACCCCGCGCAGCTGCGTGCCGATGACCTCGAGGCTGCCGCCGGTGATCTTCGGCGAGTCGGCATCCACGAGGTCCGCCTGCAGCGCCACCGCCTTGGCGAGGCTGCTCTTGCCCGACCCGGTCTCGCCCACGACGGCGAGCACCTCGCCGGGCGCGATGTCGAAGCTCAGCCCGTTGACCGCGATCGAGCGGGTCTGCGGGTTCGACGAGGGGTACAGCAGGGAGAGGTCGCGCGCGCGGACCGCGACGTCGTCGGTCATTCGCTGGCCCTGAGGGCGCGGAGCTGCTCGCGGCGCACGGCCTGCTCGGCCGGATCGGGCACGGGCAGGGAGGCCAGGAGCCGCTGGGTGTAGGGATGCTGCGGCGCGCCCAGCACCTGCTCCCCCGTTCCCTCCTCCACGAGCCTGCCGTGGTACAGCACCGCGATGCGATCGGACAGCATGTCGACGACAGCCAGGTCGTGGCTGATGAACAGGGCGGCGAAGCCGAACTCCTTCTGCAGCTCCGCGAAGAGCTCCAGCACGCGCGCCTGCACCGAGACGTCCAGGGCGCTGGTCGGCTCGTCAGCGATCAGCAGGCTCGGCTCGAGGGCGAGCGAGCGCGCGAGGCTCGCGCGCTGGCGCTGGCCGCCGCTGAGCTCGTGGGGGTAGCGGTCGCCGAACCCTCGCGGCAGTTGCACGGCCTCGAGCAGCTCGTTGACACGAGGGCGGGCGGCGCGGGCATCCCGGGCCTTGCCGTGCACGATGAGCGGCTCGGCCACGCATTCCGCGATGGTGAGGAGCGGGTTGAAGCTCGACGCCGGGTCTTGGAAGACGAAGCCGATGTCGCTGCGGACCGGCTTGAAGGTGCGCTCGCGAATGCCGAGCATCTCGTGCCCGAGCACCTGCAGCGAGCCGCCGGTGATCTTCGTCAGGCCTCCGATGGCACGGCCGATCGTGGTCTTGCCCGATCCGCTCTCGCCGACCAGGCCGAGGACCTCGCCGGGCGAGATGGTGAAGCTCACGCCGTCCACCGCGCGGAAGCCGCCGCGGCCGAGACGGCCCGCGTACTCGATCACGAGGTTCTCGGCGACGACGACGGGCTCGGCAGTGTTGACGGTGCCCGACGCGATGCGCTCGTCGATGCGGGCCTTCGCGCGCGCACCGCCCGTGCCGATGCGGGGCACGGCGGCGAGGAGCCTCTGCGTGTACGGGTGCTCAGGGGAGGCGAACAGCTTCGCGACTGGCGCCTCCTCCACGAGCTTGCCCTCGAACATCACCGCGACCCGGTCGGCCAGGTCGGCGACGATGCCCATGTTGTGGGTGATGAGGATGATCGCCGCACCGAACTCGTCGCGGCAGCGGCGGAGCAGGTCGAGGATCTCCGCCTGCACTGTCACGTCGAGTGCGGTAGTCGGCTCGTCCGCGATGATCAGCTCGGGCTCGAGCACCAGCGCCATGGCGATCACCACGCGCTGCTTCTGCCCGCCCGAGAACTGGTGCGGGTAGTAGTCGATGCGCTTCTCGGGCTCCGGGATGCCGACGCGGCTGAGCATGTCGATGGCCTTGGCTCGGGCATCCTTCTTGGAGATGCCCTTGTGCGCGCGGAGGCCCTCCATGATCTGCCAGCCCACGGTGAAGACGGGGTTGAGAGCGAGCGACGGCTCCTGGAATACCATTGCCGCGTCCGTGCCGCGGATCTCCCGCAGCTTCTGACCCGTGAGCCCCACGACCTCGCGGCCGTTGAGCAGGATCGCGCCCGTCGTGGTCGCGGTCTCGGGCAGCAGGCCGATGATCGACTTGGCGGTGACGGACTTGCCGCTGCCGCTCTCGCCGACGATGGCGAGCACCTCGCCGGAGTCGACAGTCAGGCTCACGCCGTCGACCGCCGCGACGGAGCCGCCGTCGGTGGCGAACCGGACGTCGAGGTTCGTGATGTCCACAACGCGGGTCACTGTACGGCCTCCTGTGCCTGGTCGCTGCCGTCGAGCACGGCGGATGTCGCGGCCGTCGGCCCGGGGACCGCGCTAGCCTTCCGCCGGGTGCGCAGGCGCGGGTCGGCGAGGTCGTTGAGGCTCTCGCCGACGAGGGTGATGCCGAGGACCACGAGCACGATCGCCGAGCCGGGGAACACGGAGGTCCACCAGATGCCGCTCGTGACATCCGAGATCGAGCGGTTGAGGTCGTAGCCCCACTCCGCCGCGGCCGTCGGCTGGATGCCGAAGCCGAGGAACCCGAGGCCCGCGAGCGTCAGGATCGCCTCGGAGCTGTTCAGCGTGAAGAGCAGCGGGAGCGTGCGGGTCGCGTTGCGCAGCACGTGGCGGAACATGATGCGGCCGGTGCTCGACCCGATGACCTTGGCCGACTCGACGTAGGCCTCCGACTTGATGCGCGTCGTCTCGGCTCGGATCACCCGGAAGTACTGCGGGATGTAGACGACCGTGATCGAGAGCGCGGCCGCGAAGATGCCGCCCCACAGGCTCGACTGCCCGCCCGAGATCGCGATGGCCGCGACGATGGCGAGCAGCAGAGTCGGGAACGCGAACACCGCGTCGGCGATCACCACGAGCACGCGGTCGACCCAGCCGCCGATGTAGCCGGAGACGAGGCCGAGGATCACGCCCGCGAAGATCGACAGGATGACCGCGACGATGATTACCGCGAGGGCGGTCTGGCTGCCCCAGATCACGCGCGAGAGCACGTCGTAGCCGCCGACGGTGGTGCCGAGGATGTGCGCGCCGCCCGGGGGCACCTGCGCGCCGAACGGTGTGCCGTCGGGGTTCTTGAGCTGGGCGAAGCCGTACGGGGCCAGGAGCGGCGCGAAGATCGCGGTGAGCAGGAAGATGCCCGTGATCACGAGGCCGACGATGAGCATGCCGCGCTGCAGGCCGACGCTCTGGCGAAGCTGGTGCACGACGGGGAGGCGCTGCCAGAGGCGCACGCGCCGACGGGGCTCGGTGGGGCTCGTCATGATCAGTACCTCACCCTCGGGTCGATGAGCGCGGCTATGACATCCACGATGAAGTTGCTCAGGGCCACGATCACGGCGAGGAGGGCCACGATGCCCTGCACCGCCACGAAGTCGCGGGCGGTGAGGTACTCCGCGAGCTTGAAGCCGAGGCCCTTCCACTCGAACGTGGTCTCGGTCAGTACGGCGCCGCCGAGGAGGACGGCGATCTGGAGGCCGATGACCGTGATGATCGGGACGAGGGCCGGCTTGTACGCGTGGCGCCGCACGAGGCGGTACTCGCTCACGCCGCGCGAGCGGGCGGCGTCGACGTAGTCCATCGAGAGGGTGCCGATGACGTTGGTGCGCACCAGGCGCAGGAAGACGCCGGCGGTGAGGAGTCCGAGGGCCAGCCCCGGGAGCACGGCGTGCTGGAGGACGTCGCCGATCGCCGCGGGCGTTCCGAGCTGCAGCGCGTCGATCAGGTAGATGCCCGTGCGCCGGTCGCCCAGCTTCGACATGTTGAGCTCGGTGCGGGTGCTCGCGCGGCCGGCCACGGGCAGGACCTTGAGCCAGACCGAGAAGACGAGCTTGAGCAGGAGCCCGGCGAAGAAGACGGGAGTCGCGTAGCAGAGGATCGCAAAGACCCGGAGCACGGCGTCCGGCCACTTGTCGCGCAGGTAGGCGGCGAGCATGCCGAGCGGGATGCCCACGATGAAGGCCACGATGAGCGCGTAGAACACCAGCTCGAGGGTGGCGCCGCCGTAGGTGACGAGCAGCTGGAGCACGGGGCGCCCGTCGCTGATCGCGGTACCGAAGTTGCCGGTGAATACCTGGCCGATGTACTCGAAGTACTGCACGAAGATGGATCGGTCGTAGCCCGCCGAGTGTATGCGCTCGGCGAGCTGCTCGGCCGTGAGGCGCCCACCGAGAGAGGCCGTGATCGGATCGCCGATCGACCGCATGAGGACGAAGACCATGGTGACGAGGATGAAGATCGTCGGGAAGATCAGGAGGAACCTGACGATGATGAAGCGCAGCAGTCCGCCGCCTCCGCCACGGGGGCGCCGGGCGGCGGGCACGGGCCCGACGGGGTCGAGCACTGCGGGGGCGGTTGTCGTCATTGGTACCAATCGTGCGTGTGCAGAAAGAGAGAAGGGGCGACCCGCACTGGTGCGGGTCGCCCCTCTGCGCTAGAGAAGACTCTAGCCGCGGATCGTTAGCCCTTGACGAGGCTTCCGTAGCGGAACTTGAACGAGCCGTCGAGAACGGCGCCGGTCACGTCCTTGCCGGTGACAGCGATCTGCGCGCCCTGGAGCAGCGGCACGGTCGACAGGTCAGCGGCAACCTTGGCCTGGATCTCCTCGATGTCGGACTGGCGCGTGGCCGGGTCCTGCTCGACGGCCTGGTCCAGGATCAGCTGGTTGACTTCCTGGTTGTCGTAGTGGTTCGCCAGGAAGTTGTCCGTGGTGAAGAACGGCGTCAGGTAGTTGTCAGCGTCGGAGTAGTCCGGGAACCAGCCGAGCTGGTACGCCGGGTACAGGTCCGCCGTGCGGTCCTTCGAGTAGGTGACCCACTCGGTGGACTGCAGGTTGACCGTGAACAGGCCGGTTGCCTCGAGCTGGCTCTTCACGAGTGCGTACTCGTCGCCCGACGACTCACCGTAGTGGTCCGGGTTGTACTGCAGGTTGAGCGCGACCGGGGTCGCGACGCCGGCATCGGCGAGGGCCTTGGCAGCCTTGTCGGCGTCAGGGCCGCCTTCGCCGTCGCCGTAGAGGTCCTTGAGGACCTGGGTGGCGCCGGTGAGGCCGTCCGGAACGTAGGAGTACAGCGGCAGGTAGGTGCCCTTGTAGACCTGGTCCGAGATCTCCTGGCGGTCGACGAGGTCGGCGACGGCCTGGCGGACGGCAAGAGCCTTGGCCGGGTCGGCCTCAGCGGTCGTCGCGCCGAAGGGCTGCGTGTTGAAGTTGAACACGATGTAGCGGATCTCTCCACCGGGGCCGACGACGACGTTCACCGCGTCGTTGCCCTGCAGGTCGGCGACGTCAGTCGCGGACAGGCTGCGGTGTGCGACGTCGATGTTGCCTTCCTGCACGTCGAGCTTGAGGTTCGACGCGTCCGTGTAGTACTTCAGGTCGATGTTCTTGGTCTTCGCCGCGCCCAGGACACCCTGGTAGTCGGGGTTGGCCTCGAACGAGATCAGGTTGTTGAAGTCGTAGCTCTTGATCACGTACTGGCCGGCGAAGGCGTTGCCGTCGACGATGTCCTTGTCCGGCGTGACGGAGTCGGCCGAGAAGACCTCCTCGTCGACGATCGGAGCGGCGGGGCTCGACAGGATCTGCGCGAACGTCTGGTCGTTGCCGTTCTTGAGGTGGAAGACGACGGTGGTGTCATCCACAGCCTCGACGCTCTCGATGTTGCCGAGGAGGACGGACGGGCCGTTCTCGTCGGCGATCGTGACCTGGCGGTCGAACGAGAACTTCACGTCGGAGGAGGTGAGGTCGTGGCCGTTGGCGAACTTCAGGCCGTCCTTGAGGACGACCGTGTACTCGGTCGGGCTCGTGTACTCGGCGGAGACCGCGATGTCGGGCTCGACATCCGAGGTGCCCTGCTTGGAGTTCAGGAGGAACGGGTACACCTGGTTCATGACGGCGAAGGAGCCGTTGTCGTACGAGCCGGCCGGGTCGATGAAGGTGACCTTGTCGGTGGTGCCGACGATGAGCGAGTCGCTCGAGCCGCCGGTGTCGCCGCCCGTCGCGGCGCAGCCGGCGAGAGCGAGTGCGAACACTGCCGTGCCGGCGAACGCGCCGAGAACGCGCTTCTTGGATGCGGATGTCATATCCGTCTACCTCTTCCTAATTGATGGCAAGGAACGCGACGGCGCGCCAAAGTGGCGCGCCGTGCGTTGCTGTGAATCAGTCCTAACACAGATAGACAGACCGGTTGCCATTGCGAGACGGATGTTTACGCGAAAGCAACATTTCGTCGCACAATGGCGTTATTCGTCGCGCAGGGCCCGTCGTTCGGTCTCAATTCGCACCAGGTCGCGCTGCACGGCGGAGAACCGCTCGGCGTCAGCGGTGGCATCCAGCCGCTGCATCGCACCCATCAGCTCGACCTTCTCGCGCAGCAAATCGCGGTCGATGAAGTCGGTGACGATGCTGCGGCAGTAGCCCGGCATCTTGTCCTCGCGGGCCGGGATGGGCGCCACGGTCAGCTCGTTCACGAGCTTGCCGAAACGTTGCGGAACCTCCGCGGTCACGCGCGCCGCCCAGTCCGGTGCGGCGGCCATCGCGAGGTTCACCGCTATCGCGTCGCGCACGACACCGAGGTCGCCGTCGGTGAAGCCGATGCGCACCGCCTTGGCCAGGAGCCTCTCCCCGACATAGTCCGGGTGCTGCAGGATCGCCATGAGCACGTCGCGCTCGGTGCGCGTCGCCGTGTCGGTGCGCAGGCGCGTGATAGAGGGCTCGTCCTCCGCGACGGGCGCCGCCACGGAGGGCTCGCGCTCAGGCTGGCCCTGCGCGGTCGAGGGCCGCTGGGGGGCCGAGTACCGCTGGTTGGCCGAGCCGCCCGAGGCGCGCACCGCCCGCTGCACCTCGGTCGGGTCCATCCCGAGCCAGCCCGCGAGGTTGCGCACGTACCCGATGCTGAGTGCCTGATCCCGGATGCCCGCCACCACCGGCGCCGCCGCGCGCAGTGCCGCGACCCGCCCCTCGACGGTCTCGAGGTCGTGCGCCGCCAGCTGCCGGCGGATCATGAACTCGAACATGGGCTTGCGGCTCTTGATGAGGCGCTGCACGGCGCCGTCGCCCTGCGCGAGGCGGAGGTCGCACGGGTCGAGCCCGTCCGGCGCGACCGCGACGAACGTCTGCGCGGCGAAGCGCTGCTCCTCCGCGAAGGCGCGACTCGCGGCCTTCTGGCCGGCCTCGTCGGGGTCGAACGTGAAGATTACCTCGCCCGTGCCCGTCGTGTCGGCGTTGTCGACGTCGCCGATCACCCGGCGCACGATCTTGATGTGGTCGACGCCGAAGGCGGTGCCGCAGGTGGCGACCGCTGTCGTGATGCCCGCGAGGTGGCACGCCATCACGTCGGTGTAGCCCTCGACGACCACGACCTGGCGGCCGCGGGCGATGTCGCGCTTCGCGAGGTCGAGCCCGTAGAGCACCTGGCTCTTGTGGTAGACCGGCGTCTCGGGGGTGTTGAGGTACTTCGGCCCGTTGTCGTCGTCGAGCAGCTTGCGGGCGCCGAAGCCGAGGGTTGCGCCCGTGACATCCCGGATCGGCCAGACCAAGCGGCCCCGGAACCGGTCGTAGACGTCGCCGCGGTCGCCGCGACCGAGGAGCCCGGCGGTCACGAGCTCCTCCTCGGTGTAGCCGAGGGACTTGAGATGGGTGCGCAGCGCACTGCCGCGCGGGGCGAATCCGACCCCGAAGCGCTGGGCGGCCGAGGCGTCGAAGCCGCGGCTGCCGAGGAAGGCCCGCGCCGGCTCGGCGTCCGGGGTCGTGAGCTGCGAGGCGTAGAACTCCGCGGCGGACTCATTGGCGGCGAGGATGCGCGCGCGGTTGCCGTGGTCGGTGGCCGCCGCTCCGTCCTCGTAGTGCAGCTCGTACCCGATGCGCGCGGCCATCCGCTCGACGGCCTCGGAGAAGCTCACGTGGTCCATCTTCTGCAGGAAGGTGAAGACGTCGCCGCCCTCCCCGCAGCCGAAGCAGTGGTAGAAGCCGACCTGCGGCCGCACGTGGAAGCTCGGGCTGCGCTCCTCGTGGAACGGGCACAGGCCCTTCATCGAGCCGACGCCTGCGTTCTTGAGGCTCACGTAGTCGCCGACGATGTCAGCGAGGTTCGTGCGCGACCGGACCTCGTCGATATCGCTTCGTCGGATCAGGCCTGCCACGCTGTGATTCTACGTTCAGCCGGCGTCAGACATTCCCACGGGGGCAGCCCACGAGCCGCCGGGCGAGGCCGTCGCTGACCGGTCGCTGAGGCTCCGGCAGAGCCGCGGCCTCCGCTGCTCCTCGCGTTACGGAGGACGGCGCGCCGCAACAGGTGCGCCGACGGCAGCGCCAACGGCGTGTCATCCTCCGCAACGACGGGGCGGACGGGGCGGGTGAGCGGGAAGGGACGGGTGCGGGAAGGGACGGGAGCGGGACGGGACGGGGACGACGGGGCGGCGGGCGGCGGCCGGTCAGCCGACCAACCGCTGGTGCCAGGCCGTCGCCGACTGGTCGGTGAGCGACGCGACCTGGTCGACCACGGCGCGCTTGCGCTGCTCGTCGGAGGTCGCGGCGTTCCAGTCGGCGGTGAATCCCGCGTCGAGGTTCGTCGGGGCGGACCACAGCAGCACGTCGGCGAGCTCGGTCAGGATGTCGCGCTGGTGCGCGTAGATCGGCTGGCGGGAGTTCGTCGACATCACGAAGGCCGCTACGATGCCCTTGAGCACGGCGATCTCGGCCTGGATCTCGCGCGGCACCTCGAGGTCGGCCCCGAAGCGCGCGAGCGGCCCCGAGTGGGCCTCCCGCGTCGCCTGGACGGCCGCCCCGGCGAAGCGCCCGATGAGCTGGCTGGTGAGGTTCTTCAGCCGGCCGTGCGCCTCGCGGCTGCCGTCCCAGCGGTCGAGCCACTGGTCGAGGTTGTCGAGGCGGTCGAAGGCGGCGATCAGTTCGTCGTGGTCGACCTCCCCGCCGATCCAGGTGAACATCGAGTTCACGAGGTCGTCGTGGTCGACGCGGGCACCGAGCGCCGTGACATCCACGTAGCCGTTCACGATCGCGTCCTCGAAGTCGTGCACCGAGTAGCCGATGTCGTCGGAGAGGTCCATCACCTGCGCCTCGATGCAGCGCGTGCGGTCGGGCGCTCCCGCGCGCAGCCATTCGAACGCGGCGGTGTCGTCGTCGTAGAAGCCGTACTTGCTGCGGCCGCTCGGGTCCGGGATGCCCTGCGCGCTCGGCCACGGATACTTGCAGCTTGCATCCAACGAGGCCCGGGTGAGGTTGAGGCCGTAGCTGCGGCCGTCGGACCCGAACACCTTCGGCTCGATGCGGGTCAGCAGGCGCAGGGTCTGCGCGTTGCCCTCGAACCCGCCGATGTCCCGCGCCCAGTCGTTGAGGGCGCGCTCCCCGTTGTGCCCGAACGGCGGGTGGCCCAGGTCGTGGGCGAGGCACGCGGTGTCGACCACGTCCGGGTCGAGGCCGAGGCTGTCGGCGAGCTCGCGGCCCACCTGCGCGACCTCGAGGGAGTGGGTGAGCCGGTTGCGGGAGAAGTCGGAGCCGCTCGTGGGGCTCAGCACCTGCGTCTTCGCGGCGAGCCGGCGCAGGGCGCTGGAGTGCAGCACCCGCGCCCGGTCGCGAGCGAAGTCGCTGCGGCGGCTCGAATGTTCCTCCGGGAACCAGCGCTCGGCGTCGAACTCTGAGTAGCTCCTCGGCACCGCACTAGCCGCCACTGGTGCTCAGCTCCGCCTCGTTCAGTTCGTTCCGGTGGGTCTCCTGCAGCTCGCGGCTGTCCAGCCAGCCCTGCGGCAGCGACGGGCTCTTCGGGGTGCCGGCGCGGCCGCGCTGGCCCTCGGCGTCGGCGCCAGGGTACGGCTGCTCCCAGTCGAGCTGGGCGAGCAGCTCGTCGAGCTGGGCGAGGTCGCGGACGGTGGCGAGGGATGCCCGCAACTCCCCGCCCACGGCGTAGCCCTTGAAGTACCAGGCCACGTGCTTGCGGATGTCGCGGCAGGCCCTGTCCTCCTCCTCGAAGAACTCGGTGAGCAGCTCGGCGTGCCGCTTGAACGCCCGCGCGACCTCGCCGAGCGTCGGCTCCGCCTTGAGCGCCTCGCCCCGGAAGGCCGCGGCAAGGTCGCCGAAGAGCCAGGGGCGGCCGAGGCATCCCCGGCCCACCACGACGCCGTCGCACCCGGTCTCGTTGACCATGCGCAGCGCGTCCTCGGCGCTCCAGATGTCGCCGTTGCCGAGGATCGGGGTGTCGGTGATGGTGCTCTTGAGCTTCTCGATGGCCGACCAGTCGGCGGTGCCGGAGTAGAACTCGGCGGCGGTGCGGGCATGGAGCGCGATGCTCGCGACGCCGGCCCCCTGCGCGGCCTTGGCGGCCTCGAGGTACGTCAGATGGTCGGAGTCGATGCCCTTGCGCATCTTCACGGTGAGCGGCACGGCCCCGGCGGCCTTCACCGCGCCCTCAACGATGTCGCGGAACAGGTCGCGCTTCCAGGGGAGCGCCGCTCCCCCGCCCTTGCGCGTCACCTTGGGCACCGGGCATCCGAAGTTCAGGTCGATGTGGTCCGCGCGGTCCTCGGCGACGAGCATGGTGACCGCCTCGGCGACGGTCTTCGGGTCGACGCCGTAGAGCTGGATGCTGCGGGTCGTCTCCGACTCGTGGTGCCGGATCAGCCGCATGCTCTCCGGAGTGCGCTCCACGAGGGCGCGGCTCGTGATCATCTCGGACACGTAGAGGCCGGCGCCGTACTCGCGGCACAGCCGCCGGAACGCCGTGTTCGTGATCCCCGCCATGGGCGCGAGCACCACGGGGACATCGAGCGCGAGCGGCCCGATGTTCAGCGTCGGCGCCGGAGCGGCAAGAATGGACATATGTCAATTGTCCCATCCCCGGGCACCGAGCGTGTTCGCACGGATGCCGCGGCACGAGGAATCCCGGTCGAGATCGTCGAGCGCCCGAAGGCGGAGTCGCTCGAGCAGGCCGCCGAGCTGCTCGGCATCTCCCCCTCCGCGATCGTGAAGAGCCTCGTGGTGAAGCGGCACGACGGCACGTTCCTCTTCGCCCTCGTCCCCGGCGATCGGCAGATCTCGTGGGCGAAGCTGCGCGCGGTCGTCGGAGTGAACAAGCTGCAGCTGCCCTCGCAGGAGATCGCCCTCGAGGCTACCGGCTACGAGCGCGGCACGATCACACCGCTCGGGTCGACCACCGCCTGGCCGGTGTTCGTCGACTCGCGCGTGAGCGGCCGCATCGCCCTCGGCGCCGGCGACCACGGCTATAGCGCGTGGGTGCAGACCGATGACCTCGTCCGCGGCCTCGACGCCTCCATCGCGGACATCAGCGACTGATGGCGCTCGACGAGAACCCGTGGGTGTTCCGGTTCGAGGGCAAGCTGTGGGTGAGCGAGACTCCGCGCGAACGGGCTCTCGCCGAGCTCCGGGCCCAGAGGGCGTGGGACGCGCAGAACGCGAGGCTGCAGCGGTGGTGGGTGGCGATCGCCATCGGCGCGGCGGTCGGGATCGTGCTCACCCTCGCGCTGGGCACTGCCACGGGCATCCCGCCGGCGCTGTACCTGTTCGCGCTGCCGGTGGGCTTCGGCATCGGCGCCGTGCTCGGCGCGCTCGTGAACCGGCGGATCAACCCCGAGTCGCAGCACCCGTCGCTGTCGGAGCGGCCCACGGTGCCGTTCCTGGTGCGGGTGCCGCCGCGTGTGGCGTCCAAAGCGCCCGCGGACGCCTCGGCCCGCGACCTCATGGAGTGGTCGCGGCGGGGGTACGTCGGCTAGGCGCTTGCTAGACGGCGTCCTCGTCGAGCTTGCGGTTCACTACCGCCTGCTGGTGGTGGTCGGGGATGGCGCAGAAGTCGCCCTCGCACGCCGCCGCAGTCGGATCACCGAGCTGCTCCAGCGTGATGATCGGCAACGGCAGTGTTGTGGAGTCCATCAGACAGCTTCTCTCTCGCTCTGCACCTGTGCCAGCACGTTAGCGAAGGTTGCGGCCTCCTGCGCGCCGGACACCCCGTACTTGCCGTCGATGACGAAGAACGGGACGCCCTGGATGCCGTACTCCTGCGCGAGCGCCACATCGGCCTTCACGTCCGCGAGGAACCGGTGCGACTCGAGCGCCTCGGTGACCTCGTCGCGGTCGTAGCCCAGCTCGACGGCGATATCGACGAGGTCGGGGATGCGCCCGACGTGCTCGCCGTTGACGAAGTACGCCTTGAGCAGGCGCTCCTTCATCTCGATCTGGCGGCCCTTGCTCTTGGCGAAGTGGATGAGCTCGTGCGAGATCACCGTGTTCGTCTGGTGCACGTGGTCGTAGTCGTAGTCAAGGCCGACGCTCTTGGCGATGCCGGTGACGCGGGCGAGCATCTCCTGCGCCTGCGCCGGGGCGATGCCCTTGCGCTCGGCGAGGTAGTCCATCGGCGATCCCTCGAAGTCGACGGGGGTGTCGGGGGCCAGCTCGAACGAGTGGTACTCGATCTCGACCGCGCCGTCGGCGTTGCCCGCCAGGAACTCGGCGGCTCCCGCCTCGAACTTGCGCTTGCCGATGTAGCACCAGGGGCACTGCACGTCTGACCAGATGTCTACCTTGATGGGTTCACTCACGTGAAGGTCAACGCGCTCGTGCACGTCGTATTCCCGCGGGTCGCGCGCCGACGACGAGAAGAACTCCGAACCCCACCAGCCCCGCCGCCGCCAGCGCCGCGTGCGGGTTCGCCTCCCCCGTGGCCGCAAGCCGGGGCGGGGCTGTGGCGGTCGCGCTGGCATCGGCGCTGAAGGTCAGAGACCCGGGCGGTCCCCCGCGGATCGTGCGCTGCTGGCCGGAGGTCGTGTAGAGGACGAGACCGGGTGCCGCCGCCGTCACCGCCGCGAAGTCCACGTGCGCGGAGATCGTGTACTGCTGCTCGTCGTCGCGCGGGGTACCGGTGATCGGCACCACCTCGTTCGAGGAGACCGGAAACTCGGCCTCGCCGGTGTCGGTGCGCACGGCGCCCGCGAGCGTGAGCGTTCCTGTCGCTGCGGCGGGCGAGGCGGTGACCGTGACGGTGCCGGCGTCGGGATCGACCCGGACGGTGGCGGTGCCGACCGGCGCCGCGTTGGCCGCGGCATCCGCCCAGATCGTGTCGTAGACGGAGGTGACCGTCGCGTTCCCGTTGAGGTACCACGCGCCGGCGGCATACCCGGCGCCGAGATCGCGGGCCCAGCCGCTCGTGTAGGCGTTGACGAAGGCCGCAACGGCGGCGGCCTGCACGGGGTCATCAGTCTGGCCGTAGGTGAGGAGCACGTAGTTGAGCTTCTGCACATCAGCCGCCGGGAGGGTGAGACCCCAGGTCGTCACGAGGGAGTCGACGGCGGTCGGGCCCGAGGTGTCGCCCGACGGCCACGGCAGCGCGGAGTCGATGCAGTACACGCGGTAGCCGTCGGGGGCGAGGTAGTTGCCGAGGTAGCCGCCGTACGGAGTGAGGTCGGGGATTCCCGCGTTCTTGGTCGCGGCGTGTGCGGGCAGGGCGCCGATCAGCAGGAGGCCGAGCACGGCGAGGAGGAGGGCGAGGAGTCTGCGCATCCCGACAGTGTCGTGATCGCGGCGCCCGCGCCGGCCCGGTCCTCCGGCATGTGTGAACCGCGGTCTGAGGGCGACGGTGGGGAGGAGTCGCCCGGCACTCAGCCGGCGAGACCCGCAGCGATCGCGGCCTCGAACCGGGCGAAGTCGAGCAGGCCGGTGTCGTCGACCGTCGTGATGAGGAAATCGGATCCGGTGACGCTCACCGTGCAGTGGGGACCGAGCAGCGGGCCGCGGTTGAGCATCAGCAGCGTCGAGCGCTGCTCGCCGCCCGGAACGAAATCGTCGCGGGCGGCGCCGACGCGGCCCGTGATGACGTTGTAGGTGAGCTGCAGCGGGCTGCCGCCGTCGACCGGCCGCCGCCGCAGTCGCCCCCGCGCGTGCGCAATGACCTCGACCGCCTCCGCCGCGACGAGCGCCGGCGAGGAAGTGACGGCCGCCATCGCCTCGCGGGCGCCGGCGGGCGTCCACGAGCTTCCCCGCAGCGAGCCCAGGATGGCGCTCGTGGAGAAGTTGCCGGAGGTGGAGAGCCCCTCGGGCAGATGCTGCCGTAGGCCCACGAGCATCCGGACCGGCATGTCTGCTCCCTCGGAGAGACTCGCCGCGAACGACCGCAGTACGAGCGAGGTGAGCACGTCGAGCGACGACGCCCTGGGGTCGGTCTCGCGCTCCTTCGCCACGAGGGGCCGGAGAGCGGCGGTGTCGATGCGCACCGCCGAGAGGGTGACGGACTCGGTGACCTGGCCCGGCTTCGACCACGACGCCGTGGCGAAGTGCTCGTGCATGCCGTGCAACAGGCCGCGGCCCTCACGCAGGGCGGACGGGCGCCATCGGCCCGTGGCAAGCAGGGCGCGCAGGAGCGGGAACCGAGTCATGCGCGGTTCGTCGGGGATCTCGCCCGACAGGATGGAGCGGATGGCCAGGAGGGCGAACGGGCCGTCACCGAAGTAGTGCGACAGGTTCATCGCCGCTGACGACGGCGTGAGGATGAGCATCGCCGCGAGCTCGGTGTACTCGAGGTCGCGCACCACCGACTCGAGCTGGGCGGCATCGAGGTCGTCGGCAAGGCGCACCACCGAGCGCTCGACACGGGCCGCGAGCTCACTGCGCCGCACCGGGACCCAGCGGCGCCCGGCGCGGCGGAACCGGTACCGCGCGCCGGCGCGCGAGGCCGCCCAGGCCGCGAACCGGCCCGGGAGTGCGGCAAGGGCATCCGGCGTCAGCGGGCTCACGATCGCGAGGTTCGTCGAATCCGCGAACGGCAGATCCCGCCGGGCCATGACGGGCTAGGCGCCGACGAGCTGCGCCGCGAGGTACGCGCGCAGGCCCTCGAGCGGGATGCGCTCCTGGGCCATCGTGTCGCGCTCGCGCACCGTGACTGCCTTGTCGTCGAGCGAGTCGAAGTCGATCGTGACGCAGAACGGCGTGCCGATCTCGTCCTGGCGGCGGTAGCGGCGGCCGATGGCCCCGGCGTCGTCGAAGTCGACGTTCCAGAGCTTGCGCAGGTCGGCCGCGACCTCCTTGGCCAGCGGCGAGAGCTGCTCGTTGCGCGACAGCGGCAACACCGCGACCTTGACGGGCGCGAGGCGGCGGTCGAGCCGCAGCACGGTGCGCTTGTCCACGCCGCCCTTGGCGTTGGGTGCCTCATCCTCGGCGTAGGCGTCCAGCAGGAACGCCATGAGAGCGCGCGTGAGGCCGAACGCGGGCTCGATGACGTACGGGATCCAGCGCTCGTCCTTCGTCTGGTCGAAGTACGAGAGATCGGTGCCCGATGCCTCGGAGTGCGTCTTGAGGTCGAAGTCCGTGCGATTGGCGACGCCCATGAGCTCGCCCCACTCGCTGCCCTGGAAGCGGAAGCGGTACTCGATGTCGACGGTGCGCTTCGAGTAGTGCGACAGCTTCTCCTTCGGGTGCTCGTAGAAGCGGAGGTTCTCGGGGTTGATGCCGAGGTCGACGTACCAGCGCATCGCCTCGTCCATCCAGTACTGCTGCCACTCCTCGTCGGTGCCGGGCTCGACGAAGAACTCCATCTCCATCTGCTCGAACTCCCGCGTGCGGAAGATGAAGTTGCCGGGCGTGATCTCGTTGCGGAACGACTTGCCCACCTGCCCGATGCCGAACGGCGGCTTCATCCGGGCAGCGCCCATGACGTTCGCGAAGTTCACGAAGATGCCCTGCGCCGTCTCGGGGCGCAGGTAGTGCAGCCCCTCCTCGTTGTCGACGGGGCCGAGGAACGTCTTCAGCAGCCCCGAGAAGTTCTGCGGCTCGGTCCAGGCGCCGGGCTGGCCGGTGTCCGGGTCCTTGATGTCGGCAAGGCCGTTGACGGGGGGATGCCCGTGCTTCTCCTCGTACGCCTCGAGGAGGTGGTCCGCGCGGTAGCGCTTGTGGGTGTGCAGCGACTCGACGAGCGGGTCGGAGAAGACCTCGACGTGGCCGGAGACCTCCCACACGCGCTTCGGGAGGATCACCGCGGAGTCGATGCCGACGACGTCATCGCGGCCCTGCACGATGGTCTGCCACCACTGCTTCTTGATGTTCTCCTTGAGCGCGGTGCCCAGGGGCCCGTAGTCCCACGCGGAGCGCGAGCCGCCGTAGATCTCTCCCGACTGGAAGACGAAACCCCTGCGCTTGGCGAGGTTGATGACGGCGTCGAGATTGCTGGGGGTTGCCACGTGCACTCCAATAGTCAGCCGAGCTGGGTGCCCGGTCGGCGGAGTACCAAGACTACCGAAGCGCCCGCACCACCGACTCCACGTCGGACGCGTCGTTCCAGAGGTGGAAGGAGGCGCGCAGGCGGCCCGCGCGGCCGGAGGCACGGATCCCCGCGGAGATGAGCTTGCCCAGATCGGTGCCCGAGGCATCCGGCCAGCTCACGATCGCCTGGTGCTGCTGCTCGATGCCGAGCGCGTCGCACAGGGAGTCGCCGAGGCCGCTCGTGAGGTCCCAGACCTCCTGCATGTCGAGGCCCGCGAAGAGGGCGAGCGACTGCTCCGCGCCGATCCACGCCTGCCACGCCGGCGAGACGTCGAAGCGCCGGGCGCTCGGGGCCAGGTGCATCTCGGGCCCGTAGCAGCTCTGCCAGACCTCGTCGCCCGCGTACCAGCCGGCCTGCAGCGGTGTCAGTATCGCGTCGAAGCGCTCGGAGAGGGTCATGAAGGCGACGCCGCGCGGCGAGCACAGCCACTTGTAGGTGTGGCAGACCGTCACGTCGTACGGGCTCGCGTCGACCGGTAGGACGCCGGCCGCCTGAGTCACATCGCAGAACGTGTAGGTGCTGTGGCGGGCCGCAGCCTCCACGATGGAGGCAGCGTCGGCGACGAGCCCGCTCGACGACTGCACGAGCGAGAAGACCACGAGCCAGGTGTCGTCGGTGATCGAGTCCGCGAGGGCGGACTGCGGGACGGTCCGCACGGTGATACCGGGCCGCTGCAGGAACGGGAAGATGATCGACGAGAAGTCGCCCTCGATGCACAGCACCTCCGCGCCGTCGGGGGCGGCGGCGGCGACAAGAGATGCCATGACGGAGCTCTGCGACCCCTGCGCGACCCGCTCGACGGGCATCCCGACCAGCGAGGCGTAGTGCGCCCGGGAGCGCTCGATGACCGGGTCGTAGCCCTGTGGGTCGCGGTCGGCGCGGGCCCACGCGGCCAGATCGGCGGTCATCGCCTCGACCGCCTGGCGGGGCGGGAGGCCGATGGAGGCGACGGCGAGGTAGCCGCGCGGGTCGCCGAAGCTGTCGATTGCCTGCTGCAGGGCTGCTGACGTCATGGAGCCAGCCTCCCCCGCGCGCATCCATGCGACAAGGGCATGTATCGCATGGTATTCATAACGTGGGATTATTCGAGTCATGGATACCGCACTCGACCTGCACTCGATCCGCATCGTCAGGGCGATCGCCGAGCACGGCACGATCAGCGGCGCGGCGCGCGCCCTCGGTTTCAGCCAGCCCGCGATCAGCCAGCACCTGCGCCGGGTCGAAGGGCGGCTCGGGGTGCCGCTGGTTGTGCGCGCGGGGCGCGGAGTGCGGCTCACGGAGCCGGGGCAGGTCATCGCCCGGCACGCGATCACCATCACCTCGGCGCTCGATGCCGCCAGCGGCGACCTCGCCGACCTCGTGGGCCTCGCCTCCGGGCTCGTGCGCGTGGCCGCGTTCCCGACCGCGTCGTCGACCGTCGTGCCGCGGTTCCTGCAGGCCATGCGCGACGCGCACCCCGGCATCACCGTCAGCTACGTCGAGGCGGAGCCGCCCGAGGCGATCGGGATGCTCCGCGAGGGGCTCGTCGACCTGGCCGTGACGTTCGCCTACCCCGGTGACAGGGCCGACCCGCACCGCGACCAGGACGCCTCCGTCGAGACCGTGCCGCTGTACACGGAGCCGGTGGTCATCGCGCTGCCCGCCGACCATCCCCTGGCTGCCGGCGACACCGTCGAGCTCGCCGGACTCGCCGACGCGCGCTGGATCGCGGGATGCCCGCTGTGCCGCGGGCACCTGCTCGCGGCGTGCGAGGCAGTCGGAGTCACCCCGCGCATCGACCTCGAGACCGACAACGCCATCGCCGTGCTCAACCTCGTCGGCGCGGGGCTCGGCGTGGCGCTGCTCCCCCAGCTCGCTCTCGCGACCGCGCCGGTGCCGCCCGGTGCCGCGGTGCGCTCGACCTCGCCGTCGAGCGACCGCAGCATCCAGGTGATCGTGCAGTCCGGGTCCCAGCGCGTGCCGAGCATCGCCGCCGCGCTGGCCGCGATGCGCGCGCTCGACGGCGCCGACTGGGGCCTGCGCCGCAGCTGAGCCCTACTGGGCGACCGCGGCCGAGAGAGCGTGGGCGCGCTCGACGATGCGGACGACCTCCAGCGCGTCGCGCGGGTCGACGGGCGAAGGGGCGCCGTCGAGGATGCTCGCCGCGACGCCCGCGTAGAACGCCGGGTAGTCGCCGGCCTCGGTGGGCACCGGCTCGATGGCGTCGCCGGCGCCGATCGTGCCCCACTCGGCCGACGGGGTGACCCCGTAGCCCTCGGAGCCCGGCCAGCGCTGCTCCTTCAGGAACGGCTCCTGGTTGTCGAGGCCGTAGACCTTGTAGGCGGCCTCCGAGCCGAGCACGCGGAAGCGCGGGCCGGACTGGCCGGCCGCGCGGCTCATCGTGAGGTGCGAGCGAACCCCGCTCGAGTGCAGCAGCGAGATGAAGGAGTCGTCGTCGGAGACGCTCCCCTCGCGCACGGTGAGGAGCTCGGCCTGCTCGACCGTCGCCGGCCCGAACAGCTGGAGCGCCTGGTCGATGAGGTGGCTGCCGAGGTCGTAGGTGATGCCCGCGCCCTGGTCGACGGTGGTGGTGTCCTGCCAGCGGACCCGGTTCGGGCCGCCCCAGCGCTCGAAGGTCGACTCGAAGCGGTGGACAGTTCCGAGGCGGCCCTCGGCGATGAGCCGCTTGACCGTGAGGAAGTCGCCGTCCCAGCGGCGGTTCTGGAACACGGCGAGGAGCTTGCCGGTCTCCTCCGACTTGGCGATGAGCTTCTTCGCGTCGACGACGGTCGGGACGAACGGCTTGTCGATGACGATGCCGGCGCCCGCGTCGAGAGCGGCGAGGCCCTGCTCGAGGTGGGTGTGCGCGGGAGACGCGAGGACGACCAGGTCGAGGTCTCCGGCGCGGGCGAGCAGGGCATCCGGGGAATCGACGATCTCGGCACCGGGATGCTGCGCGCGGGCCTCGGCGGCGCGCTCGGGGTTTCCCGTGGCGATGAGGTCGAGGCGGAAGGCCGGGTTCGTAGCGACAAAGGGGGCGTGGAACACGCGGCCGGAGAGTCCGAAGCCGATGATCCCCACGCGGATGGGCTGTGTGGTGGGCATCAGGACAGCCTAGCCACCCAGCGCGCTGACCCTCTCCCGCGCCGCCGCTATCTCGAGCGCCACCTCGTGCAGCTGCTCGCGGGTCGCGGTCGTATCGAGACTGAAGCGCACGGCGGTCTGCGCGACGGCCGGATCGATCCCCATCGCGAGCAGCACGTGCGACGGCTCGTCGTCGCCCACGGCGCACGCGGAGCCGGCAGAGCAGACGATGCCCTGCTCCCCGAGGGCCAGGAGGATCGACTCCCCGCTCGTGCCCGGGAAGCAGAATGACGCGTTCCCGGGCAGCCGGTTCTCCCGCGGCCCCGTCAGCACGGCGCCGGGCACCGTGGCGAGGACCTCCTCGATGAACTCGTCGCGCAGTCCCGAGATGTCGGGCCCGTGGGCGAGGCCCACAGCGGTCGCGAGTCCGACGGCACCGGCGACGTTCTCGGTGCCCGAGCGGCGGTCGCGCTCCTGCCCGCCGCCGTGGATGACGGCCTCGAGCGGGACGCGCCCGCGCACGAAGAGCGCGCCGACGCCCTTCGGGGCGCCCAGCTTGTGGCCCGAGATGCTGAGCGCGTCGACGCCGAGCCGGGTGAGGTCGAGCCAGCCCGCGGCCTGCACCGCGTCGGTGTGCACCGGGATGCCCCGGGCATGGGCCAGCTCGGAGATGCGGACGAGCGGCTGCACCGACCCCACCTCGTTGTTCGCGAGCATCACGGTCACGAGGGTGGTGTCCGGGCGCAGTGCCGCCTCGTACGCAGCGAGGTCGAGCATCCCGTCGCCGTCGACGCCCACGACGGTCACCTCGAAGCCGTGGAAGCGCTCCAGGTAGCGGCAGGACTCGAGCACGGCCTCGTGCTCGATGGCCGAGGTGACGAGGTGCCTGCCGCGCGGGGTCGCGAGTGCGATGCCCTTGATGGCGAGGTTGTCGGCCTCGGTGCCGCCCGACGTGAAGACCACCTCGGAGGCGCGGCAGCCGAGCCACTCGGCCACCGTCGCCCGAGCGCCCTCCAGCGCCCGCAACGCCGACTCGCCCAGCTCGTGGTGGCTCGACGGATTGCCGAAGTCGCCCGTGAGGTACGGCCACATCGCCTCGAGCACCTCTCGGCGCACCGCGGTCGTGGCCGCCGAGTCGAGGTAGATCATGAGACGGAGATGTCGAGCCCGAGGTCGAGCGCGCGCACGCTGTGGGTGAGGGCGCCGACCGAGATGATGTCCACGCCGCAGCGCGCGATCTCCGCGACCGTGTCGAGGTTCACGCCGCCGCTCGCTTCCACGAGCGCGCGGCCGGCGACGAGGGCGACCCCCGCGCGCAGCTGCTCGGGCGTGAAGTTGTCGAGCATGATCGTGTCCACCCCGGCCGAGACGACCTCCTCGACCTGGTCGAGCCTGTCGACCTCCACCTCGAGGTGGGTGGTGTGCCCGATAGTCGCGCGCGCGGCGCGAATGGCGTCGCCGAGCGGGATGCCCGCCGCCGACAGCACCGCGAGGTGGTTGTCTTTGGCGAGCACCGCGTCCGAGAGCGAGAAGCGGTGGTTGTGTCCGCCGCCGTCGCGCACGGCCTGCCGCTCGAGCGCGCGGAGCCCGGGCGTGGTCTTGCGGGTGTCGACGATGCGGGCATCCGTGCCATCGACCGCCGCCACGTAGCGGGCGGTGAGCGTCGCGATGCCGCACATGCGCTGCGTGAGGTTGAGGGCTACGCGCTCGGCCCGGAGCACCGAGCGGGCGGGGCCGGTGACGCGGGCGAGCTCGGCGCCCGGGACGAGCTGCTCGCCGTCGTTCGCGAGCAGGGTGATGACCGTGGCGGGATCCACCAGCTCGAACACCCGGGCGAAGACACGGACGCCGCTCAGGATGCCCGGCTCGCGCGCCACGAGGCTCGCGGTCGCGGTGGACTCGGCCGGGAGGAACGCCTCGGAGGTGATGTCGCCCCAGGGCGCGTCCTCCTCCAGCGCCCGCAGGATCACGTCATCGAGGCTCATGCGAGCACCGCCACGGGAACGACGAGCTCGAACGAGTGCGCGAGCGCGGGATCGGTCTCGGGGAAGTCGAGCCGCTCGTGCGCGCCGCGCGACTCCTCCCGCCGCTGGGCCGCGTGCACGAGCACGCGTGCGAGGTCGAGCAGGTTGCGGTTCTCGCCGTCCTCGACCGTGCCGCCCTCGGCGTGCCAGCGCGCCAGCTGTGCGGCGGCCCGGGCGAGGCCGTCGGCGTCCCGCTCGAGGCCGACGAGGTTCCACAGGAGCTCCTGCAGCTCGGCGCGCTCGAAGGGCTCGCTGCCGTCGTGCAGCACGTCCGCGAGGGCGGCGTCCGTCACGAGGGGCGCGGCGTCGCTGTCGAGCGCGTCGCTCGCGCGCCAGGCGAACACGAGCGATTCGAGCAGCGAGTTCGACGCGAGCCGGTTGGCGCCGTGCACTCCGGTGGACGCAGCCTCCCCCACGGCGAACAGGCCGGGCAGCGACGTGCGTCCCTCGATGTCGGTGCGGATTCCGCCCATCCAGTAGTGGGCAGCGGGAGTGACCGGCACGGGCTCGGCAGCCCAGTCGAACCCGTGCTGCTCACAGGCGCGCGTGATGCCCGGGAAGCGCTGCGCGAGGTAGTCGCGGCCCAGCGCCGTGGCATCCAGCAGCACGGGCCTGCCGCCCTGCGCCGCCATGGCGCGTGCGATGCCCCGGGCGACGACGTCCCGCGGGGCGAGCTCGCCGTCCGGGTGCACGTCGAACATGAACCGGCGGCCGTGCTCGTCGAGCAGCACGGCACCGTCGCCGCGGACCGCCTCCGAGACGAGCGGGTTGCCCGGCACCGCGAGGGAGGTGGGGTGGAACTGGTAGAACTCGAGGTCGGCAAGGGCGGCGCCCGCGCGAAGGGCGGCGGCGACTCCATCGCCCGTCGTGACCGTCGGATTGGTCGTGTGGCTGTAGAGCTGGCCCGCTCCCCCGCTCGCGAGCACGACCACGTCCGCGTCGATGGTGCGGGCAGCGCCCTCGTGGAGGACTTCGATACCCACGACCCTGCCCTCGTTGAGCACGAGATCGCGCATGAAGGTGTACTCGTGAACCTCGACGGCGAGCTTCTTCACCGCGCGGAGAAGGGCGACCTCGATCGCGAGCCCCGTCGCATCCCCGCCCGCGTGGATCACGCGGCGCGCGGAGTGTGCGGCCTCGTGGCCGCGCGCGAGCTCCCCGTTGACCCTGTCGAACTCGACGCCGAGCGCGATGAGGTCGCGCACCCGCTGCGGGCCCTCGCTGCACAGCACCTCGACGGCGACCGGGTCGCACAGCCCGTCGCCGGCTCGAAGCGTGTCGGCGACGTGGGAGGCGACGCTGTCGTCGGGGAACAGGGCGGCGGCAATACCGCCCTGCGCGTACTTCGTGTTGCTCTCGGCGAGCTCCGACTTCGTGACGAGCACGACGTCGTGCCGGGCGCTGGCCCGGTAGGCGGTGATCAGGCCGGCGATACCCGTACCTACGACGACTACTCTCACGGCTTGGCCGCCAGCATGCGCTCCAGCGCGAGGCGAGCCGGCTCGGCCACGTCGTCCGCGACGGTGATCTGGTTGGTCACACGCCCCGCGACCAGCTCCTCGAGAACCCAGGCGAGGTACCCGGGGTGGATGCGGTACATCGTCGAGCACGGGCACACCACCGGGTCGAGGCAGAAGATCTCGTGCTGCGGGAACTCGGCCGCGAGCCGGTTCACCATGTTGACCTCGGTGCCGATCGCGAAGGTCGTCGGCTCGGTCGCGGCGGCGACGGCCTTGCGGATGTAGTCGGTAGAGCCCGCCTCATCCGCCGCGTCGACGACCTCCATCGGGCACTCGGGGTGCACGATGACACGGACGCCGGGATGCTCGGCGCGGGCCTTGTCGATCTGGCCGACGGTGAACCGCTTGTGCACGCTGCAGAAGCCGTGCCACAGGATCACCCGCGCGTCCTCGATGCCGGCAACGTCGTTGCCGCCGAGCGGCTTGCGCGGGTTCCACATCGGCATGCGCTCGAGCGGCACGCCCATCGCCTTCGCGGTGTTGCGCCCGAGGTGCTGGTCGGGGAAGAACAGCACGCGCTGGCCGCGCTCGAACGCCCACTCGAGCACCGTCGCCGCGTTCGAGCTCGTGCACACGATGCCGCCGTGGCGGCCGCAGAAGCCCTTGAGCGCTGCTGAGGAGTTCATGTACGTGACAGGGATGATCGGCACGCGGCCCTCGGCGTCGGGCTCGGTGCCGTAGATCTCGGTGAGCTGCTCCCAGGCCTCCTCGACCGAGTCGATGTCCGCCATGTCGGCCATCGAGCAGCCGGCCGCGAGGTTCGGCAGGATCACCGCCTGACCCGGCTGCGCGAGGATGTCCGCGGTCTCCGCCATGAAGTGCACGCCGCAGAACACGATGGCCTCGGCGTTGGGAACCGTCTGCGCGGCGTTCGCGAGCTGGAAGGAGTCGCCGAGGAAGTCGGCGTGCTGCACGACCTCGTCGCGCTGGTAGAAGTGCCCGAGCACGACTACCCGGTCGCCGAGTGCGGCCTTGGCGGCGCGGATGCGGTCGTGCAGCTCGTCGTTCGAGGCCCGCTGGTACTCGACGGGCAGCTGGCCCTGGCGGGGCGAGCCTGTCGGGATGACGTCGCCCATCGACGCGCCGGGGCCGTAGCCGGGCGTGCCGAGGTCGAAGGTCCACGGGCCCTGGGCGAGCTCTGGACTGCAGCTCTCGCCGGGCGCGCTGCGGATGATGGTGTCAACTGACGACACGGGTGCTCCCTGTCTTCTCGTGGCTGAGCGGGCCGTTGTCGACGAGCTCGATGGTTCGGTCGTAGCGGTAGAGGCGCGGCGGCCGGTGCCTGCCGCCCTCGACCTTCGCCTCGGTCGGGACGAGGGTGCTCTCGACCTGGCGACGGAAGTTGGCCGGATCCAGCGGTCGCTGCAGAACCGCCTCGTGAACCTCCCGGAGCTCCGTGAGGGTGAAGGTCTCCCCGAGGAACGCGCGCGCGATGCGGCTGTACTCGACCTTGGTGCGCAGCCGCCACAGCGCGTAGTCGACTATCACGTTGTGGTCGAAAGCGAGCTGCGGCAGGGCGTCGGCGGCGAACCAGCGGACGTTCTCGCCCTCGAGCGCCTGCTGGGCCTCCTCGGCGCGCACGAGCGCCCAGTACACGACGGAGACGACGCGGTCGGGCGAGCGGTCCACGTCACCGAAGGCGTACAGCTGCTCGAGGTAGGTCGGCTCGAGGGCTGTGGTCTCGAGGAGGTTGCGGGCCGCGGCATCCGCGAGGCTCTCGCTCGGGGCGACCCAGCCGCCGGGCAGCGCCCAGAGCCCGTCGAAGGGATCGGCGATGCGGCGGACCAGCGGGATCCACGGTGCGCTGAGGCCGGTCTCGGGGTGCGGGCGGAGCGCGAAGATGACTGTCGACACGGCGAGCGAGATGCCCTGCTGCTCACGTGCCATGGTTGCCGCCTCAGTAAGAGTCAATGTGACTTGAACTGATGATAGCACTTAGGGTCACGGTGACCAAAACCCGTCAGATAGAGGGCACGTCCACGGCACCGCCGAAGCGCCGGTTGCGCTGCGCGTAGATGGTGATCGCCTCCCAGAGCTGCTCCCGCGTGAAATCCGGCCAGAGGGTGTCGAGGAAGACCATCTCGGCGTAGGCGCTCTGCCACAGCATGAAGTTGCTCGTGCGCTGCTCGCCTGAGCTGCGGACGAACAGGTCGACGTCGGGCAGGTCGGGTGTGTAGAGGTGCGACTGGATGGTGCGCTCGCTGATGCCGGAGGGCCTGAGCCGGCCCGCGAGGACATCGCGCGCGATCGCCTGGACGGCGTCGGTGAGCTCGTTGCGCCCGCCGTAGTTGACGCACATCGTGAGGGTGAGCACGTCGTTGTGCTTGGTGAGCTCCTCCGCGAACTGCAGCTCCTTGATGACGGATGCCCAGAGCCGTGGCTTGCGCCCGGCCCAGCGCACGCGCACCCCCCAGTCGTTGAGCTGGTCGCGGCGGCGGTGCAGGACGTCTCGGTTGAACCCCATGAGGAACCGGACCTCGTCCGGGCTGCGCTTCCAGTTCTCGGTGGAGAAGGCGTAGACGCTCAGGTGCTTGACACCGATCTGGATCGCGCCGGCCACGACGTCGAGCAGGGAGGCCTCCCCCGCCTTGTGGCCCTCGATGCGGGTGAGTCCCTTGCCGTTGGCCCAGCGGCCGTTGCCGTCCATGACGATCGCGACGTGCTCGGGGACGGCCTTGATCGGCATCTCCGGCGGGTACAGGCCCGTCCAGTCGACGGGCTTGAAGTCGACGGCGTCCTTGTGGGTTTTGCGTACCGGGCTCACGCGGTGCGGTCCACGTGCTCCAGGGAGCGCAGCGTGCGCTCGAGGTGGAACTGGGTGTACGCCGCCACCACGCCGCTCGCCTGGTGGCGGGCGCGCTCCTCGGAGGCCTCGGCCGCCTCCCAGCGCCCCTCCAGCAGGGCGCCCAGGAGTCCGAGAGTGTCGAGGTCGAGGCGCGGCGACCCGGGCGGCGCAACCTCGTCGGCGACGACACCGCCGAGCTGCGGCACGAACACGGTGTGCGGTCCCGGCGCGCCGGTCACGGCGCAGTCCGAGAAGCTGGGCGCCCAGCCCGCGATCGACAGCGCGCGCAGCAGGTAGGAGTCGAGGGTGAGCGAGGGGTGGTGCTCGCGGCGGGAGAGCGAGCGCAGAGCGCCGACGAGCAGCAGGTACTGCTGCAGCGAGCCGTCGTCGTCGGTGACCTTGTCCGCGGTCTCGACCATGGCGCTGCCGGCGGTGTAGCTCGCGTAGTCGTCGGCGATGTCGGCGCCGTACGACCCGAGGGACTCGGCCTGCTGCACGATGTCGAGGCTGCGCCCGACGTAGCACTGGATGTCGGCGACCATCATGGGCTCGAGCCGCGCACCGAACCGCGAGGCCGTGCGCCGCACGCCCTTCGCGACGGCACGGATCTTGCCGTGCTGCCGGGAGAGCATCGTCACGATGCGGTCCGCCTCACCCAGCTTGTGGGTGCGCAGCACAACGGCTTCGTCACGGTAGGTCGGCACCCCTCCAGTATCCCCTCCTCCACCGTCCGAGTTGCGGCGACGGACCGCACGGGCGGGCGAGAAGCCAGAATGGGAGTGTGAACTCCCCCGTCGAGACGTTCGAGCAGCAGCGCGGCAGGATGTTCGGCATCGCGTACCGCATGCTCGGCTCCGCCTCGGAGGCCGAGGACATCGTCCAGGACGCCTGGCTCCGGTGGCAGTCCGCCGACCGCTCCGACGTCGAGGAGCCCGGCGCCTACCTCGCCACGGTCGTCACCCGCCTCGCCCTCACGGCACTCGACTCCGCGCGGGCGCGCCGCGAGGTCTACGTCGGCCCGTGGCTGCCGGAACCGGTGTCCACAGTCGACGACCCCGCCATCGGCGCCGAGCGCGCCGAGGCCATGTCACTCGCCGTACTCCTGCTCCTCGAGCGGCTGACGCCCGCGGAGCGCGCGGCGTACGTGCTCCACGAGGCGTTCGGCTACTCGTTCCGGCAGGTCGCCGACGTTCTCGGCACATCGGAGGCGAACGCGCGGCAGCTGGGCAGCCGTGCCCGAGCGCACCTGGAGCGCGAGCGGGGCGTGGTCGTGAGCCGCGCCGAGCGGGACCGGCTGCTCGCCCTCTTCCTCGCTGCCGCCGAGCGCGGCGACCTCGCCGGCCTCGAGGCGGCGCTCAGCCACGACGCCGAGTCGATCTCTGACGGCGGCGGCGTCGTGAACGCCGCCCGCAGGGTGGTCCGGGGTCGCGAGCGGGTCGCGCAGCTCATTCTCGGCGTGCTCGAGAAGTTCGGCCAGGGCATCGAGACCACGGCGGTCGAGGCGAACGGCGAGCTCGCGATGCTCGGCATGCGGGACGGGCATCCCGTCGCGCTCTGGACCGTCGACATCGGGCCGGAGGGCGTGCGGCGCCTCATGATCGTGATGAACCCCGAGAAGCTCGAGCCGTTCGCGGCTGCCGCGCTGTCACATTCCTGAGGCCCGCCCAGTCGTAGCTGGTGACCCTCCAGGAAAGGAACACCATGACCATCCTCGTCACCGGCGGCACGGGCATCCTCGGCCGTCCGACAGTCGACCTGCTCCGCGCATCCGGCCACGATGTCCGCGTTCTCAGTCGCAGCACCGGCGGCGACCTCACGACCGGCGCGGGCGTCGCCGAAGCGCTCGTGGGCGTGGACACGCTGCTGCACCTCGCCACGAGCGCCAGCAAGAAGGATGTGCCGCAGACCCAGCGGCTCATGGACGCGGCGGTCGCGGCGGGGGTGGCGCACGTCGTCTACATCTCGATCGTGGGCGTCGACGTGGTGCCCTACTCGTACTACCGCGCGAAGTTCGCGTGCGAGCAGATCATCGAGCGGTCGGGCATCCCGTTCACCATCCTCCGCGCGACGCAGTTCCACAGCTTCGTGGCGATGGTGCCGCGCGCCCAGCGCCGGCTTCCGGTCATCTTCTCGCTGAACGCGCCCGACCAGCCGATCGCCGTCGAGGAGGTCGCCCAGCGGCTCGTTGAGCTCGTGGACGCCGGTCCCTCGGGCCTCGTTGCCGACATCGGGGGGCCGGAGCAGCTGACCGTCCGCAGCGCCATCGACATCTGGCAGCGAGCGGCAGGCACCCACAAGCCGGTGTGGACGATACCCCTCGGCGGCAGGATGATGCGCTCGATGCGGGCCGGCGCCCACATGCCGGGGCTGCCCGGCTACGGGACGGGCACGTTCGCCGAGTACGCGGCACGGGAGGCACGTGGTACGAATGACCGGTGACCGCCACCTTCGTCATTCCCCTGTGGGCTGACCTCCTCGCCATCGGCATCGGCTCCGTGCAGGGGGCGCTGTTCGCGGCGCAGTTCCGCGACCGGCGGCTCGACCTGCTCGGCGTCGCGATCATCGGCATCGCGACCGGGTTCGGCGGGGGCATCCTGCGCGACGTCCTGCTCTCGCAGGTGCCCGCCGCGCTCACGAGCAACTGGTACCTGATCGTGGCCACGGGCGCCGCCCTGGTCGGGATGCTGCTCGAGCGGCTGATCTCGCGGCTGGGCCCGCTGGTGACCGTGCTCGATGCGCTGACGATCGGGCTGTTCGGCGCGATCGGCACCACCAAGGCCCTCTCGGCGGGGCTGCCCGAGGTACCGGCCGTCTTCGTCGGCGTGCTGTCGGCGGTCGGCGGTTCGATCCTGCGCGACCTGCTGCTCAACCGGCCGATCGCGCTCATGCACGTCGGGTCGCTCTACGCGGTCGCGGCAGTCGTCGGCTGCACGAGCCTCACGATCATGCTCGACTTCGGCGTCGAGGTGTTCCTGGCCGCAAGCATCTGCGTCGCCCTGACGTTCGGCGTGCGGGTTCTGGCCGTCGCGTTCAACTGGAGCCTGCCCGAGCAGCGGGCCATCGAGCGGCTGCCGCGGATCAGAAGGCGCTAGCCAGCTCGACGACGGCTTCGGCGCAGCCCCAGGAGAGCGTGACGCCCGAGCCGCCGTGGCCGTAGCAGGCGATGACCGGCACGGCATGGCCCCCGACGGCCTCGAGCCGGACCGTCGGCCGTGCGGGCCGCAGTCCGGCACCTCGTGACACGATCCGCAGCCCGGCGAGCTCGGGCACGAGCGCGGCCGCGCGATCGAGGATCCTCCGCTCCGTGACCGGGTCGATCTCGAGGCCCGTGGCGCCGAATTCCGAGACGCCGCCGCACACGATGTCGTCGCGGCGGGGCACGACATAGGTGAGGCCCGCGGGGTTGTCGTCGTCGATGGACCACTCGGTGAGGCCGGGGTTCTCCAGCCGCACCACCTGGCCGCGGACGGGGACCACGCTGTCGTCGTCCCCGAGCAGCGCTCCCGAGCGCAGGCCGCCCGCGACGACCACGAGATCGGCGCCCCCGGCGAATTCGTCGACGGATGCCACGGCCCGCACCTCGAAGCGGACGCCGAGGTCGCGGCAGCGCGCCGTGAGCCACTCCCCGTACGTGCCCGTGGTGATGACGGGCACTGTGGCCCGGACACCGGACAGCGCCCCGGCCGGCAGCTCGCCGGGCGCCGCTGGACGCGCGCCGGCGACCACGGGCATCCACGATCTGTCGGGGTGCGCAGTTCTCTCGATGACCGTGCCGCGCCGGAGGTCGACACCCGAGGACTCGTCGACCGCGACCTCGCGGTAGCGCTCGAGCGACCGGGTGAGCCACCCGGTCACGCGCGGCGATACCTCGCCCAGGTAGGGGAACCACACCGCCGCCGCGACCGTCGAGACACTGTGCGCGATGTCGGCGTCCGCCACTACCGTCACCCGGTCTCCGGCGACTGCGAACTCGTGCGCGATGCTCAGCCCGATGACACCGCTGCCCACCACCGTCACCCGCCTCATGCCGCAAGCCTACGGCGCTAAGCATGTATGAAATATTTGACATGACGTACGGTTTGCCATACATTCGCCATGTCAAGCTTTCTTTACATCGGAGGAACAGTGTCATACGAAGAGAAGAGCGCCTGGGTCATGGGGGTGCTGGCCGTCGTGGCCCTCGCCGTCTACGCGGCCATCACGCTCGGCCAGGCCGCCGACATGCCGCTCACCGAGACGCCGTACGTGCCCACCATGCTGTGGACCATCGGCGGCTCGATCATCGCGTCGATCGTCATCCACATCGGAGTCGGCATGACCTCGCGCAACCGCAAGACGGACCAGCGCGACCGCGAGTTCTACCGCTTCGGCGAGACGGTGGGGCACGGATTCCTCGTGGCCGGCGCGCTCGCGGCGCTGGTCATGGCGCTCCTGGAGTGGGACTACTTCTGGATCGCCAACGTGCTGTTCCTCGCGTTCATCCTCTCCGCCATCGTCGCCGCGATTGCCAAGATCGTCGCCTACCGCAGGGGCATCGTCGGCGCATGGTGAAGCCCACGAGCGTCACCAACTCGATCCGCACCCTGCGGTTCACCCACGGCGAGATGACACAGGCCGACCTCGCGGACCGCATCGGCGTCACCCGCCAGACCGTCATCGCGATCGAGCAGGGGCGCTACTCCCCCTCGCTCGAGATGGCATTCCAGATCGCCCGCGTCTTCGGCGTCCCGCTCGACGACGTGTTCCAGTACCCGGAGGAATCATGAAAGCCATAGTCCGCCACACCTACGGCGACGAGTCGGTGCTCGAGCACGCCGACCTGCCCGACCCCGTTCCCGCGGCCGGGGAGGTGCTGGTGCGCATCCGAGCGGCCGGCGTCGACCGCGGCGCGTGGCACGTCATGACCGGACTGCCCCGCCTCGCCCGGCTCGCCTTCGGCGTGCGCCGCCCGAAGGACCCGCAGCTCGGCATGGATGCAGCGGGCGTCGTCGAGGCCGTCGGCGAGGGCGTCACGCGCTTCAGCCCCGGAGACGAGGTCTTCGGCATCGTGCGCGGATCCTTCGCCGAGAAGGCTCTCACGGCGGAGCGGCTACTGGTCGCGAAACCCGCCACCGTCAGTTGGGAGCAGGCTGCAGCTGCACCGACCTCGACCATCACGGCGTTCGACGCCCTCCGCAGCCGCGCCGCCGCCGGCACTCGCGTTCTGGTGCTCGGCGCTGGGGGCGGCGTGGGGCACCTCGCGGTGCAGGTCGCGCGCGCGCTCGGCGCCGAGGTCACGGCCGCGACGAGCGACCCGGCGTTCGCCGCATCCCTCGGCGCTGGCCGGGTCATCGACTACCGCACCGAGCCGCTCGACGGAATGTACGACGTCATCCTCGACGTCGGCGGACGGCGGCCGGTGCGGGAGCTGCGGGCGCTGCTCGCCCCGTCGGGCACCCTCGTGTTCGTGGGCGGCGAGGGCGGCGGGCAGATCCTGGGCGGGATGCAGCGGCAGCTCGTCGTCGCGCCGTTCTCCGGGCAGAAGTTCGTGACCTTCGTCGCTCGCACGACACCCGCCGCGCTCCAGGAGGTCGCCGACCACCTCGCCGCTGCCACCGTGGTACCTACCGTCGACCGCACGTACCGCCTCGACGAGGCGGCCGCCGCCCTGCGGCACATCTCCACGGGTGCGGTGCGCGGCAAGCTCGTGCTGCTGCCGTGACGAGCTGCGGGCGAACGAAAATGCAGGACTTCGGGGCGCACAGCGGCAGGTAAGGCGCGATCGCGCGCACGGGCATCCGGAAGTCCTGCATTTTCGGCAAGGAGGGGCTCCGGATGCCCGTAGCGCGCGGTTCGCTACGGTGCGGTGCTCAGCCGGCGGAGATGAGCTCGCGGTCGCCGGCCTCCGTGCGCACGGCGCGGTTGACCGCGGAGACCACGGCCTTGAGCGACGCCGTCGAGATGTCCGCGTCGATACCGACGCCCCACAGCCGCTTGCCGTTGACGCTGAGCTCCACGTAGGCGGCGGCGAGGGCATCCCCGCTCGCCGACAGCGCGTGCTCGACGTAGTCGTAGAGCTTCACGTCGATGCCGTGGCTCTCCATGATCGCGAGGAACGCGGCGATAGGCCCGTTGCCCGTCCCCGTCGCCGCCAGCACCTCCTCGCCGACGCGCAGCCTGACCTGCAGCTCCGTCGACCCCGACAGGTCGCTGGATGTCGCGGTGGAGTGCAGCTCGAACCGCCCCCACTTGTCGGACTCGACGTGAGCGGGCAGGTACTCGTCGTGGAAGATCTCCCAGATCTGGTCGCTCGTGACCTCGCCGCCCTCGGCGTCGGTCTTGTGCTGGACGACGGCGCTGAACTCGATCTGCAGCTTGCGCGGCAGGTCGAGCGCGTGGTCAGCCTTGAGCAGGTACGCGACGCCGCCCTTGCCGGACTGCGAGTTGACGCGGACGACGGCCTCGTAGCCGCGGCCCAGGTCCTTCGGGTCGACGGGCAGGTAGGGCACGGCCCAGAGCAGGTCGTCGACCGAGACGCCCTTGCTGCGCGCGTCGGCCTCCATGGCCTCGAAGCCCTTCTTGATGGCGTCCTGGTGCGAACCGCTGAACGCGGTGTAGACGAGGTCGCCGGCCCACGGGCTGCGCTCGGGCACGGGCAGCTGGTTGCAGTACTCGGCCGTGCGCTTGACCTCGTCGAGGTCGCTGAAGTCGATCTGCGGGTCGATGCCCTGCGTGAACAGGTTGATGCCGAGGGCGACGAGGTCGACATTGCCGGTGCGCTCCCCGTTGCCGAAGAGGCAGCCCTCGATCCGGTCGGCGCCCGCCATGTAGCCGAGCTCGGCGGCGGCGATGGCCGTGCCGCGGTCGTTGTGCGGGTGCAGCGACAGGATGACGTTCTCGCGATGGGCGAGGTGGCGGGACATCCACTCGATCGAGTCGGCGTAGACGTTCGGAGTCGCCATCTCGACCGTGGCCGGGAGGTTGATGATGACCTTGCGCTCGGGCGTCGGCTCGAACACCTCGAGCACCTGGTTGCAGACGTCGACAGCGAACTCGAGCTCCGTGCCCGTGTAGCTCTCCGGCGAGTACTCGTAGTAGATCGTCGTGCCCGCCGCGATGGGCTCGGCGGCCTTGCACAGCCGCGCGCCGTTCAGGGCGATGTCGATGATGCCCTGCTTGTCGGTGCGGAACACCACGTCGCGCTGCAGCACGCTCGTCGAGTTGTACAGGTGCACGATCGCCTGCTTGGCGCCCTTGATCGACTCGTAGGTGCGGTTGATCAGCTCCTCGCGCGCCTGGGTGAGCACCTGGATGCGCACGTCGTCGGGGATGAGGTCCTCCTCGATGAGGGACCGCACGAAGTCGAAGTCGGTCTGGGATGCAGACGGGAACCCGACCTCGATCTCCTTGTATCCCATCTTCACGAGCAGGTCGAACATGATGCGCTTGCGCTCGGGGCTCATCGGGTCGATGAGGGCCTGGTTGCCGTCGCGGAGGTCGACGGCGCACCAGCGCGGCGCCTCTGTGATGCGCCGGGAGGGCCAGGTGCGGTCGGGCAGGTCGACGTTCAACTGCTCGTGGTACGGGCGGTACTTGTGGATCGGCATTGCAGAAGCCGACTGTGTGTTCTTCATGGACTGTTCTTTCGTCTGGTGGATGTGAGATCCAGGCCAACGATGCCGCTATGAGTCAGCAGAGGCCGCGACGAGTGAGGCCTGAGGTTAGGACTCGTCGCGGCAGCTAAGAAGAAGCAGACCGAACACAGTTTCAGGGTAGCACCGTGCTAGCGCAGTCCGCGCACCAGAGCCGCAGATTCGCGCAGGGTGAGGTTCGGGAGGTAGCAGCGCGAGAGGGCGATGGCGATCGCCGGGAGCGACAGCGCGTCCGGATACGCGAGCGCGAGCGGCACGAGGCGGGGCTGGAACTTCTGCTTGAAGGCGAGCAGGGAGCGGAACCCGTACACCGGCTCGAGCGTGCGGCCGAGCATCCCGAGCACCCGCTCGAGCGGGCCGCCCTTCTCGTCAGAGGGAGCGATGGCGAGGGGGGCGCCCGACAGGCTCAGGAACTCCAGGCCGTCGAGCTGGGCGCGCACCGCGGCCTCGGCGATGACGAACTCCATGACCCCGTTCATACCGTCGGCGCGCCGCCGCATGAAGTCGAGGGTGCGGCCGACCAGGACGCCGTCCCGCCAGGTGGGCAGCCAGCTCGTCACGGCCTGCACGGCGCCGCTGCCGTCGGCGGCGACGCCGAGCAGCACGTCCGGGTCCCGGAGCTCGTCCAGCCCGCCGAGGGTGAAGCCCAGCTCGGGCAGCTTCTTCTCCACCACCCAGAGCTCTGAGATCTCGGCGATCTGGTTCGCCGTGCGCGCACCCAGTTCGTGCCAGTGCAACCAGCTGACGCGCACACCCTCGCGCGCCGCGCGGTTGACCGAGGAGCGGACATCCTGCCACTTCTTCCCGGTCATCTCGAACGTCGACGGGTCGATGACGGTCTCCTCGGCCACGACGGTCGACGACCAGCCGAACTCGGCAAGAAGTTCCGCCCACTCCTCGTGCACGCTGTAGAAGACCGGCGTCCACGCGTTGGCGTCGCAGAACCTGATGAACTGCCCGAGCGAGTCGCGCGGATCGCGCGGATCGCCCACGGGATCCCCCGTGGTCACCGCGCACCCATTGGCGATGCGGTAGGCGATGCCCATTCGGCGCTCGGCGTCGAACCAGTACGAGTTGCCCGCCCAGGTGCCGGGGAAGTCCATCGAACTCCCCCGAGAGCGCTCGAGCGCCCGGAACGCCGCGGCATCGCCGCTGAGCTCGCGCGACGTGCGGCGGCCGCGCAGCAGGGCGACGACCGCGAACAGCAGGACGATCCAGAGCAGGGGCCCCACGCCGTGGTACAGGAGGCGGGCGGCAAAGCCCACCGGCACGAAGTCGCGACGCTCCGCCAGGAGGAACGAGAGCGGGATGAACCGCTCGGGCAGGTCGGAGAGCAGGTCGAGCAGGCCCACCACGGGCCGGAACTGCGCGGCGAGCAGGGACCCGAGGGCGAGGTAGCCGCTCGCAGTCGCCACCGTCGCGACACCCATCGTCACGACGAAACGGCGCCGTGCGGCGGGCGTCGACCGGATCGGGAAGTGCCGCCGCTGCGAGAGCACGAGCGCGGCGAGCGCCAGCGGGATCACCGCGTTCGCGATGAGCCACGCTCCGTACTCAGGCGAGTCGCCCACCTCGTCGACGACCCGGGAGGCATAGCCCAGTGCCGGGATGACCCCGAAGTACAGTGCCGCGAGAATCCCGTTGGCGGCGGCGGCGGTCGCGACGAGGTACACGGCGGCGCGACGCCCGATCGCGAGCCCGTAGGCGCCGAGGAGCACAACGGCGAGCGGCAGCAGCGCGAGCACAACCGCTGAGACCCCCTGGCCGGAGTGTGCGGCGAGAAGCGCCCTGCACGCGCCTCCCGACTCCGCGAGAGTGCACGCCGGGCTCCCCGGCCGGGCCCCGTGCACGCCGTCCGCGGTGAAGTCCCCTAGGGGCGACAGGAGGCCGAACCTGCCGTGGGCGACGAGCGTGATGACCGGCCCGAGCGCGAAGATCGCGGTGAGGGCGGCGAGGAGCACGCGCGTCTCGTGGTGCGAGCTGGTCCAGCGCTCAAGCCGGATACGGCGCCGCGTGAGGACCGCGCCGAGACCCAGGCCCGCGATCACGGCGATGAGCCGGAAGAAGTCGGAGGGCTGGCCCGAGTAGAGCAGGAACATCACCACCGAGGCGACGACCCCGAACCGGATGCGGCGCCGCCACAGCACCGACGCGTAAGCACTCGCTGCGGCGACTGTGCCCAGGATCGGGCCGAGCGGATCGACCGTGACGAGGTTGCGCACCGCGTCGGCCCAGTACTCCCCCGCCAGCACACCGAGCGCCTCGATCCCCAGCCCGATGGCGGACGCGGCGACGCCGGTCACGACGAAGGCCAGGATCGTCCGCCCGGTGCCCATCAGCCGTTCGGCCGCGCCCACGCCGATCGCCGCGGCCACCAGGACGATGACCAGCTGCGCCGCGTTGTCGACGAAGAAGTCGGCGGTGACGAGGGACCACCACTGGTGCCGCCCGAGAGCCGCCAGATCCACCCCGACCGCGTGGCGCACGAGTGCAGAGGGGCCGGTGATCGGCCCGGTCACGGCCGCGAGCGCGGCGAGCAGTGCGACGAGCGCGATCGTGAACGGCACTCGGCGCAGGAACGCGCTCACGAGCCGAGTCCCCATCGCGTGAAGAGCAGCGGCAGCCCGTGCTCGTAGGCGTAGGCCACGGTGCTCCAGTCGTGGGCGGTGCCGGGCGACCTGAGGACTGTCGTGGTCATCCCCGCCGCCTTCGCGGCGGCGGCGACGGTCGCCACCCAGGGCGTGTACTTCGTGTCGAGGGCGCCCGCGGCGAAGACGGCGACGGTGTCGCGGTAGGGGCCGTGCGCAGCGATCAGCGACAGCGGCTTCGCCGCCTCGTACGCCGCGGCGTCGCCCGCGAAGCCCTGGTCGATGGTCTCCTGGGGGCTGCCCACCTTGGGCTCGAGCTCGCCCGACACGTCGAAGATCGAGCCGAAGACATCCGGATGCCCCGCGCCCAGCTGGATGGCGCACGTGCCGCCCTGCGAGAAGCCGCCGATCGCCCACGCGGCGGGCGAGGCCTGCACGCCGAGGTTGGCCCTGATCCACGCCGGGACGTCGACGGTGAGGTACGTCGCAGAGTCTCCGATGGCGGAGTCGACGCACATCGGGTTCGTCTGCGGCGCGCTGAGCTGATCGGGCACGACGACGATGGGCGCCAGTCCGTGGTGATCAGCGGCGAACGAGTCGAGCACGCTATCGAGATGGCCGGAGATGAACACGTTCTCGGGGCTGCCGGGCTGCCCGGAGAGCATGACGAGAACGGGCAGGGCGGGCGGGTGCGCCGTGAGCGCGGCGGGCGGCAGGTAGACCAGGGCCTGTCTGGCCGCGAAGTGCGAGACCGTGGCGGGGATCGTGACGGCGCCCACCAGTCCGCTCGCCGGGAGGTCTGCCGGCGGCGTCCAGTCCGCCGGGAGCGCCGAACCGATGGCTGCGCGCTGGCCGGCGGCGGCACTCGCGGGGAGGTCGGGGAACGAGCTGTAGCCCACCATGCTCGCCAGTGTCGGGTACTGCCCGAAATCGGCGTTGACCCCGACCGCGCCCATCAGCGCGAACACGACAGCGGCGGCCCCGGCCCCGGCCCGGCGCCAGGGGCGGGTGCGGACGAGGCTCGCGATGGCGAGCGCAACCCCCGCGAACGCGACAGCCACCCACGTGCGCGATACCGGCGAGAGGGTCACGTCGAAGGCGTTCGCGAGATCCCCGACCACCCAGCAGGCCAGCAGCCCCGCCCCGGCACCGATCACCACGGACGCGACGACGACCACGAGCCAGCGCATCCGGCTGCCGCGCGGAAGGGGACGGAGTACGAGGGCCAGCGCCGCAAGGGCGGCCAGCACCTCGAGCACCACGGGCAGCGGGCCGCCGATCACACGAATTCCGGCAAGGAAAGGCCCCACCGCGCCTCCTTCGGTTCAGACGGCCCTCAGTATCCGCCCGCTGCGCTCACGCGTGCGCGTTTCACATCCGGTGCACCGCGAGTGCACGGCGATCGCACAGCGGGCTCGCAGGCTGCCCGCAGCGCGACGACCACCCCAGACCTTGAGAACTAGGGTCCCCGGCACTCCGGTCGGGCGGCGGCCCGGCACGACACTGGGGTGCGGTTCGGAGTCAGGTGCACTCCGCCGCAGGAGGAACACCGTGTTCACAGCACAGAAGGATGCCCGCCTGCGCGCTCGCGCGGCGGGCGCCGTGGCTCTCGCCATCGCAGCAACAGCGCTCACCTCGTGCGCGGCCGGAGGCCCCAGCCCCGTCAGCTTCGAGGACGTGCAGTCGGCGACCATCCAGTTGCAGGCCCAAGGGACGTTCATCGACCCCGGCACGACCCAGCCGTCGGAGACTGCCGGCCGCGGCTCCGGCTTCCTGATCGACCCGAGCGGCATCGCCCTCACCAACAACCACGTGGTGGTGGGTGCCGGCACGCTCAAGGTCTGGCTCGGCGGCGACACCGACAAGCAGTACAACGCGACGGTTCTGGGCGCCTCGGAGTGCCTCGACCTGGCCGTCGTGCAGCTCGACAAGGGCACGTACCCGTTCATGGGCTGGTACCAGGGCGAGATCAAGACCGCGCTGGATGTCTACTCGGCGGGCTTCCCGCTGGGCGACCCCAACTTCACGCTCACCCGGGGAATCGTCTCGAAGGCCGACGTGCCCCAGGATGACTCCTGGGCGTCGCTCGATCACGTGATCGAGCACGACGCCCGCATCCGCGGCGGCAACTCGGGCGGCCCGCTCGTGGCTGACAACGGCCGCGTGGTCGGGATCAACTACGCGGGCGACGACGAGCTCGACTACAACTACGCGATCCACCGCGACGAGGCGCTCGCCGTGATCGACGACCTCAAGGCGGGCAAGCCCGTGCTCTCGCTCGGGATCAACGCGCAGGCGATGGCCCCGGAGGAGGACGGCACGCCGAACGGGATCTGGGTGTCGTCCCTGCAGGCGGGCGGCCCGGCCGACAAGGCGGGCATCGAGGCCGGCGACGTGCTCCTCAGCCTGGCGGGCATCACGCTCGGCGCCCGCGGGACGCTCGAGGACTACTGCCAGGTGATCCGCACCCAGGGCGTCGACGCCACGATCGACGTGAGCGTGTACCGCCCGTCCACCGACGAGCTGCTCGACGGGCAGCTCAACGGCAGCGAGCTCGAGGTGACCGCGACCGGCGTGCTGGGCGGGAACCAGGAGGCTGTCGGGTCGTTCGTGACCGTGACCGACGACAGCGGCACCGTGTCGGTCTCGGTGCCGAACACCTGGGCTGATGTCGACGGCGCGGGCTTCACCGACCAGCAGGGCAACTCCTGGGTGTCGGTGACCGCGACCCCGGACAGCTCGGGCTTCAGCACGAGCTGGGGCACCCCGGGCGTGAGCGTGGGGGCCACCGCGGCCACGGCCATGACGGTGGACGCCGCCCTCACCCTGCTCTCGAGCGGGATTGACGCGGAGTGCACCCCCGTGGATGTGGCGCAGAGCTACGACGACGGCCTGTACGTGGGCAAGTACAACAGCTGGACGGGCTGCGGGGGCAGCGGCGGCGCGGACTACTACGTGCTGACCGCGACCGACGGCACGGGATCCAGCCTCGTCGCGGTGGTCCTCCAGCTCGTGTCCGACTTCGACAAGTCGACAGTGCTGCAGAACGTCATCGGCTCCTTCCAGGTCGCCAGCTAGGCACCACCGGCTCTCGGCCAGCCCTGTGGCGCGAGAGAGCGGGGTGGGCCGTTCCCCGACGGCCCGCCCCGTCTCAATCGCTCAGTCGCTGTCGCGGAAGGCGGCAGCGAGCTCCTGCCGAGAGCCGACGCCCAGCTTGCGGAAGATCCGGGCGAGGTGGAACTCGACGGTCTTCGGCGTGACGAACAGCTCGCGCGCGACCTCGCGGTTGCTCAGCCCGGAGATCGCGCGCAGCGCGACCCGGAGCTCCGCGGCCGTCAGGGACTGCTTCCTGCGCTCCATCGCGCTGGGGATCGGCTCCCGCCCGATCGACTTGAGGGCGGCACGCGCGCGCCGCTCGAGGGACTCGATCCCCTGCTCGAGGGCGCAGGCCAGGGCGAGCAGGAGGTGGGACTGCGCCGCGTCGACGTCCCCCACGGCGATCTCCAGCTCGGCCATCCGCTCCGCGATGCGCGCGCGCTGCCAGCGGTGCTCGGCCGGGAGGGAGTCGAAGTAGGCTCCGAGGGCGGCACGCGCCTGCGGTGGCTCGAGCAGCCTGGAGCGCAGCAGCTCGGCGTCCAGGTGCGCGGGCCGGGGTATCCGACGGCGCTCGAGCAGCTCGCGCTCCTCCGCGTTGAGCTCGGCGGCACGAGCAGGGTCGCCGAGGTCGAGCGCTGCGGCGGCGAGCACGCCCCGCCAGCTGAACGTCCAGGCGAAGCCGCCCTCCGGGTCAAGCCGCCGGGACTCGGCGGCGAGCCGCGTCGCCTCCTCCGGGGCTCCGGTCGCGAGGGCGTGCTCCGCGCGGCCGAGCAGCCAGACGGCGCGGTGGGCCGGCGGCAGGTCGAGGTGCTCGAGGCTCTTCGCAACGGCGGCCGCGGCATCCACCTCCCCCGCCGCGATCGAGAACCTGATGAGCAGCGCCGACGCCAGCACGTGGTACAGCCACGGGCTCAGGCGCCCGAGGTTCACGGCCACCTCGAGATCCTCGATGCCCGCTCGAAGGTCTCCGGCGAGCATGCGGATCGGCCCGCGCACGCCGCGCGCCGAGACCTCGCTCGCCAGCCGGTTGCGCCCGCGGGCATCCTCCACGGCGCGCCCGAGCAGCTCAAGGGCGTCGTCGTAGCGGCCGACGAGGTACAGCGAGCCGCTCAGGAGGTAGGTGGTCGGGTCGTCCGCGAAGCCTGCCACCGAGAACGCGCCGCCGCCGTATGCGCGCTCGGCGAGCATCCCCGGGTCGAGCGACCACTCCTGGCGGGTGTGGGCCGAGATTGCCGCGGTCGCCAGGAAGCGCCGCTCCTCCTGCCCGTCGGTCTCCCGGGCAAGGACCGCCTGCAGAACCTCGAGCGGCACCGCCGCCGCCATCGGCTCCACTGTGAGGCGCGCGGTCGCGTACCGCGCCGCCCCGTCCAGTGCGTCGGGGGATGCCCGGTCCAGCCCCGCGCGGTCGAGCAGCTCGACGCCGGCGCGGTAGGCCTCCTCGGCGGCCGGGTAGTCCGCGGCGAGGTACAGCGCGTCACCGATGTCGACCATGCGCCGTCCTCGCTCGACGGGCCCGAGGTACTCCAAGCCCTTCCGCCATGCCGCGGCGGCAGCGGCACCGCTGCCCAGTCCGAAGTGGGCGCTGCCGAGGAGGCCCAGTACGTCCGAGCTACGCCAGTCCGAGGGCGAGGGCTCGAGCAGGGCGCGCTCGAGCAGCTCCACAGCGCCGGCGAACGCCCCCGAGGAGAGCGCCTCCACGGCGGCCTCCCGCAGGATGCCGAGCTGCCACGGCCCCTGGCCGGGCTCGGTGAGCAGCAGCTGTGCAGCCACGCGCGGTGCGGGAGTGCCCTCCTCGTGGAGGATCTCGGCGGCCGCGGCCCTGAGGGCGGCGAGGCGCACCGTGCCGGTTCCGGCGAGCACCGCGTCCGCGACCAGCGGGTGTGCGGTCACGAGCGCCGGCTCCGAGCTGTCGGCCCCGAGGATCCCCTCCGCCACGAGGATGCGGGCGAGCCCGTCGAGCTCGTCCTCCGTAACCCGCGCGAGCCTGCCGACGACACCGAACCGCGCCTCGGGCCCCAGGACGCACACCGCGCGAGCCACGTCGCGGGCGCCGGGCCCCAGCGCCTCCAGGCGCGCCATGACGGACTCGATCACGCGCGGCGGAGGCCCCAGCTCCTCCCCCGCCGCCAGCAGTCCCGCGAGCTCCGCGATGTAGAACGGGATGCCCCCGCTGAGCTCGCGCACCCGCTCGCTCTCGGCCGACCCGGCGCCGATGAGCTCTCCGATCCCGCGGGCGCTGAGCGGCCGTGGCCGGACCACGGTGCCGGCCATCGACACGAGCTCCGCCGCGCCCCCGACTGCCTCCCACGCGGTCTCCCGCGCACCGAGGAGGATCGTCACCGGGTCCGCGGCGAGAAGGGCGGCGACCTGCGCGAACACGTCCGCGCTCACGCGGTCTGCCCACTGCACGTCGTCGATCACGAGCAGTACGGGCCCCGAGCGCGCGAGGCTCGACAGCGTCCAGTGCACCGCGTACGCGATCGCGACGCCGTCCGCCGGAACCCGGCCCCGCAGCACGAGCTCCTGCAGCACCGAGCCGGGGCCGTCGAACGGCGGCGCGCCGGCCTCTGCCGCACGGGCGAGCGGCAGGAACAACTGGTGCAGGATGCCGTGCGCAACGCCCGCGCCGATGCGGGTCCCCACCGCGGAGAGCACGGTGCCGCGGTCGCGGGCCTCGGCGGCGATCGTGCGCAGCAGGCTGCTCTTGCCGATGCCGGGCGGGCCGGTGACCGCGAGGAGCGCGCCCGTGCCCACGGCGGCACGGAGCTGCGCGAGTTCCGCCTCACGCTCGACGAGCATCCCCTGCGCCCTCCTCCGGACTAGAACTCGTGCCTGACAGAGTAGTGAACCTCGGGAAACAGCGCTGACAGCGGGCGACAGCGCCGCGACAGCGGGCAGCTGCACACTCGAACCATGACACCCAAGATCATCGAGGCCCACGGCCTCACCAAACGATTCGGAAAGACGCAGGCGCTCGCAGGCATCGACCTCGAAGTCGAGCAGGGCACCGTGCTCGGCGTGCTCGGCCCGAACGGCGCGGGCAAGACCACGGCCGTGCGCATCCTCGCCACCCTCCTCCGCCCCGACGGCGGTACCGCGACAGTCGCGGGCTTTGACGTCGTCCATGACTCCAAGAACGTCCGCCGCACGATCGGCCTCACCGGCCAGTACGCGAGCGTCGACGAAGACCTGACCGGCACCCAGAACCTCGTCATGATCGGGCAGCTGCTCGACCTGAGCACGGCGCAGGCGAAGGCGCGCGCGAAGGAGCTGCTCGAGGAGTTCGACCTCTCCGACGCGGCGGGCCGCCTGACCAAGACCTACTCCGGCGGGATGCGCCGGCGCCTCGACCTCGCGGCGTCGCTCATCGGCCGGCCGCAGGTCGTCTTCCTCGACGAGCCGACCACGGGCCTCGACCCCGCCAAGCGCGATGACGTGTGGGGAATGATCCGCGTGCTCATCAAGCAGGGCACCACGGTGCTGCTCACCACCCAGTACCTCGAGGAGGCCGACGCGCTCGCGAACCAGATCACCGTGATCGACCACGGCAGGGTGATCGCGCACGACACTCCGCAGGGCCTCAAGCGCCAGGTGGGCGGTCAGACGCTCGAGGTGCGGCCCGTGCTGCTCTCGGACATCGACCGCGTCACCGCGATGCTCGCCGCCGTCGGGACGCGCGAGCCCGAGCATCCCGCGCCCGATCTCGTCTCGGTGCCCGTGCTCGGCGACGACGCGCTCACCACCGTCGTGGGCCGGCTCGCCGCCGAGAAGATCGCCGTCACCGAGCTCTCGCTGCGGCTGCCCAGCCTCGACGAGGTCTTCTACTCGCTCACCGGGCACACCGAGAACACCGACGGAACGGAGGTTGCAGCATGATCCGCGACTCGCTCATCCTCGCCAAGCGCAGTGTGACGAAGATGTTCCGCAACCCGGAGCAGTTCATCGACGTCACCCTCCAGCCGATCATCATGACTGTCCTCTTCGTGTTCATCTTCGGCGGTGCCGTGGCGGGCAACACCGAGGACTACCTCCCGTTCGTGCTGCCCGGCATCATCGTGCAGACGATCATGTTCACGTCCCTCACCATCGGCGTGAACCTGAACACCGACATCCAGAAGGGCGTGTTCGACAGGTTCCGCTCCCTGCCCATCTCGCGCTCGGCGCCCCTGCTCGGCGCGGTCGGCGGCGACATCATCCGCCACGTCATCGCGATCGCGGTGACCATCGCGTTCGGCACCCTCATCGGCTTCCGCACCCACACGGAGTGGTACTCCGTGCTGGCGGGGGTCGGCCTCCTGATCCTGTTCGCGGTCAGCCTGTGCTGGGTGTCGGTTCTGATCGGGATGCTCGCGCGCAGCTCCGGCGCCGTGCAGGGCCTGTCCTTCCTGATCGTGTTCCCGCTCACGTTCGGCTCGTCCACCTTCGTGCCGGCCGACACGCTGCCGACCTGGCTGCAGGGCTGGGTCTCGATCAACCCCGTGACCCACCTCATCGAGGCGATGCGCGGGCTGATCTCGGGCGCCGAGTACATGGCCCCCGGATCAACCCTCGGCCACGAGGTGCTGTGGGTGCTCGCCTCGTGCGTCGTGCTCGTCGCCGTCTTCTTCCCGCTCGCCACCTGGGCGTACCGCAAGAAGATCTAGCTCAGGAGCTCGCGCAGTCCCTCGATTGCGACCGGGCGGGAGCTCGCTTCGGCGAGCTCCCGCTTCCGGTCGTCGCCGATCGCCGCGAGGATGCCTGCCACGCGCGGGTCGGCGGACTCCAGCACGCCCCGGATCGCCGCCGCCAGCTCGAGCGCGCGGAACGCCTCGTCCAGGTCGCCGCGCGCGACCGCGAGCTCGCCGAAGCCGAGCGCGACCTGCGCGATGATCGGGTGGTCGCCGCTCGCCAGCCCGATCTCCGCGCTCGCCCTCATCGCGGTGAGGGAGTCGTCGAGCCGCCCCTCCCGCAGCAGGATGCAGCCGCGGGTGAGCTCGATCGAGGCGAGCAGCTGCGGGTAGATCGCCGGCCAGTCCGGGGTGAGCTCGTCGACGCGGGCGAGGTGCGCGCGGGCCGTGCCGAGGTCGTCGCGCGCCAGGGCGACCGTCGCCGCGAGCGTCGTGGCCTGCACGATCAGACGGGAGCCGCCGTCCGCGTGCGCGGCGTCGAGCATCTGCTGAACGCGCACCTGGGCCTCCTCGGCGCGGCCGAGCCGCAGGAGCAGCGTGAGCGAGAGCCCCTGCTGCTGGAGGGCGTCCTGCGCGGAGGTGATGTCCCGCATCCCCGCCGACGACAGGTCGGTCATGGCGAGGGCCTCCTCGAGCCTTCCGCTCAGGCTCAGCCACTCCGAGCGGATCTGCCGCGCGAGGGCGAGCCCCCACTGGTCGCCGATCCTCTCGAACATGGCGAGCGCCTTCGCCGAGGCCTCGCCCTCGATCGCGACGTCCCCCCGGTTCTCCGCGAGCGCCGCGCGCATCACGTGCAGGATGGCGGTCGGCCATTCGTCGAGCCCGAGCTCGTCGCCGTCAGGGACGTCCACGAGGTACGGCCAGGTCTCGTTCCCGAGAGAGGCCCCGAAGGCGAGCAGCAGCGGCGCGAGCACCTGGAGCAGCTCGTGGCCGCCGGCGCCGACCGGCTCGATCGCCGAGACGGCCAGCGCGTCGCGCGACCGCTGCTCCTGCACGCTCGGGTCGTTCCACGCGGTGTCGCCCGTGAAGGCGCGGCTGAGATGGCCCATCAGGGTGACGATCTGCGCTTCGTCGCTCTCGTCGTCGCCGATGAGCGGCTGCACCTGGTCGAACCACGAGATCGCGTCGAGATGCCGGTCGCGCACCGTCCAGTACCAGCCCGAGGCCGCGGCGAGGCGTACGGCCGTCGCCGGCAGCGGGTCATCCACGGCGTACCGCAGAGCCGCGAGCATGTTGTCTTCCTCGGCGTCGAACCACGCAATGGCCTCGTGGATGCCCGCGCCGCGCAGCATCGCATCGTGCACCACGGCGGCCTCCGCCATGAACCGCGCCTGCTGCTCCCGGGCGCTCGCGAGCTCGCCGTCCTGGGCGAGCCGCTCGATCCCGAACTCGCGGATCGTCTCGAGGGTGCGGAACCTGCCCTGCAACCGCTGCACGAGAGACCTGTCGACGAGGAGGTCGAAGATGTCCGGACGCAGCTCGAGCTCGCCCGCCAGACCGGCATCCACGGCGACGCCCGCCGGGAACACCGAGAGCGCGCACAGGGCGTGCCGCTCGTCGTCGTCGAGCAGCTCCCAGCTCCAGTCGATGAGCGACCACAGTGTCTGGTGGCGCGGCAGTGCCGAGCGCGGCCCGCTGGCGAGCAGGGTGAAGCGGTCGTCGAGGCCCGAGGCGAGCTCGGCGAGGGTCATGGTGCGCAGCCGGGCGGCCGCGAGCTCGATCGCGAGAGCGAGCCGGTCGAGCCTGTCGCACACCACGGAGGCGGTGCGCAGCTCGTCGGCGTCGAGCCCGTGGCCGCGGGCGGCGATCGTTCGCCGCTCGAACAGCTCGAGGGCGTCGACGCGGTCGAGGGCGCCGATCGCGACGAAGGCCTCGCCCACCACGCCCAGGGGCTCGCGGCTCGTCGCCAGCACCCGCAGCCGCGGGAGGGCGCGCAGCAGCTCGGAGACGAGGTGCGCAGCCTCGGCGACAAGGTGCTCGCAGTTGTCGAGGACGAGCAGGAGGTCGCGGCCGCCGAGCGCCCCGATCACGCGCTCCGCCGTGCCGACGGAGGTCGGAGCCTCACCCAGCCGGAGGTCCCGGCCGGAGGCGCCGAGCACCGCCGGCCACACCTCGCCGTCGGCCACCGGCGCGAGCTCCACGAACAGGGCGTGCTCGCGCTGCCGGGCGACGGCGAGCGCGAGGCTCGTCTTGCCAGCACCGCCCGGGCCGATGATCGTCACGAGCCGGTTGACCGCCAGTTGGGAGCGCACCAGCGCCAGATCGGCCTCCCGGCCGACGAGGTCGGTCAGCGCTGCCGGCAGTTCGTGCACGGGCGGCAGCACCGCTCCCCCGAGGTCGAGCGCACGGGCGCGGTCGGCCAGCAGTTCCGCGCCGAACCACTCGAAGCCCTCGGGATGCCACGGCTCGCCCCGCCACTCGGCGAGAGCACGCGTGGCGAGCGCGGGATCGCCCTCGGCGGAGGCGGCCGCCACGAGGTCCTGGAAGGCGAGGACGTCGACGTCCTCGCGGGCGACCGCGAGGCGGTAGCCGCCGGACTCCGAGGCGATGGCGCCGGGCGGCAGCTGCGCGCGGAGCCGGGACACGATCGACTGCAGCGCCGCCCGGGAGTTCTCGGGCGGGGCATCCGGCCACAGGTCCTCGACCAGGGAGCGCGTGCTGACGACGGTGCCCGCGTCGATCGCGAGGCGGAAGAGCAGCGCCTGCTGCATGGTCCCCGCGACCGTGCCGTCATCGACGCCAAGCCCGCCGAAGAACCCGATATGCACGCGCACGAGTCTACGGCGGGCCCGAGAGCCTCTGCCCTGCGAGGTCAGTCGACCGCGAGGGCGACGACCGGGGCGATGCGGGTAGCGCGGCGGGTGGGTGCCACCGATGCCACGGCGGTCAGGACCGCGGCCGCGACCGCCACCACCGCGAGCAGCCACAGCGGAACGACCGGCACCACGAGCCCCGGCGAGCCGTTGATCGTACCGAGGAGCGACTGCGCTCCGGCCCAGCCGTATCCGATGCCGAGCACGAGGCCCACGAGGATGGCGGCGATCGTCAACTGCGCCGCCTCCGCCCGGACCATCGACCGCAGCTGGCGGGCCGTGAACCCGAGCGCCCGCAGCAGGCCCAGCTCGCGGGTGCGCTGCAGCACGCTCAGGGAGAGGTTGTTGACCATCCCCACCGCCGCGATGAGGGCGCTGAACCCGATGAGCACCGAGAAGATCGTCACCACGACGATCAGCATCTGGTCGGTGCCCTGGTAGAGCTCCGGCTGGGCCTTCTTGGCCTCCTCGATGATCCGCTGGAAGCTGCCCATGGCGACGGCGAAGGTCGTCACGAGGGTGACGCCGATCACGAGGCCGATCGTGGTGCGGGAGCTGCGCTCCGGATAGCGGACGGCGTTCTCCGCCGCGAGGCGGGCCGAGGGGCTGGAGCCGAGCATCCTGCCCACCGCTCGCAGTGCGGGCGGCATCACGAGCTGGGCGCCGAGCACGAGGCCGGTGAACGACACGACTCCGCCGACGAGGCCGACAAGCACGCCGGCGGGGTTGATGAAGCCCACGATCACACCGACGACCAGGAGCGCGGCACCCACCGCGAACAGGGTGATGGCGAGGACATTGCGGCCGCGGTGGCCCGCTGCCTCCTCCCGGCTGGCCTCCTGTGCTGCACCGGTTGCCTGCATGGGCGAGACCTGCAGCACGCGGCGCGAGCCGACCCAGGAGGCGAGCCACGTCGTCAGCACGACGCCGACCACCGGAACGAGCAGCACGGGCTCGACGTAGGTGTACGGGAGGTCGGGGATGAACTTCGTCCCTACGGCCACGAGGACAGTCGCCAGGGTCACGAGGGTGCCCACGGCACTGCCGACGACAACGCCGATCAGCCCGACGATGAGCCCCTCCTTCGCGACCGCCCGGCGCTGTGCCGCCGCGGTCGAGCCGATCAGGCGCATGAGCGCGATCGTGCGGGTACGGCCGGCGATGATCGTCGCGAAGGTGTTCGACGTGACGATCGCCCCGACATAGGTGGAGATGACGATGAACACGATCGCGACGATGCCCAGCATCACGGCGACGGTCTGGCTCGAGCCGGTGACGCGGTCCGCGGCGAGCAGGATCGCCAGGTTGCCGGTCACCTGCAGGAGCGAGACGCCGAACGCGGCGCTGAGCGCGCTGACGAGGATGCTCGACGTGTGCTCGCGGATGGCGAAGCGGCTCATGCGGCACTCTCCATGCCCAGCATGTAGCTGGAGATCTCGGCGGCGGTGGAGCGCCCGCGGTCCTCGACGACCTTGCCGTCGGCGAGGAACAGGATGCGGTCGGCGAAGCTCGCCGCCACCGGGTCGTGGGTGACCATCGCGATGCTCTGGCCGTACGTGGAGGCCGCCGTCGCCAGCAGGGAGAGCACCTCGCGGCCCGTGCGGGAGTCGAGGTTGCCGGTCGGCTCGTCGGCGAACACGAGCTGCGGGCGCGAACCCAGGGCCCGGGCGATCGCGACCCGCTGCTGCTGGCCGCCGGAGAGCTCGTACGGGCGGTGGCGGAGGCGGTCCGCAAGGCCCAGGGAGCCGATGAGCTCGTCGATCCAGGCACGCTCCTCCGTGGTCGGCCTACGGCCGTCCAGCTCGAACGGCAGGAGGATGTTGCCCTCGATGTCGAGCGTCGGCACGAGGTTGAACGACTGGAACACGAAGCCGACGCGCCGGCGGCGGATCATCGTGAGCTCGGTGTCCTCCAGGTTGGTGATCTCGGTGTTGCCGATCCACACCCGGCCGGTGGTCGCCGAGTCGAGGCCGGCCATGATGTGCATGAGCGTGGACTTGCCGGACCCGCTCGGGCCCATGATGGCGGTGAACTCGCCCTTGCGGATCCCGATCGACACGTCGTCGAGTGCGGTCACGGTCGTCGATCCGGCGCCGTAGGACTTGGTCAGTTGCGCGACCCTGGCGACGAGGCCGAGGGAGTCTGGGGTGATTGTCATGCTTCAAGCCTCGCGACGTGCGCGCCCCGGCGAATCGGCCGCTCGTCGCGAAGCACTACATCGCTGGGATGACCTACGCGAGCCGGTTCTCGTAGGCGTAGACGACCAGCTGCACGCGGTCGCGGAGCTCGAGCTTGCCCAGCACCCGGCTGATGTGCGTCTTCACCGTGGCCTCGCTGAGGAACTCCGTCTTCGCGATCTCGGAGTTGCTGAGCCCGCGGGCGGCGAGCAGGAAGATCTCGCGCTCGCGCGCCGTCAGCGTGCCGAAGGCGGCGGGCTCCGTGGAGGCCCGCTCCCCGAAGTGCTCGAACAGCTCCCGGGTGGCGGATGCCGCGATCACCGAGCTGCCCGAGTGCACCGCCCGGATCGCGGCGAGCAGCAGCTCCGGGTCGGCGTCCTTGAGGATGAAGCCGCTCGCTCCCCCGCGGATCGCCCGGGCCGCCGCCTCGTCCAGGTCGAAGGTCGTGAGCACGATGATGCGCGGGGCCTGGGGCCCGGATGCCACGATCAGCCTCGTCGCCTCGATGCCGTCCATCACGGGCATCCGGATGTCCATGAGGATCACGTCGGGCTTCGTCTCGGCCGCCATGGCCACGCCCGCGGAGCCGTCGCCGGCCTCCCCCACGAACTCGAGGTCGGGCTGCGACGACACGAGCATCCGGATGCCCGCGCGGAACAGAGCCTGGTCGTCGACCAGCGCGACCCGGATCACGCGGGAATCCTTGCCGACACGACCCAGTGGTCGTTCTGCGCGCCGGCCTCGAGCGTTCCGCCGACCAGGAGCGCGCGCTCCCGCATGCCCGCGAGGCCGTGGCCCGGCCGCGGCTCGCGGGCGGGGAGCTTCAGCGCGTTCGAGACCGTGAGGGATGCGGCATCCCGCCCCCAGTCGATGAGCACCATCGCCTCCTCGTCCGTGTCGCCGTGGCGCAGGGCGTTCGTGAGCGCCTCCTGCGCGATGCGGTAGAGGGCGAGCTCGCGGGCGGCGGCGAGCTGCAGCGGGATGCCGCGGCGCTCGACCGCGACGACCAGTCCCGACGCGCGCAGCTGCTCGACGAGGCGGTCGAGGTCGGCGAGCACCGGCTGCGGCCCCTCCTCCTGGCTGTGGCGGAGCTGGCCGAGCAGCAGGCGCACGTCGGAGAGCGCCTCGCGGGCTGTGGACGCGATTGTCGTGAGCGCGGCATCCGTGGCCTCCTTGTCACCGGCGTAGCGCGCACCGTCGGCCTGCGCGATCACGACAGCGAGTGAATGGGCGACCACGTCGTGCATGTCGCGCGCGATGCGGTTGCGCTCCTGCTCGACGATCGTCGACTGCTCGGCCGCGATCTTCTCGCGCCGGTTCTGGCGGGCCGTGTCCCACGTGCGCCACAGGAAGCCGAGCGTCCAGCTCAGCCCGAGCACGGCTGCCGCGCCCAGCAGGCTCACCGAGAAGCTGCGGAAGAACAGCCCGATGTCGACGGGCGTCCCGAAGATGCCGGTGACGAGCACCGTGTACGCGCTCGCGACAGCGGCACCGCCGACGGCGGACGCGAACCCCGCCCATCGCACGACACGGCCCCCGTACCGCGCGGTCGCGAACAGCACCGCGAGGATGGCGGCGTTCGACACGTCGGGCGGCAGCATCGCCGACATCTGCAGCACCGCGCCCACCCACGCGACCACCAGTGCGATGCCGGGGCTGAGCCGCCGGATGGCGAGGGCCCCCGCCATGAGCACCACCACGAACCACAGTGCGAGGTTCTCGAACGTCATGCTGCTGCGCACGAGCAGGCACACGACGGCGACGCTGATGTCGACCGTGAGCTGGGTCGGCGTCAGGCGGCGGAACATGAGGACAACGCTATGCCGGATGCCCCGCCCGCGCGTCCGTCGCGCGATGTAGTTGCGCGGGCCGCGCCCCGCCCCGCCCCGCCCGTTGTGGAGAGCCGCAGACGCGCAACTGGCCGCAAACGTTGGGTGGTGGACGGCCCGACCTCCCGCGACACTGGACGCATGACCGTGTCGCGCACCCCCGCCGCCCTCGCCGTGGCCGCCGTCCTGCTGCTCGCCGGATGCGCCCCGCAGACCTCGCCCGGTTCCGCCCCCGCCGTGCCCGTCGACGTGATGGGCCAGGGCACCGTGCTGCAGGTCGGGGACGCCGCGCCGCAGTTCTGCCTGGGCGCCGTCCTCACGTCGTATCCGCCGCAGTGCAGCGGCCCCGAGCTCACGGGGTGGGACTGGGAGACCATCGAGGGCGACGAGACGGCTGACGGGACCACGTGGGGCGCCTACGCGGTCTGGGGCAGTTGGGACGGCTCGGGCCTCACCGTCACCGACGCCGTGCAGCTCGCGCTGTACGACCCGATGCCCGTGGACGACCCGCAGATGGACCCGGAGAACGCCGGAACCGCCGGGCAGGAGGCCCTCGACGCCGCGCAGGAGGCGCTGCCCGACGAGGCGCCGGTCGAGATCCTCTCCGCGAACCAGGTGAACGGCTACGTGGTGGGCTCCGTCGTGTTCGACGACGGCTCGGTGCAGAAGTGGGCGGACAGCAGGTTCGGCACCGGCGTGGTGCTCATCCGGCCGCAGCTCACGGCGGTGACCGAGGGCTAGAAGCCGAGGCGCCCCAGCTGCTTGGCGTCGCGCTGCCACTCCTTCGCGACCTTCACGCGCAGGGAGAGGAACACCTTTCGGCCGAGCAGCTTCTCGATCTCGACCCGGGCGCGGGCACCGACGTCCTGCAGCCGCTGGCCCTGGTGGCCGATGATGATGCCCTTCTGGCTGTCGCGCTCGACGAACAGGTTCGCGTAGATCTCCAGCAGGTCCTTCGTCTCGCTCTCGATCATGTCGTCGATCGTGACGGCGATGGAGTGCGGCAGCTCGTCCATGACGCCCTCGAGCACCGCCTCGCGGACGAGCTCGGCGACGCGGGACTCCGTCGTCTCGTCGGTGGTCGCGTCATCCGGGTACAGCGCCTGCGACACGGGCATGAGCTTCACGAGCTCGGCGCCGAGGATGTCGAGCTGCACCTTGTCGAACGAGGAGATCGGGATGATGGCGTCCCAGTCGCGCAGCTCCGAAACCGCCTGGAGCTGCTCGGCAACGCCCGGGCGCGAGGACGCGTCGATCTTGGTCACGATCGCGACCTTCTTCGCCCGCGGGAACGAGTCCAGCTGCTCGTTGATGTACTTGTCGCCGGGGCCGATCTTCTCGTTCGCGGGCAGGCACAGCCCGATCACGTCGACCTCCGCGAGCGTGTCCTGCACGATGGTGTTGAGGCGCTCGCCGAGCAGGGTCCGCGGCCGGTGCATCCCGGGGGTGTCGACGATGATGAGCTGCCCGCCCTCGAGGTGGACGATGCCCCGGATGGCGCGGCGCGTGGTCTGCGGCTTCGAGGAGGTGATCGCCACCTTCTCGCCCACCAGCGCGTTCGTCAGGGTGGATTTGCCGACATTGGGCCGCCCGACGAACGAGACGAAGCCTGCGCGGAAGTCAGTCATTGCTGTCCTTGCTGTTGAACGCCTCCTGGGCGTCGATGAGTGCGGCATCCCGCTCGACCAGCACCGTGCTGAGCCGCTTGCGGCGGCCCTCTGTGCGGTCGGCGGTGAGGATGAGGCCCGAGAACTCCGCGGAGGCGCCCGCGGTGGGCAGCCGCCCGAGGACCTTGGTGATGAGACCGCCCACGGAGTCGACCTCGTCGTCCTCCAGCTCGAGGCCGAACAGGTCGCCGAGCTCGTCGATCGCGAGTCGAGCGCTCACGCGGTAGCGGCCCTCCCCCAGCTCCTCGACCTCGGGCACCTCGTGGTCGTACTCGTCGGAGATCTCGCCGACCAGCTCCTCGATGAGGTCCTCGAGGGTCGCGAGGCCCGCGATACCGCCGTACTCGTCGACGACCATGGCGAGGTGGTTGGACTCCAACTGCATCTGGCGCAGCAGGCTGTCGGCCTTCTGCGACTCCGGGGCGAAGAGCGCGGGACGGGCGAGCTGCGCGGCGGTGAGCGTACCGGCGTCGAGGGTCTGCTCGTACACCACCCGTGCAACGTCCCGCAGGTACAGCACCCCGAGCACCTCGTCGATGTTGTCGCCGATCACGGGCATCCGGGAGATGCCCTTGCTCAGGAACAGGCCCATGGACGTGCTCATCGTGGCGTCCGAGTCGATCGTGACCATGTCGGTGCGCGGGATCATCACCTCGCGAACTACCGTGTCGTTGAACTCGAAGATCGAGTGGATGAGCTCGCGGTCGTCCTCCTCGAGCACCTCGAGCTCGGTGGCCTCGTCGACCATGCTGAGCAGCTGCTCCTCGCTCGAGAAGGTCGCGCTCGGCGGGCGGCCGGGCGTGACCCGGTTGCCGAGGGCGACGAGCGCCGCGGCGATCGGGCCGAGCACCACGCGGATGCTCCGCACGATGGGCGCCGCGAAGCGCATGACGGCGCGCGCGTTCGCCCGGCCGACGCTGCGCGGGCTCGACCCCACGAGAACGAACGACGCGCCAGTCATGATGAGGGCGCTCGCCAGGAGGGTCCACCACCAGTCCGCGAAGACGGAGGCGAAGGCGAGGGTGATGAGCACCGCTGCCGTCGTCTCGGCCACGATGCGCATGAAGTTGAGGGCGTTGATGTGCGCGCCGGGATCGGCGGCGATCGCGAGCAGGGAGCGGCGCGAGCGGCTGTGGGCGGCAAGCTCCGCGAGGTCCGTGCGGCTCAGGACCCCCAGGGCGGCATCGGCGGCGGCGAGCAGGCCGCCGAAGACGACGAGCAGCACCGCGACCGTGATGAAGATGCCGACCATGCGGCTACCGTCGTCGCTCGGCCAGGGCGAAGCCGACGAGGATGTCGCGCTGGATGCCGAACATCTCCCGCTCCTCCTCCGGCTCCGCGTGGTCGAAGCCGAGCAGGTGCAGGATTCCGTGCGTGGTGAGCAGGAGCATCTCCTCGAGGGGGCTGTGGCCGGCGGTCTGCGCCTGGGCGATCGCCACCTGCGGGCACACGACGATGTCGCCGAGCAGGCCCGCGGGCGTCACGGCGTCCTCGCTGCCGGGGCGCAGCTCGTCCATCGGGAAGCTCAGCACGTCGGTGGGGCCGGGCTCGTCCATCCACTGCACGTGGAGCTGCTCCATGGCCGCCTCGTCGACGAAGACGATTGCGAGTTCGGCATCGGGATGCACGTGCAGCTGGTCGAGCGCGAACACCGCGAGGCGCTGGATCGCCTCCGCGTCGACATCCACGCCCGACTCGTTGTTGATCTCGATGCTCACTTGCGGCCCCGTTCGTACTTCTCAAGCTGAAGCTCGGCGTCGTACTTCGTGTACGCGTCGACAATCTGGCCCACCAGGCTGTGGCGCACGACGTCCGCGCTGGTCAGGCGGGCGAAGTGGATGTCGTCGATGCCGTCGAGCACGCGCGTGACCAGCTGCAGCCCGGATGCCCCGGCCGGCAGGTCCACCTGCGTGACGTCGCCCGTGATGACCATCTTCGAGCCGAAGCCGAGCCGGGTGAGGAACATCTTCATCTGCTCGGGCGTGGTGTTCTGGGCCTCGTCGAGCACGACGAACGAGTTGTTGAGCGTGCGGCCGCGCATGTACGCGAGCGGCGCGACCTCGACGGTGCCCGAGGCGAGGAGCTTGGGCACCAGGTCGGGGTCCATCATCTCGTTGAGCGCGTCGTAGAGCGGTCGGAGGTACGGGTCGATCTTGTCCGTGAGGCTGCCGGGGAGGAACCCGAGCCGCTCGCCCGCCTCGATCGCGGGGCGGCTGAGGATGATCCGCTCGACCTCCTTGCGCTGCAGCGCCTGCACGGCCTTCGCCATCGCGAGGTAGGTCTTGCCCGTACCGGCGGGGCCGATGCCGAACACGATCGTGTTCTCGTCGATGGCGTCGACGTACTCCTTCTGCCCGAGGGTCTTGGGCCGGATGCTCTTGCCGCGGGCCGTGAGGATCGCCTGGCTGAGCAGCTCGGCCGGGCTGCCCGACTTCGCGTCGAGGATGCGGGCGGACGACCGCACCTCGGTCGGCCCGAGGTCGACGCCGTCGCGCACCATGTGGACGAGCTCCTCGATGAGCACCTTCGCGGCCTGCACCTGCGCGGCCTCCCCGCTCAGTGCGACGTGGTTGCCGCGCACGTGGACGTCGACGAGCGGGTACTGCTTCTCGATGGTGGCGAGCAGGCGGTCCTGCGCCCCGAGGAGCCTGACCATCGCCACGCCGTCGACCTCCAGATCGACGTGGTCGATGTTCTCGGGAGCCGTACTGTCGCTAGAAGCCAAGGGAGCCTTCCGTGATAGGACCGCTCAGCACATGCGCGTGCACGTGGAAGACGGTCTGGCCCGCACTGGAGCCGCTGTTGAAGATGAGCCGGAACTCGCCTGCCGCGTGCTCCGAGGCGAGCTGCTGAGCCACCGCGACGACCTCCGCGAGCAGGGCCGGGTCGCCCGCGGCCAGCTCCGCGACGTTCTCGTACTCCTCGGTCTTGGGGACCACGAGCAGGTGCACGGGAGCCTGCGGCTTGATGTCCTTGAACGCGATGATGCGGTCGTTCTCGAACACGATGTCCGCGGGGATCTCGCGCGCGACGATGCGCGTGAAGATCGACGGGGTTGCAGAAGTCATAGGCCTAGTCTCTCACCAGCGGCCGAGCTTCACATTGAGAACGGCGAGCGCCGCGGGGCCCGCGGTCGACGTGCGCAGTACCTCGTCGCCCAGTCGGACCACGGACGCGCCCGCGGCCGCGAGCGCGTCGAGCTCCTGGGGCGCGATGCCGCCCTCCGGGCCGACGACGAGGATGAGGTCCCGCTCGTCGGTCTCGAGCTCGCCGAGCGTCAGCGCGGCGGTCGGCTCGAGGACGAGCATCCTCGCCCCCTCTGCCAGGCGGACGAGCTGCTTGGTCGTGACGAGGTCGAGCACGTCCGGGATCCACGGCCGCAGCGACTGCTTGCTCGCCTCCCGCACCACGGCGCTCCAGCGGTCGCGGCCCTTGGCGATCTTCGGGCCCTCCCAGCGTGAGATGCTGCGCTGGGCGGTCCACGGGATGACGCCGTCGACGCCGAGCTCGGTGGCGGCCTGCACCGCGAGCTCGTCACGGTCGCCCTTGGCGAGCGCCTGCGCGAGGAATACGGCGGGGGCGCGGCGCGGCTCCTCGTGGGCCGAGGCGACCGTGATGGCGAGCTCCGTGTGCTCGGCGGTGACGATCGGACCCGTTACCACGAGGCCCGAGCCGTTGCCGATCGAGATCGTCTCGCCGACCGCGAGGCGGCTCACGGTCACGGCGTGGCGCGCCTCGGGCCCGGTGATCGCGACGCGGTCGCCCACGGCCGCGCTCTCGAGCTCCTCGGAGATGTAGAAGTGCGCCACTCGGCTACCGCACCCTCGCTGGGCCGGGCGCCGTGGCGGGCCAACGGCTCATCAGAAGCCCAGGAAGCGGTCGCGGAGCTTCGTGAAGAGCCCCTGCTGGAAGTGGGCGAAGTGGGGCGCCTGCGGCTTGCGGGCGGCCGCCAGCTGCTTGATGAGCTCCTGCTCCTTGCCGTTGAGCTTCGTCGGCGTCATGACCTGCACGCCGATCTTGAGGTCGCCGCGGCCCGAGCCGCGCAGGTGGGTGATCCCGCGGTCCTTGACGGTGATGACCTCGGCGCTCTGGGTGCCGGGCTTGATCTCCACGGCCACGTCGCCGTCGAGGCCCTTGAGCGTGGTCTTGGTCCCGAGGATGGCGTCGGTCATCTGCACCTCGATGGTCGCGAGCAGGTCGTCGCCGTTGCGGCTGAACGTCTCGTGGTGGCGCACCTTCATCTCGAGGAACAGGTCGCCGTTGGGGCCGCCGGCGGGGCCGACCTCGCCCTGGCCCGGCATCTGCAGGCGCAGGCCGGTCTCGACGCCCGCGGGGATGTCGACCGGGATGCTCCGGGTCGCCCGCACGCGGCCCTGCCCGGCGCACGTGACGCACGGGTTCTGGATGATCGTGCCGTACCCGCGGCAGGTACCGCACGGGTTCGACGTCATGACGTTGCCGAGCAGGCTGCGCATGGTGCGCTGGATCTGGCCGGTGCCCTGGCAGATGTCGCACATGACGGGCGAGGTGCCGGGCACGCAGCACGAGCCCTGGCAGGTCTCGCACAGCACCGCGGTGTTGACCTCGAGGTCGCGCTTGGTGCCGAAGATGACCTCGTCGAGGTCGAGCTCGACGCGCACCAGGGCGTCCTGCCCGCGCTCCCGGCGCGACCTCGGCCCGGACTGCCGCCCGCCGCCGCCGAAGAACGTCTCGAAGATGTCGCCGAAGCCGAAGTTCGCGCCGCCGCCGAACCCGGGCTGCGGGCCCAGGTCGTACTGCTGCCGCTGCTGCGGGTCGCTCAGCACGTCGTACGCGTGCGTGACGGCCTTGAACCGCTCGGACGCGTCCGCACTCGGGTTCACATCCGGGTGGAGCTCGCGAGCGAGTCTGCGGTACGCCTTCTTGATCTCGTCGGGTGTGGCGCTCCGGTCGATGCCGAGCGCCTCGTAGTGATCTGCCACTTCTTTACGTATTCCTCAGTGCTTATTCTTCGCCGAGCAGTCGCGAGAGGTAGCGCGCTACCGCCCGCACCGCGGCCATGTTGTTCGAATAGTCCATGCGCGTAGGGCCCAACACCCCGAGTCGCGCCACGCTTCCCCCCGACGACGAATAGCCGCTCGAGACGACAGACGTCTCACCGAGGCCGAACGTCGCGTTCTCCCTGCCGATGCGCGCCGAGACGCCGCCGAGGTCGATCTCCATCTCGCCGAACAGGCGCAGGAGGGTCACCTGCTCCTCAATCGCCTCGAGCACCGGGAAGATACTGCCGGTGAAGTCCTCCTCCGTGCGCGCGAGGTTCGCGGTGCCCGCGAGCAGCAGCTTGTCCTGCCGGTTCGCGAGAACCTGCTCCGAGAGGGATGCCACGACCTGCGCGACCACCGGTCGCCGCTCGGCCGCGAACTCGTCGGTGAGGGTGCCGAGCCTCGCCGCGGCATCGGAGAGGCCGAGCCCGCCGAGCGCGGAGTTGAGCCTCGTCCGCAGCTCGCCCGCGAGCTGGTCGTCGATCGGGCTCGCCAGGTCGAACTGGCGCTGCTCTACGCGGCCGGAGTCGGTGATCAGCACGGTCATGAGCCGGGTCGGTGCGAGTGTGACCAGCTCGATGTGCCGCACGCGCGACGTGGCCAGCGAGGGGTACTGCACGACCGCGACCTGGTGGGTCAGCTGGGAGAGGAGCCGGACGGTGCGGGCGAGCACGTCGTCGAGGTCCGCCGAGTGGCCGAGGAACGACTCGATGGCCTGGCGCTGCGCCGAGCTGAGGGGGCGCAGGTCGGCGAGCTGGTCGACGAAGACGCGGTAGCCCTTGTCGGTCGGAACGCGGCCGGAGGAGGTGTGCGGGGCGGTGATGAGCTCCTCGTCCTCGAGGAGCGCCATGTCATTGCGGATCGTGGCCGCCGAGACGCCGAAGGAGTGCCGGTCGACTATCGACTTGGAGCCGACGGGCTCTCGGGAGGCCACATAGTCCTGCACGATCACCCGGAGCACTTCGAGACCGCGTTCTGACACCATGCCGACACCCGCCTCCCGTGGATTAGCACTCATTCACACTGACTGCCAATTGTACCGTGACACGCCCCGCCGCGCCCTCCAGCGGGTCGCGCGCCGGTACGGTGTGCGCTATGGCCCTCGCCCACCCCGCGCTCCAGGCGACTCCGTCGGCCGCGCGCGAGTCGCGCATCCTCGGCACCGTGGCCCACGCGGCCGGTGTCTTCGGCGCCGCACCGGCGGCGGCGATGTACGTCTTGCTCCGTGACAACGACGAGCGCACCGCGGAGCAGGCGCGACTCGCCCTCAACTGGCAGCTCACGCTGGGCGTGCTTCTCGTCGGCGCGGTGATCGCCGACTTCGTGCTCTCCACGCTCGCTTTCAGCGCGGGGGCGTACTGGGCCGTGAGCCTGCTCGCGTGGCTCCTCCCGGTGCCGTGGGCGGTCGGAGCCGTGGTGGCCGTGTGGGCGGGCATCCGGATGTGGCGCACCGGGTCGTGGCGGTACCCGCTGTCGATCCCGTTCGTGGGCTCGGGAGCGGCCGCCCGGCGGCGCGAGCTGCTCGCCGTGCTCGACAGGGACGACGACGAGGGCGACCGGCCGACCCCGCTCGCGACGCTCGCACTGTGGTTCGGCGTCATCGGCGGCGTGCTCGGCGTGGTGTTCGGCCATCTCGCGCGCGCCCGCATCCGCCGCACCGGGGAGCCCGGCTGGGGCACCGCCACCGCTGGGCTCGCGATCGGCTACGCCGAGATCGTGGTCGGGGTGATCATCGTCGCGAGCGTCGTGCTGTCGATGGCCGTCGTCACGGGCCTGTGACGCGCCGTAACCAAACCGTTGCACGCGCGAGTTGCGAGGCACTACCTTGTGTCAGTACACCTCGTTCACCCTGAAAGGCAACGATCACATGACTGACGCAACTCCGCAGCCCGCTCCCGCGGCTGCCGCACCACTGACCCCCGCTGAGGACAAGCAGTGGGCGTCATTCGCTCACCTGGGCGGCATCCTCGGCTTCCTGCCGTCGCTGATCATCTGGCTCATCTTCAAGGACCGCGGCACCGTGACCAACGTCGAGGCCAAGGAGGCGCTGAACTTCCAGATCACCGTCGCCATCGCCCAGGTCGCGGTCTTCATCGTCAACGCGATCCTCACCGCCGTGACTCTCGGCTTCTGGGGCCTCGTCGGCTGGCTGCTCCCGCTCGCCGTGTGGGTCATCTCCCTCATCTGGTCGATCCAGGGCTTCCAGAAGGTCAACGCCGGCGGCTCCTACCGCTACCCGTTCGCCCTGCGCCTCATCAAGTAGTCGCACTTCTCAGAAGGCCCTCGGAGCTCCGGCTCCGGGGGCCTTCTGCTATTCGACGAGGCGCCTGACCACGGCATCGGCAAGCAGCCTGCCGCGGAGCGTCAGCTCGATGCGGCCGGCGAGTGCCGCACGGGCATCCACGAGCTCATCAGCGATGAGGCCGGCAACGGCGGTGCGACCGGATGCCGCGAGCTCGCCGATCGGGAACCCCTCCCGCACGCGCGTCCGGAGCAGAACGGACTCGACCCTGCGCGTCTCCGCGTCGAGCGTCTCGCGCCCGGCCGCCGGACTGTGGCCCGCCGCCATCCGGTCCGCGTATGCCGCCGGGTGCTTGACGTTCCACCAGCGCACGCCGCCGAGGTGGCTGTGGGCGCCCGGCCCGACGCCCCACCAGTCGTGACCGACCCAGTAGCCGAGGTTGTGGTCGCTCCTGAACTCGGGCCGTCGCGCCCAGTTCGACACCTCGTACCACTCGAAGCCTGCGTCGCGCAGCTTCTGCTCCGCGCGCTCGTACATGTCGGCCTGCAGGTCGTCGTCCGGCATCGCGACCTCGCCGCGGCGGATCTGCGCGGCGAGCTTCGTGCCGTCCTCGACGATGAGCGCGTACGCGGAGATGTGGTCGGGCAGCTGCGCGATGGCCTGTTCGAGCGAGGCATCCCAGTCGGCGAGCGACTCCCCCGGCGTGCCGTAGATGAGGTCGAGGCTCACCTGCAGCCCCGCCTCGCGCGCCCACTCCACGACGAGCGGGATGCGGGACGGGTCGTGGGTGCGCTCCAGCGTCGCGAGCACATGCGGCACCGCCGACTGCATGCCGAAGCTCACCCGCGTGAAGCCCGCCTCCCGGAGGGCGAGCAGGTACTCGAGGTCGACGGAGTCGGGGTTCGCCTCGGTCGTGACCTCGGCGCCCGGGGCTAGCCCCCAGGTGTCCACCACCGAGTGCAGCATCGCGATGAGGTCGGTCGAGGGCAGGAGGGTCGGGGTTCCGCCGCCGAAGAATACCGTCGAGACCGGGCGGGCGGGCATCCGGGCCTCGCGCATGACGCTCTGGGCCAGGGCGACCTCGGCGATCGCCTGGGAGGCGTAGTCGCTCCGCTTCGCGCCCCGGAGCTCGTCGCTGGTGTAGGTGTTGAAGTCGCAGTAACCGCAGCGCACGCGACAGAAGGGCACGTGCAGGTAGACGCCGAAATTGCGGCCGGATGCCCCCTCCGCGACGCTGTGCGGCAGCAGGCCGTCCAGCGGGGCGGGGTCGGCGATCGGCAGTGCGCTCGGCACTAGCGGGGCACCAGGTGGAAGATCCGGATGTTCCGTTTGGCCGTCTTCTCGTAGTCGCGGTAATCGGGCCACTCGGCCTCGAGCGCTGGCCAGAGCCCGTCGGCCTCGTCCTGGGCGAGGAGCCTGGCGCGCACCGGCCGGAGCGCCCGGCGGTAGTGCACCTCCGCGTCCGGGTTCGCCATGAGGTTCCAGGTCCAGGCCGGGTGAGTCTCGAGGCCGAAGTTGCTGCCCACGATGAACCACGTGCCGTCGGGCTGCGGGAAGCAGATGAGCGGCGACTCGCGGCGCGCGCCCGACTTCGCCCCGGTGCTGAACAGCATGAGGGACGGCATCGCAGGAGCACTCAGCTTCCACCGGCCGCCGGTCACCCGGAAGAGGAAGCGGTCGGTCTGGGGCACGAACCGCTTGAGCACGTGGCGCGCGGGGCTGCGGGAGATTGCCGCGGTGATCGTGCGTCCGGTGCGATTCATAGGTTGATTCTCCCATCTGTCACGATGGGGGTATGAGCACGTACATCCTGTGGGACATCGACGGGACCCTGATCTACAACACCCCGAGCGCGGGAGCCCTCTACCTCGACTCGATCGAGCAGGTCACCGGGGTGCGCCCCACGGTGCCCGTGGAGAACCCGCACGGCATGACCGAGGGCCAGCTGCTGCGCGCCATCCTCGAGGTGAACGGCCTCGATCCGTCGCGGCTCGGCGACGTGCTGTACCAGTTGGACGTGCTCTCCCGCGAGCAGCACGAGCGAGGCCACGTGCGGGATGCCTGCGCCGGCGCCCCTGAGGCGATTGCCGCCGTGGCCGAGCACGGCTGGACCAACGCTCTCCTCACCGGCAACGGCCCGAACCGGGCCCGCTACAAGCTGCTCGCCGCGGGCTTCGACCCGGAGGCCTTCGACTGGGAGCACTCCTACTTCGGGCACGAGTCCCCCACTCGCCAAGACCTCACCGCCGGAGCGCGGTCCGCCCTCGCCGGGCACGACGCCGTGATCATCGGCGACACCCCCAACGACGGGCTCGCGGCGGACTCGGCGCGCATCCCGTTCATCGCCGTCGCGACGGGGATCTACTCCGCCGACGAGCTGCGGCCCACGAGCGCGCTGGTCGTCGTCGACGACCTCGCGTCGGGGCTCGACGCGGTAGTCGGCGCGATCGAGGGGGTCGCGACACCGGCGGCCGCCGAGACCGGTCTCGAGGAGTTCGGCGAGAACCCGGACGTCGAAGTGAGCGCGGCAGAGTGATCGCGGTCACGGGCGGCAGCGGCAAGCTCGGCCGTGCTGTCGTGCGCGCACTGCGGGAAGAGGGCAACGACGTCCTCGTCCTGGACCGGGTGCCCACCGCCGGCGGCACCGTCGTCGACCTCACGGACTACGGCCAGACCGTCGACGCCCTGCTCGGCGTGCAGGACCGCCACGACGGGCTGGACGCGGTAGTCCACCTCGCCGCGATCCCGGCGCCCGGTATCGCACCCGACGCCGAGACCTTCCGCAACAACATGCTCACCACGTTCAACGTCTTCCAGGGGGCGAAGCGGGCGGGCATCCGCCGCATCGTCTACGCGTCCAGCGAGACCGTGCTGGGCCTGCCGTTCGACACCCCGCCGCCGTACATCCCGGTCGACGAGGAGTACGACACGCGGCCCGAGTCGGTCTACTCGATGGTCAAGCGCCTCGAGGAGGACATGGCCCGCACCTTCGTGCGCTGGGACCCGGCGCTCAGCATCACGGCGCTGCGCTTCTCGAACGTCATGGCGCCGGAGGACTACGCCGCGTTCCCGTCTTTCGACGCGGACCCGCTGCTGCGCAAGTGGAACCTGTGGGGCTACATCGACGCGCGCGACGGCGCCCAGGCGGTGAGCCGCGCGCTGGCGACTGCCGCACCCGGCTTCGAGGCGTACATCATCGCCGCCGCTGACACCGTGATGTCCCGGTCGAACGCGTCGCTCGTCGCGGCCGTCTTCCCGGGGGTCGAGATCCGCGGGGAGCTGGGCGAGCACGACACGATGCTGTCGATCGCGAAAGCCCGCCGCCTGCTCGGCTACGAGCCGCGGCACAGCTGGCGCGACTAGATCCGGCCGGCGAGGGCGGACAGGTAGCGGCGGGTCAGGATCTCCTGCGCGACCCGCACGGCGGGGCCGAGCAGCCGCCACATCCGCGTGCTCGGCCGGGAGAACGACCGCACGACCAGCCACACCGAGTCGTCGTCCCGGCGCTCCACGACGAAGCTCTCCTCCCCCCGCAGCGGGTGGCCCTCGAGGGTGCCGTAGCCGAAGCCCTGCCGGTCGGGCTCGTCGATCACGAACACCACCCGCACGGGCTCGAGGAGCGGCCCGAACCGCAGCATCGCGGTGTCTCCGGGATGCACGAGCTCGAAACCGTCCGGCGAGAACACCCTCTCCGTGCGCGAGCCGGCCTCCGAGGCAACCGGATCGACGTGGAACCCCGACCGCCGCTTCACGCCCCAGCTCAGCACCTGCAGCGTCGCGAAACGCCAGCGGGCCTCGCCGTGGCCGATCCGCGCGCGCCGCTCGAGCGGGCGGAATCCCGCGGGCGGGAACGCGAGGAGGTCTGGCGCCTGGCTGGCGCCCACCGCGCCGTAGGTCACGGGCGCGGTGGCGAGGGCCGCGGCATCCATCATGGCTGGAGCGCTTTCAGGTAGCGGCGCGTGTAGAGCTCCTGCGCGAGCCTGAGCACCGGAGCCCCCAGCCACCAGAACCAGTTGGCGGGGTGCGAGAACGCCCGGATGACCGTGCTCACGGTGCCGTCGGAATCCTGTTCGACGAGGAAGGCCTCCTCGCCGCACTCGGGATGCCCGGGCAGCGTGCCGTACGCGAAGCCGGCCCGTCGCGGCTCGTCGACGACGTACACGACCCGCGCCGGCGCGTGCACCCGCAGCGGACCGAACGGGATCGTGAGCCGCACGGTGTCCCCGACCTCGATCGGGCCGGTGATGTCGACCGCCATGCCGCTGCCGGTCTGGAGGCCCCAGTCGAGGATGCGGCGCTGCGCCGCGGTGAACGCCTCCGTGCCGTGGCCGATCACCGCACGGCGCTCGAGGGCGCGGAAGCCCTCCGGCACATCGCGCAGGTCGCGCGTCGCGCCGATCGCGGTGTAGGTGAGCTCGGGCATCCGGTGGCCCTACTCCCAGCTCGTGACGGCTAGGCCCTCTCCGTCGTGGGCGGAGCCCGCCACGATCACGATGAAGTCGATGAGCGGCCAGATGCCGGCGGTGAGCCAGCCGAGGAGCAGCTTCGCCACGCCCATGCCGATGTTTCCGAGGTAGAACCGGTCGACACCGAGCCAGCCGAGGAAGAAGCTCAGCAGCGAGGCGACGGTGCGGCTCTTCGGCGAGACGCCTGCCGGGCGCGCGAGGTAGACGGCCTGCTGGGCGATCGGCCGCGTCTGCACGTACGCTGTGCCGTCCCACCAGTGCTCGAAGCCGGGCTGGCTGGGGTCGCGGTACCATCCGGGAGGTGCTGGAGTGCTCATCCCGCCATGCTATTTGGTCTTCTTCGCCGCCTCGACATCGCCGGTCAGCGCGGCCACGAATGCCTCCTGCGGAACCTCGACGCGGCCCACCATCTTCATGCGCTTCTTGCCCTCCTTCTGCTTCTCGAGGAGCTTGCGCTTGCGGGTGATGTCACCGCCGTAGCACTTGGCGAGCACGTCCTTGCGCATCGCGGAGATGCTCTCGCGCGCGATGATGCGAGCGCCGATCGCGGCCTGGATCGGCACCTCGAACTGCTGGCGCGGGATGAGCTTCTTGAGCCGCTCGGTCATGAGCACGCCGTAGGCGTAGGCCTTGTCGCGGTGCACGATCGCGCTGAACGCGTCCACGGCCTCGCCCTGGAGCAGGATGTCGACCTTCACGAGGTCGGCCTCCTGGTCGCCGGAGGGCTCGTAGTCGAGGCTCGCGTAGCCCGCGGTCTTGCTCTTGAGCTGGTCGAAGAAGTCGAACACGATCTCGCCCAGCGGGATCGTGTACTTGATCTCGACGCGGTCCTCGCCGAGGTAGTCCATGCCGATGAGGGTGCCGCGGCGCGACTGGCACAGCTCCATGATCGTGCCGACATAGTCCTTGGGGGCGAGGATGCCCGCGCGCACCATCGGCTCGGAGACGTGCGCGATCTTCGTGCCCGACGGGAACTCGCTCGGGTTGGTCACGGTGTACTGCTTCTTGTCCTCTGTCGTGACCTCGTAGGTCACGCTCGGGGCCGTCGAGATGAGGTCGAGGCCGAACTCGCGCTCGAGGCGCTCGGTGACGATCTCGAGGTGCAGCAGCCCGAGGAACCCGCAGCGGAAGCCGAAGCCCAGCGCGACGGAGGTCTCGGGCTCGTAGTTGAGCGAGGCGTCCGAGAGCTTGAGCTTGTCGAGCGCCTCGCGCAGCACCGGGTAGTCGCTGCCGTCAATCGGGTACAGGCCAGAGAACACCATCGGCTTCGGGTCGGTGTAGCCCGGCAGCGCCTGGGTCGAGGGCTTCGCCGCGTTGGTGACGGTGTCGCCGACCTTCGACTGGCGCACGTCCTTCACGCCCGTGATGAGGTAGCCCACCTCGCCGACGCCGAGCCCCTTGGTCGGGGTCGGCTCCGGGGAGCTCACGCCGATCTCGAGGAGCTCGTGCACCGCGCGGGTCGACATCATCTGGATGCGCTCGCGGGCGGTGAGCTTGCCGTCGATCATGCGCACGTAGGTGATGACGCCGCGGTAGGAGTCGTACACGGAGTCGAAGATCATCGCACGGGACGGGGCATCCGGATCGCCCTGGGGCGGCGGGATGAGCTCGACCACCCGGTCGAGCAGCTCGGGCACGCCCAGGCCGGTCTTGCCGCTGACGCGCAGCACGTCCTCCGGCTTGCCGCCGATGAGGCTCGCGAGCTCCTTCGCGTACTTGTCGGGGTCGGCCGCCGGCAGGTCGATCTTGTTGAGCACCGGGATGATCGTGAGGTCGTTCTCGAGGGCGAGGTAGAGGTTCGCGAGCGTCTGCGCCTCGATGCCCTGCGCGGCATCGACGAGCAGGATCGCGCCCTCGCACGCGGCGAGGGAGCGCGACACCTCGTAGGTGAAGTCGACGTGCCCGGGCGTGTCGATCATGTTGAGCGCATAGGTCTGCGATCCGTCGGACCACGGCATGCGCACGGCCTGGCTCTTGATCGTGATGCCGCGCTCGCGCTCGATGTCCATGCGGTCGAGGTACTGCGCCCGCATGTCGCGGTCGGAGACGACCCCCGTGATGCCGAGCATGCGGTCGGCGAGGGTCGACTTGCCGTGGTCGATGTGCGCGATGATGCAGAAATTCCGGATGAACGCGGGGTCGGTTGAGGCAGGCTGCAGTGCAGTGGTAGCTCTGGGACTCAAGGAACGCCTCTCGTTGCGGCCCCGCGCGGGCCGACTAAGAGTTTACGAGACGCCGGGCACGAGACTCACCAGGCCCGCTGGACGCCTACCAGCTGAAGCCCCACGCACCTGCGATCGCGATGAACGGGAGGAAGGCGGCGAAGGCCACGGCGCCGATCAGGAGGCCGGCGAGTGAGACGGCGCTCGTGATGATGCCGCCGACGGCGAGACCACGGCCGGTGGACTCGCGACGGAGGGCCATGATGCCGAGCACGAGCCCGGCAATCGCGACGACGGGCTGGAAGCCCATGAATACGGAGCCGATGCCGAGCACGAGGCTGGCGATGCTGAAGGCCTTGTCGTCCGTGACGGTGGCGGGCGCGATCGGGGTGGTGGCGGTGGCGGTGGCGGTGTCGGGGGCTGTGGTTGTCATGGTTCGAGCCTAGGAAGGCAGGACCCCCGCCGACATCGGGGTAACCCCCGAAACTACGGGGCGGGAAGCCGCCTGAGTCCCTCGAGCAGCGCATCCTGCGCCGTCGCGAGGTTGACGCGGATCCAGCCCTCCCCCGAGGCTCCAAAAGCGCTCCCCGGCGCGATCGACACCCGCTGCTCCATCAGGAAGCCCTCGGCCCAGCCCGCGACATCGCCGTTCGTGGCATGGCGCAGGTCGATCCAGAGGTAGAACGTGCCGCCGGGCACGAGGTACCGGATGCCCCGGCTCTCGAGTAGCGCTGTGGCGGCATCGAGGTTCTCGCGGTAGTGCTCCCGGGCCGCCGCCACGGCGTCCTGCGGACCGTCGATCGCCGCCAGCGCCGCGTACTGCCCGGGCTGCGGCGCGCAGCTGATGGACGCCTCCTGCACGGTCCGCATCGTGTCGGCCATCCCCACCGGTGTTACGAGGTAGCCGATGCGGATGCCCGTCATGGCGTAGGTCTTCGACAGCGAGAACACGGAGAACACCCGATCGCCGCGGTCGAGACTCGCGATGCTCACGTGCCGCTCGCCCCAGGTGAAGGCCTCGTAGACCTCGTCGCTGATGATCCACAGGTCGTGCCGCTCGGCGAAGGCAAGGAGTTCGCGCTGGAGCGACTCGGGGATGACGGTGCCGAGCGGGTTCGACGGCGAGTTGAGGATGAGCACGCGCGTGCGCGGGGTGACGAGCCGCTCGAGCTCGGAGACCTCGGGGAGGAACCCGGCCGCGGGATCGAGCGGGTAGGGAACCGGAACCGCGTCGAGCATCCGGGCGTTCATGGTGAAAGTCGTGTAGCCCGGGTCGGGCAGGAGCACCTCGTCCCCCGGGTCGAGGGTGATCGCCATCGCCTGGTGGAGTGCCTGCGTCGCGCCGATAGTGACCCAGACCTGCTCGGTGTCGACCTGTACGCCGTTGTCGCGCGCGAGTTTGCGGACAATCGCCTCGCGGAGTTCCGGGATGCCGCCGTTCGCCGTGTAGTTCGTATCATCGTCGTCCCACGCGCGCTTGGCCGCAGCCGCGATGTGCGGCGCCACCGGGACATCCGGCTCGCCCACGGCAAGTGAGATCACGCCGTCGAGGCGGAGGGCGATCTCGTGGATGCGGCGGATTCCGCTGCCGGGCACGGTAAGGATGTGGGACGCTAGGCGGGGCACGGACTCAGGCTACTGAGGTGGCGGCGGGAGCCGAAACACGGTAATGTTGCCTGTTGGCTTGCGCGTCGTTTCGAACGGCGCGAATCGCGGCCCGACTGGGTCGCCCAGACACTCCCCATCAACGAAAAGGTACAGCCACGTGGCAAACATCAAGTCGCAGATCAAGCGCATCCTGACCAACAAGAAGTCGCAGGACCGCAACAAGGCCGTCAAGAGCGAGGTCAAGACCGCCGTTCGCGCGACCCGCGAGGCCATTGCCGCCGGCGACAAGGCCGCCGCTACGACCGCTCTCGCCACCGCCGCGAAGAAGCTCGACAAGGCCGCGTCCAAGGGCGTCATCCACAAGAACCAGGCCGCGAACCGCAAGTCGTCCATCGCCAAGCAGGTCGCCGCGCTGTAACCAGCACTTCAACGAAAGCCCCCGCCTCGGCGGGGGCTTTCGTCGTTAGGGCGGGTTGAGTAGCGCGCTCTGGCGCGTGTATCGAAACCAGTCATGGGACAACGGGTTTCGATACGGCCCCCGGAGGGCCTACTCAACCGGCCTAGCTCGTCAGACGGGTTTCGATACGGCCCCAGAGGGCCTACTCAACCGGCCTTGCTCGTCAGACGGGTTTCGATACAACCGGCCTAGCTGCCCCGGTTGGCGACGATACCGATCATCCGCTCGAGGGCGTAGACGGGGTCTCGTCCGAGGCCCTTGATCTGGGCATCCGTGTCAGCAATGGTCTCGATGGTGCGGCCGAGGCCCTCCTCGGTCCAGCCGTGGAGATCCTTCCGCGCCCGGTCGACCTGCCACGGCGCCATGCCGAACTTGGACGCGAGCTGGCCCGCCGGCGCGTTCGTGCCCATGACCTTCGCCATCGTGCGCACCTTGGCGGCGAAGGCCGCGAGAATCGGCACCGGGTCGGCGCCCGACGACAGCGCATGCCGCAGCAGGATGAGGGCCTCGCCGCGTCGACCGGCTATCGCGGCATCCGCGACCTTGAACGCATTGGTCTCGACCCGGCCGGAGTAGTACCGCTCGACGGTCACCTCGGTGATCTCGTCGGAGTCGTCGGCCAGCAGCTGCTGGCACGCCGACGCGAGTTCGGCCAGGTCGTCGGCGAACGCGGAGACGAGGGCGCGGATCGCACCGCCCGTCACCCGCCTGCCGGCCGCTGAGAACTCCGCCGCTGCGAACTCGCTCTTCTCCTGGTCCTTCTTGAGCTCCAGGCAGGCGATCTCAATGCCGCCGCCGGCACCCCCGCGCACCGCGTCGAGCAGCTTCTTGCCGCGCACGCCGCCCGCGTGCCGCAGAACCAGGTAGGTGTCGTCTGCCGGGTTCTCGAGATAGGCGATGGTCTCGGTGATGAACGCGTCCGTGCACTTCTCGACGTTGACGGCGCGGATGAGCCGCGGCTCGTTGAACAGCGACGGGCTCGCGAGCGTGATGAGCTCGCCGGGCGCGTACTGGTCGGCTTCGAGATCGTGGATCTCGAGGCTCGGGTCCTCCGTCTTGAGCAGGTCGCGCAGCGAGCGGATCGCCCGCTCGGCCAGGAACGACTCGGTGCCGCTGACCAGCACGACCGGCGCGGGCCGCACCTTGTTCCACGCGAGCTGGGGGATCTTCGCTGCGGTGGCCATGGGTCAACGCTACCGCTCGGTCCAGACACTCACGGCGCCCTCCGACTCCCCCGGCGACACGAGGATCAGCCCGTGCTCGTCCGTGCGCAGGGGAACCGTGCCGGCGCGCCCGAGCAGATCCAAAAGGCGGTCGGTGGGATGCCCGTACCCGTTGTCAGCACCGACGCCGATGAGCCCCACCGCGGCGCCCAGCCCCGAGTACAGCCTCTCGGACTGGTCGGACGAGCCGTGGTGCGCGACCTTCACCACGTCGACGTGCCCCACCCGCGGCAGTCTCTCTTGCGCGGACTCACCGAGGTCGCCGAGGAACAGGGCGCTCAGGCATCCGGATGCGCAGTCCACCCTCAGAGTCAGGCTCGCCCCGTTGCCGGGCTCGACGCCCGCGAGCCGCGGCGGGGGCCACAGCACCTCCCAGTCGAGTGCGCCGAGGGTGCCCGCCGCACCCTTGCCCGCCTGCTCGACCACCGCACCGGCGGCGAGGAGCCGGTCGACGATCCGCGGCGCGTCCTGGTCCGCGGGGCCGACGAGCACGCGGTCGGCCCGCCCGACGACCGCGTCGATGCCGCCGACGTGGTCGAGGTCCCAGTGGGTGAGCACCGCAAGGTCGAGCCGCCCGATCCCCAGCGTGGAGAAGCACTCTCTGAGCAGCGCCGGGTCCGGCCCGGCGTCGATGAGCATCGTCTCCCCGCCGCTGCGCAGCAGGAAGGCATCGCCCTGCCCGATGTCGCAGCCCGCGATCTGCCACTCGGCGGGCCTGCCCCACTGCTCGGCGAGGCGGCCGCCGGCGGAAAAGCCCGCGTACACGACGAGCGACGCCAAGAGCACTGCTCGGGCCCACCGGCGGCGCAGCGCCAGGAGGGCGAGCGCGCTCACGGCGACGGCGAGCAGCACGCCCGGGAGTTCGGCGGGCCACGGGAGCTGCGCGAACGGCGCACCGGCGAAGAGCTTCGCGACCGCCGCGATCCAGGCGGACGGCAGCCAGGCCGCCGCGCACAGCAGCTCCCCCACGGGCGGCGCTATCGCCAGCGCGACGCACGCGGCCAGCCCCACCACAGTCGCGACCGGCGCCGCCGGCTCGGCGAGCAGGTTGGCCACCACGCCGTACGTCGGGATCGACGCGTTGAGCATGATGATCACGGGCTGGCACGCGAGCTGCGCGGCGAGGGGCACGGCGATCACGAGGGAGAGCCAGCGGGGCAGCCAGCGCTCCAGTGCGCGGGCGATCGGCGAGGCGAACAGCAGCAGCCCCGCGGTGGCGAGCACCGAGAGCACGAAGCCGAAGCTGCGGGCCAACCACGGGTCGGCGACGAGAAGCCCTACGGTCGCGAGGGACAGGATCGGCAGCCCCTGCAACGGGCGGCCGCCCGCAAGAGCGGCGAGAACGAGCGCGGCCATCACCACCGCGCGCAGCACGCTGGGCTCGGGTGTGACGAGCACCACGAAAGCGACAAGGACGACTCCGGATGCCCCGATCCGCACTCCGCGCGGGACCCCCAGAGCAGCCCCCGCCAGCATGACGAGCCCGATGACGACGGCGCAGTTCGCCCCGGACACCGCGGTCAGGTGCGTGAGGGACGACGCCTTCATCGCCGCGTCGAGCTCGGCGCCCACTGCACTCGTGTCTCCGATTGCGAGCCCGGCGAGGAGGTCGCCGCCGTCGCCGGGCAGCGCTGTCGCGGACGCGAGGAACCGCTCCCGGAGGCCGTTCGCCCAGTCCAGCTGCCAGGGCGGGTCCTGGACCACCTTCACCGCGCCAGCAGGGAACAGGAGGAAAGCGCGATCATCCCCCGCCTCTGTCATCGCCAGCGTTCCGGTGAACGCGAGCCGCGCCCCGATCCCCGCCCGTTCGGCCGGCGCCCCGCCGAGGACGAGCACGGGCACCGACATCCGCTCGCCGCCTGCCTGCTCGAGCTGCGACTCGAACGATTCGCTGCCCGGGAGCACAGTCTGTGTCGCGCTCAGCACCACCGAGACGCTGCGGTGAGCAGTAGCTGCGTCGAGCAGGGATGCAGGATGCCGGCCAGCGCTGTGGAGCAGGATCGAGGTGCAGCACAGGGCGACCGCCAGCAGGACGAGGGCAGAGCGAGGGTGCCGCACCGCCAGTGCCCCGGCGAGGAGCCATCCCGCGAGCGCAACGGGCAGGGAGACCGCGGGAAAGCCGATGACGACCGCGGTGGCGACCCACCCGCAGAGGGCCGGGATGGCAAGACGAAAGTCGGGGCGGCTCATACGGTCACGAGCTCGCGGAGGCCCTCGAACGTCTTGTCCCCGATTCCCGTGACGCCGAGCAGATCGTCGACGGCAGTGAACGGGCCGTTCGCCTCGCGCCATTCGATGATGCGCGCCGCCATCGCCGGGCCGACGCGGGGCAGGGTCTCGAGCGTCGCAGCATCCGCGGTGTTGAGGTTCACGAGTCCGCTCGCGGTGGTGCCCGGGACGACGGCCGGCACCTGCCCCACCACCGGGACGACGATCTGCTCGCCGTCCACGAGCAGCCGCGCGAGGTTCAGCTGCGACTGGTCGGCGGTCTCGAGGAATCCCCCTGCCGCGGCCACGGCGTCGACGGCGCGATCGCCGTCCCGCAGCTCGTACAGGCCGGGCCGGGCGACCGCGCCGAGGATGTGCACGAAGATCGCCGACCCGGATGCCGCGACCGCCGTCGCCGTCGGCTGGACGTCGACCCGCACACCGCCGCGGTCGCTGAGCGCCGAGACCAGGACGGCGCAGCCGAGGCCCGCCAGCACGAGGACCACGACCCCGCCGGCCTTGACACGGGGCGAGAGCGGGAGGTCCACCCGCTGAGGCTAGGCTCGCGCTCGCTCCGAGAATCTCAGCGAGCGCGAGACCGACGGACTACGCGGGCTTGGTGGCGATGTTGACGAGGCGCGGGGCACGGACGATCACGTTGACGATCTGCCGGTCGCCGATGGCCCGGATGACCCCGGCCGACGCGCGGGCGAGCTTCTCGAGCTCCTCGGAGGAGATCTTCGGACCGACCTCGAGCTTGTCGCGGACCTTGCCGTCAACCTGCACGATGGCCGTCACGGACTCCTCCACAAGGAGCGTGGGGTCCGCCTTGCGCCAGCCCGCGAGGGCGACTGTCGGCTGGTAGCCCAGCTTCTCCCACATCTCCTCGGCGGTGAACGGCGCGAACAGGCTGAGCGCGATCGTGATGACCTCGACCGCCTCGCGCACCGCGGCGTCGCCGCCGCCCGCGCCAGAGTCGATGACCTTGCGGGTCACGTTCACGAGCTCCATGATGCGCGCGACGAGCACGTTGAACTTGAGGGACTCCGCGAGCCCCGGGCCGTCGGCGAGGAAGCGGTGCGTCTGGCGGCGCAGGGCCTGGTCGCCCGTCTTCCACTCGATCTCGGGGGCGCTCGTCACGTCCGACGCGAGGCGGAAGGCCCGGGCGAGGAACTTGGCAGAGGCCGTCGGCGAGACGTCCTCCCAGTTGATGTTGTCGGCGGGAGGACCTGCGAAGGCGAGGGTGAGGCGCAGGGCATCCGCACCGTACGCGTCGACCTCGCCCGTGAACGTCGTGCTCTTCCGGCTGCGCTTGGACATCTTCTTGCCCTCGGAGAGCACCATGCCCTGGTTCAGCAGCGCGCTGAACGGCTCGGTGAAGCTCACGTAGCCCAGGTCGAACAGCACCTTCGTGATGAAGCGCGCGTAGAGCAGGTGCAGGATCGCGTGCTCGACGCCTCCCACGTACTGGTCGACGGGAAGCCACTTGTCGACCTCGGCGATGTCGAACGCCTTGCCGTCGTCGTTCGGCGAGATGAACCGCAGGAAGTACCACGAGCTGTCGACGAACGTGTCCATCGTGTCGGCGTCGCGCTTGGCGGGGCTGCCGTCGCGGGGGTCGGGCACGTTCACCCAGTCGCTCGCGGCCGCGAGCGGTGACTCGCCGCGCGGCTTGAGGTCGAGCCCCTCCGTGGAGGGCAGCACGACCGGCAGCTGGTCCTCGGGAACGGGGATCAGCTCGCCGTCGGCGCCGTGGATGATCGGGATGGGAGTGCCCCAGAACCGCTGCCGGCTGATGAGCCAGTCGCGCAGGCGGTAGGTCTTGGCGGCCCGACCGGTTCCCGCGGCCTCGAGCTGCTCGATGATCTTCTTGATCGCGTTGTTCTTGCTCAGACCGTCGAGGGGGCCGGAGTTGATCATCCGGCCGTCGCCGCCGAGCGCGACACCGGTCGCGGCGGGGTCGAGCGGGGGCAGGTCGTCCGGCAGGATCGCCTGGCCGTTCTCGTCGAGTTCCAGCACGGGGATCGCACCGGTGACCGGGGCGTTCACGTCGAGCACGACGCGAACCGGCAGGTCGAACTTCCGCGCGAAGTCGAGGTCGCGCTGGTCGTGCGCGGGCACGGCCATCACTGCGCCGTGGCCGTAGTCGGCGAGGACGTAGTCGGCGGTCCAGATCGGGATGCGCTCCCCCGTCACCGGGTTGAACGCGAACCTGCCGAGCGGCACGCCGGTCTTCTCGCGCGTGGCATCCTGCCGCTCGATCTCGGTGTTCTTCTGCGCCTGCTCGAGGTAGGCCTTGAACGACGCCTGCACCTCGGGGCTCGAGCCCGCAGCGAGCTCGGCGGCGAGGTCGGAGTCGGGCGCGACGACCATGAAGGTCACGCCGTACAGGGTGTCGGGGCGCGTGGTGAAGACGGTGACCTTCTCGTCACGTCCCTCGATCTCGAAGTCCACGTCGGCGCCGACCGAGCGGCCGATCCAGTTGCGCTGCATCGACAGCACCTTCGCGGGCCAGGAGCCCTCGAGCTGGTTGAGGTCGTCGAGCAGGCGGTCCGCGTACTCCGTGATCTTGAAGTACCACTGCGTGAGCTTCTTCTTGACGACCACCGCGCCCGAGCGCTCGGACGTGCCATCCGGCAGCACCTGCTCGTTGGCGAGCACGGTCTGGTCCTTCGGGTCCCAGTTGACCCAGCTCTCCTTGCGGTACGCGAGGCCCTTCTCGTACAGCTTGAGGAACAGCCACTGGTTCCACTTGTAGTACTCGGGGTCGCTGGTGTGCAGCACGCGGCTCCAGTCGAAGGAGACGCCGTAGCGCTCCATGCTCGCCTTCTGCTGCGCGATGTTGTCGTAGGTCCAGCCCACGGGGTTCACGCCGCGCTCGATGGCCGCGTTCTCGGCGGGCAGGCCGAACGAGTCCCACCCGATCGGGTGGAGCACGTTGAAGCCGCGCTGGCGCCAGTAGCGCGCCGCGATGTCGCCGAACGCGTAGGCCTCCGCGTGGCCCATGTGCAGGTCGCCCGACGGGTACGGGAACATGTCGAGGATGTACTTGCGCGGGCGCTTGTCGGCCGGGTCGTCCGTTGCCCACGGCTTCATCTCGTCCCAGATCGGCTTCCACTTCGCCTGGATGGCGTCGATGTCGTAGCCGTAGCTGTCGTCGCGCTCGTCGCGCTCGTGGGGCTGACTGGCGGTGGTGTCGGTCACGGAGGGTCTCAATTCATTGCTGTGCGGAGGGCCGATCACCGTTGATCGAGAGTCGTCCGCTCCTGCGCGAACGACCCCGTCAAGGTTACCGGTGATCGCCGTCCCGCGGCTCGTTATGCCGACACCCCCAGCACCGCGAGCAGGGCGGCCGCCTTCAGCTTCGCCTCCGCGAGCTCCTCCTCCGGCACGGAGAGAGCGGTGATCCCTCCCCCGGTGCCGATCGTGCAGCCCGCGGCATCCACGATGATCGACCGGATGACCATGGCCAGGTCGACCGCGCCGTCGAGCCCCACGTAGCCGAACGCGCCGGCGTAGATGCCGCGCGCCCGCTGCTCGAGGCCGTCGAGGATCGTCGTGGCCGACCGCTTCGGCGCCCCCGTCATCGATCCCGCCGGGAAGCACGCCCGGATCGCGTCGATGCCGTCCAGGCCGTCGTCGAGCTCGCCGCGCACGGTACTCACGAGCTGGTGCACCTGGGCGTAGCTCTCGACGGCGAGCAGGCTCGTGACCCCGACTGTGCCGGGCTTCGAGACGCGGGCGATGTCGTTGCGCATCAGGTCGACGATCATCACGTTCTCGGCGCGCTCCTTGTCGCTCGACTGCAGCTCGTCCCGGAGTTTCCAGTCCCCCGCCTCGGTCGTGCCGCGCGGGCGGGTGCCCTTGATCGGGCTCGTGCGCACCACCCCGTTCGGAGAGACCGCCAGGAACTGCTCGGGCGACGCGCTCAGGAGCGACACCCGCCCCACCCGCAGCAGGGCGCCATGGTGGGTCGGGCTCGAGGCGCGCAGTGCGAGGTACGCCGCGAGCGGGTCGGGGCTGATGCCGACCGAGACCTCGGTCGTGAGGCAGAGCTGGTACGCGTCGCCCTCGGTGATGGCGGCCTGGCAGGCGCGCACCATGTCCAGGTAGGCGTCGTCGGAGTACGCCCAGCTGGCGGTGCCGTTCCCCATGGTTCTCGACGGGAGTGGGGCCACAGGCGCCTCGAGAGCCGCAGTGACCGAGTCGCGCCACCGGTCGAGGCCGTCGAGCGCGAGCAGGGTCACCTCGCGCCGCGCGTGGTCGAACGCGAGGGCCCGGTCCACCCGCAGCCACGCCGCGAGCGGGTACCGTGACGCCCGCGCCACCGGCACGCCCATCGTCTCGCCCCGCAGCTCGTAGCCGAGCCACCCGACCCAGCCGAGGGCGAACCCTGGCGGGGCATCCGCCGTGTCGACGTCCTGCGATCGCAGCTCGTGCTGCAGCCAGTCGAGCACGGGGCCGTCGAACTCCGTGACCGCCTCTGCCGCGAGCCCGAGGTAGCTCATTCCTGTGGTCGCACCCGGTCCGCTGTCGAGCCAGAACGCGGCATCCGAGTCACCGCAGACTGCCGCGTAGGCGGCCGCGGGGTCGACCCAACGGCCGAGGGAAGCCGCGAGGACCCGGGGGCGCATCCCCCAAGCCTAGGAGAGGGCGGAACTGCACGAGAGCGGGTGGCCGTACCCTGAAGTCGTGGAGTCGATATTCCGGTGGCGAGCTACCGACGAGGGCAACGTGCTCGAAGCACTCGAGTACTGCGACATGACCGAGAGCCGCATCGTCGCGGCGGACTCCTGGCTCGTCGTCGAGGGGCGCACTCTCGCGCTCGGGCTTCACCGCGAGCGCTTCCTGTCGTCGGCCCCCGGCAGCGAGGAGTTCTGGGATGCCGCGGTCGCCGCCATCCCGTCGGACGGCGAGTGGTTCCCGCGCGTCGAGCTGCACGAGCCGCGCCGGCTGGTGCTCCGGCTCAGGTCGGCCCCCGAGCGGACCCGCTCCGCCGTCCTCGCGACGTGGACCGGCCCGGACCCGCGCACCGAGCCCGCAGTGAAGGGTCCCGACCTGTCGTCGATGCTGCGCATCCGCACCGCCGTGCAGGCCCAGGGCGCGGACGAGGCGGTCATCCTCACGGAGGACGGCTACGTCGTGGAGGGCGCCTACTCGGCGCTGCTCTGGTGGCGCGGCGAGATCCTGTGCGGGCCGCCCGAGACATTCGACCGTGTGGACAGCGTCACCGCGCGCAGCGTCCTCACCCTCGCCCGCGCGCTCGGGCTTGACACCCACGAGGAGGCGGTCACCCCCGCCGAGCTGGACGGGACCGAGTTGTGGGCGCTCAGCGCGCTGCACGGCATCCGGATCGTCACGAAGTGGGTGGACGGCCCCGAGCTCGCCGAGAAGCCGGGACGCCTCGCCCAGTGGCGCGCTCGGCTGGAAGCCCTGCGCCGGTAGCTCGGGATAACCCCCGAGACGGACACGCCGCCGGACCGTAGGCTCGAAGGATGCACGAGCTCCTCCTCGCGACAGCGGCCAACCCCATCGAGTGGTTCGGTGCACTGCTGAGCGGCGCACTCGGCTGGATCCTCGGGATCGTGCAGTCGGTCGACCCGGTACTGCGAACGATTCTCGCCGGGGTCGGCATCCTGCTCGAGACCTCGGTGCTGGTCGGCCTCGTCGTGCCCGGCGACACCATCGTGATCGTCGCGGCGACCGCGGTCGACAGCATCCCGCAGTACTTCGCTCTCGCGCTCACCGTGATCGTCGGCGCGCTGTGCGGCGAGAGCATCGGGTTCCTGCTCGGCCGGTTCTTCGGCCCGCGCCTGCGCGCGTCCCGTCTCGGTCGGCGCATCGGCGAGGCCTGGTGGGTCCGCGCGGAGAACTACCTCGACCGCCGCGGCGGCATCGCGATCTTCGTGTCGCGGTTCCTGCCGTTCCTGCACTCCCTCATCCCGGTCACCGTGGGCATGAGCACCATGAGCTACCGCAAGTTCATCGCGTGGACCCTTCCCGCGTGCGCCATCTGGAGCTTTGCCTACGTCTCCGTCGGCACCTTCGCCGCGGGCAGCTTCGAGGCCCTGCTCGACCGACTGCACTACGCCGGCTACATCTTCGTCGGTATCGTTGCCGTCTTCCTGGTGGGAGTGGTCGTCGTGAAGAAGCTCATCGAGCGGGGCGAGGCCCGCCACATGGAGGAATAGGAAAGGGGCGGATGCCGAAGCATCCGCCCCTCCTGTCACTCAGTGCTACTTGAGGAGGCCGTTGTCCTCGAGCCACTTCTTGGCGATGTCCGCCGACGACTTCTGGTCGACAGTGGACTCGACGTTGAGGGCGACAAGGCCCTCAGCCGTCAGCTTGGCCTGCACGGCGTTGATGACATCGGCGATCGAGTCCGCGATGTCCGCGTTCACGAGCGGCACGACGTTCGAGGCCAGGAAGAGGCCCTTCGGGTCGGCGAGCGTCACGAGGTTCTCGGTCTGGATGCGCGGGTCGGCGCTGTACACGTTGGCGATGTTGATCGTGCCGGCGAGGAGGTCCTCGACGGTGGTGTCGCCCGTGGCGGAGAAGCCCACGGTCGCGCCGTACACGGAGAGCAGGCCCTTGGGGCCGTACGGGCGCTCCTCGAGCTCGGCGTTGCCGCCGAGGGTGAGGGGCGTCTTCACGTTCGCCAGGTCCTCGAGCGACTTCAGGTTGTTCGCGTCCGCGAACTCCTTGGTCACGTTGTAGGAGTCCTGGTCGGTGGCCGCGGCCTGGTCGAGCACGGTGAGGCCCTTGGGCAGGGCGTCCTTCAGCTCGGCGTAGACGTCGGCGGACGTCGTGGCCTTCGTGTCGGGGCTGTAGAACTGGAGCAGGTTGCCGGTGTACTCGGGGAACAGGTCGACATCACCGTTCTCGAGCGAGGGCAGGTAGGCGTCGCGCTGGCCGATCTGGAACTGGCGCTCGACGGTGAAACCGGCGTTCTCCAGAGCCTGGGAGTAGATCTCCGCAATGATCTCGTTGGAGTAGTAAGCCTGCGAGCCGACCGTGATCGTCTCGCTGCTCGGCGATTCGCCACTGCCCGAGTCCAGCGGGTCACCTGTTGCGCACCCTGACAGGGCCAATGCCGCCCCGACCACGACTGCACCAAGTGCGAGCCGGCCCTTGTTCCTTGCTGTGAACATGCGTTATCTCTTTTCTTAGACGGTGGGAGTTTCCACCACCGCGCGACGTCGGGATGACGTGGTGCGGAGTTCTTTGGGCCGCCCGGCGGTCACGCCGCGCGGTACGACGAGGTGCTGCAGCAGGGCGAAGGCCCCGTCGAGCAGGAGCGCCAGGGCGACGATGACGAGAGCCGCGCCGAGGATGGCGTCGTACTGCTTGGTCGCGATGCCCAGGATGATGTACGTGCCGATGCCGCCGAGCGTGACGTAGGCGGCGAGGACCACGGTCGCGACGATCTGCAGCGCCCCGGCGCGCAGCCCGCCGATGAGCAGCGGGAGCCCGAGCGGGATCTCGACCTTGAACAGGATCTGCCACTCGGTCATGCCGACCGCGCGCGCCGCGTCGATCACGCGCCGGTCGATAGCCTCGAGCCCCGCGTAGGCGCCGGCGAGGATCGACGGGATGCCCAGCAGCACGAACGCGATGGTCGCCGCGAGCGGCTTCTGCGTGACGCCGATGACGAGCACCAGCAGCAGGATGAGGCCGAACGACGGGATCGCCCGGGCCGCCCCGGAGATGCCCACCGCGAGATTGCGGCCGCGGCCCGTGTGGCCGATGTAGTAGCCGAGCGGGATCGCGATGAGGGCCGCGATGATGACGGCGAGGAACGTGTAGAACAGGTGCAGACCGATCGCGGCGGGCAGCGGCGACGACCCCGTCAGGCGGTCGGGCGAGAAGATCCAGGCGAAGGCCTCGGCGAGGAGGTTCATGCGAGCGGCCCTCCCTGCGGGATGGGCGTGCGGCTAGAGGCCTCGGTGAGGCGTCGTGCTCGCGTGGACGAGGGCGCCCACGGCATGAGCAGCCGCCCGAGGCGGGCGAGCAGGAAGTCGATGACGAGGGCGACAAGCAGCACCATGACCACCCCGGTGAGGATCTCCGGGATGATGCGGCGCTGGAAGCCGTTGGTGAACAGGTAGCCCAGGCTCTGGACGCCGATCAGGATTCCGACCGTCACGAGGCTGATGGTGCTCACGGCGGCGACCCGGAGACCGGCGAGGATGACCGGCCCGGCGAGCGGGAACTCCACCGCCCAGAACCGGCGCCACCCGCCGTAGCCCATCGCGGTGGCCGCCTGGCGCACCGCGGGATCGACGGAGGAGAGGGCATCCGCAATGGACCTCGCCATGATGGCCACGGCGTAGATCGTGAGCGCGACGGTGAGGTTCAGCGGGCTGAGGAAGCTGATGTTGAGAAGCACCGGCAGGATCGGGAGCAGGGCGAGCGACGGGATCGTGTAGAGCAGCCCCGCGACAGTGAGCAACAGGCCGCGAGTGAGCTTGTAGCGGTACGCAAGCCAGCCCAGCGGGATGGAGATGATGAACCCGAGGATGATCGGGGGAATCGCGAGCTTCAAGTGCTCGATGGTCAGGCTGCCGATGAGCCCGAAGTTGTCGAGGAGCCAGTTCACGCGGTGGGCCTCTCGACAAGCACGCCCTGCGCGCGGCCCTCGCTGTCGACGAGCACGGAGCCCGTCTTGGTCTTCTTGATCGAGAGCGCGCGCTTGCCCTGCTCGACACCGATGAAGTTGGCGACGAAGTCGTTTGCCGGGTTCTCCGTGATCTCCGTCGGGCTGCCGATCTGGGCCACCTTGGCGCCCTCTTCGAGGATGACGACCTGGTCGCCCAGGAGGAACGCCTCGTCGATGTCGTGCGTGACGAACACGATCGTCTTGTCGAGGTCGCGCTGCAGGCGGATGGTCTCCTGCTGCAGCTCGGCGCGGACGATCGGGTCGACGGCGCCGAAGGGCTCGTCCATCAGGAGGATGTTCGGGTTGGCCGCGAGGCCGCGGGCGACGCCGACCCGCTGCTGCTGGCCGCCCGAGAGCTGGCTCGGGTAGCGGTTCGCGACGGAGCGGTCGAGGCCGACGGTGTCGAGCAGCTCGAGAGCCTGCTCCCGCGCCACATTGCGCGGCACGCCGTTGAGGATCGGGACCGTCGCGACGTTGTCGATGACTTTGAAGTGCGGCAGCAGGCCGGAGTTCTGCATCACGTAGCCGATGCTGCGGCGCAGGGCCACCGGGTTGCGGTCGAGGATGCTGTCGCCGTCGATCTCGATGGCGCCGGAACTCGGCTCGACCATCCGGTTGATCATCCGCAGGAGCGTGGTCTTTCCGCTGCCGGAGGAGCCCACGAGCACCGTCGTCTTGCGTGACGGGATGACCAGGCTGAAGTTGTCGACCGCGACCGTTCCATCGGGGAACTCTTTGGAGACAGCGCGGAACTCGATCACGATGGGGCCCAATCTGTCGGAGAGCGCCGCGCCCGCGCGGCAACGCGGATCGGCACCTGCCAGGTCATAACCAGCTAAACAGTATTCGGAGCCACTGTCATACCCGGTTGCGCCTTTGTGTCGCGGCGTTACACTGCGGGCCCTCGCACCGGTTCACCGGGCGGGCCTATCCCCTTACGGGCGGCCGAAGTGCGGCGTGAGGAGCTGCGCGACGACGTCGCGGCTGGTCTCAAGGAAGGCCGCGTCGCCCTGCGGGTCGCGGGCGAAGGCGCGCGTGGCGAGGGCGTCGGAGATCTCCACGGCGGTCTCGAAGTGGAACCGCAGCTCGGAGCTGTCCGTGAAGCCGAAGCGCTCGATGAGGGCGCCGAGCAGGCCGTCCGCCACGATCGAGTTGAACGTGCGGTCGTGCGTCGCGGGACGGATGTCGAGCACGTCGCCGACGCGGAGGCCGCGGAATCCGGGCTCGCTCCTGAAGGCGTCGACGAGCACGCCGAAGGATGCCCCGAGGGCCGCGACCCAGGTGGTCTGCCGCTCGTCGTGGATAGCTCTGGTGGCTTTGTCCAGCACCCGCTCGAGATTGCGGGCCGAGAGGGCCTGCAGCACCGCGATGCGGTCGGGGAAGTAGCGGTAGACGGTGCCGATGGAGGCGCCGGCGCGCTCGGCGACCATGGCGGTCGTCAGGCGCTCGTACCCGATCTCGTCGATGATGGCGGCGGCGGCGTCGAGCAGGGCGGTGAGGCGCGCGGCGCTGCGGGCCTGGACGGGCTCGTTGCGCAGGCTTGCGCGGGAATCGGGGATGTTCTCGACGATCTCCTGGGCTGCCATGACCCCTCCTGGTTTCGATTACGCGCTTAACTCGCGCCCTGAATTGTACCGTGACCCCGCGGCGGGAGCGCCGCATTAACGTCACAGGTACCTGAGAGAATTCCTAATTATGTGCGGACGATTCGTTGTAGCGGGTGCCTCTAGCGATCTTGTGGACATGTTCGACGTCGATCGGAGCGCCGAAGACCTCCCCGGGCCCTCCTTCAATATCGCCCCGACCGACCGGGTGCCGATCGTGCTCGACACCATCCCCAAGGGCGCCGATCCGGACGACCCGCCGGTGCGCAGGCTCGAGGGCGCGCGCTGGGGGCTCGTGCCGCCGTGGGCCAAGGACGTCAAGGTCGGGGTCACCGCCTTCAACGCCCGCATCGAATCGGCCGCCGAGAAGGCGCACTTCAAGAATGCGGTGAAGAAGCGCCGCGCCATCGTCCCCGCCACCGGCTACTACGAGTGGAAGACGGTCGACGACATCAAGACACCGCACTTCATCCACCTGCCGGAGGGCGAGCTCTTCGTGTTCGCCGGGCTCTACGAGTGGTGGCGAAACCCGGCCGAGGCCGACGACTCCCCGGACAAGTGGCTGCTCTCCACCTCGATCCTGACGCGCGAGGCCACCGGTGAGCTCGCCGGCATCCACGACCGGATGCCCGTCTTCCTCTCCCCCGAGCTGCTCGACGAATGGCTCGACCCCCACACCGAGGGCGAGGAGGACCTGCTGGCCGAGATCTCGCACGGCGGCGAGGAGGTGGCCCAGCGGGTCGAGTTCCACGTCGTCGACCGCGCGGTGGGGAACGTGCGGAACAACTCGCCCGAGCTCATCCAGCCGATCGGCACGGAGCCTCCCGCCTAGGCTGGGGTGATGGCCGAGCCCGCAGCACAGATCATGCACCGGGCGGCCCGGATCGAGGACGCGTTCCACCGCTGGCGCGAACGGAGGGGCCGCAGACGCGGGCTCGTCACCACCATCGTGCCGTACGCGGGGTACGGCGCACCGGGCTGGACGCGGGTCCTCTGCCGAGTGGTCCTCGCCCGCGCCGACGGCGCGGCGCGGCAGCGCGCCGACAAGGTGCGCGGGTGGCGCAGCTTCTTCAGCATCCCGGTGGCGGACGCGGATGTGATGGTCATGGCCGGCGGCGTCGAGCAGCGGGTGACGCCCAACCGCGGCGGCGTGGTGGACGTGCGCATCGAGACCGAGCTCGACCCCGGCTGGCACACGATCACGCTGCGCAGTGAGGGCACCGAGCCTGTCACGGCGCCGGTGTTCATCGTGGACCCGGCCACTCGGTTCGGCATCGTCTCCGACGTCGACGACACCGTCATGGTCACCGCCCTGCCGCGGCCGTTCCTCGCGGCGTGGAACACCTTCGTGCTCGACGAGCACGCGCGCACCCCGGTGGCGGGAATGGCCGTGCTCTACGAGCGGCTGCGGCGCGAGCATCCCGCGTCGCCTGTCATCTACCTCTCCACGGGGGCGTGGAACGTCGCGCCGACCCTGACGCGGTTCCTCGACCGCAACCTCTACCCGCCCGGGGCACTGCTGCTGACCGACTGGGGGCCCACGCACGACCGGTGGTTCCGCAGCGGCCAGGAGCACAAGCGCTCGAACCTCGCGCGGCTCGCCGAGGAGTTCCCGCAGCTGCGGTGGCTGCTGTTCGGCGACGACGGCCAGCACGACGAGGCGCTCTACGGGGAGTTCGCGGCGGCGCATCCGGACAACGTCGCGGCCGTGGCGATCCGACAGCTGTCGACCGGCGAGGCCGTGCTGGCCGGCGGCCGCACCAAGGCCGCGCAGCGCGAGGAGGAGTCGGCCGTGCGCTGGTTCTACGGCCAGAACGGGGCCGAGCTGGCACGCGCGCTGGTCTCGGCCGACCTGATGGAGGAGTGACCGTGGCCCTGCCCATCGAGGAGTACGCGATCATCGGCGACTGCCACACGGCGGCCCTGGTGGGCAGCGACGGCAGCATCGACTGGCTGTGCCTGCCGCGGTTCGACTCGGCGTCGACGTTCGGCGCCCTCCTGGGCGACGAAGAGCACGGCCGGTGGATGCTCGCCCCGAGCGACCCCGCCGCGACGAGCACGCGGCGCTACGAGGAGGACACCTTCATCCTCGTCACCACCTGGACCACGCCGACCGGCGTAGTCGAGGTCGTCGACCTGATGCCGCACGGCGACCGCCGGGCCGATGTCATCCGGCAGGTGCGCGGAGTGAGCGGCTGGGTCGACATGCACATCGACCTGCGCGTCCGGTTCGGGTACGCGGACGCGCTGCCGTGGATCCGGCGGGTGCCCGAGAAGGGCGGCCACGCCCTCCTCGCGATCGCCGGCCCGGACGCGATAGTCGTGCGCGGACCGGAGCTCACGGCGCAGGGCCACTCGCACGTCGGGGACTTCCGGGTCCACCCCGGCGAGGCCGTCGACCTCACCCTCACCTGGTATCCGGCCCACCGCGAGGCGCCGGCACCGCTCTCGGTCAGGAAGCGCATCGCGAGCACGGCGAAATGGTGGCGGCACTGGGCATCCGGGGCGGGCAGTTCGAGCGTGTACGCCGAAGAGGTGCGCCGATCGCTGCTGGTGCTGCGCGCCCTCACCCACGAGGACACGGGCGGCATCGTCGCCGCGGCGACCACGAGCCTGCCGGAGGAGTTCGGCGGCGGGCGCAACTGGGACTACCGGTACGTCTGGCTGCGCGACGCCTCGCTCACGCTGCACGTGCTGCTCAACCACGGCTACGTCGGCGAGGCCGACGCGTGGCGCAACTGGCTGCTGCGCGCGATCGCCGGCGACCCCGACGACGTGCAGATCATGTACGGCCTCTCCGGCGAGCGCCGGCTGGACGAGTGGGAGCTCGCGTCGCTGCCCGGCTACCAGGGGGCGGCTCCCGTGCGGGTCGGCAACGGGGCGTACACGCAGTTCCAGGGCGATGGATTCGGCCACGTCATGCTCGCGCTCCAGGAGGCCCGGCGCCGCGGGGGTGACGAGCCCGACTTCTCGTGGCCCGTGCAGCGCGCTCTGATGGCCTACGTGGAGGAGAACTGGAGGCGGCCGGACAACGGCATCTGGGAGATCCGCGGGCCGGAGCGGGAGTTCACCCACTCCCGCGTGATGCTGTGGGCCGCCGTCGACTGCGCCGTGCGCGCGGTCGAGGAGTTCGGGCTCGACGGCCCGGTCGAGCGCTGGCGGCAGCTGCGCGAGGAGATGCGCGACGACATCGAGAACCGCGGCTTCGACGCGGCGCGCAGCACCTACACGCAGTACTACGGCGGCTCGGGGGTGGACGCCTCGCTGCTCCAGCTCTCGCAGGTGGGCTACCTCGCCGCCGACGACCCGCGGATGCTCGGCACGGTCGCCGCGATCGAGCAGGAGCTGCTGGAGGACGGCCTGCTTCTGCGCTACCGCACCGAGTCGGGGGTGGACGGCCTGCCCGCCGGCGAGAACGCGTTCCTCGCGTGCTCCTTCTGGCTCGTGGAGCAGTACGCGCGCTCGGGCCGCCTCTCGGATGCGATCACCCTCATGGACCGGCTGTGCGGATTCTCCAACGACGTCGGGCTGCTGAGCGAGGAGTACGACGTGGCCGGCCGGCGCCAGGCGGGCAACACGCCGCAGGCGCTCAGCCACCTGGCGCTCGTGCGGGCCGCCGACGCGATCGCGGCGGCGTCCTGAGGCGCAACCCCGCGCGCGCCGCGCGCCGCGCGCCGCGCGTCCGCCGCGTACTGCGGCTGCGGCTGCGGCTGCGGCCAACCCTGCAGTACGAAATGCAGGAGATTCGGGCATCCCGAGCGAGGTTATGCGGTTAACCGCAGTTGTGGGGTGCGGATCTCCTGCATTTCGCACCGGAGCGGCGACGGCTGGGCGAGCGGCGGGGCACCGGGCGGAGGCCGGCGTGGCGGGGCACCGGGCGGAGGCCGGCGTGGCGGGGCACCGGGCGGAGGCCGGCGTGGCGGGGCGACGACGCGGGCGACGCCCACCCGCGCCGCGTTCTTCGAGGCGCCCCCGAAATTGGGCGGCAACGAATTCCGCAGTTGGTTAAGCGCGAAACGGGTGGAATCCGCGGCTCGGGGTACGTATTTCGTGGACTTTCCGGCATGGGAGCGCTCTCATCATCTGAATCCACCCCCATTCGGGGGAGAAATTGGTGCTTGACGGTATATCGGCTCGCTGATACTTTTTCCTCGCTGATCATTTAGTCCTCCTAATGGAGGACCGGATGGGCACACGGATCCGCACCCGACGGAGCCGGGGTTTCACCCGAAGGAACCCGCAGCAACAGCCTGAGACCACGTTGTGCCCTGCACGTTGGTGATTCGCTTACCCGATCACCAGCAGCAGTGGCCGACGGGGGTCAGGACTGCACTTCTCGTCGCCACGGGGATACTGGTGAACATGCTTCCCGCCCGGCGCGACCTCACCGCACTACGTCTGAACGCCCAGCACATCGGCGCTCAGCCCAGCCCCGCTCAGCCCAGCACCGCTCAGCACATCGGCGCCCCGCCCAGCCCCGCTCAGCCCAGCCCAGCCCAGCACATCGGCGCCCCGCCCAGCCCCGCTCAGCCCGGCACCGAGCCCCGCGCTCTCCGCACCCCCGCTGATGTCGCGCGCTGGATGCTCGCCCTGCAGTCGCAGGACCTCCCCGGTGCCCGCTGGGCCATCGGCCTGCGGCTGCCCGACGCCACGGAGGCCGACGTCGAGCGCGCGCTCGCGTCCGGCGAGATCGTGCGGTCGTGGCCCCTGCGCGGCACGCTGCACATCGTCGCCCCGGAGGACCTGGGCTGGATGCTCGACATCGCCGCCGTGCGCCAGGCGACCTGGGCGGCGAAACGACGGCGGGACCTCGAGATCACGGGCGAGCAGCTCGCGGCGGCGGGCGCCATCGCGGCCGAGCTCATGGGCGGCGGTACCGCGGTGCGACGGGATGCCCTGCTCTCCGAGTGGGAGGCGCGGGGCATCCCGACCACAGGCCAACGGGGGTACCACCTCCTCTGGAACCTCGCCCACGAAAAGCTCATCGTGTTCGGACCTCCCGATGCGAAGCAGCCCACGTTCGCCCTGTTCGAGGAGTGGGTGACGGAGCACCGCCGGCTGAGCGGCGACGAGGCGCTCGCCGAGTTCGCAAGCCGGTACTTCAGCAGCCACGGCCCCGCGACCGAACGGGACTTCGCCTGGTGGGCCGGCATCACTCTCGGCGACGCGCGGAAGGGCATCGCCGCCGCCGTGGGGGTTGAGCGGCGCGAGTTCGGCGGGGTGGCGCACTACCTCGCCGAGGGGCTCGAGCCCGCGGCATCCGGAGTCCATGCCCTTCCCGGCTTCGACGAGTACATGCTCGGGTACCAGGACCGCTCCCCCGCGCTGGCGCCGGAGTTCGCGCCGCGGATCGTGCCCGGCAGCAACGGGATGTTCCTGCCGACGGTCGTCGTCGACGGGGAGGTGGTCGGCACGTGGAAGCGCACCGAGGGTGCGAAGAAGATCACCGTCGACCTGTCGGAGTTCACGGGCATGACGAAGAAGGGGCATGCGGGATTCGAGCGGGCCCTCCGCCGGTACGGCCGGTTCATCGGCAAGCCGGCCGAGCTGCGTGAGCCCTAGCGCCGCGCGCACTGCCTACGCGCCCCACCCGCTCGTCGACGACCCGGCGGCGTTCGGCCTGGTGTCGACGCGCGTCGAGAACGGGCTCGGCTCGACAGTCGTGCGGCACCGGCCGGTGCGCGACTCGACCCGCGCGACGGTGCTCCTGCACGGCGCTGCCGGCTCGTGGACGACGTGGACGCCCGTGCTGCTGGCCGCGCGCGACGCGGGGTCCCTCCTCCACGAACCGGTGCTGTTCGACCTGCCCGGCTGGGGAGAGGGCGAGCTGACCGGCACCGCCCAGACCATCGAGGCGGTCTGCAGCCTCGTCGAGGAAGCCCTGCTGCAGCTCGGGTACACGGAGTGGGACCTGGTCGGCCACTCCCTGGGCGGGTTCGTCGCGCTGCACCTGGCGGCGCTGCGGCCCGAGAGCGTGCGATCCGTGGTGATGGTGTCGGGAACGACGTGGTCCGTGATCGAGAGCGTCGAGCATCCCGTTGCCCGCTTCTCGGCTCTGCCGGGCTTCGTGGCGCTCTGGCAGGTGATGCGCGCCCTCACCGCGCTCGGACCGGCCGGGGCGGCCTTCGTGCGCGCCCTCGACCGGGCGCACCTGCTGCGTGCCGCCGTCTTCCCGCTGTTCCGGCACCCCTTCCGCGTGCCGGGCAGCGTGATCGACGCGCTCGCCCGCGAGGTCAGGCCGCGGTCGTTCACCGCCGCCGCCGCTATCGCCGGGGGCTATTCCGCGGATGCGCTGTGGGCGGGCATCCGCTGCCCCGTCACGGCCCTCAAAGGCGACCGCGACGTGTTCGTGCGCGACGACGACCTGGCGCGGCTCAGCGCGCTCCTGCCGCACGCCCGCACGGCTGTAATAGCGGACTGCGGTCACTTCGCCAACGTCGAGCGCCCGGAGGCGCTGCTCGAGCACCTCAGTCGATGATCGCCTGGCACGCCTCGAAGCAGTGGACGAACGGCCCTGTCTCGCCCGACAGCGTGCGCCGCATCACGAGCAGGCGCCGGGCCGCGTCGTCGATGACCGCGGCATCGATCGTGCCGGCGTCGACAGCGGCGTGGATGCCCGCTACCACCGCCCCGACATCGACCCCCTGCACGTAGAGCAGCATCGTGTTGCCCGCCGCGACCGCCAGCACGGCGTTGTGCACCGGGTCGAGGTACCCCGGCCGCCCGGTGTGCTCGAGCATGTTCATGTCGTCCGTGATGGCGATGCCCTTGAAGCCGAGCTCGTCGCGCAGCAGCTCGTGCCACATCGGCGAGAGCGTGGCGGGCACCGCGTCCAGCGCGTCGAACTCGAGGTGCCCGAACATCACGAACTCCGCGCCCGCGTCGATGCCGGCGGCAAAGGGCTCCTCGTGGCCTGCCCGCCAGTCGTCGAGGCTCATGCCGGTGGCCGGGATGCTCGAGTGCGAGTCCCCCGGAGCGACGCCGTGCCCCGGGAAGTGCTTGAGAGTGGAGTAGACGGTGCCCAGCTCCCCCGACACGGCCTCGGAGACCCGCGCCGCCGCGTCGCCCGGAGTGGCGCCCATGGAGCGGTCGTAGATGAACGAGTCCGGATCGCCCGTGACATCGGCCACGATGCCGAAGTTCACCGAGATGCCGTGGGCCTTGAGCATCGCACCGCGGTCCGCGAAGGCAGCGCGGGCGGCCGAAGGATCGAGGCCGCGCAGCTCGGCGGCCGACGGCCCGTCGTCCGGGTAGATGCGGCGCACCACGCCACCCTCCTGGTCGATCGCGATGAGGACCGGCAGGCCGCGCTCCCCGGCGATCACGGGAGACCAGTCGGCGAGTGCGCTCGCGGGGTCGGGGACGTTGTCGCCCATGAGGATCACGCCGCCGAGGCCGTTGGCGCTCGCGACGCTCGCGATCTCGTGCGGGTCGAGCCCGGGCACGTGCACCATGAGCATGCTCTCGATCTTCTCGTCGAGGGTCATGGTGCTCAGACGGTCGTCGGCGTACAGCTGCACGGGGTCCGGGGGCGGCGGCGCGACATAATCCGGGAACGTCGGCACCGGCACGGGCCGGGGAACTGCGGCGCACCCCGAAAGCAGCGCCGCGGCGAGCGCCGTCACGGCAACGGCGCGCCTCATGCCGGGCGCCTCATGCCGGGCGGCTCTCGGCCAGCGGGGCGAGCACCCGGTTGGCGATGCCGGTACGGGAGGAGACCCGCCACCGCGCGAAGATGGCCTGGATGTGCTTCTCCACAGTCTTGTCACTGATGCCCAGGCGGGCGGCGATCGTCCGGTTGGGGCAGCCCTCCGCGACGAGCAGGGCGACCTGCTGCTGCCGCTCGGTCAGCCCGTCGAGGTCGTTCGACTCCCGCCCGCGGCCGAGGCTCGCGGGGATCGCCGACCGGGAGGTCGCACCGAGCGCGGCGAGGGCGCGGGAGAGGTGGCTCTGCACCGTGCGCTCCGAGAGGAACAGCGCCTGCCCGATCATCCGGTTGGAATACCCCTCGGCTGCGAGGAGCGCGATCTGCTGCTCCCGCTCCGACAGCGCCTGCCAGCCCGCGCCGGCGGCGGGGCGCAGCCGGCGGCCCAGGCGGCGCAGCTCGCGCGCCGACCAGTTGCGCACCGCGACGGCGCCCAGCAGGTCGGCCTCCCCCGCCGCGTCCCGGAGGCCCGCCACGGCGGCGCCGCGCTCCCCGGTCGACGCGCGGGCCGTCGCCTCGAGCACGTGGGCGCGCGCCGCATCCAGCCGCCCTCCCGCGATCAGCGCCCGCGCGGCCGAGACCGCGGCGTGCTCGGCCCCGCTCTCGCCGTTGCCCGACGCCACGTCGATCCGGCTCAGGGTGCGCTCGACGGCGGCGGCCGCCATGTCGTGGATGCTCAGCGGCGCCGCTCGGCGGCCCCACGCGCGCGCCGCCCGCAGGTCGCCCCGCTCGATGGCGCTCGTCGCGAGCAGCTCGTACGCGTAGGCGCGGTCGACCGTCTGCAGCCGAGGGAGCCCCGGCCCGCCCGCGGCGTGCAGAACCAGCTCGGCGGCGCGCGCCGTGCTGCCGACGGCCCCGAGGCCGTACGCGCACAGGATGTGGGAGCCGACCGTGATGTACGACCGCGGCTGGGGGTCGAGGGCGATCACGATCGAGGTGAGCCTGTCGACCTCCGCCGCGCTGCCGAGCTGCGCCTGGATGTACGCGCTGGTCGAGGCTGCGAGCATCTGGGCCGGCGCGCCGCCGACGGCACCCGACTCGGAGGTGGCCAGCGCGGCGCTGGCCGCGGCATCCGCCACCCTGCCCTGGAAGACGAGTGCCCGGGCCAGCGCGATCCTCGCCATGACCGGCGCCTGCACGGAGGACTGCCACTCGTGCGCGAGATACTCCAGGGCGAAGAGCTCGGCATCCACGAGCCGGCCGGACGACATGGAGGCCTCGATGGCGAAGTACCCGCCGACGACGGCATCCTCGTCCCGCCACGCGGCGTCGAAACTCAGCCCGGTGAGCGGCGTCGCGCCCTCGCCGGGCGGCGCGAGGCACGCCGATACGCTTTCGGCGGCAGTGGCGATGGCGCGGGACGGGACGTCGTCGGCCTCCGCACGGGCCAGCTCCGCCCAGCGCCGGGCCGCGGGATGCCGCGCCGCGAGCGCCGCTGCGAAGGCCGCGACAGAGGCGATGCGCGACCGGCGCCCCGGAACAGACTCCAGGCTGTGCTCCCGCGCCAGCCGTGAAGCCGCCTCCTCGAGCCGCCCCCCGAGCACAAGGTCGAGGCACTCACCCAGCCCGGACCGCACGGACACCGCAGGGGTGTGCAGCGGTGAGGCCATGCGGTGATGCTAGCCGCTGGTGGGCGCGGCGGCGAGCCAGGTGAGGGAGCCGAACTCCTCGGGGCTGAGGCCGAACTCCTCGGTCGCGTGCGCGATGGTCGCTCGCAGCTCGGGGTGCCGCGTGCCCTCTCGCACGATCACGTCGACTCCCGACGGCGTCGCGAGCGACTTGGAGAATCGGACGACGGCGATCGTGCCGTCCTCGCTGATGCCGGCGACCGACCAGTGGCTCGCGAACAGCCGCAGCAGCTTGCGGCCCCGCCAGACGAACTCCTCGCCGTTCCAGGTGTCCTGCCCGAGGATGTGCTTCTCCTCGTCAGCCTCCCGGTACGAGACGTCGTCGGAGAGCACGAGCGGCTGCTCGGAGACGAGCCCGTAGGTGAACCGCGGCTCGAGCCTCTCGCCCGTGAGCCACATCGGGAAGTTCGTCGCCTCGATCGTCCACGTGCCCGGCAGCAGATCGGCGAGCGTGCGGTGATCCAGTGTTGCCCCCATGTGTTCGAGGGTAGTCGATCAGCCCTTCACCGCTCCGCCCAGCCCGGCGCTGCGCAGGAACACGCGCTGGAAGGCGAGGAAGAGCACGATGGGGATGATCGTCGAGATCGCGAGCGCCGCGAGGAACACGTCCAGCTCGACCTGGGACTGGATGGCGGGCAGCCGAACCCCCAGCGGCTGCACCGAGGGATCGGGCAGCACGAGCATCGGCCAGAGGTAGTCCTTGAGCGAGGCGATGATCGCGAACACCGACACGACGCCGAGGATCGGTCGCGACATGGGCAGCACGATCGACCAGAAGAGCCGGAAGGGCCCGGCGCCGTCCGTGCGCGCCGCCTCGAAGACCTCGCGCGGCAGATTGTCGAAGAAGCGCTTCACGAGCAGGATGTTGAACGCGTTCGTCGCAGCCGGCAGCCACACCGCGAGGTAGTTGTTGAGAAGCGAGTTGCCGACGGGCGGATGCACGATGGTCAGGTACAGCGGAACGAGCAGCACCACCGACGGCACGAACAGCGTGCCGAGCACGGCCGCGTTGAGGATTCCGGCGTACCGCGGTCGGAGCACCGACAGCCCGTACCCGGCCGTCGTCGCGATGAAGAGGCTGAACAGCCAGGCGCCGAAGGCGATGATGAGCGTGTTGAAGAAGTACTGGTCGATGTGCACCTCGAACCAGGCCTGCGCGAGGTTCGCCCAGTCGAGCCCGTTCGGCCACAGCTCGATCGGATGGGTGATCGTGTCCTGTGTGGACGTGACCGCGGCCTTCGCGAGCCAGAGGATCGGGGCGAGGCCCGCGATGACGAGGCCGCCGAAGAGCAGCACGTGAACGCCGCCCATCGTCGCGCGCACGCTGCGCTTGCGCCGGTCGAATCCGGAGAGGATGCCGCGGTCGACGTCGGGCTCGACATCCCTGGTCTTGCTCAATTGCTGCTCCAGCGCTCGGTGACCTTGAAGTACAGGAAGGAGAGGACGGCGAGCACGATCGCGAGCATCACGCTCAGCGCCGTGGCCTCGCCGTAGTTGCCGCCGAGGCTGTTCTGGAACGCGTAGCGGTAGATGAGCATGAGGACCGTGACCGTCGCGTTGTTGGGCCCGCCCCCGGTGAAGAGGAACGGCTCGAGGAAGACCTGCGCCGTCGCGATCACCTGCAGGATCAGCATGATGAACAGCACCCCGCGCAGCTGCGGCAGGGTGACGTGCCACACCTTGCGCCACACCGAGGCACCGTCGACCTCCGCAGCGTCGTACAGCTCCGGCGGCACGCTCAGGAGCGCGGCCAGGTAGATGATGATGCTCCCGCCCGCGGCCGCCCACGTCGCCTCGATCACGAGGGAGGGCATGGCGGAGGCCGCCGACTGCAGCCACGGCTGCGGCGGGATGCCCGCCCAGCCGAGAATCGTGTTGAAGACGCCGGTCGGGCTCGCGTCGTAGAAGAACTTCCACAGCAGCACCGCGACCACCGGCGGGATGACGACGGGCAGGTACGCGAGCGCGCTGTAGAGGCCCTTGGCGCGCTTCACCTCGCTCATGAGCACGGCGAGCAGCAGCGGCACCGGGAACCCGAAGACCAGCGCGAGCACCGCGAAATAGAGGGTGTTCACGATAGCGGTGCCGAGGAGCGGGTCGCTCAGCACGTTCTCGAAGTTGTCGAGGCCGACCCAGGACGTGGTGATGAGGTTGGTCTTCTGGAAGCTCATGATGAACGACCGGACGATCGGCGACCAGCTGAACACCGCGAACACGATGATCATCGGCGCCAGGAAGAGCAGGTTGGAGAGGCCTCCGCCTCTGAGCCAGGTGAACGGGGTGTGCTTGCGCTTTCGCGGTGCGAGGGTGGTCATTGACGCTGCTCTCTTGTAGGGAAAGGCTGGTCGAGTAGCGCGCCCGCAGGCGGCGCTACTCGACCAGCTTTTTACTGCTTAGTTGCCGTCGAGCAGAGCCTGGGCATCCTTGTCCGCCTGGGTGAGGAGGGCGTCGATGTCGGCGTTCTGGTCGGTCAGCACGGCCTGCACCACGGAGTCGAGCAGGGCGTAGATCTCCTGCGTCTTCCCCTTCGGCTCGCCGACCGGGGTCTGGTCGAAGATGCCGTCGAAGAAGCCCTGCATCTGGTCGAGCGGCACGTTGATGTAGTCCGCGATCCACTTGCGGCTCTCCTCGTACGTGGCCTGGTCGAGCACCGGGAGCACGGGGGTGCCGACGGCCTGGTCGCTTGCGACGAGCGCCTTGGCGTCGGTGACAGCCGCGTCCTGGTTGAGGAGCTTCTGCATGTAGTACCAGTCGATCCACTTCACCGAGGCTGCCTTCGTGGCGGCGTCGACGGTCGGGCTCACGACGGCGATGTCGCCACCGCCGAGGGTGCCCGGGTCGTCACCGTCGGTCGGGACGACCGTGAGGCCGTACACGTCGGGGTCGAGCGAGAAGTCCCGAACGAGTGCGGTGTAGAGGTCGGATCCGCTGGTGTACATGCCGATATTGCCGGCCGCGAACTCCTGGTTGATAGTTCCCCAGTCGAGCAGGAAGTTGCTGCCCATGGAGTTGTCCTCCCAGCGCAGGTCGTGCAGGAACTGCAGGTCTGCGACCGTGCCCGGGTTGTTGATGGTGGACGTGTACGTACCATCGCCGTTGTCGACCTGCGTGCGGCCGCCGTGCGCGACGGTGCCGGCGGTCAGCTGCCATCCGCCGGTGTTGTTCATCGTCATCTGGGCGTAGCCGGCCTTGCCGGTCTTCTCCGAGATGATCTTGGCGTCCTCGCGGACCTCGTCCCACGTGGTGGGCGGGCTGTTCGGGTCGAGGCCGGCCTGCTCGAACAGCTGGCGGTTGTACTGCAGGCCCATCGCGTACGCCTGGCGCGGGAATCCGAAGATGTTCCCGTCCGAGTCCTTGACCGCGTCGAGGATGATCGGGTTGAACTTGTCCGCGTAGCCGAGGTCGGTGACCTCCTTGGTGACGTCCATCAGCTGGCCGTTCTCCAGGAGGGTCTTCGCGTCGGTGAACGGCACCGTGAACACATCGGGAAGGCTGCCGCCGGCGAGCTGCACCGCGAACGTCGGGCCGGTCCACTCGTACTCGACGCCGATCACATCGATGTCGGGGTTGAGCTTCTCGAACTGAGCCTCCTGCGTGGCGAACGCCTCATAGGCTGCGGCGTCCGCGCCGGGCGGGAAGGTTGCCACACGGATCTCGGTCTTGCCGCTCGCGCTGCCGCCCGTGCTGCAGGCGGCAAGGGAGGCGATGACCCCGACCGCGGCCATACCCGCGACGAGGGCCCTGCTTCGTGACTTCATTGTCTTGCCTTTCGTTGTGTGATTGTTGGTGGTGCTACGCCCTCAGCCACGCCGTGGAGTCGGGTGCGAGTCGGCCGTCGACCAACTCAGCGCTGCCGAGCAGGAATTCCCTGTGCTCGGGCAGGTCTATGGGGCGGTCGGAGAGGTTCGTGACGCTCACGAACCCCCCGCCGCGGGAGAAGCAGAGGACGTCGGGCTCGGAGCCCAGCCACCGGAAGCTCTCGTCGCCCTCGAGCGTGCGGCGGATCGCGAGCGCCGAGCGGTAGAGCGAGAGCATCGAGCCGGGGTCGGCCGCCTCGGCCTCGACCGAGTAGCGGCCCCAGTCCTCGGGCTGCGGCAGCCAGGGCTGCCGGTCTCCCGTTGAGAAGCCGAACGGCGGGCGGTCTCCGCCCCAGGGCAGCGGAACGCGGCATCCGTCACGCCCGGGGTCCACGCCGTGGGAGCGGAAGTGCATCGGGTCCTGTCGGGCGCCCTCGGGGAGGTCCTCGACCTCGGGCAGCCCGAGCTCGTCGCCCTGGTAGACGTAGAGCGAGCCCGGCAGGGCGGCGCTCAGGAGAGCGGCGGCGCGGGCTCGCCGGGTGCCGAGCGCGAGGTCGCTCGGTGTGCCGAATCGTTTCGTCGCGAAGGCGAACGAGCTGTCCTCGCGGCCGTAGCGGGTGACCGTGCGGGTGACGTCGTGGTTGGAGAGCACCCACGTGCTCGGCGCGCCGACCGGGGCGTGCGCGGCGAGCATGGAGTCGATCGACTCCCGCAGCTCCGAGCCCTTCCAGGGGCGGGCCATGAAGTCGAAGTTGAACGCCGTGTGCATCTCGTCGGCACGCAGGTAGTTCGTGAAGCGCACCGGGTCGGGCATCCAGACCTCGCCCACGAGCACGCGCGTGCCGGGGTAGCTGTCGGCGACCGCGCGCCACGAGCGGTAGATGTCGTGCACCTCGTCGCGGTCGGTGTTCGGGTGCTCCCCGGGGCCCTCGTCGCCCGAGACCTCGGGAAGCGACGGGTCCTTGACGAGGAGCGCCGCCGAGTCGATCCGCACGCCGGCGACGCCACGGTCGAACCAGAAGCGAAGCACGTCCTCGTGCTCCTTGCGCACGTCCGGGTGGTTCCAGTTGAGGTCCGGCTGCTCGGGGGTGAACAGGTGCAGGTACCACTCTCCCGGGGTGCCGTCGGGGTTGGTCGTGCGGGTCCACGTGTCACCCTGGAAGTTCGAGACCCAGTGCGTGGGCATCCCGTCGCCATTCGGGCCGACACCGGGGTGGAACCAGAAGCGCTCGCGCTCCGGGCTGCCGGGGCCCGCGGCGAGGGCGGCAGTGAACCACTCGTGCTCGTGCGAGACGTGGTTGGGGACGACGTCGATGATGGTCCGGATGCCCACTTCCAGCGCCTCGCGGATGAGCGCCTCGGCCTCGTCGATGTCGCCGAACGCCGGGTGGATCTGGCGGTAGTCGGACACGTCGTACCCGCCGTCGGCGAGCGGGCTCGCGTACCACGGGGTGAACCAGAGCGCGTCGACCCCGAGCTCTTTGAGGTAGTCGAGGTGTGCCCGCACGCCGGCGAGGTCGCCCGTGCCGTCGCCGTTGCCGTCAGCGAAGCTGCGGATGTACAGCTGGTAGATGACGGCGCTGCGCCACCACAGCGGGTCCATCGTGCTCGGCACGGGGGCGCCGGTCACGGTCGTCGCGCCGGCCTCGGACTCGAGGACGAAGGCGGGTACGTCCACTACGGCTCATCTCATTCAACGCGGCGTTGTCCAACTGCTGTGTTGGGCCGCGGGGGTTGAGATGAAAAGTAGCGTTCTCGACAGAATGATGCAAGAACTAAACAAACAGCAAGAAACTTGCGTGATCTTGCATCAGCCGACGGGAGCGGTCGACCCTCTCACGACGAGCTCGGGCTCGAACAGGTACTCGTCCGTGGCGACGCCCGCACCCTTGATCTGGCTCACCAAGAGCTCGATGATCATCCGGCCCATCGGCTCGATCGGCTGCCGGACGGTGGTCAGGGGCGGGTCGGTCGCGTTCATCAGGGCCGAGTCGTCGAAGCCCACGATCGAGACATCACCCGGCACCGTGAGCCCCGCCCGGCGCACAGCGCGGATCGCTCCGAGCGCGATCGGGTCGGACATGCAGATGATCGCGGTCACCCCCTTGGCGAGCAGCCGCGCGGTCGCCGCCTGGCCGGCCTCGAGCGAGTAGTGCGAGTGGGCGACCTCGAGGGGCAGCCCGGCAGCCTCCGCCGCTCGCCGCGCCGCCGCGAGCTTGCGCTGGGACGGCACGTGGTCCTCCGGGCCGAGCACGAGCCCGATGCGCTCGTGGCCCAGCTGGCGCAGGTGATTCCAGGCCTGTTCGGTGGCAACGGCATCATCGGTCGAGACCGTGGGGAAGCTGAGCTCGGCGATCGGCGCGTTCACGAAGACGGTCGGCAGCTTGAGCTCCGCGAGGCGCTGGTAGTGCTCGTGCGGCGCGTTCTGCTGTGTGTACTGCCCGCCGACGAAGACGACGCCGGAGACCTGCTGCTGCAGGAGGAGCTCGACGTAGTCGGCCTCGGAGATGCCGCCCGCAGTCTGCGTGCACAGCACCGGCGTGTATCCGTTCTGGGCGAGCGCGGCCGCGACGACCTCGCCGAACGCGGGGAAGATCGGGTTCTGCAGCTCCGGCAGGAAGAGCCCCACGAGCCGCGCGCGCTCCCCCCTGAGCTTGGTCGGGCGCTCGTACCCGAGCACGTCGAGGGCGGTGAGCACGGCCTGGCGCGTCACGTCGGAGACGCCCGGCTTCTCGTTGAGAACCCGGCTGACGGTGGCTTCGCTCACACCAACCTTGCGGGCAACTTCGGCGAGTCGTTGTGACATGCCGCAATTCTACGCAAGTGAACGCAAGTTCTTGCAACAGTTCCCGAGAACGCGAGTTCCTGGGTGGCCTACGATCAGAGAATGCTGCGGAAACTGGGTGCTCTCGCCCTCTCCACCCACCCCGGCCCGGGCGTGGCGGTGTCCGCGATCGCGGTGATTCTCGGCATCGGCGTCGGACTGGACTGGTGGCGCGTCGTGCTCCTCGGCCTCGCCTTCCTCGCGAACCAGGCGTCCGTCGGCCTCTCCAACGACTGGATCGACGCCGACCGCGACCGCGCGGTGGGCCGCAGGGACAAGCCCGTGGCGGCAGGCCGGATCCGCGCGACGACGGTGCGCAACGCCGCCTTCGTCACGGCTGCGCTCGCCATCGCCCTCACGATCCCGCTCGGCTGGGGCGCCACCGTCGTGCACGCGGCGTTCATCGTGTCCGCCTGGAGCTACAACGCAGGCCTCAAGGGCACCGTGCTCTCGGTCGCCCCCTACGTCGTGAGCTTCGGGATGCTACCGCTGGTGGTCACGCTGTCCCTCCCCTCTCCGTCGCTCGCGTCGCCGTGGGCACTGCTCGCGGGGGCGCTGCTGGGCGTCTCCGCGCACTTCGCGAACGTGCTCCCGGACCTCGAGGACGACGCAGCCACCGGCGTGCGCGGCCTCGCACACCGTGCTGGCCCGCGCACCGCGGGTCTGGTCATCGCCGCGGCCCTGGCGGGGGCATCCGCCAGCATCGTCCTCGGCCTCGGCGACCCGCAGCTGTACGGCTGGATCGGTCTCGCCCTGAGCCTCGCCCTCGCGGGCGCGTGCGCCGCTCTCGTCATCGCCCGACGCCCGACCCGGCTGATCTTCCGCCTGATCATCGCGGGCGCACTGATCGACGTGGTGCTGCTCGCCCTCTCGGGCGCGCGCCTCCTCGCCTAGCGGCAACGGCCCCTTCCGCTGAGAGTGCAGTTTGACGGGGTGCCCTCGCGCGCGAACCCCGTCAAACTGCACTCTCGATGAGCGGGGGGAGCGGCCGCGGGCGGGCGCGGCCGCGGGCGCGCGGCGCGCGGCGCGCTACGCGGCCGGCGGCACGTGCTCGGGCTGCTTCGCGAGGTTGCGGATTCCGACGAACGACACGACGCCGCCCAGGATCAGCAGCCCGGCGGTCACGAGGATCACGCGGTGGAATCCGTCGACATCGAGGGTGCCGGCGATGATCACACCGATCATGGCCGTGGCGATGAGCCCGGCGACGCGGGACACCGCGTTGTTCACCGCGGAGCCGATGCCCGCCTGGGCCGCGGGGATCGAGCCGAGGATGGCGGCCGTCAGGGGCGCCACCGTCATCGAGAGTCCCACCGAGAACACGATCACGCCGGGCAGCACCTGGGTCCAGTAGTTCACGTCCTCCCCCATCGTCAGGAAGAGCAGGTAGCCGATGCCGCCGATGATCGGCCCGACGGTCATGAACAGGCGCGGGCCGTACTTGCCGCTGAGGGTGCCGAACACCCCGGAGAGGAAGACGTTGCCCAGGGAGACCGGGAGGAAGGCGAGCGCGGCCAGGGTCGCGGGGAATCCGGCGACCTGCTGCAGGAACACGACCACGATGAAGCCGCCGAGCGACAGCGCCGCGTAGACGAACACCGTCGAGACGTTGCCCCACGCGAAATTGCGGGTCGAGAAGATCCCGAGCGGCAGCATGGGCATCGTCGCCCTGCGCTCCCAGAGGATGAAGGCGACGAGCGAGAGGATGCCGATGCCGAAGGGCAGGAAGATCGCCGGGCTGCCCCAGCCGTAGTTGCCCTGCTCGATGAGTGCGAAGACCGGGCCGCCGAGCCCGACCACGCCGAGGACTGCTCCCAGGTAGTCGATCTTCACGCCCTCCTCGCGCACGTCCTTCTGCTTGAGCACGAAGAGCATCCACAGCGCGATCGCGATCGGGATGACGTTGATCACGAACACCCAGCGCCAGCTGAGGTAGTCCACGAAGAGGCCGCCGAGGATCGGGCCCGCGAGGAACGAGGCGCTCGTCCACGCCGTCCAGAGGCCGATGGCCTTCGACTGGGCGGCATCGCGGAACGTGGAGATGATGAGCGCGAGCGAGCTCGGCACGAGAAGCGCGCCGGCGATGCCCTGGACGCCGCGCAGGATGATGAGGAACTCGGCGCTCGGGGAGATCGCGATGAGCAGCGACGAGATGCCGAACGCGATGAGCCCGACGCGCAGGATGACGATGCGCCCGAACACGTCGGAGAACGAGCCGGCGAGCAGGATGAGCGAGCTCAGCGTGATCAGGTAGGCGTCGACCACCCACTGCTGCGTGCTCAGGCCCCCGCCCAGCTCCTTGCTGATGGCGGGCAGAGCCACGTTGATCACGGAGCTGTCGAGGAAGGCGACGAACGAGGCGAGGATCGCGATCACGAGGACCAGTCGCTGCTGGCGGGTCATGCTGTTGGTGGACACAGTCTCAGTCAACACCCACGGCCCGCTGAATGATGTCGAGAACGCGTGGATCCGACAGCAGCCGGAAGTGCCCCACCAGCGGGATCACGATGTTCGTGGCCCCTTCCAGCTCGCTCCCGTTCGGGATCACGTGGTCAGCCTCCGTGTACACCGACGTGATCCGCGAGTTGATCTCGAGGTTCGCCGCCAGGCTGCTGAGCAGCGAGTCGCCGGGGAGGAACGGCCGGATGGTCCGCACCGGCACGTACTTGGCGCGGGCCGAGCCGGAGAACGGGCTCGCGAGCGCCACCATCCGGTCGATCCGGTGATCGAGGTCGTCGAACGCCATCATGTGCTTGCCGACGATGCCGCCCTTGCTGTGGCCGACGATGGCGACGTTCCACAGATCGTGGTCCACGAGGTACTGCTGCGCGACAGCCGCCGTCTCGGGGATCGGCGCGACGTTGTACCCGAGCTCCGGCAGGACGTGCACCGGATGCCCCGCCGCATGCAGCCGCAGGCCGACGGTCAGCAGGTAGCGCCAGGGCTCGTAGACGCCCGGGATGAGCAGCACCGGCCGGCCGTCGCCGTCGGAGAGCGAGGCGGGCGGGCGGCGGTGGCGCAGGTAGCCCGCGCGAGTGGAGAACGCCCACGCGTAGTCCAGGCCGATGCCCCAGGCGAAGTCGCTGAGCTTCATCGTGCCGCGTGCTCCGCGACGTATCCCGCCACGCGCACGGGGTCGCTGTACATGATGACGTGGGGGCCGGCGACAGTCTCGTACCGGGCGCCCGGCACCGACTCGGCCACGAACCTCGCCCACGCCTGCGGCACGACGAGGTCCTTGTCCCCGGTGAGAACGAGAGTCTTCGCCCGGATGCCCGAGAGCCTGTCCTCGATGCGGTCGCCGAACAGGTGCCGCAGCTGGCGGAAGAAGTAGGGCATCCCGCAGCGCACGAAGTAGTCCCAGCCGATGATGAGGTTGGCGCGCAAGGGATTGCGCGCGCCGTCGACCAGCAGCCGGCCCGCGGCGGGCCAGAACGATCGCTCGTCCGTGGGCATGGTCGGGGCGAGCAGCACGATCCGGTCGGTCACGTGCGGCGAGTCGACGGCGAGGCGGGAGACGACCTGCGAGCCCATCGAGTGTCCGACCAGCACGGGGTTCACGAGCCCGGAGTCCTCGAGCACGCGGGCCAGTACGCCCGCGTGGTCGGCGATCGTGACATCCCGGCGCGGATCGGGCGCAGCCCCATAGCCCGGCAGGTCGACCAGGTAGACGGCCCCGACCTTGGCGAGCTCGGCCGCGGCCGGGTGGAAGTAGCGCGAGGAGACCCCGATTCCGTGCACGAGCACGAACGCGGGGCCGTCGCCGTCGGCGATGCGCGGGAAGCGCTTGACGACGACGGTGAGGTCGTCGAAGGCGCGTCGGCTCGTGAAGAACGCCGCCGGCCCGACGTGATGACGGCGGTAGGCCTGCTCGCCGCGGGGACTCATCGCCCTCCGCAGCCGTGCCATGGCGCAAGTCTAGGTCGGCGCACGGTGGACAATGGGCCTGTGAGCATTGGATCGAACTGGGCCGGGTACCACGAGTACGCCGCGGCCGCACTGCACCGCCCGACGTCGATCGACGAGCTGCGGGAGATCGTGGCCGCAGCGCCCCGCATCCGCGCACTAGGGAGCAGGCACTCGTTCAACGACCTCGCCGACTCCGCGGAGCTCGTCTCGCTCGACGGGCTCGAGCCGAGCATCCTGGTCGACGACGACAGCGAGACTGTCTCGTTCTCGGCGGGCGTTCGGTACGGCGAGCTGGCCGCACAACTGCAGGCCCAGGGCTGGGCACTGCGGAACATGGCGTCGCTCCCCCACATCTCGGTGGCGGGGGCGGTCGCGACGAGCACGCACGGCTCCGGCGACCGCAACGGGACGCTCGCCCGCGCCGTCTCCGGGCTCGAGCTGGTCACCGCCGACGGCGGCCTGCGCACGATCTCCCCCGCCGACGACGAGTTCGACGGCGCGGTCGTCGCCCTCGGCGCGCTCGGCATCGTCACGCGGATCACGCTCGACATCGAGCCCTCCTACCAGGTGCGGCAGGACGTGTTCACGGGGCTGCCCTGGGACCGCCTGCTCGAGAACTACGACGCCATCACCGCGCGCGCCTACAGCGTCAGCGTCTTCACGGACTGGGTGGATGACGGGCGCACCTCGGTCTGGCTCAAGAGCCGCCTCGACGAGCGCACCCCGCCGAAGGAGCTGTACGGCGCGAAGCCGCTCCCCGACAGCGTCGGACTCGCCGAGGGGCCGAGCTCCAACGCGACCCAGCAGGGCGGCGTCCCGGGGCCGTGGAACGAGCGGCTGCCCCACTTCAAGATGGGCTTCACGCCGAGCAACGGCGACGAGCTGCAGACCGAGTACCTCGTGCCGCGCCGGTACGCGCTCGACGCACTGCGGGCAGTCCGGGCGCTCGGCCCGCGAATCGCGCCGCACCTGCACATCACGGAGCTGCGCACGATGGCCGCCGACTCACTGTGGCTGAGCGGCGCCTACGACACGGATGCCACGGCGATCCACTTCACGTGGAAGAAGGAGCCCGACGCGGTACTCCCCCTGCTGCCGGTCATCGAGGCCGCCCTGGAGCCGTTCGACGCCCGCCCGCACTGGGGCAAGCTGTTCCGCGCCGTGCGCCGCGAGCTGTACCCGAAGCTCCCCGATTTCGTCGCGCTCGCCCACGACCTCGACCCCGAGGGGAAGTTCCGCAACGCGTTCCTCGATCGGAACGTCTTCGCGGGTTGAGTTGCGCCCTCTGGGGCGGGTTGAGTAGCGCCCTCTGGGGCGCGTATCGAAACCGGTTCGCCGTCCGGCCTCGATACGAGCGCTAGAGCGCCCTACTCAACCCACCATCCCGATAGACGTCACGCGCACCACGGCGAGCCCCTGCTCCGCGGACTCCGCAAGGTCGACCGTGGCGCTGATGCCCCAGTCGTGGTCGCCGGCGGGATCGTCGAAGATCTGGCGCACCGTCCACTGCTGCGGGCCCTCGGTGATCATGATCATCGCCGGGCCTCGGGCGTCTCCGCCGGTGCCGAGCGAGCCGTGCTCGTCGAAGTACGCGTCCATGGCGTCGGCCCAGGCATCCGCGTCGAATCCGGCGGCGGCGTCGAGCTCGCCCAGCGCCTCCCAGTCCTCGAGCGCGGCAAGCTGAACCCGGCGGAACAGCTCGTTGCGCACCAGCACGCGGAACGCCCGCGGGTTCGCGAGCACTGACGGCGGCGCGGGCGGCACGACGGGCGCGCCGGGGTCCGCGGACGGATTGATCATCGCCTCCCACTCGTCCAGCAGGCTCGAGTCGACCTGGCGCACGAGCTCGCCGAGCCACTCGATCACGTCGAGGAGCCCCTCGGTCTTCGCGTCATCCGGAATCGTCTGCCGCGCCGCCCGGTACGCGTCCGAGAGGTAGCGCAGCACGAGCCCCTCGCGCGGGGCGAGCTGGTAGAAGCCGGTGAAGTCGGCGAAGGTCATCGCGCGCTCGTACATGTCGCGCACCACCGACTTGGGGCTGAGCTCGAAGTCGCCGATCCACGGCTGCGTCGCGGAGTACTTCTCGAACGCCGCGTTCAGCAGCTCCTCGAGCGGCTTGGGCCAGGTGATCTGCTCGAGCAGCTCCATGCGCTGGTCGTACTCGATGCCCTCCGCCTTCATCGCCGCGACCGCCTCGCCGCGCGCCATGAACTGCTGCTGCTGCAGCACGGGCCGCGGGTCGTCGAGGGTCGACTCCAGGATCGAGACCATGTCGAGCGGGTAGGTCGGCGACTCCGGGTCGAGCAGCTCGAACACGGCGAGCGCGAACGGCGAGAGCGGCTGGTTGAGTGCGAAGTTGGGCTGCAGGTCGACAGTGAGCCGGATGCTCGTGCGCTCCTCAAGCGTCTCGACGAGCTCCCCGTCGTACATCGCCATGACCGGCTCGGTCACCTGCTCCACGACGTCCGCCGCGCGGAGGGTGCGGTAGATCGCGAGCGCCTGCCGCGCGAGGGCGAGCTTGCCGTGCCAGGACTCGTGCGAGTCGAAGATGAGGTCGCGCATGTTCTGGAAGGCATCACCCCCGCGCGCGATCACGTTGAGGATCATCGAGTGGCTCACCTGCATGTGACTGGTGAGCAGCTCCGGCTCGGCGTTGATGAGGCGCTCGAAGCTCGGCTGGCCCCACGAGACGAAGCCCTCCGGAGCCTTCTTGCGCACGATCTTGCGGATCTTCTTGATGTCGTCGCCGGCCTTGGCCACGAGTCGGGCGTTCTCGGCCTCGTGCTCGGGGGCCTGGGCGACCACGGTCCCGGCGGTGTCATAGCCCGCGCGCCCCGCCCGGCCCGCGATCTGGTGGAATTCGCGGGCGCTGAGCTGGCGCATCCGGGTGCCGTCGTACTTCGTGAGGGCGGTGAGCAGCACGGTGCGGATCGGCACGTTGATGCCCACGCCGAGCGTGTCGGTGCCGCAGATGACGCGCAGCAGGCCGCGCTGGGCCAATTGCTCGACGAGCCGGCGGTACTTGGGCAGCATGCCCGCGTGGTGCACGCCGATGCCGGCGCGGATGAGGCGCGACAGCGTCTGCCCGAACCGCGTCGTGAAGCGGAACCCGCCGATCGCCTCCGCGATCTCGTCCCGCTGCTCGCGGCTGATGACCTTGATGCTGGTCATCGCCTGCGCGCGCTCCAGGGCGGCGGCCTGCGAGAAGTGGACGATGTAGATCGGCGACTGGCCGGTGCCGAGGAGGTCCTCGACGGTCTCGTGCACGGACGTCGTCACGTACGAGTAGTGCAGCGGCACCGGGCGGTCGACCCCGGTGATGAGCGCGGTCTCGCGGCCGGTGCGCCGGGAGAGGTCGTCGGCGATCGGCTTCATGTCGCCGAGCGTCGCGGACATGAGGATGAACTGCACCTTGGGGAGGGTGAGGAGGGGGACCTGCCACGCCCAGCCCCGGTCCGGGTCGCCGTAGAAGTGGAACTCGTCCATCACGACCTGGCTGACGTCGGCGTCCGGGCCCTGGCGCAGCGCGAGGTTCGCGAGGATCTCGGCCGTGCAGCAGATGATCGGCGCGTCGGCGTTGACGCTCGAATCGCCCGTGACCATGCCGACGTTCTCAGCGCCGAAGATGTCGACGAGCGCGAAGAACTTCTCGCTCACGAGCGCCTTGATCGGCGCGGTGTAGTACGTGCGGTGGCCCTGCGCGAGGGCCGTGAAGTGCGCGGCGATCGCGACCAGCGACTTTCCCGTGCCCGTGGGCGTGGAGAGGATCACGTTCGCGCCCGAGACGATCTCGATGAGCGCCTCGTCCTGCGCCGGGTAGAGCGGCAAGCCGCGGCCCTCCGCCCAGCCGGCGAACGCGGTGTACGCGGCATCAGCCTCGAACGGCCGGGGCGCGAGGTCGAGGAGGGCGGGCATCCCTCAACCGTACCGGCGGCTCGCGCGGCGCAGATGCGGAGGATGCCGCGCCGCGCCGCGCACGCGAAACCCGGACGGCGCGGCGCGGCGTCCTCCGGTCCGGCGCGGCGCGAGGAGCGGCGCGCTAGGCGGAGTGCTCGGCCGCGACGCGCGCGTACACGCTCTCCACGTAGGCCCAGAAGCCGTCGACGTCGAGCTTGGTCGCCACGAGCGCGTTCGGAGCCGGGGCGTCGAAGTCGACCACGGTCATCCCCTCCGTGAACTCGCCGCGGGTCTCGATGTCGACGCGGGCGGGCTGGGCGAGGAACAGGTCGGGCCGGGTCACGTAGGCGACCGCGCACACGTCGTGCACGGCCTGGCCGTCCCAGTCGGGCATGTTCGGGTTGAAGTAGAAGGTGGCGAGCGGCACGATCAGCTCGTCGGCGAGCTTCCCCAGCTGCCGCAGCCGGTCCACCACGGCGCCGTTGGCCTGCGCCTGCAGCGTGAGGTCGAGCCCGATCATCGTCGGGCGCCAGTCCGCGTCGAAGACGATCTTGGCGGCCTCCGGGTCCGCCCAGATGTTGAACTCGGCCGCGACCGTCGCGTTGCCGCGCGTGTACGAGCCGCCCATGATCGTGAACGATGCGGCCCAGCGCGCGATCGCCGGCTCCCGCTCGAGCGCGATCGCGATGTTCGTGAGCGGCCCCGTCGCGACGAGGTGGATCGTGCCCGGGGTCTTGCGCAGGGTCTCGATGATGAAGTCGGCGGCGTGGATGCCCGTGACATCCAGTGTCGCCGCGGGCAGTACGACGCTGCCCAGGCCTCCGGAGCCGTGCACGTGCGCTGCGTCGCGCGGCTCCTTCACGAGCGCTTGGGCGGCACCGGCGGACACGGGCACGTCCGGGAACCTGAGGTACTCGCGCAGCTGCAGCGCGTTGCGCGTGGTGTTCTCGAGCTTGACGTTGCCGCCGACTGTCGTGACGCCCACGAGGTCGATGTTCGGGTCGCCGTGCGCGAGCAGCAGGGCGAGCGCGTCGTCGAGCCCGGGGTCGCAGTCGAGGAGGATCTGGTAGCCGCTCATAGGTCGAGCGTACGGCTCAACTCAGCGCCAGCAGCACCGACGCTGCAATCGCGAGCACCACGCCGCCCAGCTGCACGAGGGTGAGCTTCTCCCGGTACACGATCCGCGCGAGGACGATCGTGCCGACCGGGTAGAGCCCGACGATCACCGAGACGACCGCGAGGCTCCCGGACTGCAGGGCGATCAGCAGCACTCCGTTGGAGACGCCCAGCAGCACTCCGCCGACGGCGCTGGCCGCCCAGGCCCGGGCCCGCGACGGGACGAGCTCGGCCGCCTGCTCCTCGTCGAGCATCGCCAGGGCGCTCCTCGACCGCGAGCTCACCCGCACCGCGAGCAGCAGCACCGCGAGCAGAACGACGCCGACCGTGATCTCCACGACCGCGGCGGTGACTCCGGAGTCCTGCGGCGCGCGGTCCAGCGCGGCGATCGAGCCGCCGAGCCCCACGCCGGCGAGCACCGAGAGCACGACGGTCTTGCGCGGGATGCCCGTCCTCGAGCCCCCGCGGGTGACCGAGATCAGCGCGCCGCCGAGAAGGGCGAGCACTATCGCGGCCCACGCGAGCGGCGGCAGCTGCTCGCCGAGCAGCAGCGCGATGACGACCGGCACGAGCGAGCCGATGACGGCGATGAGCGGCGAGGCGAGGCTCATCGGCCCCGCCGCGAGCGCCGCGTAGAACGCGAGGAAGCCGATGATCGCGCTCACCCCGGCTACCGCGCCCCACAGGACAGTCTCCGCCGACCACGCGCCGCCGATGAGCGGCAGCATGACGAGAAGGGTCAGCAGCGCGAATCCGTAGGTCACCGCGGTACCGGGCAGGACCTTCAACCGGCGCGCCCCCACGGCGCCCAGGAAGTCGGAGACGCCGTACGAGAGCGCCGTCACGAGCGAGAGCGCGACGGTCACCAGCATCCCCATAGCGTGGCACGGGTGCGGGCCCGGCGTAGAATCTCGTGTGCCCTCCGAGACTCCCCCCAGCGCCAGCGGCATCGACCCCGCCGACCTCGAGGTCGCGCTGCGGGTTCTCGCACAGATGGCCGAGGTCGACCAGGAGCACCCCGACTTCATCACCGTGCGCCAGGCGACGGCCAAGATGTTCAAGGCCGTCAAGAAGGAGCGCCGGCTCGAGAAGCGCGCCGTCATCGCGGAGGCCGACCGCAGCGTCATCGCCGCCACGGCCACCGGGGCGCCCGACCGCATCGACGACGAGACGCGCGGCATCCCGATCGCGACCCGGCTCGAGACGCCCACCGCGGGCGAGCTCATCAAGGCGCGCGCCTGCTACATCTGCAAGAAGCCGTACACGCTGGTCGACGCGTTCTACCACCAGCTCTGCCCCGACTGCGCCGCGCTGAGCCACGCGAAACGGGATGCCCGCACCGATCTCACGGGCAAGCGCGCCCTGCTCACGGGCGGCCGCGCGAAGATCGGCATGTACATCGCCCTCCGCCTGCTGCGGGACGGCGCGCACACCACGATCACGACGCGGTTCCCCCGCGACGCTGTCCGCCGCTTCAGCAGCCTGCCGGACTCCCCCGAATGGATCGACCGTCTCAAGATCGTCGGCATCGACCTCCGCGACCCCGCGCAGGTGATCGGGCTGGCCGAGGATGTCGCCGCCGCCGGCCCCCTCGACATCCTGATCAACAACGCGACGCAGACCGTCCGCCGCTCCCCCGGCGCCTACCAGCCCCTCGTCGACGCCGAGCTCGCGCCGCTCCCCGACGGACCCCTGCCGGAGCTGGTCACCTTCGGCCACACCAACGACCCGCATCCCAAGGCGTTGGAGAACTCGGTCTCCGCTCACCCGATTCTCGGTTCCGTCGACCTCGTGCAGGAGGCGATGACCGCGGGGAGCTCCTCGCTCGAGCGCCTGGCCGCCGGCACCGCGATCGACGCGGGCGGGCTGCTGCCCGACCTCGACCACGTCAACTCCTGGACGCAGCACGTACAGGAGGTCGACCCGCTCGAGATGCTTGAGGTGCAGCTTGCCAACACGACGGCGCCGTTCATCCTGATCTCGAAGCTGCGGCCCGCGATGGCCGCAAGCAAGGCCCGCCGCAAGTACGTGGTCAACGTGTCGGCGATGGAGGGCGTGTTCGGCCGCGGGTACAAGGGGCCGGGGCATCCGCACACCAACATGGCCAAGGCCGCGGTCAACATGCTCACGCGCACGAGCGCGCGCGAGATGTTCGAGACCGACGGCATCCTCATGACGAGCGTCGACACCGGCTGGATCACCGACGAGCGACCGCACCCGACCAAGGTGCGCCTCGCGGAGGAGGGCTTCCACGCCCCGCTCGACCTCGTCGACGGCGCCGCGCGCGTCTACGACCCGATCGTGCGCGGCGAGGCCGGCGACGACGTGTTCGGCGTCTTCCTCAAGGACTACGCGCCGGGCTCCTGGTGACCACTCCCTCCTTTCGGGCGGGCGACCGCGTGGTCGTGCGGTACCGCCTCCCCGACGGCCGGGCCACCGATGCCCTGGGCACGCTCCTGAGTGCGACCGAGACGCACCTGGTGGTCGACGGCAAGCGCGGCGTGGAGACGATCGCGGTCGCCGAGGTGATCGCCGCGAAGCGGGTTCCGCCGCCGCCCGTGCGCAAGGAGCATCCGCTGGAGTAGGAATGGAGCATGACGTCGACTCGCGTGGTGCCCACCCAGCTCGCCGATTCCGAGGCGTGGCTCCGCAAGCCGCGCGCGAAGTGCGATGTCGTGATGAAGGGCGGCATCACCTCCGGGGTGATCTACCCGCGGGCGCTCGTCGAGCTCGCGCGCACGCACGAGTTCCGGGGCATCGGCGGCTCCTCGGCCGGGGCGATCGGGGCGGCGTTCGGCGCTGCCGCCGAGTTCGGGCGCGCGAAGAACGGCTTCGCCGAGCTCTACACCCTCCCCAAGCAGCTCAATCTGCGCGAGCTGTTCCGGCCTGAGCCCTCCACCCGCGTGCTGCTGCCGGTGCTCCTCGCGTTCGCCGGCTTCTCCAACAGGGGCGTCAAGCGCCGCGGCCCCGCGCAGCTCGTCGCGATCATCTGGACCCTCGCGACCCGCCTCTGGTTCGCGGGCGCGCTGGGCCTGCTGGCGGGCGGCTCCCTGCTCATCGCAGCCTTCATCGCGGGCGGGATGCCCGACCCCCTGTTCATCGTCACCGGAGCGCTCCTCGCCCTCCTCGGCTGGGTGATCGCGGTGCTCGTGCGCCTGTCCTGGGGCCTCACCAGGTCGGTACCGCAGAACCTCTTCGGCATCTGCCGCGGGCTCGACCCGTCCGGCGGCGAGAAGGGGCTCACGAACTGGATGTCGGTGCGGCTCGACCGCATCGCGGGGCTCGGCGCCGACGAGGGGCCGCTGCGCTTCGGGCACCTGTGGACGGGGCATCCCGCGCCCAAAGAGGACCGGCTGGAGCACGTCGAGGTCGCCGAGCGCAAGGTGGACCTGCGGATGATCAGCACCTGCCTGAGCTGGGCGCGGCCGTTCGAGATGCCGCTGAAGGCGCGCACGTTCCTGTACGACCCGGTGGAGTGGGCGAAGCTGTTCCCCGCGGACGTCATGGAGTCCCTCGCGCGGTTCAGCCCCGAGGATCCGATCGCCGGGGCGCACGTGCCATCCCTGCGCCGACTGCCGGAGCCCGCCGACCTGCCGGTCATCGTCGCCACCCGCATGTCGCTGAGCTTCCCGCTGCTCATCTCCGCGGTGCCGCTCTGGGCGATGGTGTACGGCGACCACGGCGACGAGGCCGACACGGTCACCGAGGGCGGCTCCGTCGTGCGGTACGTGAAGCTGTGGTTCACCGACGGCGGCATCGCGAGCAACTTCCCGGTGCACCTGTTCGACTCGCCGCTGCCCACCCGGCCGACCTTCGCGATCAACCTGGGGTCGTTCCCCGCGACGCAGGCAGCGCCCTTCCCCGAGCAGGCGGACAACATCTCCTACGCGAAGGACAACGCCGCGATCCCCAACACCTACCGCGGGATCCCGGAGCAGGGGTTCGGCGCCGTGACCGGTTTCGTCACGGCGCTCTTCGCCACCGCGCGGGACTGGCACGACAACTCCCACCTCGAGACCCCGGGCTACCGCGACCGCATCGTGCTCGTGCGGCAGACGAAGTCGGAGGGCGGCCTCAACCTCAACATGCGGCAGGAGACCATCGACGAGCTGTCCGACCGCGGCGAGGTGGGCGCCCGGCTGATCGCCGAGCAGTTCGCGCAGAAGCGGTACCCGCGCGCCGGCCGTGGCGCGCTCACCCGCACCGGGTGGGACAACCACCGCTGGGTGCGGTACCGCGCCCTCATGGCGGGCATGCCCGCGTTCCTCGGGGCGTTCCAGCGCGGTGAGGATGCCCTGAAGATGGGCTCGGGCAGGCTGCCGAGCTACCCGTTCGAGGGCGACTCCGAGCAGGTCGCCGACCTGATCACGGAGAACCTGCGGAATGCGGCATCCGGCGTCGAGGGGTTTGACGAGAAGACGCTCGACAACCTGACGAAGACGCCGGGGCCGCCGACCGTGATCAGGCGCGTGCCGACGCTCTAGGGGCGCTCCTTCTGGCGACGCGCCAGCGAGGACGCGGCGAGAAGCACAACGCCCACGAGGAGGACGAGGCTGCCGACCGCCGCCGGTCGGCGCACGTCGATCGCGGTCGCCGCCAGCTGGGCGCCAGCCGGAGACGCGCCACCGCCGCCACCGGACTGCGGTGCGTTCTGGGGCGGTGCGTTCGCCGCGCGGATCGCGTCAGCAGCCGCGAACGATACTGCGGCACTCGCCGTGACCGTGGCCAGGGTGCCCGAGGGGATCGGGATGCCCGGGGCGCCCGCTGTGAGGCCGCCGGTCGCCGTGGCGCAGGTGGAGGGCGATCCGATGACGTTGCTGTCGAGGGTGACCGAGCCGTCGAGGGCGAGCAGGCGCGCGCCCTCGTTCGAGCCGGAGCCCACAGTGGCGTTCGTGGTCGCCGTCACCGAGGTGCGGGCGATCAGGGTGCCCGCGAACAGCGAGCTCGTGCCGAGCGTGGCCGAGCTGCCCACCTGCCAGAAGACGTTGCAGGCCTGCGCGCCGCCCACGAGGGCAACCACGCTCGCCGAGCCGGTGATGAGGGTCGAGCTCGACTGGAACACGAAGATGTCGGTCGCGGTTCCGTTGAGCACGACGGTGCCGTTGAGCTGGAGGGTGTTCGACGCGGGAGCACCGTGGTAGACGCCGGGGCCGTACTCCAGCCCGCCGAGCTCGGTGGGCACCGCGGTTCCGCCGAGTGCCTCGAGCGCGTCGTACGCGTGGCTGGCGTCGATCTGGCCGGTCGTGGCCTGAGCGGCGGGCGGGGTGTAGATCGTGCCGTTCACGAGTCCCGGCGGGAAGCCGGTCACGGCGGCGGCGAGACCGGGCGAGAGTCCCACATCCCCGGTGATCACCGAGGGGCCCGTGTTCGACACGGCCTGGCCGCCCAGAACGGCGAGGCTCTGGGCCGACCCGAGGAAGTCGGCATCCCCGGGCACGCCCGCGGTGGCGCTCGCGCTGCTGGCGGCAGCCGCCACGGAGGCGGCGAGCCCCAGGGCGATCGCGAGGGTGATGGAGGTACGGCGGAATAGAGGCATGAGGTTGTCCTGTCGATTCATGAGGTGATACGCACCGTTCATGATCAGCAGGGACGTGCATCCCCCGGGCTATTTCAGCTGGTCCTACGCTCAGACTGAGCGTTCTACCCCTCGCCGTCAAGGGGTTGGCCGTTCGGGGGGTGCCGCGGGTTTTTGCGCGAACGAGCCACGTATCATTGCACAACCAGGTGCAATCGCGGTCATCGCCGCGCGTCGGACGGAGACTCGGTGACCCAGGCGACTGCCGCTCGGACCCCGCGGCACCCCGAAGTCGATGCGCGCATCTTCGATGCCGCGCTCACCATCCTCCGCAGCCGCGGGCCGCTTGCGGTCAGCATCGAGTCGGTCGCCGCGGCCTCCGGCGTCGCCAAGACGACGATCTACCGGCGCTACGAGAACCGGGAGTCCCTCCTCACAGCGGCGATCACCTCGGCGGCCACGACCGTCGAGTTCCCGGTCGGCCTGGCCGCGCAGGAGTCACTCCGCTGGGTGCTGAGGCACGCGCGCGACACGATCGAGACGGTCGTCGGCCGGGGCACCGTCGCCGCCGTGATCATGAACGAGGATCCTCAGTTCACCGAGCTCCTGCTCGGCATGATCCGCAACTCGACCCGCCCGCTGCGCGCCGACCTGCGCGAGCGCGCCCTCGCCGGTGAGATCAAGGCAGACCTCGACGTCGAGCTCGCGATGAGCATCCTGCTCGGGGTGGTGGTCGCCGAGCTGATCCGCGGCCGGCCGACCGGCGAGGAGTGGGTCGACTCCGTCCTCGCCCTCCTCTGGCCCGCCTTCGCCGCGTAGCCGCCCGCCCGCCCGTCGCCGCACCCCGCCGCACGCCCGCCGCTGCCCGCCGCCGCCTTGCCTGCCGCACACCCGCCCGACGATCCTCGTGTCGGAAATGCAGGAGATCCCGATCCGTCAAGCGCTGAACGATGACATAACGGCGCGAACGGGGCAGTTTCTCCTGCATTTATCACGCGGTCGGGATGCCCGGGGCACCACCCTCGACGGGCAACGCTCGGCGCGCAGGCGCGACGAGGGGCCACTTGTTACGACGCACCGGTGGCGGCACGTAACAAGTGGCCCCTCGTCGCCTACTTGGTCGTGGCGGGCTTGCGCGCGGCGGGAGCCTTCGCGGCAGGAGCCTTGGCAGCAGCCTTCGGAGCGGCCTTGGCGGCAGGGGCAGCCTTCGGAGCGGCCTTGGCGGCCGGTGCAGCCTTGGCGGTCGCAGCCTTCGCGGGCGCAGCCTTCGCCGCCGGGGCCTTCGCCGCCGCGCGCGGCAGGATCTTGCCGGGGTTGAAGTTGCTGCCGGCGTCCGCGGAGCTGAAGAGGCCGCTCATGATCTTCACGCCCTCCGGGGAGATGTCCTCGGTGAGCCACGGCGAGTGCTCGAGGCCGACGCCGTGGTGGTGCGAGATCGTCGCCTCGTTGTCGACGAAGGACTGCTGGATGGCGTTCTTGACCACGTTGTACTCCGCGATCGGGTCCTTGTCGAAGACGAAGGCGAACGTGAAGTAGAGGCAGGCGCCCGAGTGGTACGAGTGCGACATGTGCGACATGATCCAGCCCTTGATGCCGATCTGGTCGTACGCGCCCTGTGCTGCCGCGTAGGCCGCGTCGTGCACGCGGTTCAGCTGAGACCACGGCGCGGCGGTCTCCGACACGTCACCGGCGGCGCCCATGTCGAGCAGGAAGTCGCGGAGGTACGGGGTGTCGAACTTCTTCTGGTCGTAGAGGATGCCGGGGCCCGTGCCGATGATCGTGAGACCGCCGTTGGCGCGGATCATCTTCTCGACGAGCTTGCGCTGCCGCTTCGCGTGCTCGGGGCTGCCCTCGTACGCGATGAAGGAGATGCAGATCTGGTCGAGGTTCTCCTTGCCCCACTTGCGGCCCATGATCCAGGGCAGCACCTTCCCTGCCATGAACTTGTCGAGGCCCTTGCGGTCCTTCGAGGTGGCCAGGGTGAAGGCCGTTTCGCGGGCGTCGCTGATGCGGGTGATCGACGGTGCAGCATCCGACTCGGAGATCTGCTGCATGGTCTTGATGCCGGCCTCCCAGTTCGGGAAGAAGTAGGCGTAGACGTCGCGCTTGGCGGGGACGCGGTGGACCTGGGCCGTCACCTCGGTGATGACGCCGAGGCGCCCCTCCGAGCCGAGGATCATCTCGCGCACCGACGGTCCGCTCGAGGTCGATGGAAGCGGCCGGAGCACGAGCGTGCCGCCGGGGCGCACCACGCGCAGGCCGCGCGCGATGTCCGCGATGTCGCCGTACTTGTCCGACTGCATGCCGGAGGAGCGCGTCGCCACCCAGCCGCCGATGGTCGAGTGGGTGAAGCTGTCCGGGAAGTGGCCGATGGTCCAGCCCTGCTGATTGAGCTGCTCCTCGAGGTCGGGGCCCTGCGCGCCGGCCTGGATGCGGGCGAGGCCGGACTCGGCGTCGATCGAGATCACCTTGCGGAGGCGGCCGAGGTCGAGCGACACGATGGTGCGCTTCTCCTCGGGCAGGGGCTCGAGGCTGCCCCCGATGTTGCTGCCGCCGCCGAACGGGATGATGACGGCGTTGGCTGCCACCGCGGCATCCACCACCGCCTGCACCTCGGCCTCGTCGGCCGGGTAGATGACGACGTCGGGGCTGCGGAGGATCATGTTGCCGCGAACGCGCATGAGGTCGCGGATGCTCTTGCCGTAGGTGTGCACGACGCGGGCCATGTCGTCGGTCGTGACGTTCTCAGCGCCGACGATGCCGGCGAGGGCCTTGACGAAGGCGGCGCTGGCCACGGACTTGCCGACCTTGAGCTCGTCGAAGGACGGCTCCCCCGCGCGCTTGGCGGTGAGGAGGTCGAGGCCGACCGCGTACTGCACGAACGGAGCGAACTGGGGCTTGTCCTCGAAGTGGAATCCCACACCGTCGACGCCCCAGCCCCACCATTTCATGTGCTTGACGTCAGTCATGTGCAGTTCCCTTCTGAGGGTGCGCCGGCATTGGCGACACGGTTTCGTGCAGTCTGCGGACTTCCGCCGCAAGTCGGGTCGAGAAATTCTCTGCCGTTTCGCCGGCTTCCGCCAGCATCGGCGCGCCAAACACTACCGTCACGGGGTAGCGCCCGGGCTTGGGCCAGCTCACCCCGCGGGGCATCGCCGCGCTCGCGCCCACGAGCGCGATCGGCAGGCAGGGCACCTTGGTGGCCATCGAGAGGGCGGCGGCGCCGGGCTTGAACTTGCCCATGACGCCGGCCTTCGAGCGGCCGCCCTCGGGGAAGATGAGGAGGGGCACCTTGCGCTCGAGAAGCGCCTTCGACGAGCCGCCCCGCTTGCCCTCCGAGTTGCGCTCGATCGCGAACGCGTTGAAGAAGAGGGTGGTGAGCCACTTGCGCCACTGCACGTCGAAGAAGTAGTCGGCGGCGGCCCCGGCCGCGAGGTAGCGGGCGAGCCGGTAGGGCAGGGCGCCGATCACGAGCGGGGCGTCGAGGTGGCTGGAGTGGTTCGCGACGACGATGAACGGCGCCTCGAGGTCTTTGATGTCCTCCTCGCCCTTCGTCGTGACGCGGACGAGCCGCCAGACCAGGGGCTTGAGCATCCCGCGCTGCGCGACCTTGCGCACGCGCGCGACACCCGGGGAGGTGAAGCGGTCCATCAGCTCTTCTTCTCCGTAGTCACAGTGGATGATTCGGAGGCCTCGTCAGTTCGGCTTGACGAGATGCCCGCCGAGATCGAGCGGATCGCGGCCAGCGGCAGGTGACGGGCAAACCACCCGAGCACGCGGTAGCGAACAGTGGGTATGGACACGACCTTGCCGCGCCGGGCATCCCGCAGCGCGATGCGCGCGACGGTCTCGGGCTCGCTCCACAGGAAGCCGGGGAGCGAGCTGCGCCGCACGCCAGCGCGCTCGTGCCACTCGGTGCGCACCCAGCCCGGGAGCACCGCCGTGGCCGTGACGCCCGTGCCCCGCAGCTGGACGGAGAGGCTCTGGCTGTACGCCGTGACCCACGCCTTGATCGCCGCGTACGAGCCGGTGGCGAGGTACGTCTGCAGGCTGGAGATGTTGATGATCGAGCCGCTGCCCCGCGCCTTCATGGACCGGCCGGCGGCCCCGCCCAGGACGAGCACCGCGCGGCACATGACGTCGAAGGCATGTTCGTGGTGCGACGTGTCCGCCGCGAGCAGCGAGGTGTGGACTCCGAAGCCGGCGTTGTTGATGAGCAGGTCGATCGGGCGCGAGGCGTCTTCGATGCGGGCCACGACGCGTGCGACATCCGCCCGGTCTGCCAGGTCTGCGCTGAGGATCTCGACATTGATGCCCGAAGCGGCATGCAACTCGGCGGCGGCGGCCTCGAGTCGGCCGGCGTCGCGGGCGACGAGCACGAGGTCGGTTCCGCAGGCAGCCAGCTGCCGGGCGAATGCGGCGCCGATGCCGGATGTGCCGCCCGTGATGAGAGCCGTAGCCATGACGCATACATTACGCTACGGGTCCCGTAGCGACGATTGGGTACACTTGACCCGACTCTCACCAGCCCTTGGAGGTAATACGGATGCCGGAACATAAAGAGGCGTCCGTGGACATCATGAGATTCCCGGCTCCCGACTTCGATGTTCGTGAGTACGCGCGCGAGGCAGCAGGGTCCCACCGTGACGAGCTGGGCCTCGAGGAGTACCGCACGAACCCGCTCAGCCCCGAGGGCCTGCGCCTCATCCGCTACCTCCAGATCATCGAGCGCGCGACGATGACGCACCTGCGCAGCGTGCTCGTCACCGCGACCCACAAGGACGCCCGGATCACGGCCTTCCTCACGACCTGGGCGTTCGAGAAGTACTGGATCGCCGACGCCTTCGAGCAGATCGGCCTCGCGCACCAGCCCGAGGGCACCGACGTCGACCGCGCCCCCTTCATCACGCCGTCCGAGCGCACGATCCGCGAGTCGATCGTCGCGAACATCATCGGCATCCCGATGATCGCCGTGCACATGACCCTCGGCACCATCGACACCTGGCTCAGCCAGGTCGCCTACGCCCGACTCGCCGCCCTCGAGAACCACCCCCAGCTCGCGAAGACGATGGAGAAGTTCACCGAGCTCAAGCAGCGCCAGCTCGCCTTCTTCGAGGCACAGTCCCGCTACCGCCTCACCGAGTCGAAGCAGGCGCGCAAGCTCACCCGCCGCCGGCTCGCCAAGACCCCGTGGCCGATCGGCGCGAAGGCAGAGCCGCGAGAGGAGACGGCCTTCTTCTTCGACCGGATCTTCGGCTCCGCCCGCGAGCTCGTCGCCGAACTCGACGCCCGCATCGACACCCTCCCCGGCCAGTCCGGCCTGTCGCTCATCCGAAAGGCCGCCCAGCTGTGACGACCTCCCCTCCCGCCAAGCCCGCCGTGCGCAAGGCCGCTCCGAAGAAGGCCGCGCCCGCCGGTGGCGTCCTCACCAACGAGCACATCTTCCTCACCGGCGGCACCGGATTCGTCGGCCAGGCGATCCTCGAGCGGCTGCTCTTCTCCCACCCCGGCACGCGCATGACGCTGCTGGTGCGCGGCAAGGGCAGCCAGACGGGCGAGGCCCGCCTTGCCGGGCTGCTGCGCAAGCCGGTGTTCAAGAACTGGATCGAGTCCGTCGGCGGCGAGGAGAAGGCGCGCAAGGAGTTCGCCCGGCGCGTCACCGCGCACGAGGGCTCCCTCGGCAACGTCGGCGTGCTCCCCGACGACATCGACGTCGTGCTGCACTCCGCATCGACTGTCTCTTTCGACCCGCCCATCGACGAGGCGTTCGACACCAACGTGGGCGGCGCCTACGGGGTGTACGGCGCACTCCTGGCCTCGAAGAGCGACCCGCACGTCGTCCACATCTCCACGGCCTACGTGGGCGGGATCCGCAAGGGCATCGCGCCCGAGGCATCCCTCACCCACAACGTCGACTGGCGCGCCGAGTACGAGGCCGCGAAGTCGGCCCGTGCGCGCGTCGAGCTGGAGTCGCGCGAGCCGCAGGCGCTGCGCGAGCAGCTGAACAAGGCGAAGGCCCGCCACGGCAAGACGGGCCCGCAGGCTGTCGCCGGGTTCGCCGAGGCGGCCCGCACCGAGTGGGTGCGCGAGCGCCTCGTCGACTATGGCCGCACGCGCGCCGAGTCGCTCGGCTGGACGGACGTCTACACCCTCACGAAGGCCTTCGCCGAGCGCGCGGCCGAGGAGCTGTGGTCGCAGGCCGGCCACCGACTGTCGATCGTGCGCCCGAGCATCATCGAGAGCTCGCTCAAGCACCCGTTCCCCGGCTGGATCGACGGCTTCAAGGTCGCCGACCCGCTCATCATCGCCTACGGCCGCGGCCAGCTGCCCGACTTCCCGGGCCTGCCCGACTCGATCCTCGATGTCATCCCGGTCGACTTCGTCGTCAACGCGGCCCTCGCCGCCGCGGCCCGCCCGGCCAAGCCGAACGAGGCGCAGTACTTCCAGGTCGTCTCGGGCAAGACCAACCCGCTGCCGTTCCACCGCATGTACGAGAACGTCAACCGCTACTTCGTCGAGAACCCCCTTCCCGACGAGAAGGGCGACATCGTCGTGCCCAAGTGGCGCTTCCCCGGCGGGCAGAAGGTCGAGCGCGCCCTGGAGAAGCGCGAGAACCAGGTGACCCGCGCCGAGAGGCTCATCGAGCGGATGCCGACGACCAAGCGCACCCGGGAATGGCTCGACACCGTCCGCAAGGGCAAGCACGGCCTGCAGCAGCTGCGGGCGTTCACCGAGCTCTACCGCGCGTACGTGCAGACCGAGATCATCTTCGACGACACGAACACCCGCGCGCTGCTGGCCTCCCTGCCGAAAGAGGTGCAGGAGAACGAGGGCTTCGACGTCAAGGACATCGAGTGGGAGAAGTACTGGCAGGAAGTCCACTTCCCCGCCGTCACGACCCTGACCCGCGCGTTCGGCAAGCGCCCGTCGGCAAAGGCCAAGGCGCAGAAGGTGCTCCCTGAGCGCACCGACGTCGTCGCCGTCTTCGACCTCGAGGGCACCGTGCTCGAGTCGAACCTCGTGAAGCAGTACCTCACGCTGTGGGCCGGAACCGTGCCGCGATCCCGCGTCGCCCACGACCTCGCGAACTTCACGTTCTCGCTGCGCAAGTACTGGCGCGCGGAGCGGCGCGACCGCGGAGAGTTCATCCGCACGTTCATGCGCAGGTACCAGGGCTTCAAGGTGAGCGAGATCGAGCGCCAGGTGCGGGGCCCCTTCGGCCGCGCCATGCTGCGCCGCGCGCTGCCCGACGCGCTCAAGCGCGTGCAGGAGCACCGGGATGCCGGGCACCGCACGATCCTCGTGACCGGGTCCATCGACCTGACGGTGACGCCGTTCCTGCCCTACTTCGACGAGGTCGTGGCCGGTCGGATGCACGAGCGCGACGGAGTCCTCACCGGATTCCTCGCCGACCCGCCGCTCGTCGACGAGGCGCGAGCCGCCTGGCTCCGCCACTACGCCGCCCAGAACGGCTTCGACCTCGACGGCTCGTACGGGTACGGTGACAACCATGCAGACCTCGTCTGGCTGCAGCTCGTCGGAAACCCCAACGCCGTGAATCCCGACATCAATCTGTACCGTCACGCCAAGGAGAAGCACTGGAATGTGCTGGACTGGAAGCGCAAAGCGGCAGGCGTTCAGAGCAGTGACTCCGAATCATCCGCAGTAGAAGGGGCATCCCATGGCGTTTGACATCGACAAGTACACGAGCACCTCCAAGAAGGTGGTCTGGGGCGACCTCGACTTCGAGCAGTTCAAGACCAACCCACTGCCGGAGTCGACCCTCCGCAGCATCCGGTACATGGCCGACATCGAGTACCACACGGTCTGCTACCTGCGCGACCTGCTCGTCACCCCCTCGCACAAGGAGGCCGACGTCTCGGCCTTCATGACGATGTGGAACCGCGAGGAGTTCTGGCACGGCGAGGCTCTCTCCGCGGTGCTCGGCGCCCACGGCATCACGCTCGACTTCGACCAGCTGAAGGCCACGCGCCTCAAGCTCGGCTGGAAGGACCGCCTCGACCCGATCAAGCAGTCACTGCTCGGCAACATCGTCGGCAAGGACTTCATCGCCGTCCACATGATCTGGGGCGCCGCCAACGAGTGGTCGGCAGTCGCCGCCTACAACCGCATGGCCGACCTCGAGCAGCACCCCGTGCTCGCCGAGCTGCTGCGCCGCATCGCCAAGCAGGAGGCCCGCCACGTCGCGTTCTACGCCACGCAGGCGCGCGACCGCCTCGCCAAGAGCAAGAAGGCGCAGGTGCTCGCCCGTTTCGCCCTCAAGAACGCCTGGGGCCCGGTCGGCTCGAGCGTGATGGAGCCCGCAGAGGTCACCCACGTCATGAGCCACATCTTCGCCGGCGAGGAGGGCCTGCGCGAGGTGCGCAAGCTCGACGAGCACATCTCGAGGATGCCCGGCCTCGAGGGCCTCACCATCGTCGAGAACTCCCTGCGCAACAAGTACGGCTACGTCGACGCCGCATGACAGTCCGCATCGAGCGCGTCGACCTCCCCGGTATCGGGGTGCGCAACGACGTCATCACGGCCGGCGGGCGGCGCGTGAGCGTGGTCTCGCAGCGCTCCGGCGAGCGTGACATCGCGCTGTTCGACATCGACGACCCGGATGCCTCGACCGACACGATCGCGCTCACCGACGATGAGGCTGCGGCACTGGCCGAGCTCCTGGGAGCCTCCATCGCGCTGAGCCGCCTCTCCGGCCTGAGCGAGAAGGTGCCGGGGCTCTTCACCGAGGAGATCTCGCTCCCCTCCGACTCGAAGTTCATCGGCCGTCCGATGGGGCACACCCAAGCGCGCACGCTCACGAGCTCGTCCATCGTGGCGATCGCCCGAGGCACCGAGATCATCGCCTCCCCGACGCCCGACGTCGTGCTCGAGCGCGGGGACGTCATCGTCGCCGTGGGCACCCGCAAGGGCCTCGACAAGCTCAGCAAGCTCATCGACCGCGGGCCGAGCTAAGCCGCCCATGCACGAAACGACCCTGCTGCTCATCGAAGTCGGAGCCCTCCTTCTCGTCCTGAGCCTGCTCGGTCGCCTGGCGATCCGGTTCGGCGTCTCGCCGATCCCGCTGTACCTGCTCGCCGGCCTCGCGGTCGGCCACGGCGGGTTCATCCCCCTCGACGCCAGCCAGGACTTCTTCGAGGTCGGCTCCGAGATCGGGGTGATCCTCCTGCTGGCCATGCTCGGGCTGGAGTACTCCCCCACCGAGCTCGTGAAGAGCCTCCGCTCGGCGCGCGTCGCCGGCCTCCTCGACGGACTGCTGAACGCCGTGCCCGGCGCAGCGTTCGCCCTCGCCCTGGGCTGGGGGCCTGTGGCCGCCGTCGCCCTCGCGGGAGTCACCTGGGTGTCGTCATCCGGTGTGATCGCCAAGGTGCTGCGCGACCTGCGGCGGCTCGGAAACCGCGAGACCCCGGTGATCCTCTCGGTGCTCGTCATCGAGGACCTCGCTATGGCGTTCTACCTTCCGGTGCTCTCGGCGCTGGTCATCGGCGCCGGCCTGCTGCAGGGCGCCACGACGGTGGTCATCGCCGTGAGCGTGGTCGTCGTCATCCTGTTCGCCGCCCTGCGCTTCGGCAAGGTGCTGTCGCGGCTCTTCTCGGCGCACAACCCGGAGCCGCTTCTGCTCGGCGTGCTCGGCCTCACGATGCTCGTCGCGGGCCTCGCGGAGGAGGTGAGCGTCTCCGCCGCCGTCGGCGCGTTCCTCGTCGGCATCGCGATCTCCGGCCAGGTCGCCCACAACGCGACAATCGTGCTCGCCCCGCTGCGCGACCTGTTCGCCACCGTGTTCTTCGTCTTCTTCGGCATCGCCACCGACCCCGCGGACCTCGTGCCGGCCCTCCTGCCCGCACTGTTCCTCGCGGTGCTCACCATGGGCACCAAGACCCTCACCGGCTACCTCGCCGCCCGACGTGCCGGCATCGGCATCCCGGGGCGCTGGCGGACCGGCCTGACACTCACCCCGCGCGGAGAGTTCTCGATAGTCATCGCCGGCCTCGCGGTCGGGGCCGGCGTCGAGCCGATGCTCGCGCCACTGGCCACGGCGTACGTGCTCATCACGGTGGTCGCGGGGCCGCTGGTGGCCAGGATCCCGGATTCCGCGTGGTTCAAGACCATCGTGCGCAACCGCCGGCTCGCCGCCGAGTCGCGGGCCGAGGCCCCCGCCGCCTAGCGGAACGCCGCCTAGCGGAACGCCGCGAGGCCCGTGATGTGCTGCCCGAGCACCAGCGTGTGCACCTCGTCGGTGCCCTCGTACGTCCGCACACTCTCGAGGTTGTTCGCGTGCCGCAGCGGCGAGTAGTCAAGCGTGATGCCGTTGCCGCCGAGGATGGCCCTGGCCTCCCGGCAGACGGCGAGGGCCTCGCGCACGTTGTTCAGCTTGCCGACCGAGATCTGGTGGGGCTGCAGCTGCCCCGCATCCTTGAGCCGGCCGAGGTGCAGCGCCAGCAGCATGCCCTTGTCGATCTCGAGCGCCATGTCGACGAGCTTCTGCTGGGTGAGCTGGAACCCCGCGACCGGCCTGCCGAACGGCGCGCGCCCGAGCGAGTACTCGAGGGCGGCGAGGTAGCTGTCCCGCGCGGCGCCCATCACTCCCCACGCAATGCCGTAGCGGGCCTCATTGAGGCACTCGAAGGGGCTGCGGAGGCCCTTCGACAGCGGGAGCACGGCGTCCTCGGGCAGGCGCACCCCGTCGAGCAGAACGTCGCACTGGATGGAGGCGCGCATCGAGAGCTTGCCGCCGATGGGCGTGGCGGTGAAGCCGGCCGTGTCCGTCGGGACGAGGAACCCCCGTACGCCGTCCTCGGTCTTGGCCCAGATCACGGCGATGTGGGCTACGGACGCCAGGCCGATCCAGCGCTTGGCGCCGTCGAGCACCCACTCCTCGCCCACGAGGCGGGCGGTCGTCGTCATGGCGGCCGGGTCCGAGCCCGCGTCCGGCTCGGTGAGGCCGAAGCATCCAATCGCCTCGCCCGTCGCCATACGCGGCAGCCACGCGGCCTTCTGCTCCTCGGAGCCGAACTTGTGGATCGCGGTCATCGCGAGCGAGCCCTGCACGCTCACGAAGGTGCGCAGCCCCGAGTCGCCGGCCTCGAGCTCGAGCGCCGCGAGGCCGTACTCCACCGCCGAACGGCCCGCGCAGCCGTAGCCCTGCAGGTGCATGCCGAGCAGCCCCAGCTCGCCGAGCTCCGGCACGAGCTCGAGCGGGAACACCGCGTCCTCGAACCAGCGGGCGATGTTCGGCCGGATGCGCCGGTCGACGAACTCCCGGACGCGCTCCCGAGTCGCCAGCTCCTCGTCCGAGAGCAGGGAGTCGAGCGCGATGAGGTCCCAGGCCACGGCTACCTCTCGTACGTTCCGACGAGCCTGCCGCGCGCGACGACGTGGCCGACCATGGAGTCGATCGCCGTCCGCTGGGAGGTGACGTCGATGTCCCCCTCCACGGCGAAGAGCATGAAGCGATAGCGGTGGATGCCGTGCCCGACGATCGGGCGCGGCCCCTGGTAGCCCGTGCCGAGCGCACCTCTGAGGTGCTCGATGCCGGGAGCCCCGGAGGCAAGGGCTCCCTCGGGGACCCCGGTGGCGTGCGGCTCGAGGATCGACAGGGTGTGCACGAGCGGCCGCTGCAGCGGGGCGTCCACGTCCTCGAGCACGAAGACCAGGTGGTCGGCCTCGACCGGGACACCGCTCCACCGGAGGGCGGGCGAGACGTTGTCGCCGACGCCCCGCCCGGCGAAGCGCCTCGGCAACGGCTCGCCGTCCTCGAAGTCGGGGCTGGTGAGGATGAGGTCGTGGTCGGAGTCGAGCAGGTTCCAGGCGCTGAGCGAGGCGTCAGCGCGGCGGCTCTTCAGCAGGTGGCCGAGCCAGCGGGGTGACATGCGCCCAGTCTAGGGACGCCGGTCGGACACGCCGAGCGGGCGTCACGCGAACGGGGGGCACAATGCGAGTAGAGTTCCCGTCATAACCGGCGCAGTTGCCGGTCTCTCAGGGTGAGGAGGCAGTCATGGACACCAACCGCTGGACGAGCAGGCTGCACACGCCCGACCGCAGCGCACAGCAGGCTGCCGACCGCACCACCGAGGCGATGAGCCGCATGCTCGAGGAGTCGCTGCGACTCGATGCCGAGCAGTGGCCGGCCCTCCGCGCGGTCTCCGCGGGCTGATCCGCTCGCACGGTGGATGCCCCCGCCGTCGACCGGCGAGGGCACCCGAGCCGCGCTATCCCTTCGTGACGGCGAACTCCTTGTAGTCAGTCGCGGCGACCATGCCGCGGATTCCCGCGAGGCCCGTGGTCGGGCATCCCGAGTCGCTCACGCCGACCACGGCCTGGTCCCAGGACGCGGTCGACTGCGCCGTGGCCGTGATCGAGCACCCTGTCGACCGCAGCGTCAGGTGGTACCACGCGCCCACTGCGACGCCGCCCGGGACCGTCGTGTTGGCCAGCGGCGTCCACGTGCCCGAGTTGGCCCGGCCCAGCGAGAGCTGGGCGGTGCTGCCGTCGACGCCGGCGAAGTAGCCCAGGTACGCGTCCGGGCCGGTGCCCGCGGCGCTCACTCTCGACATGATCCCGCCGTTGCCGCTCGGCGCGCTCAGGCTCGTGATCTTCACGTCGGAGGACACCGTGTAGGCGTCGCCCGAGCTCGGCGAGGTCTGCTTCGGGCCGTTGGTTCCCGTGCTCGTCTGCCGCTGCGTCCCGCTGGCGGCAACCGTCGACCACGTGCCGCCGTACGTGCTCCAGCCAGTCGACGCACCGGACGCCCAGCTGTCGCTGTACGTCGCCGCGGTCGAGGCCGCAGCCGCGGTCACCTGGAAGTTGCGGAACGACCCGGACGTCAGGTGCGTGCGCACGCCCGCCTGGCCCGCCGCGAGGCAGCCGGCGTCCGTGGCGGTGGCCGTGGTGGTCGCCGTCGCGTTGTCGCGCTTCAGCACCGCCGTGATCGTGCAGCCGACGACCGTCGCCTGCAGGTTGTACCAGACGCCGGTCGTCACCCCGCCGGAGACCGCCTGCGCGGTGAGGCCGGTCCAGCCGTAGGCCTGCTTGCCGATGAACAGGTTGCCCGTCGTCTCGATGCCGACGTAGTAGCCGTTGTGGTTGTCGGCGCCGACGGCGGGGGCCGTCGTGCGCAGCAGCACGCCGGCCTGCCCCGTGGTGTCGAGCCGCAGGTCGGTCGTGACCGTCACGTCCGTCCACCCGGTCGACCCGACGAGCGCCTTCGGGCCCGAGGATGCCCCGGCCTGCGAGTACACGCCGCCGCTGACCGTCCACGTGCCGCCGTAGGTCGACCAGCCCATGTCGTTGCCCGAGTCGAACGGGGCGTAGAGCGGCAGGGTGCCGATCGGGCCGACGCCGAACCGGACGTCGCAGCGGGTGCTGGAGCCCGACAGGAAGCGCGGGGTGACCATCATCACCGCAGTGCCCGACGCGGTCGGGACCATGCTCGGGCTGTAGTTGGCGCAGTGCTTGCCCGCCCCGGTGTTGTAGTTGCCGGTCGGGTCGATGGTCACGGGCGAGGAGACCGCCTGCCACGGGCCCGCGCCGAGCGCGGTGTTGGTGAACACCACCCGCCCCGACTCGGGCACGACGACCGTGGTCGGCCCGTCCGCACCGGTCACGACCCGCTGCCCCGACATGATCAGGGTGCCGTTGGCGCCGCCCGCCGGGCTCCACGCCAGGGACGGGGTGTGCAGGAGCTGCCGGCCGTCCGCGGTCTGCACGAGGGTGCCGAGGCTCGTCGCCGAGCCCCAGGCCGCGCCGTCCGCCGAGGTCTTCAGATAGACGCGGCAGGTCTGGTCGGCGTTGCCCACCGAGTCGCGGCAGAGCTCGTAGGCGAGGGCGTAGCTGCCGTTGCCGAGTTTGCGCACCACGGGCATCCCGGGCCTCGAACTGCTGTCGCCGATCGCGACGACGTCCACCGCGCTCCCCCACGTCGCGCCGCCGTCGGACGAGGTGACCATGACGAGCTTCTGGCTGAACCCCGAGGAGCGCAGTCGCTCGTCGGAGAAGTGGCAGGCGAGCTTGCCGTCGGCGTTGAGGATGATCTCCGGCTCCCACAGGCCGGTCGACACCGTGCTCGGAGTGCCGGACTTCGTGACGCAGTTGCCCCGCGGGGTCCACGTGACGCCGTAGTCGGTGCTGATGAACGTCTGCACCTCCTGGTAGCCCCAGTTCACGTTGTCCCACGCGTTGCCCGCGGCGATGATCGTCCCGGCCGCGAGCCCTCCGCTCGCCACCGGCAGCTCGTACATCGAGCCGAAGTAGATCCCCCAGCCGGAGGTGGGCGAGTAGAGGGTGCTGATCGCGGTCCAGGTCAGGCCGTTGTCGGTGCTCCGCTTGATCACCGAGTGCGTTCGAACCCCCGTGTCGTTGACGCTGTACATCACGAGCAGGTTGCCCCGCTTGGACGTGTCCGCGCTGGCCGCTAAGCGGATGATGCGCGGGTAGTCGTTGTTCTCCACGCCCGTGCCGGAGGAGGGCGCGGCGACGACGGAGCCGGGTGACGCGAAGGCCGGGCCGGGGGTGAGTACCCCCTGCACCACGAGCAGCAGAGCCGCGAGCACGGCTGCCCACGCGAGCAACCGGCGGCGCGAATCGATGGAACCGATCATGTACCTACTCCTTTGTATGGTTGGGCTTACAGCGGTTCGACCTGCAGCCTCTCGACTCGCAGGACGGCGTTGTCGGTGCGAAGGCCGACGCTGCCGATCGGGTGCGGCAGGTCGTCGTCGACCTGGATCACCGCGGCGCCGTCGAGCTCGACGCCGATGGTGCTGCCGACCGCGCGCACCACGAGCAGGTGCGGGCGAGAGGCCTCGACGGGCATCCGGTGCTCGGCGAGCACGCGCTCGTCGTAGTCGTGCCGGGCGAGCACCACACGGTCGTGGTGCAGCTGCACCGAGTACCCGAGCAGGAAGTTCCTGCCGAGAACCGTGTCGTCGCCCTCCCCGCCCTCGGAGAGCTGGCTCGCCCGCAGGATCAGGTCGGCGTGCCCCAGCGGCGCCGGGAACTCGACGGACAGCGACGCCGTGATCTCGGCGTCGTCGTAGGGCCCGGCGACGAGCCTCTTGCCCGTGCCCGAGGCGGTTTCGTCAGCGGCGGCCGACCGACCTGGCTCCGGCCGGGGCGCGATCGTCACGAGGCGCACGAGCGGGGCGCCCGCGACTCCCCTGAGCGTGAGTCGGCGCACATCGGCGTCCAGCTGCACGGGAACGGACATCCGGTCGGCGCGGAGCTCGTACTGCGACCCGTCCAGGTCGACGGCGATCGCGTCGTCCGCCCCGAACTCGCCCGCGAGGTAGAGGCCGGAAGGGCCGGCCTGCTGCACGTGGAGGTCATAGGAGACCGTCGTTCCGGCGCGCAGGCGCACACCCTCGGCCTCGGGCTGGGCGTCGCCCGTCCCGAGCCCCGCCCAGAAGCGGCCGGGCACCGGCTTGGCGGCCTCGCGGTCGGCGCGCTCCGCCGTGGTGAGGGTGAGAGCGGCGTGCCCGGCGGCCACAGCGCCGAACAGCGCGATCCGGGATGCCCCGGCCGGGGCATCCCGAACCGTCAACTGAGCCCGGCCGTCGACGAACACCCGCAGCTCCTCGCCGTCCCGGACCAGGCGCCAGCAGTGCAGCGCTCCGTGGACGTAGTCCCGCGGCAGCGCGCTCGAGCCGCGCGCACCCGCGCTGACGGTGCCGGCGGCGGGGTCCACGCGCAGCTCAAGCGAGTCCCCGATCGAGATGCCGTAGGCGCCGTCGCCCGCCGTGAGGTTGAGCTCGGCGGTGAAGTGCGCAGGCAGCTCGGTCTGCCAGACCGCCGCGCCCGTGGCATCCGGAGCGCTAGGCACGGGCGCCGACGTCGTCGGGCCGAGCACCTGGAGCCTGCCCCCGCTCCAGACCTGACGGTCGAGGTCGAGGTCGCGGGTCTCGTCGGGATTGAGGTTGTGGTAGACGAGGTAGGTCGAGACGAGGTCCGGGCCCGTCACGCTGCTGCTGTGGCCGAGCCCGACTGCCGGCCCGTCGGCGCCGACCAGGATCGGGTTGAGCGGGTCCGGCCGGTAGCCGCTCAGCGGACTCGCGCTGTAGGCCGCGTCGATGCGGTAACCGGCGCTGAGGTAGTGGTTGCCGGTCAGCGTCATCCAGTAGGCGCCGTCGCGCTTGCCGACGAACGGGCCCTCGGTCCAGCCGTTCATGTGGATGCCCGTGAGCACGGGCTCGCCGAACTCCGTCGGCGACGGCATCTCACAGCCCCAGATGCCCTCATCGCCCGCCCAGTAGAAGTACCACCGGCCGTCGTCGTCGATGAGCACGTTGCCGTCGATGGCGTGCCCGACGTTCTCCGAGACCACTCGGAACGGGCCGGTGGGCGAGTCCGACCTGAGCACGAAGTGCCCGTGCCCCGAGGGCGAGGTGTACATGTAGAACGACCCGTTGGAGTAGACCACCTCCGGCGCGAACGGAACGAGCCCGGGGAACGCGCCCTCCTCGATCGACGGCCCCTCGAGCTGCCACTCCACCAGATCGCGCGAGCTCCAGCACCTGACGTCGGGATTGGTGCAGTACAGATAGTAGACGCCGTCGTAGCGGAGGACGAAGGGGTCGGCGAAGTCGCCTGCCCGCTGGATGGGGTTGCGGTAGTCGGTCATCCCTTGATCCCGGTGAACGCGAAGGACTCCACGAAGTACTTCTGGGCGATGGTGAACAGCACGACGACCGGCAGGACGGCGACGATCGACGCGGCCATGATGAGCGGGAAGTCGGTCTGCTCGGCGTAGTAGGAGTTGAGCGAGGCGATCACGAGCTGGACCGTCGAGTTCTCGGGCGAACTCGTGAAGATGAGCGGGCCGAGGTAGTCGTTCCAGGTGGCCATGAACACGATGATCACGTTCGCGGCGATCGCCGGCTTGCACAGCGGCAGGAAGATGCTCCAGTAGATGCGGAAGAACCCGGCGCCGTCGATCTTGGCCGCCTCCATGAGCTCGGTGGCGATGCCGAGCATGTACTGCCGCAGGAAGAAGATCATCGTCACGTTGCCCAGCAGGCCGGGCACGATCAGCGGGAGCAGGGTGTCGAGCCAGCCGATCTGGGCGTAGACAAGGAACTGGGGAAGGATCAGCACGACCAGCGGGATCATGATCGTCGCCAGCAGCGCGACGAAGAGCGCGCGCTTGTGGGGGAAGTCGAGCTTGGCGAAGGCGAACGCGGCCATCGTCGACGAGAAGGTGCCGACCACCACCACGAGCACTGTGACGATGGCGCTGTTGAGCAGTCCGGTGGCGAGCGGCGCGGCATCCCAGATCTCGGCGTAGTTCGCCCAGTCGACCGGGTCGGGGATCCACTGCGGCGGCCCGAACACGAGGTTCGACTGCTTGAGCGAGGTGGAGAGCATCCAGAGGAACGGCAGGACCATGCTGACGCCGCCGGCCAGCATCAGGAGGAAGGAGACGGCGGTGCCCGTGCGACGGGCGGCGGTGTTCGTGCGCGCCACGGTCACTCCCCCTCGTAGACCCAGCGCCGCGAGAGGCGGAACTGGATCAGGGTCAGCCCGAGGATCGCGAGGGCGAAGAAGAACGCGGTGGCGAAGGCGAGGCCCAGCTCGTTGGAGACGAACGCCTTCTGCCAGATGTAGTACGTGATCGTCGCCGCGCTGTAGTTGCGCCCGCCGTCGGAGGTGAAGAGCTGCACCTCGACGAACGTCTGCAGCGAGCCGATGATCCCGACGATCGTGAGGAAGAAGATCGCCGGGGACAGCATGGGCAGGGTGATCTGGAAGAACATCCGGAACGGCGACGCGCCGTCGAGCCGCGCCGCCTCGTAGTAGACCTCGGGGATGTTCTTGAGCGCCGCGAGCACGTAGATCGACGTGATCCCGATCATCTTCCAGACGATCATGATCACGATGGTGGTCTTGATCCAGGCCGGATCCCCGAGCCAGTCGGGGCCCTGGATCCCGACGCCCGCCAGCAGCTGGTTGACGAGGCCGTACTGGTAGTTGAACAGCCACTTCCACATCACCACGAGGGCGACGATCGAGGAGATGTACGGCAGGAAGAAGAGGATGCGGAACACCGTGCTGCCCGGAGTGCCGCGGTGGCTGCCGAGCGCGAACAGGATGCCGAAGAACAGGTAGAACGGGATGGGTATCAGCATGAACACCGTGTTGCCCGCGGAGATCCAGAAGTACTTGTCCGTCAGGAACTCGAAGAAGTTGTCCAGGCCGATGAAGTCGTAGGTGCCCTTGATGACGTTCCAGTTGGTGAAGCCGGCGACGATCGCGATGCCGATGGGCACTATGCAGAACAGGAGCACCTGAAGCCCGATCGGCGTGACGAACAGCACGCCCCAGATGCGCTCGCGCCGGCGCAGGTTCTGCGTCCGCCTGGTTGTCATCGTCGTCATTGGCGAGTTCCTCCTGAAAGAACGGGGCGCGTGGCTGATGCGGCCACGCGCCCCGAGTTGTCGATCTCGGACTACTTTGTCTGCTCGGCGATGCCCTCGTCGAGCATCTGCTGCATCTCGTCCTGCACCGAGGCCGCGTACTCCTCGGCGGTCTGCTCACCGGTCCACACGCTCGCGAGGTTGGAGTTGAAGAGCCCGAACCACTCGCTGTTGTAGGTGTAGGTCTGGGTCGCGCGGCGGCCGTAGTCCTCGATGATGCGGATGAACTCCTCCTTGTTCGCCGGGGCCTTGTCCGACGTCAGGTACTCGTTCTTCGCCATGTCGATGAGGTTCGGCACCGCCTGGCCCTGCTCCATGTTGGTGCGCTGCGCGTCCTCGTTGAAGGCGAGGAAGGCGGCGAGGTTCGACGCGTCCTCCTTGTCCTTGCTGGAGTTCGCAACACCGAAGCCGATGCCGCCGTACCAGACGGCGCGCTCGCCCGTGGCGGGGCTGACCGGCCAGGGCATGAGGTCCCAGTTGAACTTGGCGTCGGCCCAGAAGCCGCCCTGATTCCACGGGCCCACGCCCATCATGGCGACCTTGCCGTCCATGAAGCGCTGGAAGCTCGGCAGCGAGCTCTCCTCCTCGCTCGTCGGCACCACGCCCTCCTTGAGGCTCAGGTCGGCAACCCACTGGAGCGCCTCGGTGAACTTCGGGTCGGTGACCGTCACCTTGGTGTGGTCTGCGTTGAGCCAGTCGGCGCCGTTGGACCAGACCGCCGACTCAAGGGAGTACGGGGCGGAGCCGTACACCTTGTCGTCGCCGGTGCCGGAGGTGAGCTTCTTGGCTGCGGCAACGAACTCGTCCCAGGTCCACGGGCTCTCGGGGTCGGGGGCGGTCACGCCGGCCGCGTCGAAGAGGTCCTTGTTGTAGGCGAGCGCGAACGGGCCGATGTCCTTGGGCAGGCCGTAGACCGCGCCCTTGCCCGGCGTCGTGCCGTCGTAGCGGTACATGTCGATGGCCTTCTGCCACACGTTCGCCGGATCGAAGAGGTCGTTGTTGTCGACGTAGTCGGTCAGGTCGGCGATGATGCCGCTGCTCGCGAAGGGCATGACATTCTCGGGCGCGAGGTAGAACACGTCCGGGGTCTTGTTGCTCGCGATCATGGTCTGCAACTTCGTCTGGAAGTCGGCAGCCGGGACCGTGATGTAGTCGACCTTCACGTTCGGGTACTTGTCCTCGTACTGCGCGATCATGTCGTTGAAGACGGCGATCTCGGTGTCGGACCCCCAGCCCATGAACGTGATCGTGTGCTCACCGGACTCCGTCTGGGCGGCGCTGCATCCGCTCAGCACGAGTGCGGCAGCCGCGAAGACGGCTACCGCGGCGCTGCGTTTCTTCATGTCTCTCTCCTGGTGCCAGGAGCATCCCCGGTCCCGGCGGCATCATCGCGCGGGGGTGCGGTCGTCGTCGACCGTCGGGGGTAGCTCAGTTGAGTGGGACGCTAATCTATAGCGCTGTAAATGTCAACGAATACCGAGTTGCGCGTGGCGGGCACCTTAGGATGTGGCCATGACAACGGATAGGTCCGCCGGACGCGTTCGCCTTCAGGACGTGGCGGACCTGGCCGGCGTGTCGATGAAGACGGTCTCGAACGTCGTCCACGACTACGAGCACGTGTCGCCCGCGATGCGCAGCAAGGTGCAGTCGGCGATCGACGAGCTCGGCTACCGCCCCAACCTGACGGCCCGGAGGCTTGCGACCGGCAAGACGGGCATGATCGCGCTCGCGATCCCCGAGATCGACCAGTTCTACTTCGCCGAGATGGCGCGCTACATCGGCGAGGAGGCGGGACGCCACGGCTACCGCATCCTCGTCGAGCAGACGCTCAACGACGTCGAGGCCGAGCGCGCGGTGATCCGCGACCGCGAGGAGGGACTGGTCGACGGCGTGATCTTCCACCCCGCCCGCATCGACACTCTCGAGATCGCGCGGCTGCGCCCCGGAACCCCGCTGGTGCTGCTCGGCGAGGCCGCACGACCGGTGAATACCGACCATGTCATGATCGACAACACCCGCGCGGCCCGCGACGGGGTGGAGATGCTGCTCCGCGGCGGGCGCTCCAGGATCGCCTTCCTCGCGACGGTCCGCGGTGATATCACCGAGTCCACGCACCTGCGCCTCCTCGGCTACCAGGAGGCCCTTCTCGCGGCCGGCGTCGAGCTCGACCCCCGGCTCGTGCTGCAGAGCGAGGGCTTCTCGATCGAGGACGGCGTGCGGGCTCTCACCGCCGCCGTGGAATCCGGAGTCGCCTTCGACGCCGTGCTCTGCCGCGACGACCTGTTCGCCATGGCCGCCCTGAGGGCGCTCGGCCGGGCCGGGGTGCGCGTTCCCGAGGACGTGTCGGTACTGGGCTGGGATGACACGGCGGTCGCCCGCTACAGCACCCCCGCGCTCTCCTCCGTCTCGCCGGACAAGCGCGCCCTCGCCGCCCGCGCCTTCGCGCTCCTCGAGGACCGCATGCAGGGCTACGACGGCGTCGGCCGCCACGAGATCGTGCCGCACTCCATCGAGGCGCGCGCCACGACCTAGAGCTTTACAGCGCTGGATGCTTCCCATATGGTTCTCCCATGCGTGAAACACCTGGCACACCGTCGACCGATCCGGACGGGTCGTACCCTCGCCCGCAACTGGTGCGGCCCGGGTGGACGGGCCTCGACGGCGCCTGGCAGTTCGAGTTCGACGACGCGGACGAGGGGCTCGCCCTCGGCTGGGCGACCACGGCGGAGCCCTTCGGGCGCACCATCACCGTGCCGTTCCCGCCCGAGTCCCCCGCCTCCGGCATCGGCGACACCGGGTTCCACCGCGTGCTCTGGTACCGCCGCACGGTGACCGCGGCCGAGATCGCGGCCGCCGGCTACGCCCCCGGGCGGCGCCTTCTCCTGCACTTCGGCGCGGTCGACTACCGCGCGGACGTCTGGGCCGGCGGGCGGCTGGTCGCCCACCACGAGGGCGGTCACACGCCGTTCTCGGCAGAGGTCCCCGCGGCCGACGGCGGCTTCGACATCGTGGTCCGCGTCGAGGACGACCCGCATGACCTCGCGCAGCCCCGCGGCAAGCAGGACTGGGCGGAAGATCGGCACGTCGTCTGGTACGACAGGACGAGCGGCATCTGGCAGCCGGTCTGGCTCGAGTCGGTGCCGCAGCAGCACGTGCGGCGGCTCGCCTGGGCGACCAGCATCGCGGATGCGACGGCGACCCTCTCCGTAGAGCTGGCCGGACCTCCCCGCCCCGGGACCCGGCTGCGCGTCATCCTGCGCGCCGGCTCTGACGTCCTGGCGGACCAGACGACGGCCCTGACGACCACGGACTCCACCACCGTCTTGACGCTCCCCGCCCTGCGCAACGGCCAGGCCATCGGCGACTACCTGTGGTCGCCGGAGAGCCCCACCCTCGTCGACGCCCAGCTCGACCTCGAGGCACCGGGCCTCGAGCCGGACGTGGTGCGCTCCTACCTCGGGTTCCGTGAGGTTGGCGAGGGCGGCGGCCGGTTCCTGCTCAACGAGCGCCCCTACGAGGTGCGCGGCGTGCTCTCGCAGGGCTACTGGGCGCAATCGCATCTCGCCGCACCCGGCGCCGATGCGCTGCGCGCCGAGGTCGAGCTCATCAAGAGCCTCGGGTTCACCACCGTGCGGGTGCACCAGAAGATCGAGGACCCGCGGTTCCTCTACTGGGCCGACCGCCTCGGCCTGCTGGTCTGGGTGGAGATGCCGAGCGCCTACGAGTTCTCGAGCACGGCATCCGGGCGCATCGTCGCCGAGTGGACCGAGGTCGTGCGCCGTGACAGCTCGCACCCCAGCATCGTCGCGTGGGTGCCCTTCAACGAGAGCTGGGGCGTGCAGAATCTTGCGACGGATGCCCGGCAGCGCGACCTCGTTCGCGCCCTCTACCACCTCACCAAGAGCCTCGACGACACCCGTCTCGTCATCTCCAACGACGGCTGGGAGCACACCCGCTCCGACCTCCTGACTGTCCACGACTACGAGAACGACTCCGCGCGGCTGCTCGCCTCCTACGGCACCCCCGAGGCGCTCCGGCGCAGCATCGAGCTCATCGCGCCGAGCGGCCGCCGGATGCTCGTCGGCTCGCCGGAGGAGAGCGCGCACACCGCGGCCAAGCCCGTGATACTGAGCGAGTTCGGCGGCGTCAGCATCGAGCCGCCGGGAAGCGAGGCGTGGGGCTACCGGCTCGTCGAGTCGCACGACCACTTCGAGGAGCACCTGACCGGCCTCTTCGCCGCCGTGCGCGAGTGCGAGGGCCTCGCGGGCTGGTGCTACACGCAGCTCACCGACACCGCTCAGGAGACCAACGGCCTCACCGACGAGAACCGCGTGCCGAAGTTCCCCGTGGAGCGCATCCGGGCGATCGTCGAGGGCGGCCGCTACGTGCCCGCGCCGGCAGAGCCGGTGTTCGGACGGCCCTAGGCGCCACAACGTTGAAAGAGCGCCACCCTGTGGGGTGGCGCTCTTTCGTTTTTTGTGGATCCAAGGGGATTCGAACCCCTGACCCCCTGCATGCCATGCAGGTGCGCTACCGGGCTGCGCCATGGACCCATCACTTCCCTTGCGGAAAGCAACTCCACAAGATTACTACAGATCGCGCCAGCACCTAACCGGTCGAGAATGTATCCCATGGCCGAACAACCCATCACCGTCTCGATCACCCGCATCGTCGATCCGGAGCGTGCCAAAGAGGTTGCCGCGTGGGCCCGCGCCGGCCAGGACCTGCTGAGCGCCTCGCCCGGCTACCTCGGCTCCGGGTGGGTCCGCCCGGACCCAGAGAGCCCCGAATGGCACATGCTCTTCAGGTTCGCGGATGCCGCGTCGCTCGAGCTCTGGCAGAACTCCCCCGAGCGCGCCTGGTGGGTGGCCTCCGCCCTCGGCATGGTCGAGCACTCCCCCGAGGAGCGCCGCACCGGCATCGAGGGCTGGTTCGATGCGCCCGCCGCTGTCGAGGTCATCACGCCCGCGACATCCGGACCGCCTCGCTGGAAGCAGATGATCGCGATCTTCCTGGTGTTCTACCCGCTCAGTCTCGCGACCAACTGGGCGATCGCGCCATTCACCCACGACTGGCTGCTGCCGCTGCGCGTGCTGCTGCTCGTCACGATCGTGTCGCCGATCATGACGTACCTGGCGCTGCCGTTCATCACCCGGGCGCTGAGGCCCTGGTTGATGCGGGGGCGCTAGGAGCTCCGGCATCAGGCTCCAGCCTCAACGGCCCCGCGCAACGGGCGGGCACGGCAGGGCGCGCCCGCGGACGGGCGGTGGTGGACCGAGCCGCTACTCGGCGGCCTTGGCGACCGGGAGCTCGAGCGGGATCGCCGGGCAGTCTTTCCAGAGGCGCTCGAGCGAGTAGTACATGCGGTCCTCCTCGTGGAAGACGTGCGCGACGATGTCACCGAAGTCGAGCAGGATCCACCGGCCCTCGGCACGGCCCTCGCGGCGCAGCGCCTTGGCACCGGCCTCGAGCATCTTGTCCTCGATCTCGCCCGCGATCGCCTGCACGTTGCGCTCGTTGCGCCCGGTGGCGAGGAAGAAGATGTCGGTGAGGGGCAGGGGGCCGGAGACGTCGAGCGCCACCAGATCCTCGCCCTGCTTGGAGTCGGCTGCCAGAGCGGCAACCTGAAGGAGTTCGCGCGCGCGCGAGGATGCAGTCACAGGGTCCTTAGTGGGATGTGGAGGGAGTTCAAGCGGATCAGAACACGTTGAACGCGAACGCTGCGACGAGCAGGCCTGCGACGACGACAGCCATCGAGGATGCCGCGATCAGCAGCGCCGTGAGAGCGCGCGTGCCCTTGGGCTTCTGGGTGTGGGTGACGCCGTGGCCGGAAGTGTGGGTGCTTACGGCGCGGATGGCGCGGACGGGAGACGAGTCGGTCGAGATCACTTCAGCGTCGCTGAGATCGAAGAGCTCGTCGATCGCGCCGCGGTCGAAGCGGTCGGACTGACCGGTCGCGGCGAGATTGCGCGGGAGGTCGATCGAGCCGGTGAGCATGATCTCGCCGGTGCTCGTGAGCGGGCCGCGGATGTCGGTGCCGTTCGGGATCGACGGCAGCACGAGTGCGCTCGTCGCGGTCGAGCCGCTGCCGATGCGGCGGCTGATCGTGGTCTCGACGTCGTCGTCGTCCTCGGCGGTGAGCTGGGTGGACCAGTGGCCGGTGGGCGGCGTCCACGGCGAGGGCTCGTCGACGGGTGCCGGGATGATCTCGGCAGGTACCTCCGCCACCGGCGCGGGCTGCGCGGGGGCGGCGGGCGCGGTGAAGAGCGAGTCGAAGGGCGACGCGGAGACCGGCGCAGCGGTGGGTGCCGCGGGCACGAAGGCCGGCGCGGATGCCGCGGGAGCCTGGCTCACGGGCGGGAGGGCGGGGGGTGCCGACACGGGCGCCGCTGCGGCCGGGGGCATGGCGGGCGGCGGGCCCACGCGGGGCTCGACGAGCGGGAATACCGCGGGCTGCTGGGCCTGGTAGCCCGGCTGCTGCACCGGCGCGGCCGGCTGCTGGGTCTGGAATACGGGCGACGGCGCGGGCTGCTGCGTGACGGGCGCCGGCGCGGCAGCCTGCGCTGCTGGCGCGGCGGGCTGCTGCGACTGCAGTGCGGCCGACCCCTCGGCCTGCTGCATCGCGCGCAGCTCGCGGCGGGTGAGGGTCTGCTCGATCGGGAAGTCAGAGGCACCGGATGCCGCAGGCTCGGGCTCGGGCGCCGCGGCGGGTGCGGGCGCAGCCCACATCTTGTTGATGGGTGCGACGGAGGCGGGAACCTCGGAGATCGGGGCAGAGGGTGCCGCAGCGGCTGCCGCGCGGAAGCGGGCCTCAGTGTGGTAGTCGAGGTCGCTCGCGGGCGTCACGGGCACGGTCGGTGCCGGGTTCGGCTCGCCCCACCGGGAGTCGGCCGGAGAATTGCGGGCCTCGGGGCTGAAGTCGCGCACGCGGTAGGCGGGCTGCGGCGCGGAGGTGTCGAAGGGGACGGGCTGCGGAGCCGACGTGCCGCGCGAGCGGAACGTGGGGCCGTCGTTGGCCGGGGCTGCCGACTTCGTCTGCGTCGAGTAGTGGAGGGGCTCGGGGAGGGCGCTCGGCGGGGTGGCGGAGCGACGGCCCGGGGTGGCCTCCTCGGAGAGGGAGGACACGGGCGGAAGCTGGGCCGCGCGACGGGACGTGGTATCCCACATATCGCCCGCGGGGGCCGTGAACTGGGATGCCGGGCTCTGGCCCTGTGCCTCAGAGCCGTCTTCACGCTCACTCTGACGCACCGCACGCCGCGATTGCGGCTGCGGGTCGTGGAAAGTGGTCATGACATACTCCGATACAAGTGGTGCTTGGCGATGTATTGGACTACACCATCGGGAACCAAGTACCAGACGGGGAACCCCCGACTGACCCTGCTCCTGCAATCTGTTGATGAGATCGCCAGCGCCGGCACTTCTAGCGAGCTTACGCCCTGCTCCGGTAAACCGCTAATAGTGAGCGGGTGTCCGGGACGTGACACGGCCACGAAATGCGCAAGCGACCAGACCTCCTCGACGTCCTTCCACTCGAGGATCTGGGCCACCGCGTCGGCCCCGGTGATGAAGAAGAGATCCGCGTCGGGCCGGGCCTTCCGGATGTCGCGGAGGGTGTCGATCGTGTACGTCGGGCCCGCCCGGTCGATGTCGACCCGGCTCACTGTGAAGCGCGGATTCGCCGCCGTCGCGATGACCGTCATGAGGTAGCGGTGCTCACCCTCGGTGACCGTCTTCTTCATCCACGGCTCGCCCGTGGGAGCGAAGATCACCTCGTCGAGGTCGAACTTCTGCTGGACCTCGCTCGCGGCCACGAGGTGGCCGTTGTGGATCGGGTCGAACGTGCCGCCCATGACGCCGATGCGCGCACGTCGCTGTGCATCGTCGGCCATTGTCAGCGGGAGACCCTAGTGGCCAGCACCGTGGTGGGCGTCGCCGCTCTTCGCGGTCTTGTTGCTGTGGCGGTTCGCCACGTCGCGGAAACTCCAGGTGACGAAGCCGAGGAGCAGGAAGACGGCGACCGCGATGCCCGCGAACGCGAGCGGCGGCATGATGAGCGGCGCGAGCTCTTCGGTCTCGGTGACGAGGGTGACCAGCAGCGACATCGGTTCTCCGTTCGGGGTTCTAGACGATTCTAACCGCGCGCGTGGCCGGCTCCGCGCACGACCCACTTCGTGCTCGTGAGCTCGGGCAGGCCCATCGGCCCGCGCGCGTGGAGCTTCTGGGTGGAGATGCCCACCTCGGCGCCGAAGCCGAACTCGCCGCCGTCGGTGAACCGCGTCGAGGCGTTGACCATGACGACGGCGGAGTCGACCTCCGCGAGGAACCGCTCCGCCTTCGCGAGGTCGTTCGTGAGGATCGACTCGGTGTGGTGCGTGGAGTAGGTGCGGATGTGATCGAGGGCGGCGTCGAGGTCGTCGACCACGCGCACGGCGATATCCAGCGACATGTACTCGGCGGCCCAGTCCTCCTCGGTCGCGGGCACGGCGTCGGCGAAGAGCGCGAGAGTGGCGGCATCCCCGTGCACCACCACACCCGACTCGCGCAGCCGCGCCAGCACGGGCGGGAGCAGGCGGGGGGCGGATGCCGCGTGCACGAGCAGGGTCTCAAGGGCGTTGCACACACTCGGCCGCTGGACCTTCGAGTTGTGCACGATCTCGACGGCCATCGTCTCGTCGGCGGTCTCGTCCAGGTAGACGTGGACCACACCGGCCCCGGTCTCGATCACGGGCACGGTCGACTCCGCGACCACCGAGTTGATCAGCTGGGCACTCCCGCGCGGGATCAGCACGTCGACGAAGCCGCGCGCCTGCATGAGCTGCTTCGCGCCGTCGCGGCCGAACTCGTCGATGGTCTGCACCGCTTCCGCGGGCAGCCCGGTCTCGACCAGTGCGGACTGGATGACCTCGACGAGCACGCGGTTCGTGTTCTCCGCCGCAGAGCCGCCGCGCAGCACCACCGCGTTGCCGCTCTTGAGCGCGAGGGCCGCAATGTCGATGGTGACGTTCGGGCGGGCCTCGTAGATGGCGCCGACGACGCCGAACGGCACCCGCACCTGGGTGAGCTGCAGCCCGTTCTCCAGGGTCGAGCCGCGCACGACGTCCCCGACCGGGTCGGGCAGCGCGACGATCTCGAGCACGGCCTTGGACAGGGCGACGAGGCGCTTCTCGTCGAGCCGCAGGCGGTCCTGGAGCCCCTCGGACATTCCGTTCTCGCGGCCGTTCGCGAGGTCGAGCTGGTTCGCCGGCAGGATGCGGCTCTCGTTGCGCAGCACGGAGTCGGCGATCGCCTCGAGGGCGGCGTTCTTTTGCTTGGTGGTGATCGTCGCGAGCACTCGCGAGGCCTCGCGGGAGGCGGTGAGCTTCTGCGTGAACGAGGGCGCGTCGAGGAGGGTGTCGGCCATGGGACGAGTTTACGAGCTAGCGCACCAGCTCGCCGTGCGCGGCCTCGGCCGGGAACTCGACGAGGTAGCTGTTGTGGATGACCGCGAGGCTCGCCACGAGGGTGGCGTAGTGCTCGACCAGGTGGGCGGGCTCGATGCTGCGGGTGCCGGCGAGGGCGGCGGCGGTGTCCTCGGGGAACAGTCCGGTGACCTCGATGAGCAGGCGGCGGCGGGCTTCGCGCCCGAGGGCGCCGAACTGGTCGAGCGCGGCCTTGAGCCGGGCATCCTCGTCGCCGGTCTCGTCGACCCCGGCGCCGAACCGGATGATCTGTACGAGCACCCGCGCGATGTCATCGACTTTGAGCGCCCGGATGAGGGTGAGGAGGTCGCTCGAGAGCCGGACGGTCCCCCGCCCGAGCAGCTTTCCGCGGGGGCTCACGAGCTCGACGACGTCGCCCGCGACGAAGGTGCCCTTGACCCGCTTGATGCCGGAGGCGAAGAGGCTCGAGCCCTTCGCGATGCTGGTCTCCGCCTCGACGTTGATGGAGAGCTCGCCGCGGGCGATCGCGCCGCCCGAGATCCACTTGCGGGAGCCGGTGGCCTGCGTCTCCGCCGCACGGATGAGGGTGCCGACGCTCTGCCCCGAGACGAGCCCGGCGATGGCGCGGTGGTCGCGGGCACTGCCGATGCGGGTCTCGATGCCGTTGCGCGCGGCGTTCTCGGCGGCGCGCAGCTTGGACTTGATGCCGCCCGTGCCCGAGCCGGACGCGTGCGACTTGATGGCGTGGATGCCGTCGACGTGCAGTTCCGCGAGGGGCGCGCCGTCTCCCGGGGTGCCCTCGTAGACGCCGTCCACGTCCGTGAGGAGCAGGAGGTGGGTGGCCTGCGTCATGAGCGCGATCCCCGCGGCCACGAGGTCGTTGTTCGTCTTGCCGTCGTCGGTGGGGTCGTTGCCGTTGACGATCGGGATGATGCCCGCCGCGAGCGAGTCGTGCAGTACCGCGGCGATCGCCGTCATGCGCGCGGACGAGCGGAGGTCGGACTCGCCGATGAGCACCTGGCACACCTGCGCCCCGCGGCGCGCACTCTCCGCGCGGTAGAACTCCATGAGGATCGGCTGCCCGAAGGCCGCCGCGAGCTTGGGCGAGATGGCGCGGACGCCGTCCTCGAGCACGGCGCGGCCCACCGACTGGGCGCCCGACGAGACGAGGATCACCTGCCAGCCGCTCGCCATCGCGTCGATGGCCTGGTCGAGGGCGTCAGAGAGGATGGACGTGTCGGGCCCGGAGTCCTTCGTCACAGAGCTCGACCCGAGCTTCACGACGAGAAGCGGCTTCGTGCCGGCGGGTGCGTGCGTGCTCATGGTGACACCCATTCTGCCAGCCGCGCGGGTCAGCCCTCGTCGTCCTCGTCGTCGCGCTTCTCGACAGCGAAGCCCTCGTCGTCGGTCCAGATGCCGGCGCGGCGCTCGGCCTCGAGCTCGGCGCGGGCCGCGGCCTTCGCATCCATGCGCTCGAGGTAGCTCAGGCGGCGCTTGCGGTTCGTGTCGCGCTGGTTGTCGTCGAGTCGCGCGTCCGTGCCGCGCGGGCTCGTGATGAGCTCGGCGGCGGAGGAGAGCGTCGGCTCCCAGCCGAACTCGCGGCCGTCGATGGACACGGTGGCACCCGGCACGGCGCCGGACTTGAACAGCTCATCCTCGACGCCGAGCTTCGCCAGCCGGTCGGCCAGGAAGCCGACGGCCTCGTCGTTGTTGAAGTCGGTCTGCTGCACCCAGCGCACCGGCTTGGCGCCGACCACGGTGTAGAGGTTGCCGAACGAGCCGCCGGTCACGACGATCTCGAACTCCTTCTCGTTGACAGCGCGGGGCCGGATGACGATGCGCGCCTTGGGCGCATCGATGGCCTTCTGCTCCCGATCAGCCTGCACGAGGTCGGCGAGGGCGAAGGAGAGCTCGCGCAGCCCCTTGCGCGACACCGCGGAGATCTCGAACACGCGGTAGCCGCGCGCCTCGAGCTCGGGGCGCACCAGGTCGGCGAGCTCCTGCGCCTCGGGCACGTCGATCTTGTTCAGAGCGATGAGCTGCTGGCGCTCGAGGAGCGGGAGCTGGCCCTCCGGGACAGGGTAGGCGGCGAGCTCGCCGAGGATGATGTCGAGGTCGCTGATCGGGTCGCGGCCGGGCTCGAGCGTCGCGCAGTCGAGCACGTGCAGGAGGGCCGTGCAGCGCTCCACGTGGCGGAGGAACTCCAGGCCGAGGCCCTTGCCCTCGCTCGCGCCCTCGATGAGGCCGGGGACGTCGGCGATCGTGTAGCGGGTCTCCCCCGACTCGACGACGCCGAGGTTCGGATGAAGCGTGGTGAACGGGTAGTCGGCGATCTTCGGCTTGGCGGCGCTCATCGCGGCGACGAGGCTCGACTTGCCCGCCGACGGGTAGCCCACGAGGGCGACGTCGGCGACGGTCTTGAGCTCGAGCTTGATGTCGCCCTCGAAGCCGGGAGTGCCGAGCAGCGCGAAGCCGGGGGCCTTGCGCTTGGTCGTGGCCAGCGCCGCGTTCCCCAGGCCGCCCTGGCCGCCGGGGCCGACGACGATGCGCATGCCGGGCTCGGCCATGTCGAGGAGCTCGTTGCCGTCGGCATCCTTCACGACCGTGCCCACGGGCACCGCGAGCAGCATCTCCTCGCCAGACGTACCGCTCTTGTGGTCGCCCTGGCCGGGCTGGCCGTGCTCAGACTTGCGGTGCGGCGCGCGGTGGAAGCCGAGCAGCGTGGTGACCTGCGGGTCGCTCACGAGCACGATGTCGCCGCCGTCGCCGCCGTTGCCGCCGTCGGGGCCGGCGAGCGGCTTGAACTTCTCGCGCTTCACAGACACGCAGCCGTTGCCGCCGTGCCCCGCGAGGAGGTGGAGGGTTACCCGGTCGACGAATGACGCCATGGCACTCTCCGTTCTTGTCTGCTGTGCGTGTCAGTTAAACAGCGAAGGCGAGCCGAAGCTCGCCGTCGCGGTACTGCTGGAAAACTAGTCTGCGGTAACGATGTTGACGACCTTACGGCCGCCCTTCGCACCGAACTCGACAGCGCCCGCCGCGAGGGCGAACAGCGTGTCGTCGCCACCGCGGCCGACGTTGGCGCCCGGGTGGAAGTGCGTGCCGCGCTGGCGGACGAGGATCTCGCCCGACTTGACGACCTGGCCACCGAAGCGCTTGACGCCGAGGTACTGCGCGTTGGAGTCGCGACCGTTACGGGTGGAGCTTGCGCCCTTTTTGTGTGCCATCTGTCGACTCCCTTACGCGATGCTGGTGATCTTGATACGGGTGAGCTCCTGGCGGTGGCCCTGGCGCTTCTTGTATCCGGTCTTGTTCTTGAACTTCTGGATCACGATCTTCGGGCCGCGCTCGTCGCCGAGCACCTCCGCGATGACCTTGATCTTGGCGAGGTCCTTGGCCGCGTGGGTGATCTTGTCACCATCGACGTGCAGCACGGGAGCGAGCTCCACGTTGCCCTTGGCGTCGGCCGCGATGCGGTCGAGAACGACGATCGAGCCGACCTCGACCTTCTCCTGACGCCCACCGGCGCGCACAATTGCGTAAACCATTTGGTTTCCCTCTTTTTGAAAGCTGACGGTGTTCGACATGCGGGCTTGGCCCAGCAGACACCAAGGGTCAAGCATACGGGGTCGCGAGGCCCCGGTCAAACCTCGTCGATGAGTCCGGAGAGGGGATGCCGCGGCGGGTGGTCCTTGCGCCAGATCCACAGCAGCACGCCGGCAAGTACGCCGAGCGGGAGGCTCGACACGAAGGTCGCCGCGGCCGTGACAAGCGCTCTGCCGAGGGCGTTCGGAATGCTGTCGAACCGCACCGTCGGGAACGACTGCCCGAACAGGTAGCCGTCGAAGCTCACCGCGCCGACCACGTTCACGACGGCGAACACGACGAACACGACGGTCGAGGCGACGCCGGCGGCGAGGATGGCCCGGGTGACGACGTGCGGGAGGCGCAGCTCCTCGGCAATCGGGGCGATGATCCACAAGCTCACGAAGAAGCCGACCGCGAACGGGACCGCGAGCAGCAGCACCTGGAGGATCGGGAACCCGCCAGCATTGCCGAACGTCGCGATCACCCCGATGAGGAACTGCAAGAGCTGGATCACGATCAGCGCGGCGCCCACGAGCAGCGCCGTCATCGCGGCGACGAATGCCCCGTGCCGGTTCACGAGCTGCTTCACGGTCAGTGCCATCCCGCCAGCCTACAATCGGGGCATGACGGTGTTGATCGACCAGCCCATCTGGCCTGCGCACAACACGGTCTGGGCCCACATCGTCAGCGACGAGTCGCTCGAGGAGCTGCACGCCTTCGCGGCGCGGGCGGGCATCCCCCGCCGGGGCTTCGACCTCGACCACTACGACGTTCCCGCCCACAAGTGGCAGGAGCTCGTCCAACTCGGCGCGCACCCGGTCGGCGTCCGCGAGTTCGTGCAGCGCCTCCAGGCGAGCGGCCTCCGAGTCCCCCAGCGGGACCGCGCGGGGCACTAGCGCGCCACTAGCCCCGGGCACTAGCGCCGGGCACTAGCCCTCGGCCCATGCGGAGGTTTTGGGCCCCGGGGGGCGCCGC